>DASXAO010000088.1:0-13134 GCA_036406675.1 Burkholderiales bacterium
GTAGGCGCGCGCGCCGACCTCCTTCAGCCCGAAATCCTTGCCGGCGGCGACAATCGCGGCGCGGATCTTCTCGCGCTCTTCATACGGCCCCCAGACCTCCAGACCCGGAGCGCCGGCCATGCCGTGGCGCAGGGCACGTACCTTTTTGCCGCCGATCTTGATGTGACCCATGTGGAAGAACTTGATCTCGGGCACGGGCCCGCCGTTCAGCTTCTCGATCACCTTCCAGGCATTCGGTCCCTGGATCTGGAAGCGGTAATTGCGCCGCTTCACCGCGCTTCCCTTGGTGTTGCCGGGCGAGCGGTCGTCCTTCACCGTGGTCACCTTGAAGCCGCCGGTCTTGGCGTGAAACTCGATCCAGCTTGCCGCCGGCGCGCGGCCGACGAACACCAGATGGTCCTTCTCCAGGTGGAACAGGATGCCGTCGCCGATGACGTAGCCGTCGTAGCTGCACGGCGCGAGCTGCTTGGCGCGGTTGACGGGGAAGTTGGCGAAGCTGTTCATGCCGAGGTAGGTGAACAGCTTGAGGGCATCCTTGCCCCTCACGTACTGCTCGACCATGTGGTGCGACTGGTCGAACAGCACCGCGCTTTTCTGCCAGGCGGCCTGCTCGTCGCGCCAGTTGGAGAACTCGCCGGGCACCACGGGATAGACGTAGGCGCCGATCTGCGAATTGCGCAGCATCGCCGCCGGGTTGCCCGCCGCGCGCAGTACCTCCTCAAGATTCTTCATGAGCGGCCTACGCGGCTTGTTTGAGAGCGAGCGCCTTGTCGGTCGCTTCCCAGGTGAACTCGGGTTCCTCCCGTCCGAAGTGGCCGTAGGCGGCGGTCTTCTCGTAGATCGGCCGCAGGAGGTCGAGCATCTGGATGATGCCCTTCGGGCGCAAGTCGAAGTTCGCCTCGACGAGCTGTGACAGCTTTTCGTCGGAGAGCTTGCCGGTGCCGTGTGTCGTTACCATTACGCTGGTCGGTTTCGCCACGCCGATGGCATAAGAAACCTGCACCAGGCAGCGCGAGGCGAGCCCGGCGCCGACGATGTTTTTGGCCACGTAGCGCGCCGCGTATGCCGCGGAGCGGTCGACCTTCGAGGGGTCCTTGCCGGAGAACGCGCCGCCGCCGTGCGGCGCCGAGCCGCCGTAGGTATCGACGATGATCTTGCGGCCGGTGAGGCCGCAGTCGCCGGTCGGCCCGCCGATCTCGAAGGCGCCGGTCGGGTTGACCAGATAGCGCACCTTGCCTTTCACCATGTTCTTCGGCAGCACCGGCTTGATGATCTGCTCGATCACCGCCTCCTCGATCTGCTTGTGCGCGAGGCCGGGCGCATGCTGGGTGGAGAGCACCACCGTCTCGATCGATTCGGGCTTGCCGTGCGCGGCGTAGCGCATGGTGACCTGCGACTTGGCGTCGGGCCGCAGCCACGGCAGGCGGCCGTCGCGGCGCACCTCGGCCTGGCGCTCGACCAGCCGGTGCGAGAGGTAGATCGGCATCGGCATCAGCTCGGGCGTCTCGTCGCAGGCATAGCCGAACATCAGGCCCTGGTCGCCAGCGCCCTGGTCGAGGTCGAGGCCCTTGCCTTCGTCGACGCCCTGCGCGATGTCGCGCGATTGCTCGCCGTAGGCGACGATGACCGTGCAGGTATGGGTGTCGAAGCCGATCTTGGGATCGGTGTAGCCGATGCGCTGGATGGTCTTGCGCGCGACCGCGTCGAAGTTCACCCGCGCGTTGGTGGTGATCTCGCCGGCCAGAACCACGAGGTTGTTCTTTACCAGCGTCTCGGCGGCGACGCGCGAGCGGGGGTCCTGGGCTAGAATCGCGTCGAGCACCGCGTCGGAGATCTGGTCGGCGACCTTGTCCGGATGCCCTTCGGACACCGATTCGGAAGTAAACAGAAATTCGCTCATTGCGTGCGCCTTCTTGTGGGATGGCGCAAGGATACCAAAATCTTGTCTTTCCCCAGCGTTCTCCTGCGTTTCGCCGGGAAGCTGCCGCTGCCGCTGTTGCACGCGTTGGGAAGCGTCCTCGGCTGGACGATCTATGGGATATCCCCCACCTATCGCAGGAACCTGCGCGCCAATCTGCGGCAGGCCGGCTACACGGACGCGCGCACCCGGCGCGAGGCCATCGCCGCGGCGGGCAAGATGGTCGCCGAGCTGCCCGCAATCTGGTTCCGCTCGCAAGCCGACGTTGCCGCGATGGTGCGCAAGGTCCAGGGCCTGGACGAGGCGCTCGCCGCGCACGAGGAGAAAAAGCCCGTGCTCTTTCTCACGCCGCACATGGGCTGCTTCGAAGTGACGGCGCAATACGCCGCGCTCCATATCCCGATCACGGTGCTCTACCGGCCGCCCAAGCTGGGCTGGCTCGAGCCCCTCATGCGCGAAGGGCGTAACCGCCCGAACGTGCGCCTCGTGCCGGCCGACGTAAGCGGCGTGCGCGCGATCTTCAAGGCGCTGCGCGACGGCGAGGCGGTCGGCTTCCTGCCCGACCAGGTGCCCGGCGAAGGCGAAGGCGACTGGGCCGAGTTCTTCGGCCGCCCTGCGTACACCATGACGCTCGCCGCCCGGCTCGCCGAGCGCGAAGGGGTGCGCTGCTTCCTCGTCTTCGGATGCAGGCTGCCACGCGGGCGGGGCTACGAGCTTCGGGTCAAGCCGTTTCCCGAAAAACTCGAGGGGGAATCCGCCACCCGGCGGCTGAACCGCGCGCTCGAGGACCTGGTGCGCGAATCCCCGGGCCAATACCTCTGGAGCTACAACCGCTACAAGGTGCCGAGAGGAGCGCGCCCTGCTTAGCCGACTGCTCGGCCGCGCCCTCGTGGCCTTCATGTGGCTCGTGCGCTTCCTGCCCTTTCGCGCAGTGGCGGCGATCGGCGAGGCCATGGGAGCGGTCGTCTTCTGGCTCATCCCGGAGCGGCGCAAGGTGACGCGCATCAATCTGGCCAAGTGCTTCCCTCGGATGAGCGGGCCGGAGCGGGAGGCGATCGCGCGGGCGCACTTCCGCGCGTTCCTGCGCAGCTTCATCGATCGGGGGATCCTCTGGTGGTCGGCACCCGAGCGGGTGGAGGCGCTGGTCGGGATCGAGGGCTTCGAGCATCTTCAGGCCGTCGCGGGGCAGCGCATCGTGCTCTTGGCGCCGCATTTTCTCGGCCTGGACGCCGGCGGTATCCGGCTCGCCAAGCAATGGCCGCGCATGGCCAGCATGTATTCGCGCCAGAAGGATCCGCTGCTCGACCGGCTGCTGCATGCCGGGCGGCTGCGCTTCGGCGGCGCGATCTATCCGCGGCAGGCGGGCGTCCGCAAGATCCTGCGCGCCGTCCAGGCGGGCGAATCCTTCTACTACCTTCCCGACATGGATTTCGGTCCCAAGGCCTCGGTGTTCGTGCCGTTCTTCGGCGTGCCCGCCGCGACCACCGTCGGACTGTCGTATATTGCCCGGATCACCGGCGCCCGAGTCGTACCCTGCGTCACGCGCATGCTCCCCGACGGCCGCTATGTCGCGCGGCTCTACCCGGCGTGGGAAGGCTTTCCGACCGGCGACGACAAGGCCGACGCGCGGCGCATGCTGGCCTTCATCGAGGAACGCGTGCTGGAGATGCCCGAGCAGTACCTCTGGATGCACAAGCGGTTCAAGACCCGCCCCGAAGGGGAAGCAAAATTCTATTGAGGGTCGCGGTCGCGGGCGTGGGCCACATGGGCAGCTACCACGCGGAGAAATTCGCCGCACGCAGCGACTGCCGGCTCATCGGCGTGGCGGACATCGAGCCCGCGCGCGCGCAAACGCTCGCGCAGAAGCTCGGCTGCCCGGCCTTTCTTGACTACCGAGACACCTTCGAGCTCGCCGATGCGGTCGTGGTCTCGGTGCCCACCGACCGCCACCACGAGGTCGCGGGCGCCTGCCTCGACGCCGGCCTGCACGTGCTCGTGGAAAAGCCCATCGCCACCGATCTTGCGCAATCGGATGACTTGATTTCGCGGGCGAGGAAGAAGAACCGGGTGCTCCAGGTCGGCCACGTGGAGCGCCACAACGCCGCATTTCGCGCGCTCGCCGCGCGCGTGCGGCGGCCGCTGCTGATCGAAGCCGAACGCCTTTCGGGGTTCAAGCGGCGCGGCGCGGACGTCGACGTAGTGCTCGATCTCATGATCCACGACCTCGATCTGTGCCTCGCGCTGGCAGGCTCCGAGGTGAGCGACTTGAGCGCTTGCGGCTTTCGCGTCCTGACGCAGGAGATCGACATCGCGACCGCGCGCCTCGAATTCGCCGACGGCCGCGTCGCGAACCTTTCCGCGAGCCGGGTCAGCCAGGTGCCGGTGCGCAAGCTCCGTGTGTTCGAGTCCGGGCTCTACGTGTCGGCCGACCTGCAGGCCGGGAGCCTGCGCTACGTCGGCCAGGTCCAGGGCGCGATCGAGGAGCGGGAGGAAACTCATGCCGGCGACGCCTTGGCGTCTCAGGCGGAGGCCTTCGTGAAGGCGATCGAGCGAAACCCGGCCACCGTCGTCGACGGCGAGAGCGGCCGCCAGGCGCTCGGTCTCGCGCTGGAAGTCGGCCGGCTGGTGCGCGAGCGCCTGCGCAAGTTTGGATGAACGCGGCGAATTCCATTCCGATGGCAGACCCGGCGGGCGAGTACCGCCTGCTCAAGGACGAGATCGACGCCGCGGTGAGCCGCGTGCTCGCGTCGGGCCGCTACGTCCTCGGACCGGAGGGCGAAGCGCTCGAGCGCGAGGTGGCGTCGTATGTGGGCGCGCGGCACGCGGTGGGCTGCAATTCCGGCACCGACGCGCTGCACCTGGCGCTCGTGGCGGCGGGCATCGGCGCCGGGGACGAAGTGGTCGTGCCGGCGTTCACGTTCTTCGCCACCGCCGAGGCCGTTTCGTACACCGGGGCGACCCCCGTCTTTGCCGACATCGATGCCGGTACCTTCAATCTGTGCGTCGATTCCCTGCCGGGGACCATCACGCAAAAGACCCGGGCCGTCATTGCGGTCCATCTTTTCGGCCAGTGCGCCGACCTCGGCCGGATCGCCGAGCTCTGCCGCAGCCGCGGCGTCCTCCTCATCGAGGACTGCGCGCAGGCCCTCGGCGCCGTCTACCAGGGCCGGCGGGCGGGCGCCTGGGGCGACTTCGGATGCTTCTCGTTCTATCCGACGAAAAACCTGGCCGCGGCGGGTGACGCAGGCATGATCACCACCGGCAATCCGGACCACGACAGGACGCTGAGGATGCTGCGCCATCACGGCAGCCGCGAGGCCTACCGGCACGAGCGCGTGGGCTGGAACAGCCGCCTCGACGAGATCCAGGCGGCGGTGCTGCGGGTCAAGCTGCGGCGGCTGGACCAATTCAACGCCGCGCGCCGGCGCGTGGCGCAACGCTACCGGCAGAAGCTGAAAGGCGTGCAGCCGCCCGTCGAGGACGCGCGCGGCACGCATGTCTATCAGCAGTTCACCGTGCGCAGCGGCCGGCGCGACGCCATCCGCGAGGCGCTCGCAGGCGACGGCATCGAAGCGTCGATTTTCTATCCCACCCCCCTGCACCGGCAGCCCGCGTTCGAGGCCGCGAACCGGGGCACGTCCTTCCCCGAGTCCGAGGCGGCGGCGAGGGCGGTGCTCTCGCTTCCGATCCATCCTCAGCTCGACGACGGCTCGGTCGACCGCATCTGCGCCCGGATCGAGGCCGCGCTCGGATGAAGCTCGCCTTCACCAAGATGCACGGCGCCGGAAACGACTTCGTGGTCATCGACGCCACGAGGGAGCCGTTCAGCCTCTCGCGCGCGCAGCTCCAGCGCGTCGCCGACCGGCATCTCGGCGTCGGCTGCGACCAGATCCTGGTGGTCGAGCCGGGCGGGCGCGACAGCGACTTTCGCTACCGCATCTTCAATGCCGACGGCGGCGAGGTCGAGCAATGCGGCAACGGCGCGCGCTGCTTCGTGAAGTTCGTCCACGGCAAGGGCCTCAGCACGAAGCGCGAGCTGCGCGTCCAGACCCTCGGCGGGACGATCTACCCGCGCCTGGAAGCCGACGGCGAGGTGACCGTAAACATGGGCGCGCCCACGAACCCGCAGTGGGAAAAGCTGACGGTGGGCGGCGACACCGTGGAGCTCGCCGTTCTGTCGATGGGAAATCCGCACGCCGTCCAGGTCGTGAAAGACGTGGAGTCCTCGCCCGTAGGCACGCAGGGGCCGCTGCTCGAGCGCCACGCGCGCTTCTCCAACCGCGTGAACGCCGGCTACATGCAGGTGCACGATCGGCACCGTGTCGCGCTGCGCGTGTGGGAGCGCGGCGCGGGCGAGACGCTCTCGTGCGGCACCGGCGCCTGCGCCGCGGTGGTCGCCGGCGTTGCCCGCGGGCTGCTCGACTCGCCGGTGCGGGTCGAAACCCGCGGCGGAGCGTTGACCATCTCTTGGGCCGGCGGTGACAATCCGGTGTGGATGAAAGGCCCTGCCGAAACGGTGTACGAAGGCTCCCTGGACGTGTGATTCCATAACGACAACAGCCCGATGACGAACGACGATATCGCCCGGTTCCTGCGCACGCACCCCAAGTTCTTCGACCAGCACCCCGACCTCCTCGAGACGATCTACGTGCCGCATCCGTACGGCGGCCGCGCGATCGCGCTCTCGGAGCGCCAGACCGTGGCGCTGCGCGAGAAGGTCAAGCTGCTCGAGGGCAAGCTCGCCGAGATCATCAAGTTCGCCGAGGAGAACGACGCCATCGGCGAGAAGGTGCATCGCCTGTCCGTAGCGCTCGCCGGGGCGCGCGATTTCCCCGCGCTCGCGCATTCGCTGTACTTCCACCTGCGCGAGGACTTCGCCGTCCCGCACGTGGCGCTGCGGGTGTGGGGCAAGTCCGTCCCGGCGGACTTCCAGGAGGCCGAGGCGGTGAGCGAGGCGCAGCGCCAGCAGGCCGAAGGCATGCCGGCGCCGCACTGCGGGCCCGCCGCGGGCAGCGTGTTCGCGCCGTGGTTCGGGGAAGCTGCCGAGCACGTGCGCTCGCTCGCGCTCGTGCCGATCGGCGTCGACGGGAAAATGAGCCCTCCGTTCGGCCTTCTCGCGCTCGGCAGCGAGGATCCGCAGCGCTTCTTCCCCGAGATGGGGACGCTCTACCTTCGTCGCATCGGCGAGCTATGCGCGGCCGGAGTGACGGCGCGGCTCTAGCCCGGGAGTACCTCGATGCCCTGCGGCATCAGCGCCGGCTCTCGCCGGCCACGCTGACCAATTATGGTCATGCGTTGAAGCTGCTTGCACAGCTTCTTCCCAACCATTCATTTTCCGAGCTGGAACCGGCGCAGGTACGCCGCTTCGTCGCGGTGATGCATTCGCGCGGCCTCGGCCCGCGCTCGCTCGCGCTGATGCTCTCCGCCTGGCGCGGGTTCTACCACTGGCTGGTACGGCACCACGGCTTCGGCGCGAATCCGGTGGTCGGCGTGCGTGCGCCCAAGGCGCCGCGGCCGCTTCCCAAGGCGCTTTCGGTCGAGGCGGCGCAGCGTTTGCTCGACGAAAGGCCGGGAAGCCCGCAGCTCCTGCGCGATGCGGCGATGTTCGAGCTCATGTATTCGTCCGGTCTGCGCCTGGGCGAGCTGATCGCGCTCAACGTGGACGACGGCCGCCTCGATCTGCGCGAAGCGGAAGTCACCGTCACCGGCAAGGGATCGAAGACGCGCACGGTGCCCGTCGGCGCCAAGGCGCGCGAGGCGCTCAACGCCTGGATCGCGAGCCGCGCTCAGCTCGCCGCGCCGGGGGAGCGCGCGCTCTTCGTCGGCGGGCGCGGCCGCCGCATCGCACCGACGGTGGTCAATTCACGGCTGCGCGCCTGGGCGCGGCGGCGCGGGCTCGGCCAGCGCGTCCATCCGCACATGCTGCGTCACTCGTTCGCCACCCACGTGCTGCAGTCCTCGCAGGACCTGCGCGCGGTGCAGGAGCTGCTCGGGCACGCCAGCATCGCCACTACGCAGGTCTATACGCATCTCGATTTCCAGGCGCTGGCGAAGGTGTACGACGCCGCGCATCCGCGCGCGCGCAAGAAGGCCGCGCCCAAATGAGCGCCCTCGTCCTCAAGAAGGGGCGCGAGAAGTCCCTGCGGCGGCGCCATCCCTGGCTTTTCTCGGGCGCGGTGGAAAAGGTATCGGGCAAGCCCGGCACGGGCGACACGGTCGACATCAAGGACGCCTCCGGCAAGGCGCTGGGGCGCGCGGCGTACAGCCCGAAGTCGCAGATCCGCGCCCGCGTGTGGACCTTCGACCCGAACGAGGAAGTGGACGCCGCTTTCTTCCGCCGGCGCGTCGAGCGCGCGCTCGCGCTGCGCGAAGCGCTGCCGGCCCGGCGCCACACCAACGCGCTGCGCCTGGTGCACGGCGAGTCCGACGGGTTGCCCGGCCTGATCGTCGACCGCTACGCCGACGTGCTGGTGGCCCAATTCCTCGCCGCCGGCGTCGAGCGCTGGCGCGACCCGATCCTCGACGCGCTCTCCGAGCTCACCGCGGCCGAGGCGATCTTCGAGCGCTCCGACGCCGAGGTGCGCAAGCTCGAGGCGCTGCCCGCTCGGGTGGGCTTCGCGCGCGGCAACCGCAACGCGTCGCGCTGCCCGATCGTCGAGTATGGGCTCAACTTCCGCGTCGACGTCGAGCAGGGCCAGAAGACCGGCTTTTTCCTCGATCAGCGCGAGAACCGGCAGCGCGTGCGCGAGCTCGCGGCGGGCCGCGAGGTGCTCGACGGCTTCAGCTACACCGGCGGCTTCTCTATCGCGGCGCTCGCCGGCGGCGCGAGCAGGATCACCGCGATCGAGAGCTCGGCGCCCGCGCTCGAAGTGGCGCGCGAGAACCTGGCCGCGAACCCGTTCGACGCCTCGAAAGTGCAATTCGTGCAGGGCGACGTGTTCGCGCAGCTGCGCACCCTGCGCGACCGGGCGGCGCAATTCCAGATGGTGATCCTCGATCCGCCGAAGTTCGCGCCGAGCGCGGCGCAGGTGAAGAACGCCGCGCGCGCGTACAAGGACATCAACCTGCTCGCCTTCAAGCTGCTCGCCCCGGGCGGTCTGCTCGCCACCTTCTCGTGCTCGGGCGGGGTGTCGGCGGAGCTCTTCCAGTCGATCGTCGCCGGCGCCGCGCTCGACGCCGGCGCCGACGCCAAGATCGTCGAGCGCTTCGGCGCCGCCGCCGATCATCCCGTCGCGCTCGAGTTCCCCGAGGGCGAATACCTCAAGGGCCTGCTGCTGGTGAAGTCCTGAACCCCCAAATCAGTGAACCCCCAAATCAGGGACGGACCACGTTTTCTCGGTCAACGGCCATTCCGCACGCCCGTTGACCAGCCATGCCAAGGCGCGCTCGACTAATGTTGCCCGGGGTAGCGGTGCACGTGATTCACCGCGGCAACAACCGATCGGCGTGCTTTTTTGAGGATGAGGACCGCTCCTTTTATCTCTTTCACCTGGCCCGTCTCCTGCCTCGCGCAGGTTGCGAGCTGCACGCGTATTGCCTGATGGGCAATCACTTGCATTTGCTACTCACGGCGAGGGCGGCACCAGGATGTGCTCTCCTCATGAAGTCCATTGCCCAGCTGCATGCTCAGTACATAAACAAGAACTACCGGCGGTCGGGTTACCTTTGGGAGAGTCGCTTCAAGTCGTGTTTGGTGCAGTCGGAAGGCTACTTGCTTTCCTGCTATCGCTACATCGAGCTTAATCCTGTGCGCGCTGGCCTGGCGCGGCGCCCCGACGAGTACCGCTGGTCGAGCTACGCAGCAAACGGGAGAGGTGAGCCCTCGTCGCTTATCACGCCACACGACCAATATGTCGCACTGGGCCGAGATCCCGGCGAGCGCCAAGCGGCTTACAGAGAAATGTTTGGCTCTGAGCTGGGCGCCCCCCTGGTTACAGAGATCCGGAAAGCGACAAACGGTGGATACGTATTCGGATCTCACGACTTCAAGAAAGCAGTCTCACTGACGCTAGGGCGGAGAGTGGAGAAAGGCGCCGCAGGCCGGCCCACCCGCGTGGATCCCACCCGGGACCAGCTCGATCTCCTGTGAAAAACGTGGTCCGTCCCTGATTATCGGGTCCTGAATCGGGCTCGGGCCCCGATTTATAATCCCGCCCTTCGCCAGGAGCAGTCATGGAAGACAGCAACATGGTGCCGGTGACGATCCTTACCGGGTTCCTCGGCAGCGGCAAGACCACGCTGCTCAACCGGATCCTGAAGGAGGACCACGGCCACCGCATCGCGGTGATCGAGAACGAGTTCGGCGAGACCGGCGTCGACAGCGAGATCATCGAGAAGACCGACGAGCAGATCGTCGAGATGAACAACGGCTGCATCTGCTGCACGGTGCGCGGCGACCTCATCCGCATCCTCGGCACGCTCAAGGAGAAGCGCGACGGGGGCAGCCTGAAGTTCGACCGCGTGGTGATCGAGACCACCGGTATGGCCGACCCCGGGCCCGTGGCGCAGACCTTCTTCACCGACGAGGAGATCGGCAACTACTACCTGCTCGATTCGATCATCACGCTGGTCGACGCCAAGCACGCGCCGAAGCAGCTCGACGAGTTCCACGAGGCGCAGGAGCAGGTCGGGTTCGCCGACCGCATCCTCATGTCCAAGACCGATCTCGTGTCCCAAGAGGAAAGCGAAAGCCTCTCGAAAAGGCTGAAGCGGATGAACCCGCGGGCGCCGATCAAGAAGATCCACTTCGGCGACGCGCCGATCGCGGAGGTGCTCGACATCCGCGGCTTCAACCTGAACGCGATCCTGCAGCTCGACCCGGAGTTCCTGGTCGACAGCCACCACGAGCACCACGACCAGGTCGAGTCGTTCGTGTTCAAGGCGGACAAGCCCTTCGACGGTCAGAAGCTCGAGCAGTTCCTCTCGGGGATGATCCAGGTCTACGGCCCGGACCTGCTGCGCTACAAGGGGGTGCTGTGGATGAAGGGCAACCCTCGGCGCGTGGTGTTCCAGGGCGTGCACATGATGATGGGCGGCGACATGGGCAAGCCCTGGGGCAAGGGCGAGAAAAAGCAGTCGATCATGGTGTTTATCGGCAAGAAGCTGCCGAAGGACATCTTCATCGCCGGCATGGAAGAGTGCCTCTCCAAGTAGCGGCGTGATTGCAAAGGCGCCGGATTCGGCAAATACTTTCGCCCCTGTCCACGCCAACTGACCTGCGGGCCTTACTCGCGCGGCTGCTGCTTGCGGCGGTGCTGCTCGCCGGCTGGCAGGCGGCGCTGCAGCATCCGATCCAGCACGTCGATTCAAAGGGCGGCCTGGTCCATGTCGGGGACGGCCACTCCGGCAAGAAGTCGCCCGACGGTTCCAAGCTCTGTGATGCTCTGGCCGCGCTTACCGCATGCGCGGCGCATTCGCCGACACTGTTCGAGTCCCCGGCGGAGGATCGACACGTCTTCCGTTTTTACACGTTCCGGCCGCGCACCGCCGAAGCGCCGCCGTTCCTTTCGCAAGGTCCTCCCGCCCTTCTCTGACCCGGTTCAGGCGCGCGTCTGATCCTTCGGCGCGCATCGGTCATCGTTCAGAGGAGTGCAGTCTATGTACTGGAAGTGGTGGTACGCCGCGGCGCTCACCGCGGCGGCATGCCCCGTGCAGGCGCAAACTTCGGATGAGGTGAAGCGCCTCGAGGAGCGGGTGCAGCAGCTCGAGCAGCGCGTGCAGGAAAGCCAGGCGCAGGCCGCTTCGCGGGCGCAATCCGAGAGCGCCTTCAACCCGGCCATATCGGCGATTCTCAACGGCGTCTATTCCAACCTCAGCCGGGACCCGGCGAGCTACCGCATCAACGGCTTCGTCCCGTCGATGGGCGAGGTGGCGCCGCCGCCGCGCGGCTTCAGCCTCGGCGAATCGGAGCTCGGCTTCTCCGCCAACGTCGACCACCTGTTCCGCGGCTCGCTGATCGCGGCCATCCAGCCCGACGGCAGCGGCGTGGACGTCGAGGAGGCCTACATCCAGACGCTCGCTTTGTCCAACGGCTTCGCCATCAAGGCCGGCCGCTTCTTCTCGGCGGTGGGCTACCAGAACCAGATCCACGCCCACGCCTGGGACTTCACCGACGCGCCTTTGGTGATGAAGGCATTCCTCGGCGGCCAGCTGCACGAGGACGGCGTGCAGGTGAAGTGGGTGGCGCCGACCGAGCTCTACTTCGACGTCGGTGCCGAGCTCGGCCGCGGCGCGCAGTTTCCGGGCGCGACCGCCGGCAAGAACGGCGCAGGATCGGTCAACGTGTTCACCGATCTCGGCGGCGACCTCGGCGCTAGCATGGCGTGGCAGACGGGGCTTTCCTTCTACCAGACTTCGCCGAGCGGCCGAGCTTATGACGATCCGCTCAACGGCATCACCAACAGCTTTACCGGCTCGAGCAAGCTGTGGGCGCTGAGCGGCGTGCTGAAGTGGGCGCCGAACGGCAACAACACGGTGACCAACTTCAAGCTGCAGGGCGAGTACTTCAACCGCAAGGAGGACGGCGACCTCACGTTCGATGCGTCGGGCGCCGCGCTGACCGACGGCTACAAGAGCAGCCAGTCGGGCTGGTATTTGCAAGGCGTCTACCAGTTCATGCCGCAGTGGCGCGTCGGCTATCGCTACGACGAGCTGAGCTCGGGCACGACGACGATCGGCCTGGTCGACTCCGGCGCGCTCGCGCCGGCGAGCTTCCCGATCCTCGCCGACTACAAACCGAAGCGGCACAGCGCAATGGTCGACTGGAGCCCCAGCGAGTTCAGCCGCGTGCGCCTGCAGCTCGCGCGCGACTACTCGCGCCAAGGCGAGCCCGACAACCAGCTCTTCCTCCAATACATCGTCAGCCTGGGCGCGCACGGCGCGCACAAGTTCTAGGAGCCGCACATGAAATGGCTTTTCTTCCCTTTCGCGATAGCACTGTCCACGGCTGCGTCGGCGGCGGTCAACGTCTTCGCCTGCGAGCCCGAATGGGCGGCGCTCGCCCACGAGCTCGGCGGCGACAAGGTGTCGGCGGTTTCCGCCACTACGGCGTTCCAGGATCCGCATCACATCGAGGCGCGGCCCAGCCTCATTGCGCGCCTGCGCAACGCCAACCTGGTGGTGTGCTCGGGTTCCCAGCTGGAAGTCGGCTGGCTGCCGCTTCTGCTCCAGCAGTCGGGCAACGCCCGGGTGCAGCCAGGCTCGCCCGGCTATCTCGA
>DASXAO010000089.1:0-67130 GCA_036406675.1 Burkholderiales bacterium
AGGTCCTCCTCGCGCGCCCAGTCCACGGCGGCGGCGACGAGCTTCCTTCCGGTTCCCGTGCCGCGCAGCGCATCGTCGACGTCGGTGTGATCGATGATCGCCTTCGTCCCCGCCATGGTGTAGCTCAGCTCGGCGACCCGCTTGCCCTCCTCTTCGACGAAGAAGGCGCCCTTGTGGCCCTTCTGCTCGTGCTCGATCATCTGCATGGCGTTCCTTATCTTGCGAGATACCCGCTGTCGACGGGCAGGGTGACGCCCGTGATGCAGCGCGCCGCCGGGCTGCACAAGTAGGCGATCGCCGCGGCGATGTCCTCCGCCTCGGGAAGCCTGCCGAGCGGCGTATGCGCCATCACCTTCTCGAGCATCTGCGGATTGCCGAAGATCGGCACCGTCAGGTCGGTGCGCACGAACGTCGGCGCGACCGCGTTGACGCGGATGTTGTCCTGCGCCCACTCAAGCGCGAGCGCGCGCGTGAGGTTCACGACGCCCCCTTTGGACGCCTGGTAGGAGGCATTGGGAAAGATGCCGCCGGAGAAGCCCATGATCGACGCCAGGTTGACGATCGCGCCGCCCCCACGCCGCTTCAGGTAGGGATGCGCGAGCCGCGAGCAGGTAAAGGTGGCGGTCAAGTTAAGGTCAATGACCTGGTTCCATTCTTGGACCGACAAATCGGTCGCAGGTTTGCGCGCGGCGCGGCCGGCGTTGTTCACCAGGATGTCGATCTCGCCGATGCGCTCGAACGCCGCCCTGACCGCGGCCTCGTCGGTGACGTCGCAGCCCTCGGTCACGTCGAGCGATACGGCGCGCGCGCCGCACCCGCGCAGCAGCGCCACGGTGGCGGCGCCGATGCCACGCGCGCCGCCCGTGACCACGGCCGTCTTGTCCTTGAGGTCGAACAGATCCATCGAGATTCAGGACAGTATACTGGCCGCGATGTACGACCTCGTGATCCGCGACGCGCTGCTTCTCGACGGGCTCGGTCGCGCGCCGATGCGCGGCGATCTGGCGGTGCGGGGCGATCGCATCGCGGCGGTGGGAAAGGTCGAGGGACCCGCGACGAGCACGCTCGACGCCGGCGGTCTCGCGCTGATGCCGGGCATCGTCGACAACCACACGCACTACGACGCCCAGATCACCTGGGACCCGGGCGTGGCACCCTCTCCGCAGCTCGGCGTCACCACCGCGGTGATCGGCAACTGCGGCTTCACCATCGCGCCGTGCCGCCGCCGCGACCGCGAGCTCGTGATGCGCAACCTCACCCAGGTGGAAGGCATGTCGCTCGAGGTGCTGCGGCAGGGCATCCGCTGGCAGTTCGAAACGATCCCCGAGTACCTCGACATGCTCGAGCGCCAGGGCGCAGCGGTGAACGTCGCGGTGTTCGCGGGGCACTCGGCGCTGCGCACCTACGTGATGGGCGATGCGGCCACCCGGCGCGCCGCGACGCGGGCCGAGGTGGATTCGATGAAGCAGCTTCTCCTGGAGGCGATGCGCGCGGGCGCGATCGGGTTTTCCACCAGCACCTCGCCCGCGCACAACGGCGAGGGCGGGCTGCCGATGCCGTCGCGCCTTGCCGACGACGAGGAGCTGCGCGCGCTGGTCTCGAGCCTGAAGGATGCGGGACATGGCCTCTTCATGCTCACCAAGGGCGGCCACACCAGGATCTCCTTCCTCGAGGAGCTCGCCGCCGAATCGACCCGGCCGGTGGTGGTCGCGGCGCTGCTTCACAGCAACACCAATCCCGACGCGGTGTTCGCGGACCTCGACGCCATCGCCCAGGCCAACGCGCGCGGCCGGCGCCTCGTCGGGGCGGTGTCGTGCTGCCCGCTCGCGATGGATTTCACGCTGCGTTCCCCCTACACCTTCGAGGGGCTGGAGTCCTGGCAGCCGGCGCTCGCCTTGAAGGGCGCGGCCTACGAAGCGAAGCTCGGCGAAAAGCGCTTCCGCGACGGCGTGCGCGAGGAGCTCGCGCGGCCCGCGCACTTTCGCCTCTTCAACGCCCAATGGGACAAGGTGCACGTGATCGAGTCCGCTCGCCGCGGCGTGGAGCAGCGCTCGGTCGGGGAGCTCGCGGGCGAAGCCGGCGCCGACCCGCTCGACTACATGCTCGACCTCGCGCTCGAGGAGGGCCTGCGAACGGTGTTCAGCGCCCTGCTGCTCAACTCCGACGAGGAGGCGGTCGGTCGGATGCTGCGCCATCCGGCGAGCCTGGTGTCGCTTTCCGACGCCGGGGCGCACCTCACCTTCTTCAACGACGCCGGCTTCGGCCTGCACCTCCTCGGCCACTGGGTGCGCGAGCGCGGCGCGCTTACCCTCGCCGAGGCGGCGCGGCGGCTCACCAGCCACCCTGCGAGCGTATTCGGCATCCGGGAGCGCGGCGCGTTAAAACCCGGGTACTACGCCGACCTCTTGCTCTTCGACCCGGCAAAGGTGAACCGGGGCCCGAAGCAGAGGGTGTTCGACCTCCCGGGCGGCCACCCTCGCCTCACGACCGCCGCGGTCGGCGTCGAAGGCGTGTGGGTGAACGGGGTGCGCCTCGACGGACGCGCGCACCCCGGCCGGCTGCTGCGCGAATTTTCGGCGTAGACTCGCCCCGCCATGTTCGCGCTGGAGCGTTTCATCGCCGACTGCCAGTCGGCGCACGCCGCCGAGCCGTCGCACAAGGCGGTGCGCGAGGTGCTCGCCCGGGCGCTCCAGGAGCCGCGTAGTGTTTTGAAAGGATTGGGAGAACCGACTCGGGCGGGCATCGGCAGCCTCTACCGCTCGGCGGACCTGACGATCCTCAACGTGGTCTGGGCTCCCCGCATGACCGTCCCCCCGCACAACCATCACATGTGGGCGGTGATCGGCATCTACACAGGACGCGAGGACAACATCTTCTGGCGCCGGCTTCCCGACGGCAGAGTCGAAGCTGCCGGCGCCCAGTCGCTGGGCGAGCGCGATGCGGCGCCGCTCGGCCGCGAGATCATCCACTCGGTGACCAACCCGATCGCGCGCCTCACCGGCGCGATCCACATTTACGGCGGCGACTTCTTCGCCGCCCAGCGCAGCGAGTGGGACGCGGAGACGCTTGCCGAGCAACCCCACGACTCGGCGAAGACGCTTCGTTACTTCGAGGAAGCCAACCGTAGTTTGGCGACGACAGGTGTATCCGTAGCTTAGACAACGGTTTAGGTTTGCAACGCAAGTTCGCTGTCGCCATACACCGACAGTCGCGGCCAGACCAAAACCCCTAAGCGTTTTCAGTCAAAGAGTTATCCCCAGGCTGAGACAGGCACGGATCGTGCGTCCCAGTACTCGCTGTCCCATCTTTTACTACGACTAGGGAGTACACAGTGCTACAGAAAGACGGGTTCTTCCGCCGGCGCGAAGAAGGTCAGTTCCGGCCACAAAACCAACCAATCAACCCGGCGCCCGCGACTCCCAATGCCGCAGCGCCCATGCCCACCGAAACCCGCGCGGAGCAGCGCCCCGCAGCCGACGAGCGCAAGGAAGCGAAGCTCGTCGTCGGCCCGCAGATCAAGATCAAGGGCGTCGAGATCAGCGATTGCGACACCCTGGTGGTCGAGGGGCGCATCGAGGCGACGCTCGACTCGCGCGTGCTCGAGATCACCGAGAACGGCGTGTTCCAGGGCACGATCGCGGTGGACAACGCCGAAGTGCACGGCAAGTTCGAGGGCGAGCTGACCGTGCGCAAGCAGCTCATCATCCACGCCACGGGGCGCGTGTCGGGCAAGATCCGCTACGCCAAGATCAAGGTCGAGGAAGGCGCGGAGCTCTCCGGCGACCTGCAGGTGCTCGACCGCAGCGCGGTCGCGGCGCCTCGTCGCGTCAGCAACGCGGCGTAAAGGCTCCCTAGCAGTAGGCAGTACCCCGCAGCACCCGTTGTACGCAGCACGCGAAACCCCGGTGCCCCCAGCACCGGGGTTTCGTATTTTGTGGCCGCGCTTACGCGAGGAGCGGCTCGTAGCCCCAGCCGAAGAGCGGCTCGCCGCCCTGCTCGGTGATGAGAACCACCTCCTCGAGCCACGCCCGGCTGCTTTCTCCGCCGGGATAGACCATGTGCAGCGGCACGACCATTCGCGCCTCGAAGCGCCAATCGGCGGTGGCTTGCTCGACGTCCATGTGCGAGAGGCCGAGACCGTGGAAGAAGACGATGGCGGCATCGGCTTCGGCGACGCCCGCCTTCCGATAGAGATCGCGGCCCCGGCCCTGAAGCTCGCTCGGCCGGCGCCCGGGCTTCATTTCTGCAACGAGCTGCTCGGCGACCTGCGCCGTAGCGCGAAGGTTGCGCTTGCCTTCGGCGCCAGGCTCGCCGCCGACCACCCACGTCTTGCCGCCGTCCCAGCAATAAAGGTCGAGCGTACCGTGGCAGTCGAACATGACGTGCATGCCGCGCTCCACCTCGAAGTCTTCGAGGCCGGTCTGCAGCGTGAGCGCGGCCTCGGCTCCGCGCGGATGACCCCACACCATCGCGCCCGGGTCGCGCACGAAACCGCCGAGATCCGCCACCGCGCGATGATAGGCGCGGTTCAGCGCCCGCCAGCGCATGCCCTTTTCCCAGGATTTGACGGTGCGCTCGATCGCCTCGCGATTGAGCGCGGTGGCGCGGCGCAGAAGCTGGATCTCCGTGGGCGTCTTGACCGCGCGCGCATACATGAGCGTGTCGTACGCATCCACTACCGATGAAGATTCCAACCCCAGCCGGGACCCGAGCGCGAGATCGTCTAACCCCATCCGGCTATGTTGGAGATGAAGGTCGGCGAGCGCGCCGCGCAGGGCCGAGGCCATGTCGAACGCGTAGCGCTCGCGCGCGTTGCGCACCCAGTCGATCGCGGCTGCAGCCCGGGGAATGAACCGGTCTATGTCGTGCCGCTGCGGCGCACGGTCGAGCGGCATCATCACCGCGCGGAACGGCCGGATGTCGCGCACCCAGCTCGGCTGGGAGAGGAAGGTCGCGAGGTAGTAGTCGGCGAGCACCACGATCGGATGATCCGGCGCGTGCCGCGAAAGCACGACGGCATAGGGCCGGGGCTCGTCGGCCTTGTGCGCGATGCCGTTGAACCCGCAAAGGTAGAAAACGTCGAGCGGGCTCGAAAGCACCAGGCCATCGAGCCCGCGCGCCTCCATCGCCGCGAGCAGCCGCTCCAGGTTGCAGAAGCGTTCGGGCAGCGGCTTGCGCGCAAAGCTGTTGTGCATGCAAACCAATGATGCCAGTATTTGCCGATGCTTTCGCCGGTCCTGACGGCGCTCACGGCAGCGGCGCTCGCGCTTTGCCTGCTGGAGCCCGCCTGGGGACAGCGCAACGCATTCGTCGTGCCCTACACCGGCACGCTGAAGAAGGTGAACGAGAGCGGGATGCTGCGCATCGGCTATCGCGAGAATTCGCCGACCTGGAGTGCGGCTCCACCACCAACAACCTCGAGCGGCGCAAGGTCGCCGCGTTCTCGCCCACCATGTTCGTGACCGGGACGAAGCTCCTGGTGCGCCGGGACAGCGGCATCCGATATTTCGGCGACCTGCACGGCAAGACGGTCGTGCTCACGCGCGGCACGGTTCAGGCGCAGGCGATTCCCAGGCTCGCCGACGACGACGTCCAGCTCTACGGCATGCTCGCCGATACGAAGTCCGGGAGCGCCTACCGCGTGGTCGGAGAGTTCCTGACCTATGCCGACTACGCCCTCATGCTGCGCAAGGACGATCCGGATTTCGCGGCCGTGGTCGAGCGGGCGTTCGCCCGGCTCGCCGAGAGCCGCGAGATCGTCGCGATCTACGAAAAGTGGTTTTTGAGACCTCTGCCGTCGGGCGTGCGGCTCAACCTGCCCATGAGCCCGCACCTGGCGGAGCTGTTCCGAGTACAGGGCCTGCCCACGGACTAACCCCATGAAAAAACCTCTCTACAAGAGCCTCTACTTCCAGGTGGTGGTGGCGATCGTGGTCGGCATCCTGCTCGGCTACTTCTACCCGGAGACCGGCTCCGCGATGAAGCCGCTCGGCGACGGCTTCATCAAGCTGATCAAGATGATCATCGCGCCGATCATTTTCTGCACCGTCGTGGTCGGCATCGCCGGCATGGAAAGCATGAAGACCGTCGGCAAGACCGGCGGCTACGCGCTGCTCTACTTCGAGGCGGTGAGCACCCTCGCGCTGATCGTGGGCCTCTTCATGATCAACATCCTGCAGCCCGGCGCCGGAATGAACGTCGACCCGGCGAGCCTCGACACCAAGTCCGTCGCGCAGTACGCGGCGCCGGGCAAGATGCAGTCGACCACCGACTTCCTGCTGAACGTCATTCCCAACACCGTGGTGGACGCCTTCGCCAAGGGCGAGATTCTGCAGGTGCTGCTGTTCTCGGTGCTCTTCGGCTTCGCCCTGCACGCGTTCGGCGCCAAGGGCAAGCCGGTGTTCGAGCTCATCGACAAGGTCTCGCACATCCTGTTCGGCATCGTCGGCATCATCATGCGCGTGGCGCCGGTCGGCGCGTTCGGCGCCATGGCCTTCACCATCGGCAAGTACGGCGTCGGCACGCTGCTCTCCCTCGCCAAGCTGATGGGCGTCTTCTATGCGACCTGCCTGTTCTTCATCTTCGTGGTGCTGGGAATCATCGCCAGGCTGCACGGCTTCAGCGTCTGGAAGTTCATCAAGTACATCAAGGAGGAGCTGTTCATCGTGCTCGGCACCTCGTCGTCCGAGTCGGTGCTGCCGCGCATGATCGCGAAGCTGGAGAACCTGGGCGTCAAGAAGTCGGTCGTGGGACTCGTGATCCCGACCGGCTACTCCTTCAACCTCGACGGGACCTCGATCTACCTCACGATGGCGGCGGTGTTCATCGCGCAGGCCACCAACACGCCGTTGACGCTCGTCCAGGAGCTCACGCTGCTCGGGGTGTTGCTGCTCACGTCCAAGGGGGCGGCCGGCGTGACCGGCAGCGGCTTCATCGTCCTCGCCGCCACGCTCTCGGCCGTGGGCCACGTGCCGGTCGCGGGGCTCGCCCTGATCCTCGGCATCGACCGCTTCATGTCCGAGGCGCGCGCGCTCACCAATCTGGTCGGCAACGGCGTCGCCACGGTCGTCGTCGGGCGCTGGTGCGGGGAGCTGGACGAGGCGCGGATGCGCCGCATGCTCGACCGCGAGAACGCCGAAGAAGCGGAGGACCCGGAACGGGTGCTGGTCGAGCACGAAGAAGGCGGCAAGCTCAGCCCCGCGGCGCTGCACCGGTAACCGGCCGGGGGCGAGCGTCAATCGCCCTTGATCTTCGCGTCCTTGACGAGCTTCGCGAGCGCGGCGTAGTCCTCGCGGTTCAGCCGGTCGAGCTCCTGCGGCGCGCTGACGCGCGGCGTCGCGCCGTGCTTGGCGAGCAGGTCCCGCACCTCCGGCTCTGCCAGGATCTCGCGGAACGCGGCGTTGTACCGGGCGACGACGCCCGGCGCCATGCCGGCCGGCCCCCAGGCCGAGAACCACGAGTAGTAGTCGAAATCCTTTACGCCCTGCTCGTGCAGCGACGCGAGCTCCGGCGCGAGCGGCGAGCGCTCGCGCGCCGAGCCCGCGATCGGGCGGATCTTGCCGGAGCCGCCGAGCGTAAGGGCCGTGCCGAGCGGCACGAACATGGTGGCGATCTGGCCGCCCATGAGGTCGGTAAACGCGGGCGCCGACCCCTTGTAAGGGATGTGCGTGAGCTCGAGGCCGGTGCGCAGCTTGAGCGACTCCATCAGGAGGTGGTGGTGAGTGCCGTTGCCGGGCGAGCCGTAGTTCGCTTTCGGGCCCGCGCGCTTCGCCCAGTCGAAGAACTCGGCGAAGTTCTTCGCCGGCACGGACGGATGCACCGCCAGCGCGAAGATGTTCTGCGCCACGAGAGTGATCGGCGTGAAACTGTTGAGGATGTCGAAGTCGATCTTGAAGAACAGCGGCAGCGTGAGGGTCGAGTTGACGCTGATGGTGATGGTGTGGCCGTCGGGCGGCGCCTTCGCCACCGCGTCCAGCCCGATGGCGCCGCCCGCGCCGCCGCGGTTCTCCACCACGAAGGGCTGGTTCCACTTCGCCTGCATGCGCGGGGCGAGGGTGCGCGCGAGAAGGTCGGGGGTCGTGGCCGCGGTCTGGCCGAGGATGATGCGCACCGGGCGGCTCGACAGGCCTTGCGCCCGTGCCCGGAACGGCCGCGCGAGCAATGCAGCAGTGCCACCGAGGAGCAATTGACGCCGCCGGCTATTGAGTGTCATGGTGTGTAGAGTAGCAGGGAGGAGGAAGCCATGAAGCGTTCCCCAGCGGATATCCGGGCCGAGCTCGGGCATCCCGTGATCGACGGCGACGGCCATTGGCTAGAGCCGATCCCGGTATTTCTCGAATATCTGCGCGACGTCGGCGGCGCGCAAGCCGTCGACGAGGTCCGCGCGCTGTGGCGACGCAACGACGAGTGGTATCGCAGCGACTGGCCCGAGCGCCAGCACAAGCGGCTGCGCCGCGCGATCTGGTGGGGTGTCACGGCCAACACGCGCGACAAGGCCACCGCGCTGCTCCCCGCGCTGCTGAACGAGCGCCTGCCGGAGCTGGGCATCGATTTCGCCATCATCTACCCGAGCTTCGGCCTCACGATCAACAGCATCCAGCCGGACGAGCTGCACGGCCACGCCGCGCGCGCCTACAACTGGATGACGGCCGACATGTTCGCGCCCTACCGCAGCCGCATGGCGCCCGCGGCGATCATCCCCGCCCGGACTCCGGCTCAGGCAATCGCCGAGCTCGACTACGCGGTCGGCAAGCTCGGCTTCCGCGTGATCATGCTTCGAGGCAATCAGGAACGGCCAATCCCTGCCGCCGCCGAGGGAATCGACGCGCGGAAGGCAGCGTGGTACTGCGACAACATCGCCCTCGACAGCCCGTACGACTACGAGCCTTTCTGGCAGCGCTGCGAAGAGCTCGGGGTCGCGGTGACTCAGCACTCGGGCAGCCCGCGCTGGCAGGACCGAGCCTCGATCAGCAACTTTACCTACAACCACGTCGGGCACTTCGCCGAGGCGAACCATGCCTTCGCGCGCGGCGTCTTCCTGGGCGGCGTCGTCCGGCGCCATCCGCGCCTGAATTTCGGTTTCATGGAAGGCGGGGTGAGCTGGGCCTGCCAGATGTACCTCGACATGGTCGAGCACTGGGAGAAGCGCCGCCGCGCCGGGCTGCAGTATCCGGATGCGACCGACGTGGCGGAGCTGCACCGGCTCATCCGCGACTACGGAGACGACCGGTTGAAGGCCAACGCCGGCGCGATCATGCAGAGCCTGGACGCCTTCCGGCCCGAGTGCAGCCTGGAGGAGCTCTTGCGGCCCGAGCACGTCCACGACGACTTCGCCGCCTCGGGCGTCGAATCGAAGAACGACCTGCGCTCGGCGTTCGACCACTACTACTTCGGCTGCGAGGCCGACGATCGCGCCACGATGTGGGCGTTCGACGAGCGCCTGGGCGCGCGGCTGCGGCCGATCTTCAGCTCGGACTTCACCCATTTCGACGTGCCCGACTTCGAGGAAGTGGTGCCCGAGGCGTTCGAGATGCTCGAGCGCGGCTTCATGAGCGCGCGCGACTTCCGCGAGTTCACCTTCACCAACGCCGCGCGGCTGCACACGCGCAACAATCCCGGCTTTTTTGCCGGGACGGCGGTGGAGCGCGCGGTGGCCGAAGAACTCGGCTAGTGGTCATGATCATGGCCGTGATCGTGGCCATGATCATGATCGTGATCGTGATGATGATGGTGATGGTGCGGCGCCTGGCCGAGGTCGGGCTCGAAAGGCGCCTCGACCTGCGACACCTTGACGCCGAGGCTCGGGAAAGCCTCTTCCAGCTCGGGAACGTGGAGGATGCGCACGAACCCCTTGCCGATTTGCGCCGGGACGTGACCGTTGCCCAGGACGTAGCCGACGATCGCCGCCTCGCGCGGCGCCGGGCATTCTATGTGAAGGAGCTTCTCGGGCTGGGCGACGATCTCGTAGACCTGCCCGTCGTCGCCGGTGGCAAGGTCGCCGCTCCGCAGCGCCTCGCCCTTGGGAAGCTGGCGCGCGGCGTAGGGCAGCGTGAGCTTGCCCTTGACCTCGAGCTTGTACGCGGTGCGCGAGGTCTTCAGCTTGGCGACGAGCCGGGTCATGCGATCTCCAGCATGCGCGCCAGTCGCCGGGTCCCCTCGGCGAGTCGCTCGTGCGACGAGGCGAAGCACCAGCGCACGTAGCCCTCGCCCTCCGGCCCGAAAGCGGCGCCCGGCGCAAGGCCGAGTCCCTGCTCGCGCACCAGGCGCTTGCAGAACGCGAGGCTGTCGCCCATCCCTTCTATTCCGAGGAACGCATACATGCTGCCCTCGGGTTCCGCCACCCGCACGCTGGGGATTGTCTTTAGTTGAGACACCAAAAAGTCGCGTGCGCCCCGGAAGCGCTCCAGCGTATGCGCGATCACCGGCTCGCCGTGCACAACGGCGGCGAGGCCCGCGCGCTGGACGAACACGGGCGCGCACGAGGTGTTGTACTCGATCAGCTTGCCCAGGTCGGCGGCAAGGCCGGGCGGCACGACCAGCCAGCCCAGGCGCCAACCAGTCATGAGCCAGGACTTGGAAAAGGTATTGGCGCTGATCAGGCGGTCGTTCTCGTCCGCGAGCTTCAGGAAGGAGGGCGCGACGCCACCCGATCCGTAGTAGAGGCGCTCGTAGGCGTCGTCGGCGAAGATCCAGATGCCGTGCCGCCGGCAATGCTCGAGGAGCGCCTTCTGCTCGTCGCGGGTGATGGTCCAGCCGGTCGGATTGTTCGGCGAATTGAGGTACAGCGCGCGGGTGCCGGGCGCAAGCGCATCAATGAGCTCTTCAAGGTCGAGCTGCCATCCCTGGGGAGCGAATCTCAAGGAAACCGTTTTGACCCTGGCGCCCAGGATCTTCGGGATCTCCTGGAGGTTGGGCCAGAGCGGCACCACCTCGACCACGCGCTCGCCGGGGTCGACGATCAGCTGCGACGCGAGCATCAACGCGTTGACGCCAGCGCTCGTCACGGCGATCTGCGAGGCGGACACCGGGCGGTGCAGCCGCGTCACGTAGGATGCGAGCGCGTCGCGCAGCTCCGGAATGCCGAGGTTGTGCGTGTAGAACACCTCCCCGGCGCCGATCGAATCGATGCCGGCCTGGCGGATGAACCGGGGCGTGGGCTCGTCGGGCTCGCCCACCCAGAAAGCCAGGATGTCGCTGCGGCCGACGCCTTCGTTGTACAGCTCGCGGATCTTGGACGCGGTGAGCGAGCGCACCGCGGCGCGGGCGGCAAGGGGCGTTTCAGGTTTCATGAGCCGCGTATTTTAGACTGCCGGGGCATGCATTCCCGGGAACCCTGGTCCAAAGCCCAGCTGTCGCTCGCGGCGGCCCTGGCCACCATGCTCGTCTGGGGCGTCAACTTCGCGTTCGTGAAGCACGTGCTGGACGGGATCGGCGTCGAGGCGCTGATGTTCGTGCGCTTCACCGTGCTGCCGCTGCTCGGCTTCGCGCTGCTGCTCGTCATCTTCCGCCGCCGCATCCGGCACACCTGGCCGCGGCGCCGGGACCTGTCGCGCTTCGTCGTCGCGGGGTTGATCGGCCACGCCGCGCACATCGGCGTGGTGATGTACGGCATGAGCCTCTCGACGCCGTTCTCCTCGTCGCTCGTGCTAACGAGCGGCCCGCTCTTCACGCTCATCATCCTCGCCCTCCTGAAGGTCGAGCGCCTGCGGGTGCGCCAGGTCGCGGGCACGCTGGTCGCGCTCGGCGGCATCGTGGTGTTCCTGAGCGACAAGTTCGCCGCCGGTTTTTCGCGCGCCGGCGTCGGCGACCTGGTGCTGCTTCTCGCCGCGGCCCTCTTCGCGCTGTACACGGTGCTGGTGCAGCCGCTCACCAAGCGCTACGGACCGCTGATCGTCCTCTGCTATACGCTGCTCTTCTCGGCGCCGCCGATCCTCCTCGCCACCCTGCCGGGCTTTCTCGCCACGCCGGCGAGCGCGTACACCGCCTCGGTGTGCATCGGGCTCGCCTGGGCGCTGGTGGTGTCGTCGTTCTTCGGCTGGCTCGCGTGGAGCTGGGTCAACGCGGTGCGAGGCGTGGCGCGCGCCGCCCCGTTCGGCTACCTTATGCCCCCGATCGCCGGCCTGGTCGCGTGGCTCACGCTGGGCGAAGCTTTCACCTGGCTCAAGATCGCGGGCGCGGCGGTGACCATGGCCGGCGTGGCCTATGCGCAGTTCGGCGGCGGCGCGCCGCCGCGGGAAGCCGCGCAACCCGACGCGGCATGACATTCAACGCAAGGAGGAACGAAGCATGTCGGCAGGACACGGTCACATCGACCCGTCGAACAAGAAGGTCGCGCTGCAGATCGCAGTGCTCGCGCTGGTGCTCGCGTTCTCCGAGACGCTGGGCAAGGCGGCCCAGACCAACGCGCTGAGCCTCAACATCGAGGCTTCGAACCTGTGGTCGTTCTTCCAGGCGAAGACCATCCGCCAGACGGTCATACGGACGGCCGCCGAGCAAACTGCGCTGGCAGGGAATAGCGAGGAAGCGAAAAAGCAGGTCGAGGCATGGCGCAAGACCGCGCAGCGCTACCAGACCGAGCCCGAGACCGGCGAGGGCCGCGACGAGCTCATGGCGCGCGCCAAGGAAGCCGAGAAAAAGCGCGACCGCTCGATGGCGGCGTACCACCAGTACGAGCTCGCCTCGGCGGCGGTGCAGATCGCCATCGTGCTCGCCTCGGCCGCCATCGTCACCGGCGCGATGGCGCTCGCATGGATCGGCGCCGGGCTGGGCGCGGTCGGCGTCGCGTTCTGCCTGATCGGCTTCTTCGCGCCGACGGCGGTTCACATCTTCTAGGGAAGCTATTTCTCCGGCTCGGCCGTCGTGGCGCCGGCGGCGTCGTTGGTGAGCGTGTCGCCCGCCTCCAGCGAAGGCGTGTTGTCGATCGCGTCGCCGGGCAGCGCCGGCACCGCCATGCGGTCGCCCTCCTTCAGCCAGTTCGGGAACCACATGGCGATCTCCGGAAAGGCGAGCACGACGACGACGCAGAGCACCTGGATCACCATGAAATCCGCCATGCCCTTGTAGATGGTGCCGAGGCTCCAGTCCTTCACGACCTGCTTGAGGTAATACGCCGACATGGCGACGGGGGGCGATAGAAACGCCGTCTGCAGCACCACCGCGGTAATGGTTCCGAACCAGACCATGTCGTAGCCAAGGCCCATGGCGACGGGAGCGAGCATCGGCAGGAAGATCAGCACGATCGCCGGCCATTCGAAGGGCCAGCCGAGCAGGAAGATGAGGAACAGAACGAGCGAGATCGTGCCCCAGGGCGGCAGCGGCACCGCGAGCAGCGCATTGGTGATCCAGGTCGCGGTGCCGAGGCGCGCGAACACCGCGCCGAAGATGTTCGAGGCGACGGCGAGAAACAGCACCATGCTCGTGGTCGTGAGCGTCGACTGGCAGGCGGCGAAGATGCCTTTCCAGGTGAGGCGCCCGTAGGCGGCCACGAGCAGGATGGCGCCCAGCGCGCCGAGCGCGGCCGCCTCGGTCGAGGTGGTCAGGCCGGCGAGGATGGCGCCGAGCGTGGCGACCGTGAGCACGGTCACGGGAACCAGCCCGACCAGGCACTCCCAGAGGATCTTCAGCAGGTCGGTCTCCCTCTCCTCCTTCGGCACGGGAGGACCGAGCTTCGGATCGATGAAGCTGCGCGCCATCGTGTAGAGCATGTACATGCCGGCGAGCAGGAACCCCGGCCCGAACGCGGCCGCGTAGAGCTCGAGCACCGACACGCCGAGCACCGGGCCCATGACCACCAGCATCACCGACGGCGGAATGAGGATGCCGAGCGTGCCGCCCGCGGTGATCGAGCCCGCCGACATGCGCGCGTCGTAGCCGGTCTTGATCATGATCGGCCCGGCCATGATGCCGAGCAGCGCCACAGTCGCGCCCACGGTGCCGGCGGCGATGCCGAAGAGCGTCGCGGTGCCGAGGACCACGAGGTAGAGCGCGCCGCGCACCGGCGCAAAGAGATCGCGGAACGCCTTGAACAGGCGTTCCATCAGCCCGGCCTGGTCGCAGATGTAGCCCATGATGATGAACATCGGCACCGCGACGAACTCGTCCTGCTTCATCAGGCCGATGGTCTGCAGGTAGGCGAGGTCGAACACCGTGCTGCCCAGGCCGACGAAGCCGAAGATCAGCGCGAGAAACAGCAGCGTGAAGCTGATCGGGATGCCGACGAAGATGGCGAACAGCATCACCACCAGCATCGCCATGCCGAGCCATTCCAGAAGAGTCATACTGAGATTCTCATACCTCCACTTTTGCGCGCTGCTCGAACTCGCGCCCGAAGCGGATCTGGTACCAGCACTTCAGCGACTCGGACACGCCCTGGATCATGAGCAGCAGCGCCGCGAGCGGCACCGCGGCGCGGAACGGCCACATCACCGGCCGCCACGCCGTCTGCTCCGACTCCTCACCTATCGAGAACGAGTAGACGGCGTCGTCGATGCTGATCGCCATCAGGATGACGAGCGTCGGGTAGAAGAGCAGCAGGTACGAGGTGAGATCGATGATCCCTTTCCTGCGCTCCGAGAACTTCTCCCACAGCATGTCGGTGCGCACGTGCGCGCCCTTGTGCAGCGCATAGGCGCAGCCCAGCATGAAGGCCGAGCCGTTGGTCATGTAGCTCGACTCGAGCACCCAGATCGTGGGCGCGTTCAGGAGATAGCGCGAGAAGCACTCGTAGCTGATCGACGCCACGAGCCACAGCATCGAGAGCGAGATCAGCTTCCCGGTCGCGTCGGAGAACCGATCGATGGCGCGAATGATCGCGTAGCAGACCGGCGGGAAATCCCTCATGCGGGCGCGAGAATAGCAGAGCTTTCCGGTAAGCTGCGGCCATGCTGCTGGGCTTCGTCGTCGCCTATCTCGTCGCGACCATCGCGATCGGACTGTGGGCCGCGCGGCGCGTCAAGAACACCGCCGACTTCGCGGTCGCGGGCCGGCACCTGCCGCTCGTGATGATCGTCACCACGACTTTCGCCACCTGGTTCGGGTCGGAGACGGTGCTCGGCATCCCGGCGAAGTTCGTCCAGGGCGGCCTGAACTCGGTGGTCGAGGATCCGTTCGGGTCGAGCCTGTGCCTGGTCCTGGTGGGGGTGTTCTTCGCCGGCAAGCTCTACCGCATGACGCTCCTCACGATCAGCGACTACTACCGCGAGCGCTTCGGCCGCGGCGTCGAGGTGGCGTGCTCCCTCATCATCATCGCGAGCTACGTCGGCTGGGTCGCCGCCCAGGTCACCGCGCTCGGTCTGGTGTTCAACCTGCTTTCCGACGGCGCCGTCTCGCCCTCGCTCGGCATGGTCATCGGCACCGTCTCGATCCTCGCCTACACGCTCTTCGGCGGCATGTGGTCGGTGGCGGTGACCGATTTCGTGCAAATGATCATCCTGGTGGTTGGCCTCGCGATCATCGCGATGTTCGCCGCCGAGCGCGCCGGCGGCGCCGGCGAGGTGATCGCGTTCGCCGCGAACCGCGATCTCTTCAGGCTGCTCCCCGAGCCGAGCTTCCACGGCATCGCCTTCTTCCTCGGCGCTGCCGTGACCGTGATGCTGGGATCGATCCCGCAGCAGGACGTGTTCCAGCGCGTGATGTCGGCAAAGGACGTCGAGGCGGCCACGCGCGGCCCGGTCATCGGCGGAGTCTGCTACTTCCTGTTCGCCTTCGTGCCGATGTTCCTGGTGACCTCGGCGCTGGTGATCATGCCGGAAGCCGGACAGCTGCTGAAGGAGGACCCGCAGAAGGTCCTGCCGGCGCTCGTCATGGCGCACATGCCGTTCGCGCTCCAGGTGCTCTTTTTCGGCGCCCTGCTCTCGGCGCTGAAGTCCACCGCGTCGGCGACCCTGCTCGCGCCGTCGATCACGTTCGTCGAAAGCATCTGGCGCCAATTCCAGCCGGACATGAGCGACCGCACGCGCCTCGCCACGATGCGCATCGCGGTGCTCGGGTTCGCCACGCTCGTCTGCGCCTGGGCGATCGGCTCGCAGGGCACCCCGATCTACGACCTGGTCGCGGCCTCCTACCAGCTGCCGCTCGTCGGCGCCTTCGTTCCGCTGGTGGCGGGCCTTTACTGGAACCGCGCCACGACGCAGGGCGCGGCGCTCTCCGTGGCGGCGGGCGTCGTCGGCTACCTGGCGCTGCGCGGCACCCCGGCGGGCGCAGCGTTCCCGGCGGAGCTCGCCGGCCTGCTGATGTCCGGCGTCGGCATGCTCGCCGGCTCGCTCACACCGCAGGCCCTCGCCAACCGCCAAGGCGCGCACTACCGCCTGGCGGGGCGCTCCTAGCCGGCGCCGAGGCAGCGCCGGAACAGCTCGGCGGCGGTCTTGACGCCGAGCTTCTGCATGATCCGGCTGCGGTGGAATTCGACCGTCTTGACGCTGATCGCGAGCTCTTCGGCGATCTGGCGGCTGGGCTTGCCGTCGAGGACGCGTTGCAGGACTTCGCGCTGCCTGGACGACAGCAGCTCGAGCGGCGCTCCGGGCTCCGGTTTCGCGGGCTCCCCGGCGTCGAAGGTCTCGAGCGCGGCGCGCACCTGGGAGAGGAGCTGCTCGTCGTCGAACGGCTTCTCGATGAAATCGAAGGCCCCCTTCTTCATCGCGTCCACCGCCATGGGGATGTCGCCGTGGCCGGTGATGAAGATCACCCGCACCCGCCGGCTCCGGCGCAGCAGCTCCTCGTGCAGCGCGGTGCCGGTCATCCCGGGCATGCGGATGTCGAGCAGCACGCAACAGCGCTGGGTGAGATCGGCGTCCTCCAGGAAGGCGTCGGCCGAGGAGAAGGTCTCGACGTCGAGCTGCGCGGTGCGAAAGAGCAGCTTCAGCGCGTTGCGCACCGCGTTGTCGTCGTCGACGATGTAGACGCGGCTCATGCGGCGCCGGGCAGCGTGAAGGCGAACACTGCACCGGCGTGGTTTCCGTGCTGCCCGCCGCGCTCGTCGTTGCGACGATGGCGGATGCTGCCGCCGTGCGCCTCGACCACCGAGCGGCAGATCGACAGGCCCAGGCCGAGCCCGCCGGGCTTGGTGGTGACGAACGGATCGAACAGGCGCTCGCTGGCCTCGCGCGGCACGCCGTCGCCGAGGTCCGAAACCGTGAACGTGCCGCTGCCGTCGCCTTCCAGCCGCGTCGCCACCGTGATGCGCCTTCGCTCGGGCGACAGCGTTTCGACCGCCTCCATGGCGTTGCGCACGAGGTTCAGCGCCACCTGCTCGATGAGCAGGCGGTCGGCGCGCACCGCGGGCGGCGTCGCCGAGAGGCGCCGCTCGAACGTGATGCCGGCGTCGCGCGCCGCGGGCTCGGCGAGCCGCAGCACCGCGCCGACCAGCTCGTTCAGGTTCTGCTCGGTGAACGCCGGCCCGGGCGGCCGCAGGAAATCCCTCAGGCGCTGGATGATCTTGCCGGCGCGCTTCGCCTGGTCGCGGCAGATGTGCATCGCCTGCTGCAGCTCGCCGCTGTCCGGGTCGCCCGATTGCAGCATGCGCATGCAGCTGTGGTTGTACGTGGCGATCGCCGCGAGCGGCTGGTTGAGCTCGTGCGCGATCGCCGAGGCGAACTCGCCGAGCGCGACGAGGCGCGCGGTGCGGTGCGCGGCGTCGCGGTGCTTGGCGAGAAGCTCGCGCGCGCGCCGCTCCTCGGTGACGTCGGAGAGCACGCACAGCCGCGCGCCGCGGACGTCGCTCCAGGAAAGAGGATTGGAGCGCAGCACGAACCAGCGGTCGGCGGCCGGGTTCTGCGTTTCGCCCGACTCGTTGAAGCGCGGCCGGGCGGCGCCGAACGTCTCGGCGTAGCGATGGTTGCTGTAGAGGATTTCGCCGTTGGCGGCGTCCTCCACGTAAACCGGGGCGTTCAGGCTTTCCAGGGCGGCGGTGAAGCGCTCCTCGGCGTGCCGCAGCGTCTCGCGCAAGCGTGCGACGAGGATCACCAGTCCGATGAGCAGCGCGGCCGCCGGACCGATCTCCACGACATCGGCGCGTGCGCCATACCAGCACGCCAGCGCAGCCGAAAGCACGACGAACCCCACGACGCGGCCTGACATCCAGCTTGCGAAGGCGACCGGCACGGTATAGAGGAGACCAAGCCGGTAGCCGCCGCCGGTCAACGAATCGGCCGTAGCCACCAGAAGCACCAGGCCGAACGCGGTAAACACCGCGGCGCCCCGGCGCCATCCGTCGCGCGCTAACGACGGTGCGGAAATCGGAAAAAAGCGGGTGGCGCGCATGTCGCGGAGCTTACCGTTAACCGACGCCCGCGCGCTCGCTAGGGTTTCCCCGTATTGTTGACGCGAAAGTGCTGGCTTAGCCTCGCGGGCGGGAACGCGGGCCAAGCGCAGGAACGCAGGCCAAGCTCTACCGAGGGGTGCATGGCGCAGAACGAGGACAAGCTGAAAAAAACGGTCGCCGGCTTCGCCGTGCTGCTGACCACCGTCATGGAGATCGTGCGCGCGAAGGGCGCGAAGCCGATCGTGCTCGACGCCTATGACGACGCGGCCGACCAAATCATCGACGGCCTGCGCGGCAACGGGATCACGGATGAGGAGCTCCAGGCGATCCACAAGGCGCTCGCCCGCCTGCGCCTCGCCTTCGAGGAACAGAAGCCCTAGACCCCGAAGTAGCTCTCGAACGCCGCCAGCGCGCGCTCGATGCCGGCGGCGTCGACGTCGAGGTGCGTCACCAGCCGCGTTCTCGGTCCCGCCAGCGCGAGCACCCCGTGGTTGCGGAGGTGCTCCGCGAGGCTCGCTGCCTTCTCCGGTGGCAGGCACAGGAACACCATGTTGGTATGGACCTCCACCGGCAGGTCGAGGGCGCGCAATCCGGCGGCCAGGCGCGCGGCGTTTCGGTGGTCCTCGGACAATCGCGCGACGTTGTGCTCGAGCGCGTAGAGCCCCGCGGCGGCGAGAACGCCCGCCTGCCTCATGCCGCCCCCCAGGATCTTGCGCGCTCGCTTCGCTTTCGCAATGAAGTCGGCCTTTCCGAGCAGCACGGTGCCCGCCGGCGCGCCCAGGCCCTTCGACAGGCAGGCCGACACCGAATCGAAACCCTTGCAGAGGTCCCGCACGCTCGTTTCGAGCTGGACCGCCGCGTTGAAGATCCGGGCGCCGTCCAGATGGGTCACCAGCTTCCTTCTGCCGGCGAGCCCGAGCGCTTCAGCGAGGTACTTCCTGGAAAGTACCCGGCCGCCAATCGTGTTTTCGAGCGCAAGAAGGCGCGTCCTGGCGAAATGCGGGTCGTCGGGCTTGATGGCGGCCTCGACCTCGGCGAGGTCGAGCGTGCCGTCGGGGCGGTTGGCGATAGCCTGGGGCTGGATCGAGCCGAGCACCGCGGCGCCGCCCGCTTCGTACCGGTAGCTGTGCGCTTCCTGGCCCAGGATCACCTCCTCGCCGCGCTGGCAGTGGCTCATCAGCGCCCCGAGGTTGGACTGGGTGCCCGACGGGAAGAAGAGCGCCGCCTCGAAGCCGAAGATCTCGGCCGCGCGCGCCTGCAGGCGGTTGACCGTGGGATCGTCGCCGAAGACGTCGTCCCCGAGCTCGGCCTCGAGCATCGCGCGTCGCATTGCGGCCGAAGGCCGCGTGACGGTATCCGAGCGCAGGTCTACGATAGCGGCCACGGGAGAAAGCTTAAACCATGCGCTGCGCCGTCCTGGCCATTGCGGTTTCGCTCGCTTCACCCCCTGTAGGGGCGCAAGTGGACGAAATCGTGACGGCGAAGCTCGAGGGTCGCAGCATCGCCGCGCTGGTGACTCGCCAGGAGGGCGCCAAGACCTTCAAGCAAGGCATCGCGATCTTCCCGGGGCACCCGGGCATTCTCAGGCTCCGCGAGGAGAACGGCCAGCCGCAATACGACCAGCGCGGCAACTTCCTGGTCCGCTCGCGGCGCCACTGGCTCGACGACGAGACTCTCACCGCGGTGCTGGATGCGCCGTCCGACCAGTGGACGAGCTTCACGCAGGACTTCCGCGCCACCCCGCGTTACGGCGCCGATGTCGCCGCGATCCTCAACGAGGTGTCGAAGCGCTACCCGGTGGCCGAATGGACCCTCGTCGGCACGAGCGAGGGCTCGATCAGCGCCTTCCACGCCGCGCGCATGAATCCGGCGCTCGCGAAGCGCGTCATCCTGACCTCGTCGGTGTTCAGCCCCGGGGCCAACGGACCGGGGCTCGCCGGCGCGAACTTTGGCCAGATGGCGACGCCGCTGCTCTGGGTACACCATCGCGACGATCCCTGCCAGTTCACCCAGTATCGCGACGCGACGCGCTACGCCGAGAAGACCATGAGCCCGCTTGTCACGGTCCGCGGCGGCGGCCCGGAACAAGGTGGGGCGTGCCAGGCGCGCAGCCATCACGGCTATGTCGGCGTGGAGCGCGAAGTGGTGCTCGCGATGCGCTCCTGGGTGAAGACGGGGACGGTTCCGGCCGACGTCGGCCGCTGAATCGATAGAGGAGGTAGCCAGTCGGAGCTCTCCAAGACGACGATGCACGACGTGCTCGGCCGTGTGGTGACCGTGCGCCGCACCGAGCGCGACCCCGGAAACGGCGCCAGCACCACGCAGGCGGTCAAGTACCTGGTCATCCAGATCTCCGACCCGACCAAGCCGGCGACCGTGCCCGAGTAGATTTTCTCTCTGGGCTAGATCTCGACCCGCGTGCCGAGCTCGATCACGCGGGTGGTGGGAATGTTGAAGTAGTCCGTGACGCTCCCGGCGTTGCGTGCCATGGCGGCGAAGAGACGGTCGCGCCATCGCGTAAGGCCGTTGCCCGCCTTCACCGGCACGATCTTCTCCCGCGACAGAAAGAAGGAGACCTGCATCGGGTCGAGCTCCACGCCGCAGCTTCCGCACATTGCGAGGTCACCCGCGAGATCGGGGCGGTTCATGAAGCCATAGCGCAGGCGTACCCTCCAACACTGATCACCGAGGTCCTCGCAGGCAAGCCGCTCCTCGATCGGCACCCAGGGCGTGTCGCGAAACTCGACCGTGAGAAACACCACCTGCTCGTGAAGCGCCTTGTAGTGCTTGAGGCTGTGCAGCAGCGCGTGCGGCGTGGCATCGGGCGTCGCAGTGAGGAAAACCGCCGTGCCCGGGACGCGTACCAGGGCCTCCCCTAGCAGCGAGCGCATGAACGCCTCGAGCGGCACCGACGCGCTGCGCAGCTGCAGGAAAAGCGCCTCCCGGCCGCGGCGCCAGCTCATCATCACGGTGAAGATCGCGGCGGCGAGCGCTAACGGAAACCAGCCGCCGTCGAGCACCTTGTGCAGCGCCGCGGCGAGGAAAACGCCCTCGATCAGCATGAAGAACCCGCTCGCGCCGACGCACAGCCAGAGCGGATAGCCCCAGCCGAACCGGATCACGAAAAAGGTGAGGAAGGTGGTGGCGAGCATCGTGCCCATCACCGCCACGCCGTAGGCGGAAGCGAGCGCTGTGGAGGAGCCGAATCCGACGACCGCCGCGGCCACCGCGGCCAGGAGGATCCAGTTGACCACCGGCACGTAGATCTGCCCGATGGTCTGCGCCGAGGTATGCAAGACGTTCATGCGCGGCAGATAGCCGAGGTGGATGGCCTGCCGCGTCATCGAATAGGCGCCGGAGATCGTCGCCTGGGAGGCGATGATCGTGGCCGCGGTCGCCAGTCCCACCATGGGGTAAAGCGCCCATGAAGGATACGCAAGATAGAACGGGTTCTCGAGCGCCTGCGGGTTGTCGATCAGCAAGGCGCCCTGGCCGAAATAGTTGAGCACCAGCGCCGGCGCGACCAGGCCGAACCATGCCAGGCGAATGGCGCGCCTGCCGAAATGCCCCATGTCGGCATAGAGCGCTTCGGCGCCGGTGATGGCGAGCAGCACCGCGCCGAGCACGACGAACGAGGCGAAGCCATGCGCGGTCGCGAAATGCAGCGCGTGCCGCGGGTCGAGCGCCCGCAGGATCGCGGGCTGATTGGCGATGTGCCACGCGCCAACGGCAGCGAGCGACAGGAACCACAGCGCGCAGATCGGCCCGAAAAGGAGACCGACGAAACCGGTGCCTCGCCTCTGGATCAGGAACAACCCAACGAGAATCGCAGTAGCCAGCGGCACGACGTACGGCTTGAGCCCGGAGGTCCCGACTTCCAGGCCTTCGACGGCGGAAAGCACCGAGATGGCGGGCGTAAGCACGGCATCGCCGTAAAAGAGCGCCGCGCCGAACACGCCCACGACGAGAACCCAGGGGCGCCAACGCGAACGCTCGCCGATGGCACCCACTGCGAGCGCGAGCAGCGCCATGATGCCGCCCTCCCCGCGGTTGTTCGCGCGCAGCACCAGCAGCACGTATTTGAGCGACACCACGATCATCAGTGCCCAGAAAATCGCCGAAACGCCGCCCAGCACGTTCTCGGCCGTCAGGGGAATGCCGCGGTCCGGATTGAACGTTTCCTTCACCGCGTAGAGGGGACTGGTGCCGATGTCGCCGTAGACGACGCCGAGGGCGAGCAGCGCGAGCGAGGAGGTGGACGAACGTGGCGTGGACATGGCACGAGACTAAGGCTTGCCTGCCGGTCGCCGCCGCCGCAGACCCGATTCTTTACGCGTTCTTTACGCCGCTGTTGCGCTAGAGTGGCCGCATGAGCTGGCCTGGATACCGCTGGGTTGGCTACGGCGGGGCCGCCGCGGCCACCGTCGCGGCTACGCTGATCGGGCTCGGCATGCGAGCGCACTTCGAGCTGGTGAACATCGCGATGGTGTATCTGCTCGCGGTGGTGGCGGTCGCGCTTCGCTTCACGCGGGCGCCGACGATTCTGACCTCGGTGCTTTCGGTCGCCGCGTTCGACTATTTCTTCGTGCCGCCCAGCGGAGCCTTCTCGGTCGAGGACCCGCAATACCTGGTCACGTTCGCGATGATGCTGGGCGTCGGCCTGATCATCTCCCAGCTCACCAGCAGCGTGCGCGCGCGCGCGCACGCTCAGGCGCGCCTCGCCCTGGAGGCCGAGACCGAGCGCATCCGCAATGCGCTGCTCTCGTCGATCTCCCACGACCTGCGCACGCCGCTCGCCGTGATCTGCGGCGCGTCGTCGAGCCTGGCCGCGCGCCAGACGCTCGACCCGGACGAGCGTAGCGCGCTGGCGCAGAGCATCTTCGATCACGCCCGCGACATGTCGGAGCTCCTTGCCAAGGTCCTCGAGATGACGCGCCTTCAGAGCGGCAGCATCGCCCTGCAGCGCGACTGGGCATCGCTGGGCGAGCTTCTCGGCGCGGTGCTGCGGCGCCTGCGCGAGCGGCTCGCGACCCACATGGTGATGATCGAGCTGCCGGACGACCTGCCGCTCGTGCGCGTCGACAGCGTGCTGATCGAGCAGGTGCTCGCCAACCTGCTCGAAAACGCGGCCAAGCACACGCCGCCGCGCACCCTGATCAGGGTGCGGGCGCAAGCCGCCGGCGATGCGATGACGGTCTCGGTCGAGGACTTCGGCCCCGGGCTCCCCGACGGGGACCTGGACCAGCTCTTCGGCAAGTTCGAGCGCGGGGGCGGAAGCCACCGCGGCGGAATGGGCCTCGGCCTCGCCATCTGCCGCGCTATCGTGCGGCTGCACGGAGGCACCATCCGGGCCGAGCGCCTGCCCGGTAGGGGCACGGCGTTCAATTTCACGCTGCCGCTGGAGCCGGTTCCGGCGATCGCCGCCGCCGACTGCGCGGTACAAAGTGGCTGAGACCCGCGGCACCATCCTGGTCGTCGAGGACGAGCCCGACATCCGCCGCTTCCTGCGCTCGTCGCTCGGCGGCGAGGGCTACAAGGTGGTCGAGTCCCCCGCCGGCCAGCGCGGCGCGCTGGACGCCGGATTGCACAAGCCCGACCTGGTCATAGTCGACCTCGGCCTGCCCGACCTCGACGGCGTCGAAGTGATTCGCAGGATCCGGGAGTGGTCGCCGATGCCCATCCTGGTCGTTTCGGCGCGCACCCAGGAGCGCTCCAAGATCGCGGCGCTGGACGCCGGCGCCGACGACTATGTCACGAAGCCTTTCGGCGTGGGCGAGCTACTGGCGCGGGTCCGGGTGGCGCTGCGCCACGCGCTGCGCCCCCCTTCGGGCAAGGCACTCGGCCTGGGGGAGGTGACGCTCGACTTCGAAAAGCGCCGGGCGACGCGAGCCGGTGCCGAGATCCGTCTCACCCCGATCGAGTTCAGGCTGCTCGCCTGCCTCGCCAAGCACCTCGGGATGGTGGTCACGCACCGGCAGCTCCTGCGCGAAGTGTGGGGCCCATCGCACGCCGAGCACACGCACTACCTGCGCATCTACATGAAGCAGCTGCGCGAGAAGCTCGAGCCCGACCCCGTGCGGCCGCGGCATCTCGTCACCGAGACCGGGGTCGGCTACCGCCTGCTGGCGGATGAGGCGTGAGGAAATGCCGGCTGCTACGCGAGAATCAGGGCGAGCAGGTGGATGGCGAGCGGAAGAGCGAAGAGGCCCAGGAACAGCACGAACTCCATCGTGCCTCGCTCCCATGCCTTGCTGAGCATCCTCGCCATGCGCGCACTGTAGCGACTGCGGCGCGAATGCGGGATCAAAGCTTGTCAAATCTGGCCGGGGCCGCGACTTTCTGCCGCTTCATTCCGTCAGCCCGGCGTCAGCGGATCGCGCTTACCATCGCCCGGTGAAACGCGAGCCCGAACTCATTGACGAATTTGGCGACCAGGACCGCGGCGGCGTGCCGCTGCTGAAGCGGCTCGGGCCGGGCCTCATCACCGGAGCCGCTGACGACGACCCGAGCGGCATCGCCACCTACTCCCAGGCCGGCGCCCAGTTCGGCTACGGGCTGCTGTGGTCGGTGGTGTTCACCACGCCGCTGATGATCGGCATCCAGATCGTCAGCGCGCGCATCGGCCGGGTCACGGGGCACGGCCTCGCCGCGAACATCCGCGACCACTTCCCGCGGCCGCTGCTTTACTTCATCGTTTGCCTCCTCCTGGTCGCGAACACGTTCAACATCGCCGCCGATGTCGGCGTCATGGGCGACGCGCTGGTGCTCCTCGCCGGCGGCCAGAGCTCGATCTACATCGTGTTCTTCGCGCTGGTATCGCTCACCCTGCAGGTCTTCATCCCCTTTCCGCGCTACGCGCCCCTCCTGAAGTGGCTCACGCTCGCCCTCTTCGCCTATGTCGGAACGGTGCTGGTGGTGCCGTTTCCCGGGGCGGCGCTGCGCGGGACGCTGATCCCGCAGATCGCCTGGCGCCCCGACTATGTCGGGATGCTGGTGGCGGTGCTCGGAACGACGATCAGCCCGTATCTCTTCTTCTGGCAGGCGTCGCAGGAGGTCGAGGAGCAGCGCGCCACGCCCGGCCACGAGCCCTTGCGCGAGGCGCCGGACCAGGCGCGCGCGCACCTCGCCCGCATCAAGCTCGACACCTACCTCGGGATGCTGTACTCGAACCTCATCGCGTTCTGCATCATGCTGACCACCGCCGCCACCCTGCACGCAGCGGGAGCGCAGGACATCCAGGACGCGGCGCAGGCGGCACAGGCGCTGCGGCCGCTTGCGGGCGAGTTCGCCTTCGCGCTGTTCGCCGCCGGCATCATCGGCACCGGGCTGCTTGCCGTGCCGGTGCTCGCCGGCTCGGCCGCCTACGCGGTCGCCGAGACTTTCCGCTGGCCGATCGGCCTCGGCCTGCCGCTCGCCGAGGCGCGCGGCTTCTACGCCATCCTGACCGTGGCCACCCTCCTCGGCGTGGCGATCGACCTGTCCGGGATCGACTCGATGAAGGCGCTGGTCTGGGCAGCGACGCTGAACGGCGTGGTCTCGGTTCCCATCATGGCGGTGATGATGCTGCTCGCCGCCAAGCCCGCCGTGATGGGCCCGTTCGTCGTCACCGGGCGCCTGCGGGCGCTCGGCTGGTTCGCCGTGGCCGTGATTGCGGCAGCGGTGGCGGCGATGTTTGCGCTGCTCTAGGATACATGCCGTGAAGTCATCGTTGCGTCCGCTCCAGGAGCGCTTCGCGGCCGAGGTCACCGGGGTGGAGCTGCGCACGCTGCACGATCCCTCTGAGCTGGAGGCGATCCGCGGGGCGATGGACCGCTTCGCGGTCCTCGTGTTCCGCGCCCAGCCGCTGAGCGATGCCGAGCAGCTCGCGTTCGCCGAGCGCTTCGACGGCAGGCTGCATACGAAGACCGGCTCCGCCGTCCTCGGCCGCAACCGGTTCGGCAACGAGGCGCTGACCGACATCTCCAACGTGGACGAGAGCGGAGAGGTCATGCGGCCGGGCGACCGGCGCAGGATGTACGGCCTCGGCAACCGCCTCTGGCACACCGACGCGTCGTTCGAGGATCCGCCGGGTCGCTATTCCATGCTGCACGCGCGCGTCCTGCCGCCGGTGGACGCGGACACGGAGTTCGCCGACATGCGCGCCGCCTACGACGAGCTCGACGGCGCGGCAAAGGCCAGGCTCGAAGGCCTGAAGGTCCACCATTCCATCGCCTATTCCCGAATGACCCTCGGGTTCGAGTTTTCGGACGGGGAGCGCGAGAAGCTGAAAGGCGCGGTGCACCCGCTCGTGCGCGCGAACCCCAGGACCGGGCGCCGCTCGCTCTACCTCGCCTCGCACGCTTCGCACGTCGTCGGCTGGCCGGTGCCGGACGGACGGCTGCTCCTGCGCGAGCTCACCGAGCACGCGACGCAATCACGCTTCGTCTACCGCCATTCCTGGCGCATGGCCGATCTCGTGATCTGGGACAACCTCGCGACGATGCATCGCGCGCGTCCCTTCGACGATTCCGCGCACCGGCGCGAGCTGCGGCGCGTGACGACCCTCGACCTGCGCGACTAGCTCAGCGGCTGCTTCTTCCCTCGAGCCTCGGCAGGACCACCCAGAGCAGCAGCAGCACAACGAGGAGCGCGGCGGCAAAGGCGAGGGCAAGACCCGACGTGCCGAACACCACGACCGCGATGAGATAGACGTCGAGCGTCAGCCCGAGGGCGAGCGGCAGCATGCTGATGCGCAGGAGGAGCGACGACAGCCAGATGAAGCGTTCGCTCACCTCGCGCTGCTGGCTCTGGCGGTGGATCGCCGCCGGCGCCATGACGAACGCCGCCGAGACCGCGACCAGGAACAGGGCGAGGAAATGGAGCTGGCGCTCTGAAGGCGCCAGCTTGTGTTCGAAGCCGTCGTTGAATACCGCGATGAGCTGGAAGCCGAACAGCGCCTGGATGCCCGGCAGCACCATGCGGCACTCCTCGAGCAGGTGCGACGCCGCCGAGTCGAGCTTGACCTCTTCCTTCTTGCCGGCGCCGACCGGCTTCTCGATGCTCATTCGCCTGCTACCAGGCGCCGCACGCGCTCGAGGAGCATTTCGCGCACCTTGCGGAACTCCTTCGCTCCGCCGCGCGCCGGGTCGGGCACGTCCCAGTTCTCCATCCATCGCGCCTGCACCAGGTCGCCGATGTCCGGCGTGTCCATCTTGGCGACGAAGTCGAACACGAGGTGCTGGAACGCCGAGACGTGCCGGGGTTGGTGGCCGGTCAGGTCGAAGCCGATCTCGCGCATGGTCTCGACCGCGTCCGGGTTGACTTCCCGGCCCGGCTCGATGCCGGCGCTGCAGACCTCCCAGCCGCCCTCGCCCAGCTTGCGCAGCATCGCCTCGGCCATCGGGCTGCGGCTGGAGTTCTTGATACAGACGAACAGGGCGCGTTTCGCCACGCCCCTTCGCAGCAACTTTCGCGCCTAGATCTCGATGCGGGTGCCGAGCTCGATCACCCGGTTGGTCGGGATGTTGAAGAAGTCGGTGATGTTGCCGGCATTGCGCGCCATGGCGGCGAACATGCGGTCGCGCCAGCGCGCCATCCCGGCGCCGCCCTCGGCGGCGGCGATCAGCTCGCGCGAGAGGAAGAACGAGGTCTCCATCATCTCGATGTCGAGGCCGGCGCCGGCGCAAAGCTTGAGCGCCCGCGTGACGTCGGGCCGGTCGAGGAAGCCATAGGAGACGAGCACCCGCCAGCACCCGTTGCCGAGCTTCTGGCACACCACGCGCTCGCGGTTGGACACCCACGGCTCCTCGCGCACCTCGACGGTGAGGAACACCACGCGCTCGTGCAGGACCTTGTTGTGGGCGAGGTTGTGGAGCAGCGCGTGCGGCGTCGCCTCGGGCGTCGCGGTGAGGAAGATCGCCGTGCCGGGGACCCGCGTCGGCGGATCGAGGAACAGCGACTTGAGGAAATCGTCGAGCGGCACCGAGGAGGCGCGCAATCGCCCGAACAGGTGCTCGCGCCCGCGCCGCCAGGTCGTCATCATGGCGAACACGCAGCTGCCGATGACCAGCGGGAACCAGCCGCCGTCGGCGATCTTGAGCAGCGTCGCGCCGAAGAACGCCAGGTCGACCACCAGGAAGAACCCGGTGGCGAGCAGGCACAGCCACAGCGGGTAGCGCCAGGCATAGCGGACCACGAAGAAGGTGAGCAGCGTGTCGACCATCATGGTGGCCGTCACCGCCACGCCGTACGCGCCCGCGAGCCGCGACGACGAGCCGAAGCCGATCACCGCCGCGGTCACCGCCGCGCACAGGGTCCAGTTCACCGCCGGCATGTAGACCTGCCCCATCTCGCGCGCCGAGGTGTGGATCACGTTGATCCGCGGCAGGAAGCCGAGCTGCACCGCCTGGCGGGTGATGGAGTACGCGCCCGAGATCACCGCCTGCGAGGCGATCACCGTCGCGGCGGTGGCGAGCGCCACCATCGGATACAGGGCCCAGCCCGGCAGCAGCAGGTAGAAGGGATTGGCCACCGCCTCGGGGCGCGCGATGAGGATCGCCCCCTGGCCGAAGTAGTTGAGCACCAGCGCCGGCGCCACCAGGCTGAACCAGCCGACGCGCACCGCCTTCTTGCCGAAATGCCCCATGTCCGCGTACAGCGCCTCGGCGCCGGTCACCGCGAGCACGACCGCGCCGAGCACGATGAAGGAGGCGAGGCCGTGGCCGGTGACGAACGCGAGCGCGTGCAGCGGATTCACCGCGCCGAGGACTACCGGGGCGCGCACGATGCCGCCGATGCCGGCGGCGCCGATCGCGATGAACCACAGCATCGTGATCGGCCCGAAGAAGCGCCCCACGGTCGCGGTGCCGCGCACCTGGAAAGCGAACAGGGCGAGCAGCACCGCCACCGCGAGCGGGACGACGTAGGGATCGAGCAGCGTGGTGCCGATGTGCAGGCCTTCCACCGCCGAGAGCACCGAGATCGCCGGCGTCAGCACCGCGTCGCCGTAGAAGAGCGACGCTCCCGCGAGGCCGATCAGCGTGAGCGTCACCCGCCACTGCGGCTGGTCGCGCACCGCGGACGAGGCGAGCGCGATCAGCGCCATGATGCCGCCCTCGCCCCGGTTGTCCGCCCGCATGATGAGCACGACGTACTTGAGCGACACCACGATCATCAGCGCCCAGAACACGGTCGAGAGGCCGCCCAGGATGTTCTCCGGCGTGAGCGGGATGCCGTGCTGCGGCGAGAAGGTCTCCTTGACCGCGTACAGCGGGCTCGTGCCGATGTCGCCGAACACGATGCCGAGCGCCGCGACGGTCAGGGCGCCGAGGGAGGAACGTTGGGAACGTTGGGAAACGGCGCTCTTCAAGGGGTGCCGAACGCTACCTGCGCACTGCGCAAAATGCAACCCGCCGCTCGACCTCGCGTGTCAGGCGCGCTTGCGGCTCGAGGTTCTGGAGAGGAGCGCGGCGTGCTGCGCCGGCGGCACGGCTTCGCCGTAGAAGAAACCCTGCACCTCGTCGCAGCCCGCCCGACGCAGGAAGCGCGCCTGCGCGTCGGTCTCGACGCCCTCCGCGACCACGCGCATCCCGAGATTGTGGCCGAGGGAGATGATCGCCTGCGCGAGCACGCCCTCGTTCCCGCCCTCGCCGACTCCGATGTCGCGCACGAACGAGCGGTCGATCTTCAGCTTGTCGATCGGAAGGTTCTCGAGGTACGAGAGGCTCGAATAGCCGGTGCCGAAATCGTCGACCGACAGCGAGACGCCGAGCGACTTCAGCCCCTGCAGCGTGGCGATGGCCACGTCCACGTCGTGCATCACCGTGCTCTCGGTGAGCTCGAGCTCGAGGCTCTGCGGATGGATGCCGGTTTCCTCGAGCACGCGCGACACCTTGCGCACCAGGCCGTCCTCGCGGAACTGGCGCGCCGACAGGTTGACCGAGGTCAGCCCGGGCGCGAGTCCGGCGTCGATCCAGGCGCGGGTCTGGCGGCAGGCATCCGCGAGCACGAACTCGCCGATGGGCACGATGAGCCCGGTCTCCTCGGCGAGCGGGACGAAGCGCGCCGGGCGCACCAGGCCCCATTCCGGATGCAGCCAGCGCAGCAGCGCCTCCGCGCCGGTGAGCGCGCCGGTGGCGAGGTCCACGCGGCTCTGGTAGTGCAGCACGAGCTCGCGGCGCTCGAGCGCGCGGCGCAGCGCGCTCTCCAGGGCGACGCGCTCGTTCACCCGCTCGTTCATCTCCGCGGTGTAGAACTGGAAATTGTTGCGCCCGCGCTCCTTCGCCCGGTGCATGGCCGCGTCGGCGTTCCTGAGCAGGGTCTCGACGTCGGGCCCGTCCTGCGGATAAAGGCTGATGCCCGCGCTGCAGGTGACCACCAGGTCCTTGCCGTCGATCTCGAGCGGACGGGCGAGCTCCTCGGTGACGCGCTGCATCGCGCGGTAGACGACCTCCTCGCTCGACTGGTCGTTCAGGATCAGCACGAACTCGTCGGCGCCCAGGCGCGCGACCGTGTCGCCGTCGCGCAGCATGCCGCGCAGGCGCCCGGCCATCGCCTTGAGCAGGCGATCGCCGGTGGCGTGGCCGAGGCTCGAGTTCACGAACTTGAACTGGTCGAGGTCGATGACCGCGACGGCCACCGCGCGGCGCAGCCGCTGGCCGTACACCGACTGGCGCAGCCGGTCGTTCAGCAGCGTGCGGTTCGGCAGGCCGGTGAGCGCATCATAGTTCGCCTGGTGCTCGAGCTGCAGCTGGTAGCGCTTGCGCTCGATCGCGTACTGCATCGCGCGCAGCAGCAGCTCGCCGTCGAGGCGCGCCTTGACGAGGTAGTCCTGCGCCCCGCGCTTCACCGCGGCGAGGGCGAGATTGTCGTCGTCGTTTCCGGTGAGCACGATGATCGGCACGTCCGGCGTGCGGGCGTAGACCTTGGCGAAGGTCTCGAGGCCCAGGCTGTCGGGGAGCGAGAGGTCGAGCAGCACGAGGTCGATGCCGCCGGCCAGGAGCCGCTGGAGGCCTTCGGCGAGGCGTCCCGCGCATTCGACCTCGAACGGCGCGCCGGGCGCCTCCGCGAGCATCTCGCGGATCAGCCGGGCGTCGCCGGGATTGTCCTCGATGAGGAGGACCCGATGCATTTGTCTTTTTGCTTTCTCGTTATTGGCCGTTCGGCGGCAGGGTCACCACGGTGAGCCAGAAGGCGTCGATCGACTTCACCACCACGATGAACTTCTCCAGGTCGACGGGCTTGGTGACGTAGCAGTTGGCGTGCAGGTTGTACGTGCGCAGCACGTCCTCCTCGGCCTTGGACGTGGTCAGTACCACGACCGGGATGCGCTTGAGGTCGGCGTCGTTCTTGATGTCGTGCAGCACCTCGCGCCCGTCCCTCTTCGGCAGGTTGAGGTCGAGCAGGATGATGTCGGGCCGCGGCACGCTGCGGTGCTTGCCCTGGCGGCGCAGGAACTCCATCGCCTCCACGCCGTCCTTGACCCAGTGCAGGTTGCTGTAGACCTTGCCCTCCTTGAGCGCCTCGCGCGTCAGGCGCTCGTCGCCGGGGTTGTCCTCGACCAGCAGGATCTCCACCGGCCTGTTTTCATCCACCATTGCCCGCCTCCTTCTGATGTTTGGGCAGCGTGAAACTGAAGGCGCTGCCTTCCCCCGGCGTCGATTCGACCCGCACCGTGCCGCCGTGGCGCTCGACCACCTTCTTCACGATGGCGAGGCCGATCCCGGTACCGGGGTACTCGCCCTTGTTGTGCAGCCGCTGGAACACCATGAAGATCCGCTCGAAGTACTGCGGCTCGATGCCGATGCCGTTGTCGCGCACCGCGATCTCGCAGGCCTCGCCGCGGTCGTGGACCGCGACGTGGACCTGCGGCGCGGACTGCGAGCGGAACTTGAGCGCGTTACCGATCAAGTTCTGGAACACCTGCGCGAGCTGCACCGGGTCCGCAGGCAGCGTCGGCAGCGGGTCGTGCGTGACCGCCGCGCCCGATTCGTCGATCGCGGCCTTGAGGTTGGCGAGCGCGCGCGCCAGCGCCTTCTCGAGCTCGATCGGCTTGAAATCCCGGCTCTTGGTGCCGACGCGCGAGTAGGCGAGCAGGTCCTCGATCAGCTGCTTCATGCGCGCCGCGCCGTCGACGATGTAGCCCATGAACTCGCCCGCGTCGGCGCCGAGCTTGTCGCCGTAGCGCCGGCCGAGGAGCTGCGCGTAGCTCGACACCATGCGCAGCGGCTCCTGCAGGTCGTGCGAGGCGACGTAGGCGAACTGCTCCAGCTCCGAATTGCTCCGCTTCAGCTCCTCGTGCGCCTCGTGCAGCGCCGCCTCGGCGTTCTTCCTTTCGGTGATGTCGTCGAGCACCGAGATGGCGTAGAGCGGCCGGCCCTCGGCATCGCGCTCCATGGCGATCGCGATGTTCACCCAGATGATCCGGCCGTCCTTGCGGACGTAGCGCTTGTCCAGGCGCGCCGACTCGATCTCGCCGGCGACCAGCCGCGCGCGCGGAGGGTCGGCGAGGTCGCGGTCCTCGGGGTGCGAAATGTCCTTCGCCGTGAGCTGGCGCAGCTCCGCCTCGCTGTAGCCGAAGATCTCGCACATGCGCCGGTTCACGCGCAGGAAGCGCCCGTCGAGGCTCACGTGCGCGAGCCCCGAGTCGGCGAGCTCGAACGTGCGGCGGAAGCGCTCCTCGCTCTGGCGCAGCGCCTCCTCGGCCTGGCGGCGCGCGGTGATGTCCTCGTAGACCGCGATTTCGTACTGCGGCACGCCGCCCGCGTCGCGCTCGACCACCATCGTGAAGTGCACCCACACGACCTCGCCGTTCTTGCGGATGTAGCGCTTCTCGAGGCGCACGGCGTCGATCTCGCCCGCGTACAGGCTCGGGCGCTGCTCGTTGATGACCTCGGAGTCCTCCGGGTGGGAGATATCCTTGCCGCGCAGCTTGAGCAGTTCCTGCTCGGGGTAGCCGAGGATCTCGCACAGCCGCCGGTTGACGCGGATGAAGCGCCGGTCCATTCCAATGTGCGCGAGACCCGAGCCGGCAAGCTCGAAGGTGCGCCGATAGAGCACTTCGCTTTCGCGCAGCGCGGCGAGATCGCCGGGCTGGTCGAAGGCCGGCTCGACCGAGCGAATCTTGGCGGGCATAAGCGGCGATTCTATCTCCGGGCGCGCGCCCTTGGCCTCCTAAAATGCCCTGTTGCGCCAAGGGCTTCCAAGAACCGGTGCGCACTTTGCCCGCTCGCGGTCGCGCAAAAACACCGGTTATGCGAACGGACGGTACAGTCCTTTCGACATGGCCTTGTGCGCGGCGAGCGGGAGCACGATGTCGAGCGTCGGCGTCGCGAGCTTCGCGGCGCGCGCGAAGGCGAGCGGCGCGACGAGCTGGGCCTCGATTTCCATCGGGCGGCCCTTCAGGTAGTCCTGCAGCATCGAAGGCCTGTGGCCGATCGCGCCCGAGACGTGGCCGCCGCCCGGCCGGTGCGGCGCGCGCGCGATGTCGACGCCGTGCGCGGCGGCGATCGCCGCCGCCTCCGCTCTCATGCGGGCCGAGATCGCCTTGAGCTCCGCGTCTTCGGTGATGCCGGAGGTCGTGGTCTCCGCGAGCAGGCACAGGCTCGCGCTGCCCAGGTTCTGGACCAGCTTCGCCCACACCGCCTGCCGGATGTCCTGCGGCGGGGGCGAAGATATCCCGCTCGCCTCCAGCGCGCGCCGCAACCCGCCCACCACGGGCGGATTGCGGTTGTCCGCGTCTCCGATCACCAGCATGTTGTTCCCCGGCACGAAGTTGCGGATCACGCCCGGCTCGACCACCTCGTTCGCCGAGTACACGACACCGCCCACCACGTTCCGTCTTGGAACCAGATTTTTCAGCTTCCTTCCGGGATCGAGCGCCGGAAGGTCCTCGGCGTACCACCACGGAATGCCGTTCTGCGCGAAGACCACCGCGGTCTCGGGGCCGAGCAGCGGCGCGGCCGCGTCGACGAAGCCGCCGAGCGCGTTCGCCTTGACGGTGACGAAGATGGCGTCCTGCACGCCGATGTCCGCCGTGCGCACGCGGCCGGCGATGACTTCGTCGCCGTGCAGCAGCTTCACTCCTCGCGCGCGCATGGCATCGAGGTGCGCGCCGCGCGCCACCACCGAAACCTCGTGGCCGCACGCGGCGAGCCGCGCCGCGAGATGCCCGCCGACCGCGCCGGCGCCGAAGACGCAGATGCGCATTTGCGCCATCTTATAGAATCCCGGCATGCAAGAGCGGCCTCCCGTGGTGATCGCCGGCGCCGGCCCCACGGGGCTCATGTGCGCGCTCGCGCTCGGCGCGCAGGGCATTCCCGTCGTGGTGTGCGAGGCCGAGCCCTCGCTCACGCACGACCTGCGCGCGGGCACCTACCACCCGCCGACGCAGGACATGATGGCGAAGTACGGCATCACCCAGCGCATGCACCAGCACGGGCTGCAGGTGCGCCGCTGGCAGATCCGCAGCCGCAACGGCGGCCAGGTGGCCGAGTTCGACCTCGGGATGCTCTCCGACGTGACGGACTATCCCTACCGCCTGCACCTCGAGCAGCACCGGCTCACGCCGATCCAGCTCGACATCCTTCGCAGGCAGCCGAGCGTGCAGGTGCATTTCGGCCAGCGGGTCACCGGCTTCGAGCAGACAGAAGAGCGGCTCAAGGTGCGCGTCGAGTCCGACGGCATCCCCGGCACCTTCGAGGCGTCGTGGCTCATCGGCGCCGATGGCGGCCGCAGCACGGTGCGAAAGCTCCTGCCGATCGAGTTCGAGGGCTTCACCTGGCCCGAGCAATTCCTGGTCGTGAGCACGCCTTACGATTTCAGCCGGCACGGCTATGCGCTCAACACCTACGTGGCCGATCCGGTCGAATGGGCGGCGCTTTTCAAGATGCCCGATGCCGGGCCGCCGGGCGTGTGGCGCGTGGTATTTCCGTGCGACCCCGGCATGCCCGACGACGCGCTGCTCGACGCCCAGCACGTGGAGGCGAAGATGCAGGGCTTCAACGCGCAAGGCTCGCCGTACGAAGTGCGCCACAAGGTCATCTACCGCGTCCACCAGCGGGTGGCGAGCGAATGGCGCGTCGGGCGCGTGCTGCTCGCGGGCGACGCCGCGCACCTCAACAACCCGCTCGGCGCCTTCGGCCTCAATAGCGGCATCCACGACGCCGTGAATCTCGCCGAGAAGCTCGGCCGGGTGTGGCGCGGCGAAAGCGGCGCGGGCCTGCTCGACCTCTACGTGCGCCAGCGCCGCGCCGCCTGCGTCGACCAGGTGCAGGCGATGTCGATCCGCAACAAGCGCCTGCTCGAGGAGCGCGACCCCGCCGTGCAGCGTGCGCGCATGGAAGAGCTGGTCGCCACTGCCAACGACCGCGAGGAGGCGCGCGCCTTCCTGCTCGACAGCTCGATGATCTCGGGCCTGCGGAAAAGCGAGGCCGTCGCATGAAGATCTGCCGCTACGACGATGCTCGCATCGGCCTGGTGCAGGGCGACATGGTCCGCGACGTGACCGCGGTCGCCGCGGAGCTCGGCAGCTTCGGCTATCCGCTGCCGAAGTTCGATCCTTTCGTCGCCAACCTCCAGTCCCTGAAACCGAGGCTCGAAGCCGCTGCACGGACGGGGAAAACCATTCCACTGGACCGCGTGAAGCTGCTCGCGCCGGTGGCGAACCCGGGAAAGATCATCGCCGCGCCGGTGAACTACGCGAAGCACCTGCAGGAGGCGCTCGCCGACAAGGGCATCCACCACGGCAACCTCGTGAGCGAGATCCACAAGGCGGGGATGTTCCTCAAGGCGACCAGCGCGGTGGTCGGCCCAGGCGAGGGCGTGAAGCTGGTCCACACCGACCGCCGCAACGACCACGAGGTCGAGCTGGCGCTCGTCATAGGCCGCAGCGCGAAAAACGTCAGCGCCGCGGCCGCGCTCGACCACGTCGCCGGCTACTGCATCGGCCTCGACATGACGATCCGCGGGCCCGAGGAGCGCAGCCTGCGCAAGTCGCCCGATTCGTATTGCGTGCTGGGCCCGTGGCTCGTCACCCCCGACGAGGTGGACGATCCCGGCAGGCTGCAGGTCTCGATCGCGGTCAACGGCGAGCCCCGCCAGGATGCCAGCACGAGCGATCTCATCCTCGGCGTGGCGGAGCTGATCGCATGGGGCTCGTCGTTCTACACGTTGCACCCAGGCGACGTGATCCTCACGGGCACGCCGCAGGGCGTGGGACCGGTCAAGCCCGGCGACACGATGCACGCGCGCATCGAGCGCATCGGCGCCATGCAGGTGAGAGTGTCCTAAAGAAAAGGGCCGAGCTTCGCGCCCGGCCCTTCTCACGAGCCTTACTGCAATTACTGCGACTTCTTGGCTGGGTCCTGCGTGGACGAGGACGAGGAGCCGCTCGGGGTCGAGCTGCTGCTCGGCGAGGAGCTGCTCGCGCCGCTGCTGGGCGAGCTGGAGCTCGGGGAGCTGGAGCTGGAGCTCGGGGAGCTGGAGCTGGCGCCGCCCGAGGCGGTGCCGGACTTGGTGCTGTCGCTGGAGGCCGACCCGCTCATGCCCGACGACGAGCTCGAGGAGGGGCTGGCCGGGCTCGACGAAGACGACGGGCTCGACGAGCTGGACGAGGCGCCGCCAGACGGCGACGACGAAGGCGAGCTGCTGCTCGGTGAAGACGTGCTCGAGCTCGGGGAACCGGACGTCTTGCTGGAACTGGCGCCGCGGTCGCACGCGGCTAGACCAAGGGCAAGCGCCACTGCAACTGCGATAGCGGAAAGCTTCATGTGTCCTCCATGGTTGGGGTACAAGGAAGCAGCAAATTGCGCGCCCGGCCTAAACCCTTGATTGAGAAGGGGCTAAACCGCGCGCGCAGAACACTTTTCCGTGGAGACGGAAGTTCTTACTTGCTGCTGGAGCTTCCCGAGCTGCTCGGGCTGCTCGGGCTCGAGCTCGGGCCCGACGGCGACTTCTTCGAAGCGCTGCTGCCGGTCGAGCCGGTGCTCGAGCTGCCGCTGGTGCCCGACGTGCTGGAGCCGCTCGGAGACGATGTTGCGCCGCCCGAGGCCGACTTGCCGTTGTCGCGATCGCACCCGGTAACGAGGACGGTTCCGAGGGACAACGCGAGTGCCGCCACCAATGCCGTAAATTTCATGCTCACCTCCATGGTTGTGTGTGCCAACTGAACGGAGCAAGGAATGGACCGACAAACCGTTTTTACGAAGACCGTGCTCTACACGGATCACGACGGCCGTGCGAAATTCCGCGAGGAACGCGTGTTCCTCGTCGAAGGGACGCCGCAGTCGCGTCTTTCGGCACTCCTCCCCGCCTCCGGCTACCAGCTGCGGGAAAGCCCGGTCGGCTTCCGCAGCGAGTTCCACTGCACGCCCAAGCCGCAGTGGGTGTTCATCCTGCAAGGCGAAATGGAGATCGGGCTCCAGGACGGCAGCTCGCGCTTGTTCTGCCCCGGAACGCACTTTTTTGCGGCCGACGTGCTGCCCGAAGGCGCGCGCTTCGACGCCAAGCTGCATGGACACTGGAGCGCGCAGCGCGGCGCCCAGCCGCTCGTCACGCTGTTCCTAAAGGTCTAGCCGGCCGTAAAGCATGCTCGCCGCGCTGCGCTTCGCCCAGCGCAGGAGCGGCGGCGCGCTCGCCGCGAGATCGCTCCACTTGCGGTCGCTGACGAGCAGCGTGCACGAGCCGTCGGCGGCCGCGGTCGCAAGCACGAGCTGCTCGCGCTGGTGCGCGACTTCGGCGAACGCAGCCTCCACCGGCCCGCCGCGCGCGAGTCCCCGGAATTCGAGCAGCGCCGCGCCTTCGCCGTCGGCGCGGAACCAGTCGAGCAGCGCGTGCAGCGCCGCCTGCTCCCAGCCCAGGCGCAGGAGCGGCGTGCAGGACCTCAGCGCCACGAGGGGCAGGCCCTGGTAGAGCGCGGGCGCGCCGAACGGGACCAGCGCGGCGAGCTTGCCGCGGCCGCGCGCGCCGGTCCACACGAGCACGCAGCGCGTGCCCTCGTGGCGCGGCTGGTCCAGGCGCGAGTTTTCCGCGCAGTGAAGGGCGAGATCCGCGCAGTCGGCCGCGACCGCCGAAAGGTCGCTGCGCTGTCGCAGCACGGTCACGCTGAAGGCCCCGTCCATTCCGTACGCGCAGCAATGGCGGTGCCTCGCGGCGACGCATGGTCCATCCGGCCCATGCGCGCCTAGGACAGGAGCTGAGTCAGGGCGGCGATCGCGAGGCCTGCCAGGGCGCCGACGACCGTGCCGTTGATGCGGATGTACTGAAGATCGGGCCCGATGTGGCGCTCCAGCTCGGCCACCAGCTTCTCCTGCTGCCACGACAGGATCTGGTCCTCGATGAAGCGGCCGAACTTGGCGCGGTGCTCCTCCACGAGCGAGGGCAGCGCGGAAAGAATCTGCTCGTCGATCCACGCGCGGATCGCCGGATCGGCGTCGAGCTTCTCGCCGAGCTCGACGATGAGGCCGGGCAGGCGTCCGCGCATGCCGCCGGGCAGCCAGGCGCGAAACGCGTCCCACAGGCCGCCGACATAGCCGGCGAGGGCCGGATTGTCGAGCGCGTCGTCGCGCATCCGGTGGATCTTCGCGCGCGTGGCCGGATCGCTCTTCAGGCGCTCGATGAAGCGGCGCACGAAGGCGTCGAAGCGCGCGCGCAGCTCGTGCTCGCGGTCGCGCCTCACGTCCGACACCTTCTTGAGCGCGACGTCTACGATCTTCAGCGCCGCGCGCTCGTCGAGCTTGAGGTCGAGCATCTGGTTGATGACGCGCAGCAGCGCGGGCGAGCTCTTGCGCACCTCTTCCGCGATGAAACGCCGCGTGGCCTCGCGCGCAAGAAGCTCGTCGAGCCCCGCGAGCGCCTCGTCGAGAAGCGCGTGGTGGCGTTCGTTTTCCGTCAGAACGTCGAGCAGCTGGGCGAGGGCGGCGGCGACGTCGGCCCGCCCGAGCGCATCCGTGACGGTGCGGGCGAGAAAGGCGCGCACCCGCTCGTCGTCGACCGCGCTCAGCGCGTAGCTCACCAGCCGCGTCGCGTAGGCGGCGAGCGTCTCCGCGTTCTCGCGCCGGATCAGCCAGCGGCATAGCGTTTCCGCGGGGCGAAGCGCGGCGATGCGGGCCACCACCGCCGCCGAGCTGAGGAAGTTCTGCTGGATGAACTGCGAGAGGCCTTCGGCGATGCGCGCCTTGTTGCGCGGCAGGATGGCGGTGTGCGGGATGAAGCGCAGGTTGAGCGGATGGTGGAACAGCGCAACGACCGCGAACCAGTCCGCGATGGCGCCGATCATGGCCGCCTCGGCCGCGGCCGCGACGTAGTGAAGCCAGGGCCTCCCGGGCTCCAGGGCGCGCGCCGCGACGTAGACCGCGCCGGCGAAGACGAGCAGCCCGGTCGCGAGGAGCTTCATGCGTTGGAGTTTGTTCATTTTCGAGGGACGCAAAAAGAAATCGGGTCAGGGCGGCTGCCCTGACCCGATTGTGAACCACTGCGGCCGGCGCTCTCGACGCCGCTTTTGACGCCGCTACTGGCTGCGCTCGAAAGGATCTGTGGCGTCGAACCGGTCCCACGCCGCCCGCGCGGCATGGCGGTTGCGATCCCAGCCCAGCCGCGAGCCGCGGTGTTCGCGCTCGTATGCGGCTCTCAGCTCGGGCTCGACCTCGTCGAAGCGGCGGCCTTCGTGGCGGGCGCGGCCTTCCCATCCGGCTCGGTAGCCAGGGTGGTAGTCGTCATAGGTCATCCCGGCCTCGTAGTAGGGCTGGCTGGCGTAGTTCTCCCGCCAATAGGCCTCCTCGCCGGCGGGATCGAGCATCTCGGCGATACCCCGGGCGCCCGGGCCGCCCACCGGCTGCGCGCGCCGCTCGAAACCGCTGCGCCGCTCCGCGTTTCTACGCTCGGGTGTAAACCCTGCCATCGCGACTTCTCCTATGCAAAAAGCTGCTGTTCAATCGTGTCCGATACGCCGCAAAATACGTGCCGCCATGAAAATCACTTCCATCGAGACCTGCCTTCTCACGATCCCCACGCCACGGCCGATATCGACCGAGTGGCCGCACCACAAGTTCGTCGTCGCCGACATCGAGACCGACGAAGGCGTGCGCGGCCAGGGCTACAGCATGGTGTTCGGCGGCGGCGGCGCGGAAGCCGTGCTGGCGTACCTCGATGCGCGGCTCAAGGGCCTGCTGATCGGCGAGGATCCGCTCCAGGTCGAGCGCCTGTGGGACAAGATGTACCGCGGCGACCGCGGCGTGCGGCGAGTCGGCATCGCCGGCATGGCGATCTCCGCGCTCGACATCGCGCTGTGGGATCTCGCCGGCAAGGCGGCCGGGCTGCCGCTCTACAGGCTGTGGGGCGGCTACACCGACCGCGTGAGCGCCTACGGCAGCGGCGGCTGGGGCAAGTACACCGAGGCGGAGCTCATCGCCGAGGCGGAGCGGTATGCCGCCGCCGGCTGCCGGTACTACAAGATGAAGATCCACCATCCGGACCCGAAGGTGAACCGAGCGCGGGTCGAAGCGGTGCGCAAGGCGCTGCCGGGCATGCGCATGATGGTGGACGTGAACCAGAAGCTCGACCTCGAAGGCAACCGCCGCCAGGCGGCGCTGCTCGAGGAGTTCGACCTGGTGTGGTACGAGGAGCCGGTGCTGGCGGACGACCTGGCGCTGTGCGAAGAGGTGGCGAAGGCGATCCGCATTCCGGTCGCCACCGGCGAAAACAACTACACGCGCTACGAGTTCCGCGAGCTGATCGAGCGCAAGGCCGCGCGCTACCTGATGCCCGACGTGTGCCGCGCCAACGGCTACAGCGAGACGCTGAAGATCGGCCACCTCGCCGCGGCCCACGGCATCGCGGTTGCGCCGCACGTCGTGCACGAGCTCTCGATCCAGGTGTGCGGCGCGCTGTCCAACGGCTTCCTGGTCGAGTACATGGACTGGGCGCCGAAGGACCTGTTCGAGGAGCTTCCGCCCTGCAAGGACGGCGAGTTCCGGATCCCCGCGAAGCCCGGGCATGGCATCGCCATCACCAAGGAAGCGCTGAAGAAATACCGGACCTGAAACAGGGACGGACCATGTTTCCCTTCGGGGAAAATTCGTGGTCCGCCCTGATTTCTTGTTCTTCTTGCTTCTTGTTCGTGCTTAGCCTCGCGCCAGAATCGCGTCCAGGCGGTCGAGGTTGTTGATCACGCGCCACTCGCGCGCGCCCGCGGTCTCGACCCGCTTCTGCCAGGCCTCGAGGCGGCCCATGTACTTGCGCGGATCGATGTTGTCGGTCTTCAGCTTCACCACGTTGACCGCCACCACCCGGATGCCCTTGAGGGTGATCGGGAAGTCGCGCTGCGTCACCTTGTCGAGCTCCTCCTGCATGTCGGAGAAGATGATGATGGTCTTGCTGCCGGCGCCGGTCTCGTTCAGAAACTCGGCGCCCTGGATGAGCCCGCCGGTGATGTCGGTATAGCGGCTACCCGACACCGCGCGGAACGAGTTCTCGATGCGCTCCCGGAACGCGCGCTTCTGCGCGTTCTCCTGGGAGGGCCGGGAGTCGAAGGTGGCCTTGGCGACGATGTCCTTCTCGCTGAAGCTGCGGCTCTGCACCCGCGCCACGGCGAGCGAATCGCCCGCCTGGAGCGACCCAAGCAGGTAGTTGATGATCACCTGCGCCTTGCCGGCTTCCTGGGCGTAGGTGCCCGAGGTGTCGACCAGCATGTAGACCGCGTGCGTGTGGCTGCGCGAATCGACGCAGCCGGTGGCGGCCAGCACGGCCGCGGGCAGCGCGGCCAGGAAGTGGCGTCTTTTCATGTCGGCTCTCCCTTAGGCGTGGGTGCGCTCGAGGTCGACGTCGACGTCGAGCTTGGAGGGACGCTCCGAGCGCGAGCCCTTCCACATGCGCTCGGCCATCAGCGGCACCACGATGAAGACGTCGTAAAGCTTGATCAGCACGCGGCTCGTCTGCCGGGCGACGTTGCCCAGCACCCGCATCAGGAACGCAGCCGAGCGCAGCAGCGCCAGCACGAACACGCCGCCCACGGTGCGGCTGGAATGGATCACCGACTCGAGCGGGATGGCGATGAACGCGAGCGCGAAAGGCAGGATGAAGCCGAGCAGCATCTGGCCCGCGGTCGGGATGCTCGACATCCAGCCATCGTGCGTCTGCGCCTGCACGGTGGAGAGCGACTGCAGCAGCGCCTGCTTGTCGGCGATCAGCATGTCGCGCATCAGGGCGAGCGCCGCTTCGACGCCGGCCAGGATGACGAGCAGCGTGAGCGCGATCCATAGCATGCGCGTGCGCAGCCGGTCGTTCAGGTTGGCGATGCGCGGGAAAAGGTGCGTGATCCTCAGCGCCTCGAGCAGGAACAGGCCCATCGAGGCCTCGACGAAGATGATCACCAGCGCGGCCACCTCGGAGGTGCGCAGCGTGCTCGTGATGTAGTCGCCCGCCCCCACCATCTCGGACATCGGCAGCGCGATCAGCTTGAAGTTGATGAAGGCGCCGCCCGCGGCCACGCACATGACGAGGAGCGAGGTCGCGAACTGGGTGAACCCCGACACCGTGAGCGCGTGCTGCGCCTTGTCGGTGCCTTCGTTGATCTGCTCGTAGATCGCCATGTGGGCGTCGACGGTGCGCACGTTGGCCTGCAGGCGCGCCATGTTCTGCTCGACCTGGACCAGGTTCTTGTCCACCGAGCGCCAGAACGGCATGAAGCTCTCGAGGATCTTGTGGCGCCGCTCGTACGAGCGGCGGTAGTCGGCGAGCGTCTTGTCGTGGATCGAGGTGATCGAGCGCTTGATCTCCTCGAGCACCCGCAGCACCAGCTCGTTGCCGCCGGTCTTGACGTTGGCGACCGCGGCGACCGCCTCGGTCCACTCCGGGGGCGGCGGCGGAACCTCGCCGCACTTCTTGTAGTCCTCCTCGATGCGGGTGATCTCGTCGAGGAGCTTCCTCTGCAGCGCCGGGTAGCCCTGCAGCTCGCGCTGCACGATCACGCCCAGGCGCTCGAACTCGCGCTCCACGCGCTGCCCGACCTCGTGCTTGCCGTGGGCGAGCAGCACCGCCTTGTTGCGGGCCTGCACTTCGGCCGCGGCCGCGAGCAGCCAGCGCGCCGCCATGCGCAGCGGCCCGCTCAGGGTGTGGCCGACGGAGCGGAGCAGGCCGTGCATCGGCGCGCGCGCCGCGTACATGAAGGCCATGGCGAGCAGCGCCACGGCGAGAAACGAAACCGCGAAATTCTCGGGCCAGATCATCCAGGCTTGCGAACTCATGGGACTCTCCCCTTTTTGCGTCTTACAAGTTAAAACAGAATGCCCGCCGGGCGCTCGACAATCTGTTGTTTTTGAGGAACTATGCCCCCGGCTGGGCGAGGAAAATCTCCTTTCTGTTGGCAATTCGAGACGCGCGAAAAAACGGATGAAAAATGCTCATTGAAACCACGGTCGTCGGCAGCTACCCGCAACCCAACTGGCTCATCCACCGCGATCGCCTGGGCTCGAAAGTGCCGCGCGTGCGTGCGCCGGAAATCTGGAAGGTCGAAGAAAAATGCCTGGAGGAGGCGCAGGACGACGCCACCCTGATCGCGATCCGCGACATGGAGCGCGCCGGCCTCGACATCATCACCGACGGCGAGATGCGGCGCGAGAGCTACTCGAACCGCTTCGCCACCGCGCTCCAGGGCGTCGACATCGTCAATCCCGGAACCACGATCAACCGCAGCGGCGGACAATCCGTGGTGCCGCGCATAGCAGGTCCTGTGAAAAGGGCCCGACCCATCGAAATCAGGGACGTGGAGTTCCTGCGGCGCAGCACCACGAAGCGCATCAAGATCACCCTGCCGGGTCCCTTCACCATGACGCAGCAGGCGCAGGACGACTATTACCGCGACGAGGAAGCCCTCGCGATGGCGTTCGCCGCCGCAGTCAACGAGGAAATGCGCGACCTCAAGGCCGCCGGCGCCGACGTGATCCAGCTCGACGAGCCGTGGCTCCAGGCGCGTGCCGACCGCGCCGCGCGCTATGGCGTCAAGGCGATCAACCGCGCCCTGCAGGGCATCGAGGGAACCACGGTGGTGCATCTTTGCTTCGGCTACGCCGCCGCCGTCAAGGGCAAGCCGAGCGGCTATTCCTTCCTGCCGCAGCTCGCCGACACGACCGCGTCGCAGATCTCCATCGAGGCGGCGCAGCCGCGCCTCGACCTTGCGGTTCTAAGCGAGCTGGGGAAAAAGACGGTGATGCTGGGGGTCATCGATCTCGGCACCACGGAAGTCGAAACGCCGCAAACCGTCGCCGAGCGCATCCGCGCCGGCCTGAAGCACGTTCCGGCCGAGCGGCTCGTGGTCGCGCCCGACTGCGGCATGAAGTACCTCTCGCGCGACGTCGCCTTCTCCAAGCTGGTATCCCTAGTGGAGGGCGCGAAGATGGTTCGAACGGAAATCGGGGTCTGACCCTGATTCTTTTCTTCAGCAGCCCCGCGTGTAGTACCAGAGCGCCGGGCCGAGCTTGGCGCCGCGCCAGCGCACCCATCCCTCGTACTCCTTGACGCGCGTCGGCTTGGGATCGGCGCAATAGTTCGACGGCAGGGAAACGCGCACCCGCGCCCAGTCGCCGCGGAAAGCGAGCGGCTGGATTCCGTAGAGGTTGGGGTCGGCCGGAATGTTGGCGATGGCGGGAGCCTCGTTGGAAGGCGCCTTGCGCAAGACTCGCGGCGACTGGACCCGGAAGTAGAGCGGCACCGCCGCCGCCAGCAGCTTTTCCCACGGCTCGTATTCGAGCCGCGGCGTGGCCGCGTCGAGATGGCAGCGGTGCACCCAGCCGGCCCCGGAGGCGAGCGGGCCGCCGAAGCGGATCTGCAGCCAGCCGTCCGGCCGCGCCTGGAGCACGATGAAGCTTCCGGTCTCGTAGCCGGTCTCGACGAGAACATCGCCGCCGATCGAGCCGGGCGTGAGCCAGATTTTCACCTCGCCGCCGGGGGCGGTGAACACCGGGAGCTTGAGCCGGCGCGGCCAGTCGTCTCGCTCCTCCTCGCGCACCGGGCGCACGTGGCCGACGCCGAGAGGAAGGTCGGGATCGTAGCCGTACAGCGGCTCGTACGGCGAAGGGTCGGCCTCTTCGACCGCCGCCAGCGCCGCCGGCCGCGGCGGATGCGCGATGCCTTCGCACCCCGCCGTGGCGATCTCGAGCTTGCGCAGGCGGGCAAGCAGCTCGGGCTCCGGAGTCGCGCGGCCGCAAAGGTTGACCACGCCGCCGAACACGAAATAGACGTGCTCTTCGCCGGCGCTGAAGGCGAAACCGCAGTTCGCTTCGTTGCCCTTCAGGGCCTCGAGCCGCTCTCCGGTGCCTTTGAACGACTCGATGACCTCGATCCGCGCCTGGCGCAGCGAGAACCGCTCTACGACCCGCCCGTGCACCACGCGCTCCGCGCGCGCCACGAAGTCGGCCAGACGGGCCGGGCTGGCGCGCGAGATGTCGGTGCAGGCACACGCCGCCGCGCTGGGGGCAGCAAGCGCGCTGGCCAATGAAAGCGCCACGGCGGCGGCGATGCGCAGGGTCATGCCCGGATCATGCCTGAAGCCCAATAGAATGAATGTGATGAACTTCGACCGCTGCGGCCTCGCGCTCGACACGGCTTCGTCGCAGGCCGCCGCGGCTTACCGCGTCGGCGTCGATCTGCTGCTTTGCGGATACTCGGGCGCGGAGGCGCGCTTCGCGGAAGCGCTCGCGCATGACCCGGACTTCGCGCTCGCTCATGCCGCCCTCGCGCGACAACTCCAGATCTACGCCCGGGTTGGGCCGGCGCGCGAAGCCATCGCGCGCGCCCGGACACTGGCCGCCAGGGCGAGCGCACGCGAAACGGCGCACGTCCGCATTCTCGATCTGGCCATCAACGGACAGGCTGCAGCCGCCCTGTCGGCGCTGCTGGAGCATCTCGAGGCGCACCCGCGCGACGCGCTCGTCGGCTCCCTCGCGTTCGGTGCCTTCGGTCTCTACGCCTTCAGCGGCCGGGCCGACCACGACGCCGCGCGGCTCGCGCTTTCCCGACGGCTCGCGCCGCACTACGGCGAGGACTGGTGGCTCCTCACCCACCTCGGCTGGTCGCACACGGAAGCAGGCGAGCTCGCCGCCGGCGAGCTCATCACCGCCCGCGCGCTCGAGCTGCGGCGGGAGAACGCCTACGGCGCGCACGCCTACGTTCACTTCTTCGTCGAGGCGGGCAAGCGGCGCGACGGCGAGCGATTCATCGAAGGCTGGCTGCCCGGCTACGATCGCGGCGGGCTGCTGCATGGCCACATCAACTGGCATCGGGCCCTCTGGCGCCTGGACGAGGGCGACGCTGCGGGCGCGGCCGCGATCTACGCGGAGGTGCTGCGTCCCGCCGTCAATACTTCGCCGCCGATCAACGTGATCTCCGATTGCGCCTCGCTGCTGTGGCGCCTTTTACTCAGGAACGAAGCGGCGGAATGGCGCGAGGTCGCCGATTACGGCGAGGAGCGATTTCCGCGGCCGGCGGGGCATTTCATCGAATGGCATCTCGCGATGGCTGCGGCCGGCGCCGGCCGGCTCGCCGCGCTCGCGCAGCGCCTGGAAACGCTGCCGGAAATGCCGCCAGGGCCGGTGTTCCGGGCCGCGTGCAGCGCATTCAGGGCGTTCGCGGCCGGCGACTATACGGGCGTGGTCGCGCTGCTCGAGCCGGTGGGGCAGGAATTCAAGCGCATGGGGGGCAGCGGCGCCCAGCGCCAGGTGCTAGCCGAGACGCTAGCGGCCGCCCGCGCGCGCGCGGCAGCCGGCTAGAGCGTTTCCAGCTCGGCTTCTTCGGCGTCGTCCTCGTCGGTCGGCTGCATCGGCCGGCCGTTGGGCGCGACCAGGCCGAGGACCACCTGCTCCTCCCGCGTGAGGCCGTCCAGCGGACGCAGCCACGACAGGAACCGCGACAGCTGCGCAAGGCGCTCCGGATAGGCGCAGCCGCAGGCCTGGGGCCTGAAGCGCACTCCGCTCTGGGCACGTCCGGCCCGCTCGGGGATCTGCGCGAGTAGCCTTGAAACCGCTCCGTCGTTCATGTCGCTGCTCCGGAATTGTTGTTGTACGGCCGGCGAAGATTAGCAGTCCTGCGCAAATTTGCCAGCCGCCGGACATTGGGGCTAGCTGCCCCCGGGGCGCTACGCGCTGTCGCCGAACCCCGGCTAGTCGATCCGGGCGCCGGAGGCCTTGACTACCTTCGCCATCCTGGCGAAGTCCTCGCGCAGCAGCGCGTTGAAGGCGTCCACGCCGAGCGCCTGAGGCTCGATCCCCTGCTTCGCCAGCCGCTCCAGGATCACCGGCTCGCGCAGGAGCTTCTCCATCGCCGCGTTGATGCTCTCGACCACCGGCCGCGGCGTGCCGTGGGGCGCCAGCAGGCCGAGCCACGAATCAAAGACATACCCTTTTATGCCGCTCTCATCGACGGTCGGCAGCTGCGGGAGGAATTTCGAGCGATGCCTTCCGGTGGAAGCGAGGATGCGTACGCGCTCGTCCTTGACGAAGGCGAGCGCGCCGATATTGGCCGGAATCACCGCGTGCGAGCGCCCGGCGAGCACCTCGTTGATCGCCTCTCCCGTCGCCTTGTAAGGCACGTGCACCAGCTCGATCCCCGCCAGGCTGGCGAAGTACGCCATGGCCAGGTGCGTCGCGCTGCCGTTGCCCGCGCTCGCATAGTTGAGCTTGCCGGGGTTCGCCTTGGCGTACGCGACGAACTCCTGGACGCTTTTCGCGGGAATGGTCGAGCTCGTCATGAGCACGTAGTCGACCGTGCCGATGTGCGCGACGGCGGTGAAGTCGTTGATGGGATGGTACGGGAGCTTGCTGTAAAGCGAGCCCGAGATGGTGTGGCTCGCCGCCGCCAGGATGAGCGTGTTGCCGTCCGGCGCCGCCCTGGCCACGAAAGCCGTGCCGATGGTATTGCCCGCGCCGGGGCGGTTTTCGACGATCACGCTGCGGCCGAGCTGCGTGCCGAGCTCGGCGTTGATCGCGCGGGCGAGGATGTCCTGCACCCCGCCGGCCGCGAACGGCACGACGATGCGCGTGACGTTGCCCTGCCCCTGGGCTCCCAAGGCGGCGCAGATCAGCGCCACGGCGGCGACGAAACGCTTCAACGGTCTACTGGCCGCCTTTCTTGCCCGCCGCCGGTTTCGCAGCCTCTTGCGGCCAGTAGTAGTTCGCCGCGAACGAGTACGGCGGGAACATGTGGCGCTTCGCCGGCACTACCTTGGCGGCGTACGCCCGCTGCGACTCGTAGACCTTCTTGAACGTGGGGCTCTTGGCCGAGTTCTCCGCCGCGACCTCGTCCCAGGCCTTGAGCGAGGCGATCAGGATGTCGGGCGGCGTGCGCCGGATCTGCACGCCGTGCTTGTTGATGAGCTCCTCGATCGCGTCGGCGTTCTGCTTCTGCCAGCGGGTGAGCCAGCTGATGAACGCGTCCTTCACCGCCGAGTCGATCGCTTCCTGCTGCGCGGGCGTGAGGCTCTTCCACACGTCGAGGTTGAGCCCGAGCTCGCCGATCGAGTTGTTCTCGTGCATGCCCGGCGTGTAGTGGTACTTGAACACGGTGTGCAGCCCGAGCCGCAGGTCCTCGACGCCCCCGACCCACTCGGCGCAGTCGATGACCCCGCGTTGCGCCGCCGGCACGATCTCGCCGCCCGCCATGTTGACCACGCTCTGGCCGAGCTTCGTGTAGACCTCGGCGTTGAGGCCGGTCTGGCGGCACTTCATGCCCTTGAAGTCGGCGACGCTCTTCAGCGGCTTCTTGAACCAGCCGAGCGCCTGCGGGCTCGAGGGATGCGCGGGCCAGGGGATCACGTTGAGCTTGAGGTCGTTCTGGTAGAACTCGCGCCACATCTGCAGCCCGCCGCCGACGTAGAGCCACCCCAGGTAATCCATGTGATCCATGCCGAAGGGGCCGCCGGGGGGCGCGGCGAACAGCGCCGCGGCCGGGTTCTTGCCGACCCAGTAGTAGGCGATGGAGTGCCAGCCGTCGAGAACCTTCCTGCTGGTGGCATCGAGCACCTCGAACGCCGGCACGATCTGCCCCGCAGGCATGGCGTCGATTTTCAGGCTGCCCTGCGTCAGCTTTTCCGTGCGTTCGGCGAAGATCTTGAAGTGTTCCTGCAGCGTGTTGCTCGCCGGCCAGCTCGACTGCATCTTGAGCGTCCTGGGCGCCGGCGCTTGCGCGAGCGCGCCAGTGCAGACCAGCGCCGCAGCCACGGCGATGCCGACAGCTCGCTTGCTCATTTTGGTTTCCTCCTGACTCCCCTTCTGGGTTGTCGAGACAAGCTAAACCGGCGGCGCTCGGGGTGTCAATGAATCGCAGCGGAACGGCGCTTGCTACGTGCTCAGCGCCGACCCAACGGAGGATTCGATGACCAGACTCGCACTCGTAGCGCCCATCGCCGTCCTGACTGCACTTTTTGCAGGCTGCGCCAGCCGCGGCCCGGCAGAATCTACCCCAGTGGCGATCAAGCCCATAGAGCAGCCCTACCGCGCCGGCACCGGCGTGGTGCAATCGGTGACGCCGGCGCCGAAGGCGATGGTCGCCGGTCCGGCTGCCAGCACCTCGGCCGCCCCCGCTACTTCCGCGCGGAGCCCCGCCGTGGTTTCCGAAATGGAAATGCAGCGCCTGCGCATCCGCATGGACGACGGCCGCACGCTCTATGTGGACACGCCGAGCCACGAATTCGTCGCCGGCTCGCGCGTGCTGCTTTCCGACGCCAACGAGATTCGCCGCCAGTAGCGACAACGTCTCAGAAGCCGAAGCAGCGCAGCGGGTTCTCGACCAGGATGCGGTCGCGAACCCGCTTGTCCGGCGCCCACGCCTCGAGCAGCGCGAACAGCCGCCGGGAATCGACGCGATCCGAGAACGAGAGGTGCGGGTAGTCTGACCCCCAGATCACTCGCTCGGGCGCCGCGGCGATGACCGCGCGCGCGAGCGGGACGGTATCGGCCAAGGCCGGCTCGAGCGAGATGCGGTAGGCGCCGGTGAGCTTCACCCAGCAGCGCTCGCAGCCGCGCACGAAGTTGACGAACTCCATGAACCCCGGCTGCTGCGGCCCGGCCATCGCCGGAAACATGCCGAGGTGGGCCACCGAGAAGCTCGATTGCAGGCCCCCGAACACGGGAATCAGCTCGCGCGTGAGCCAGCCCGGGGCGAGGAAGTCGAGCATCCAGCCGCGCTCGGCGCACTTCGCGTCGAGCGTGCGGATGCGCTTCATCAGGCTCATCGAGAACCCGGGCTCCGGCGGCTTGACGGGATTTACGTTGATGCGCACGCCACGCACCCCGGCGCCGTGGAGGCTTGCCAGCGCCTCGGACGTCACGTCTTCGTCGATGTCAACGATGCCGCGGCAGCTCTGCCCGCCGACGGTTCGCATCGCGTCGAGCATGCAGCGGTTGTCGCGGCCGTAGGCGCTCGGCTGCACGAACACGTAGCGACCGATGCCGAGCTCGCGCGCGTGCTCCAGGTAGTCCTCCAGCGGCGCGCTCGGCGGCGCGTAGCGCAGGTCGGAGGAATAGGGATAGAGCGCTTCCGGTCCGAAGACGTGGAAGTGGCTGTCGCAGGCCTTCATTTCACTCCACCTGGATGCCTGCCTCTTTGACCAGCTTCACGAAGGCATCCGCTTCGGCACGGAAGTACTGCGTGAACTCTTCGGGCGAAGCGCTCGACACGAGATCGATCCCGCGCTCGGCGTATTTCTTCTTCATCTCCGGGTTCGCGAGCGCCTTCGCCACGGCCGCATGCAGTCGCGCCACCACCGCGCGAGGCGTCGCCGCGGGCGCCACGATCCCGTTCCAGGTCACGTCGTCGAAGTTTGCGTAGCCGAGCTCGTGCAGGCTCGGCACCTCGGGCAGCACGGCGGAGCGCTCCCTCGAGGTGACCGCCAGCGCGCGCAGCTTGCCGCCCCGCACCTGGGCGGCGGAGGTGCTCACCTGGTCGAACATCATCGCGATCTGGCCGCCCATCACGTCGACGAGCGCCTGCGCGTTGCCCTTGTAGCTCACCTGCGTGAGCTTGGTGCCCGTCGCGCGCATGAAGAGCTCGGCGGCGACGTGGCCGGTCGAGCCGTTGCCCGAGCCGCCGTAGGTGATCTCGCCCGGCTTCGCTTTCGCCTGGGCGACGAGCTCCTGCAGCGTGCGCGCTGGATTCCCGGGGTTCACCACGAGCACCTGGGGAATCCGGCACACCAGCGAAACGCCGGTGAAGTCGGTGCGCGGGTCGTAGTTGGCCGCCTTCACGACGCCAGGCACGCGCGCGAACGTGACCGCGACCGAGAGCAGCGTGTAGCCGTCGGCCGGCGCGTTCTTGACGAACTGCGTGCCGATGATCGCGCTTTGCCCGGGACGATTCTCGACGACCACCGGCTGGCCGAGGTTCTTCGCCATTTCCTCGGCGACCGCGCGCGCCACGATGTCCTGGTTGCCGCCCGGGACCAGCGGCACGATCATGTGGATCGGCTTCGCCGGAAACGATTGCGCGCAGACGTTTCCTGCAATGGCAAGCAGCATCGCCAGCGCGGCCTTCATGACGAGATTCCCTGGAAATTTCAAAGCTTTAGCTCCCTTACTTGCCGCGCGCGCCGCGCGCACTCGGCGGCGAGAAAGGCGAGATCGGTCCCGGTGGACACATAACGCGCACCGAGCTGCACGAACTTTGCGACCAGGTCGGCCCGCGTGGAAAGGCCGCCCACGCCCACGTGCTTGCCGCGACGGCGACACGCGGCGATCACGCGCTCGTAGGCCTGTGCGAGCTTCGGATGGTCGTACTGGCCGGCGAGCCCGAGGTCGGCGAGGAGATCGTTCGATCCGATCATCACCATGTCGATGCCCTCGACGGCGACGATGTCCTCGGTCGCGTCGAGCGCGGCCGCCGACTCGCATTGCACCATGACCAGCGTGGCCTCGTTCAGCGCCGGCAGCGCCTCGGCGGCGGGGACGTTGCGGAAGCCGAAATGCGGCAGGCCGCCGACGAGCCCGCGGCTTCCGGCGGGCGCGTAGCGCGCGGCCGCGACCACGGCGCGCGCCTCTTCGGCCGATGTGACGCCGGGAGCGATCACCCCGAGCGCGCCGCCGTCGAGCACGCGCGAGATGTGCTCGGGCGTATTCGCGGGAACGCGCACCAGCGCCGGAATTCCGGCCTCCAGCGCCATGATCGAGATCTGGCTCGTCGCGTGCAGCGTGAGGCTCGAGTGCTCGAGGTCGATGTACAGCGAGTCGAAGCCCGCGGCTTTCGCGATCGGCACGATCTCGACGCCGGAAACGAGCCGCACCGTCATCGAAGCGACCAGCTCGCCGCGGGCGAGCTTTTCCTTCACCGGGTTCTTCATCTAGGCCGGTTCCAGGCCGTGCCTGCGCAGCACCCGGACCGACTCCTTCGACGCGAGATGGTGCAGCAGCTCGCTTCCGGGCTTCGCCTGCGCGGACTTGGAGTGCACCGCCCCGGAGAACACGGTCGAGAGCTGGATCTCGCGCGGCAGCCGACCGACGAAGTCGATGCCGCGGACCTGGCGCAGCTCCGACACCTGCTGGAAGCAGAGCTCGAATTCGCCGCTCGCGACCAGCTCGCCGACCAGCACGCCCGGCCGCGCCTGCCTCGCCTTGGGCTTGAGCTCCTCGGCGAGCCCGAGGCGCTGGAATAGCTCGACGAGGTAAACCCCGCTCGGACCGCTAGAGATAACGACCGATTTCGCCGCGCGCAGCGCGTTCTTCAACGCTTCGACGTTGCCGATGTCGGGCTTGCGGGCACCGGAGCGCACCGCGGCGCCGACCTCGGACTTGGCGAAATCGACGCGCGTGCGCGAATCCAGGTTGCCGCCGTTGATCAGGTCCTCGATCAGCGCGGCGGAGCCGATGACCACGTCGGTCACCTCGCCGGCGAGGATGCGCTTGCGGATGTCGGCCATGCCCACCCACTGGGTGTCGACCTTGACCTTGCTCGAGCGCGTGAAGGCCGGCAGCAGCTCAAGATACGCCGCCTTGATCGCAACCGAGGACCAGACGTTCATGCGCGCGTCCAGTCGCGGATCAGCGCTTCGTAGATCGCGACCGACTGCCGGATGCGCTCCTGGCTGCAGTATTCGTCGGTCTGGTGGGCCATCGCCGCCTCGCCCGGCCCGAGCACCACCGTGGGCGCGCCCGCATACACCTTGAGCAGGTTCGCCGCGTCGGTCATGTACGGGGCGGTGCGCGCCTCGAGGCGGTCCTCGACGTACGGCTTGCAGATCTCGAATACGCGCTGCACCCAGTCCAGTTCCGGCTCGGTCCAGACGGGACCGAGATTGGAGAACACGTCGAATTGCGCCTCTCCCACGAGATTCTCAAGAGACTCGAGGAGAGCGGCGTGATCCATCCCCGGCACGGTGCGGATGTCGACGCCGATGCTCGCCGAGTCGGGCACCGCGTTCACCGTGTTGCCGCCCTCGATGGTGCCGACGTTGAGGGTCGGCTTGCCCATGACCGGGTGCGCCGGCACGCCGAAGTCGAACGCTTCGAGCTTGCCCAGCGCGCGCGCCGCCTTGTAGATCGCGTTCACGCCGAGGTGCGGCATGGAGCCGTGGGCCGACACGCCCTTGAAGCGCGCGTGGAACTTGACCGAGCCCTTGTGGCCTACGAGCGGGTAGTTCGAGGTGGGCTCGCCCACGATCATCGCGCCTGCTTGTCCGAGAAGAGCCCTCTGTTCCGAAAGATGACGCGAGCCGATGCACCCGCCCTCCTCCGCCGCGGTGAGCACGATGACCACGCCGGGCGTGCCCGCGAGCCGCTTCGCCATGCTGCGCGCAGCAAGCAGGATCGCGGCGACGCCGGCTTTCATGTCCGAGGCGCCGCGCCCGTAGAGCCGGTCGCCGTCGGTCTCGCCGCTGAACGGGTCGTGCGCCCAGGCCCGCGCGCCGACCGGCACGACGTCGAGATGGCCGGTGAGGCAAAGCGGCGCTTTCGCATCCGCTCCGCCCGCGCGCGCGATCACGCTGGTGCGGGTGTCCGCGTACTCATGGTAGTCGACGCGGTAGCCCCACTCCTGGAGCAGGCTCCCGGCATAGTGCGCGCAGTCGCGCTCGCGGCCGGGCGGGTTGACCGTGTCGAACCGGAGCAGCGACCGGGTGAGGGAGATGGCCTCTGATCCGCTCATGCCGCGAATCATAAGACTTTTATCGTTTACGCAGAGCTTCGAGCGCGGCGCCGAGGATTCCCTTGGGCATGTAGATGATGAAGAGCACCAGCATCAGCCCGTAGATGGTGCTGTCGAGCGCGGGAAAGCGGTTGCCCCAGGCGAGGCGCAGGCCTTCAGCCAGGAGCAAGGTGAACGCCGCGCCCACGGTCGGGCCGAGCATCACGAACATGCCGCCGGCGATGACGCCGAACACCATCTGCAGGCTGATGGCGATGCCGGAGACCGTATCGGGGTTCACGTAGAGCTGGTATTGCGCGTAGAGGATTCCGCCCGCGCAGGTCATGAGCGCCGAAACCAGGGTGATGCGGAGCTTGGCGCGCGTGACGTGGATGCCGACGGAGGCCGCGGCCTCCTCCTCCTCGCTGATCGCCTGCAGCGCGAGCCGCCCCATGCTGCGGTCGACGGCGCGCCACACCCACAGCCCGGCCAACCAGAAGAGCGCCACGATCGCGAGCCACACCCACTTGCTGGAGAACTGCAGCGCGCCGAGCGCGACCGTAGTGCCCTCGGTAAGCGCGCCGTTCGGCGTGGCGCCGAGCGAGCCGCCGGTCTGCTCGCGCATCGCCGTGAACACCAGCCGCGTCACTTCCGAGAGGGCGAGCGTGACGAGCGCGAAGTAATGGCCGACGATTCGGAAGCGAAAGCAGGGATAGGCGATGACGATCGCGACCACGGCCGCCACGGCGAGCGCCGCTGGCGCGCCGATCCAGGGCGAGACGCCGTAGTGGTTCCAGAGCATCACCACGGTGTAGGCGCCGATGCCCATGAACGCGCCGTGGCCGAAGCTCACCATGCCCATGCGGCCCATCAGGGACCAGCTGGTGTAGATGTAGCCCCACAGCAGCACGAGGATGATCAGGTGCAGGGGATAGTTGCCGATCATCGCCTGCTCATTTTCGAAACAGTCCCTGCGGCCTGACGAACATCATCGCGATGAAGAAGGCGAAGGCAATGACGTAGCCCCACTCGATGGCGAAGAAGAAGCCGCCCACCGAGATGAACTGCGCGAAGACGAAAGCGGCGACCAGGCCGCCGACCATGCTGCCCAGCCCGCCAAGCACGCAGATGAGAAAGATGATCGGGCCGAACGAAAGGCCGATCGCGGGATGCACGTCGTACTGCAGCACCAGCAGGCAGGCGCCCAGGCCGGCGAGCGCCCCGCCGATCGCCGAGGTGATGACGAACACCCGGCCCGGGTCGACGCCCATCAGCGGCATGACCGCGCGGTCCTGGCTGATCGCGCGGATCGCCGTTCCCAGATAGGTCTTGTTCAGGAACAGATAAAGGCCAAGGACGCCGGCGAGCGCCGTGCCGAACGCGACCAGTCGCGCCGCCGAGAATGACATCTCGCCCAGGCGCACCGGCGGCAGGCTCACGCCGAGGTTCTTGAAGTCGATGCCGAAGGCGAGCGTCGCCGCCGCCTGCAGGAAGAAAAGCACGCCGCCCGTGACCAGCAGCTGGTTGATCGGCTCCGCCGAGAGCACCGGCCGGATGACGAACTGGTGCAGCAGCACGCCGAGCAGCGCGACGATCACAATCGCCGCAGCCATCGCGGCGATGAGCGGCCAGTGGTACTGCACGTGCAGGTAGTAGACCGCGTACATGCCGCACATGATCAGCTCGGCATAGCAGATCCACACCACGTCGATCACGCCGAAGACCAGGTTCAGGCCGAGCGAGAGCAGCGCGAGCAGCCCGCCGAGCAGCAGCCCGTTCAGCACCGCTTCCAGCAGGAAGATGTCGAAGATCTCCATCAGAGTCCCAGATAGGCTTTTTGTATTTGTTTCGAATTCACGAACTCCTCAGAACTTCCGGACAGCATGATTTTTCCGGCATCCAACAAATAAGCCCTGCCGACGACCTTCAGCACCTGGCGGATGTTCTGCTCGACGATCAGCACCGTGTAGCCCTCGGCGCAGATCCGCCGCACCAGCTCGAAGATCGATTGCACGACGACCGGCGCGAGCCCCGCGGAAGGCTCGTCGAGCAGGAGCAGCTTCGGCCCGGACATCAGCGCGCGGCCGATGGCGCACATCTGCTGCTCGCCGCCGGACAGCGTGCCCGCGGCCTGGTCTTTTCTCTCCTTCAGACGAGGGAACAGGCCGTAGGCAACCTCTTTTCTCTGCTCGAATTGCTTCCGTGAAGTAAAAGCGCCCATGCGCAGGTTCTCTTCGACCGTGAGGCGCGGAAACAGCCGACGGTTCTCGGGGACGTGGGCGATTCCCCTTGAAACGACCTGGTGCGGCGGAGTTCTGGACAGATTCTCGTTCTCGAAAACAATCGCGCCCTGCACCGGCTCGATCAATTTCGAGATCAGACGAAGCAGCGTCGTCTTGCCGGCGCCATTGGGGCCGATCACGGCGACCGATTCTCCGGCCCGCACCTCGAGGCTGACGCCGAACAGCGCCTGGAAGCCGCCGTAGCCGGCCGAAACATTGTCAAGCGAGAGCATCGATTCCTTCAAGCGAAAGCATCGGTGCCGAGATACACCTCGATCACCTTCGGATCGCGCGAGACTTCCGCCGGCTTGCCTTCGGCGATCACCACGCCGTGGTCGAGCACCACGCAGCGGTCGACGACGCGCATCAGCACGCCCATGATGTGCTCGACCCACACGATGGTGACGCCGCGCTGCGCGCGGATGTTGGAGAGCAGGTCGGCGGCCTGCTCCATCTCGCCGTGGTCCAGGCCGCCAAGCGACTCGTCGGCGAGCAGGAGCTTCGGCTGCGTCGCGAGCGCGCGCGCCAGCTCGAGCTTCTTCAGCGCCGCGGCGCCGAGGCCTTCGACGCCCGTTCCCTGCAGGCCGACGAGCTTCAGCGTTTCCGACGCAAGCGCGAAGGCTCGTTCACGGGAGATTCGCGCGTTCGAGCCGTAAAAAGCCGCGAGCGCGACGTTCTCCAGGACCGAGAGCTTCTTGAACGGCCGCGGGATCTGGTAGGTGCGGCCGAGGCCGGTATGCGCGACGCGATAGGCGGGAAGGCCCGCGATCTCCTCGCCGCGGAAGCGCACCGAGCCCGCGTCGGGCCTGAGCGCGCCGGCGACGAGATTGAAGGTCGTGCTCTTGCCCGAGCCGTTCGGGCCGATGAGGCCGAGGATCTCGCCCTCGGCCACGTCGAAGGAAACGTTGTTGACGGCGGTGAAGCCGCCGAAGCGTTTCGTTAGTTTTTCAACTCTTAATAACGTCAAGGGGCGAGAGCATGCCCCTTGGGGAAAGGCAGGACCGGATCGGCGCCGATTTCCTTCGGCCAGACGATCTTGCCTTTGCCGTCGACGAACTGGATCACGACCGGGAAGGCGCGCTCGTTCTGTCCCGCGAGCGGATGCCCGGGGGGATAGAACTTCACCCCGTAACCCTGCATCGTGCCGCCCACCGGAATATCGGTGTCGAGCGCGGCCTTGCGCAGCGCCTCGGAGTCGATGCCGCCGTATTTCTTGATCGCGCGCGGCAGCACGTCGTTCAGCAGGATCCAGGTGTTGTTGAAGCCCATCGAGACGTGCGGCGGCAGCTCGCCCGGGCCCTTCACCGCGTGGTAGCGCTTCACCATCTCCTGCGTCATGTCCCAGACGCCGGGCTTGAGCGTCTTCGGATCGAGGAGCTGCGATGCCGCCGGGTCGATGGTGTGGAAGTAGTTGACGTCGTCGCCGAAGGTCTGGCGCAGCTTGTCGATCTGGCTGTGGCCGGCGCCGTGGCCGATCACCGCCTTGAACCTGAGGCCCTGCTCCTTCGCCTGGCGCAGGAAGAGCGTGATGTCCGGGTTGTAGCCGGTGTGCAGCAGCACGTCGGGCCGCGCGCGCTTGAGCTTGGTGACCAGGCTCGAGAGGTCGGGCGCGGTCGCCGAGTAGCCTTCCTTGAGGACGATGTTCAGCCCGTGCTTCTTGCACTGCGCCTCGTTGCCGTTCGCCACGCCGACGCCGTACGGGCCGTCCTCGTGGATGATTGCGACGCGCAGATTCTTCGGCTCGGTCTTGAACTTCGACTTGGCGTAATAGTTGATGTAGTCGCAAGACCAGGCGCCGAACTGATCCGAGTGCGCCTGGGGGCGGAAGACGTACTGCAGCTTCTTGTCCTTGAACACCGCCGTGGCGACGCAGACATTGAGCCAGGTGAACTTCTTGCGCGAGTCGGCCTGCTGGACCATCGGCACGCACTGCGCGCTCGAGTAGACCCCGCTGACGATGTCGACCTTCTCCTGGTCGATGAGCCGCGTCATCTCGTTGATCGCAACGTCGACCTTCGATTGCGCGTCGACGAAGATCGGCACGATCTTGTAGCCCTCCACCCCGCCCTTTTCGTTGAAGTAGTCGATGATCGCCCTGGTGCCGATCTGCGCCGCCTCCGAGCCGCCGCCGGCGAACGGGCCGGTGACGTCGTAGATGAAGCCGATCTTGATTTCCTTCTGCTGCGCGAACGCCGAAGCCGAAACGGCGAGCGCAGTCGCCGCGAGAACGCGTGCCACGGACATGGGAAAACCCTCCTCGCCGCCGAGTCTACCGAATGTGTAGCAAGTTGTGACAGTGCCGGCGCATCTGCAAAACGCGCTCACAAAATTGGGCTCCCGCGCGGCGCGGGGCCTGCCCTAATGGCGGCATGAAAACACTACTTGCTGTCTTGGCCGCAACCGCCGCGCTGAGCGGCTGCGTCGTCGCCCCGATCGACCCGGGACCCGGTCCGGTGGTCTACGCCGCGCCCCCGCCGGTGATCGTCGCGGCGCGGCCCTACTACGCCTACCCGCGCTACGGCTATTGGCACCGCGGCTACTGGCGCTGAGCTATAGGGCCGGGCCTCTCACATACTTGCGCAGGTTCTGCGTGTTGGTCTCGGCGCCGAACACGTTGCCGTGCGCGTCAGCGGCGACGCCTTCGGTCGCGCTGGTCTTGTCGCCCAGCTGAATCGCCGGAATGAACGTCGTCACCTTTTTGTCCCTCAGGCTGCCGATGTAGATCCCGCGCCTGAAGCCCGGGTTGACCTTTTCGTCGGACTGATGATCGGTCACGTACAGCACGTCGTTGCGATCGACGAAGATGCCGCTGGGCCGGCCGAACTGGCGCAATTCCTCGAGGAACCTGCCGTCCTGGTCGAAGACCTGCACGCGGCTGTTGCCGCGATCGCCGACCAGCAAGCGTCCTCTTGAATCGATCGCGAGCGCGTGCGGCGTGTCGAACTCGCCGCGGGCGGACCCCTTCCTGCCCCAGGCCTTGATGAACCTGCCGCTCTTGTCGAGCTTGACGATGCGCGCGTTGGAGTCGCCGCCGTGCCCGTCGGCGACGAAGATGTCGCCGTTCGGCGCGACGACGACATCGGAGGGCCGGTTGAAGGTATCGGGTCCGTCGCCCGCGACGCCGGCCTTGCCGAGCGTCAGCAGCAGCTTTCCTTCGGCGCTGAACTTGAATACCTGGTGGCCCTTGCCGTTCTTGCCGTCGGCGTCGGTGACCCAGACGTTGTTGTCGTTGTCGATGTAAAGCCCGTGCGGCATCACGAACATGCCGGCGCCGAAGGTCAGCAACTGCTTGCCGGCAGGATCCAGCTTCACGATCGGCGGGACGGTCGAGCCGACGCAATGGGTGCTGCCGCAGCGCTCGAACACCCAGATGTTGCCGTTGCGATCGAGGTCGACGCCGCTGGTGTTGCCCCACTTCCTGCCGTCGGGAAGCTTGCCCCAGCCTTCCTCGAGGCGATACGGCGTCTGCTGGGCCAGCACCGGAATCGCTGCGCTCGCCAGAAGCGCGGCGGCGAGCAGCCGGTGCGCAATGCACATGGTGGCTCCCCCTGTTGGAAGCGATATATTATCCGCGCGGAGGTTCATCGGAGGGCCCCTCATGGATCCGACCAGACGCACCGTTTTGGCGACGGGAGTCGCCGCGGCCGCGGCGGCCGCTGTGCCGCAGGCGTTGGCGCAAACCAGCCCCGGAAAAGGAGCAGCCATGTCGTTCTTCGAGAAAGGCAACGTCCGCATCCGTTACGAAGAGGCCGGCTCAGGCTTTCCGCTGCTCTTGATTCCCGGCGGCGGGTTGAACTCGACCATCGCCTGGATGGCCAAGGGCGCGCCGTTCAACGCCATCGAGGAATTCAAGAACGAGTTCCGCGTCGTCACCGCCGACATGCGCAACGCCTACGACGGCCAGTCCACCGGCCCGCTCGAGGCCGACCGGCCCTGGGACGCGTACACCGACGACCAGCTCGCGCTGATGGATCACCTCGGGCACAAGAAGTTCATGGTGATGGGCTTCTGCATCGGCGGGCCCTTCGTCTGGAACCTGCTCAAGCGCGCGCCCGATCGCGTCGTCGCCGGCGTGGCGGCGCAGCCGAGCGGATTCCGCCCGGAGCTGCCGACCCTCTCGTACGACGGCAACATGAAAGGCTGGGGCCGCGAAATCGTGAAGCGCCGCCCCGACATCAGCATGGAAGCGGTCGATCGCTTCCTCACCAAGATGTACCGCGGCTCTGCGGCGGATTTCGTCTACACCGTGTCGCGCGATTTCGTGCGCTCGTGCAAGACGCCGGTGCTGGTCATGCCCGACGACTCGCCGCCGCACCCCTACGCCGTCGCGATGGAATCCGTGATGCTCGCGCCAAAGTCGGAAGTGAGCCTGTTCCCGTGGAAGGAGCCGAAGGACCGGATCCCGGTCGCGGTGCGCCAGGCGCGCTCGTTCCTGCGCGCGCACCGGCCCGACACCGCGGTGAGCTGACCGCCTTCCGCGTTTCCTACCTACAGCAGAGCTCTATTGCGGAACGACTCCGTCGCGGCCGACGTTGATGCGGTTCGTCTCGAACGTGCCGTCGCTCTTCTTGGTCGCGGCGATGACGGTGAACCGGGCGCCGGGCTTCAGGTCCGCCGTGCCGCCGATCTCGTAGCGCACGATCGGCGTGCCGGGCGGCACCACGATCTTTTTCTCGCCGCCCTTGTACTTGACCGTCATGGTGCCGCCGTCGACGCCCGTGACGGTCGCGCCCGAGGCGGCGCCGTTGGTCATGGTGCCGCCCGGGACCGGGTCGTACGGCCGGTGGCCTTCGCCGGTGCCGCGCATCTTCTCGGGGAAGATGTGCACCTCGACCGCCTTCTGGGTGCCGTCGGCCTGCGGCATCGCGGCGCTGCCGAGAAAGGTGCCTTCCTTGATGTCGGCCATCGACGCCTTCACCACGGCGACGATGTTGGCCTTGTCGGCGAGCGCGATCTTCTCCTGCGCGCCCTGGGCCGTCTTCACGGTCAGGACGCTGCCGTCGACTTTCTCGATGGTGCCTTTGACGCGCTGGGTCTGCGCAGCGGCGCTCGCGCACAGGGCCGCGATGAGCGCGCCTGCGAGCGCGCCCCGGATGGTTTTGGTCATGGCGCCTCCTCTGGGATGGACGCCTGAAGTGTAACTCTAAGGAGAACGCTCTCATGAAGACCATCGACATCCATGCGCACCTCGTTCCCCGATCGCTATGGCAGGCCGCGGACGCCGGCCGCGAGTGGCACGGCTTCCGTCATGAGCCCGGCGACGGTCTCGGCACGATGCTGGGCGGTGGACGCCGCACGGCCTTCAGCTCGCCGAAGGTGCGCTTCACGCCGGAAGAGCGGCTGAAGGACATGGACTCGCAGGGCGTGGACGTGCAGGTGGTCTCCATCCACACGCCGTTCTTCGGCTATCACCTCGACGCGGCGCAGGGGCTCGCGCTGGCGCGCGAGGTGAACGACGAGATCGCGTCGATGACGCGCCAGTGGCCGCAGCGCTTCGCCGGCCTCGCCACCCTGCCGGTGCAGGACGTCAAGGCGGCGATCGGCGAGCTCGAGCGCGCGGTGAGCGTTCTCGGCCTGAAGGGCGCCGAGCTCGATACGGCGGTGAACGGCGAGAACTGGGACGAGCCCAAGTTCCTGCCGCTGTTCAAGGCGGCCGAGGCCCTGGGCGCCGTGCTCTTCTTCCATCCGCAGCCGCAGCACAACTTCCTGCTGGAGCGCACGGCCAAGTACGGGCTGTTCAACAGCCTGGGCGTCGTGCTCGACGACGCGATCGTGGTCGCGATCCTGATCTTCGGGGTCCTCGAAAAGTGCCCCGGCCTCAAGGCGTGCGTCGCCCACGGCGGCGGGCCCGCCTGCCTGGCGATGGGGCGTCTCGACCGCGGCTGGCAGGGCACGCCGGCGGAGCGCCGGAGCATCCCGCAGCCGCCCAGCTCGTACCAGCGCCGGCTCTATTACGACACCGTCGTCGGCAGCGAGAAGGCGCTGCGCTTCCTGATCGACGAGGTCGGCGTCGACCGCGTGGTGCTCGGCAGCGACTGGCCGTTCGTGCCGTGGCACCCCTCGCCCGTCTCCTGGGTGCAGGGCCTCGAGAGCCTGACGCAGGCCGAGAAGGACCAGATCCTCTGGCGTAACCTCGAGTCGCTGCTGAAGCTCTAGCTATGCCACTCCGCACGCGCCGGATCAACCGAAAGAAAATCGTGCTGCGGCAACGAGACTAGTACCCCTTCGAGTTCATCGCGACCCACGTTATCGGCCGCGCGTCGCGCTTCGTCAAAAAACGTCAAGCGTAGCTGTTCTCGGCTCACGACGACACAGGTTCTCCGCGGCAGACGAAAAGCAGCACTCGCGTTCATCGGCACGTATCGAGCGGCACGGCCAATGAATATCGACGAAGTTGCCATCTGGACCTTGGCTGCTGGCGCATGCGGTCAACGACGTGGCGCGCAGTGGTCAGCACATGGCAGTGGGGAAAAGGAGACTGCACTCATCGATCCGCAATCCACATGAGGACCCAATGAGTAACTCCAAACTAGTCGCTAGTTCGCTGCTTATGCTTGTGCTGGCCACCGGATGCGGTGGTAGCGGAGGAGATTCAGCTCCCCCATCTACTCCTCCTGCACCGGCAGCCGAAGGGTTGTATAACGGTACGACGGGTGATGGACGCTCGACCACAGGCATCGTCCTTGACGACGGTACCTATTACTTTCTGTACTCGTTCGTCGGCAACCCCAATTTGATTGCGGGTGTCGTTCAAGGAGACGGCACCTCAACTGGAGCGACGTTCACGTCAAACAACGCGGTTGATTTCAACCTGCAAGGGCTTGGGGTGATGCCCGCGACCGTTAGCGCAACCTATCACCCCAAGCAGTCGATCAGCGGGACGGTTTCGTACCCTACCAAGGGCGCTTTCAACACCTTCGGTGGCACCTACAATCCCCTTTATGAAGCGACGCCCTCGTTGACGGCTCTAGCCGGTACGTTCACCGGTCAGGCAGCCACCTCCGCCGGCGTGGAGACCGCTACCGTTACGATCCAATCAAGTGGGTCGCTTTCGGGTACGGGCTCAAGTGGGTGCAACTTTACGGGCACAGCCACGCCACGAGCGCATGGCAACGTTTTCAACGTCTCGATTTCGTTTGGTGCCGCCCCCTGCCTGTTCGCCAACCAGACACTTTCGGGAATCGCATTCTTCGATGCCAACGCCAAGCGTCTGTACACGGCCACTCCAAACGAGACGCGTACCGATGGAGCGCTGTTCGTGGGCACGAAGCCGTAGACAAGCCGAATTCATCGCTATCGGGCTATGGGAGAAGGCCGGCGTCCGCCGGCCTTTTCTTTCTTCCCGCCTAGCGGCGGGCGGCTTCCCGCGTGAACGCGTAGGTCTTGCCGGTTTCGGCGCTGCGGCGGTTGTCGATCGACATGAATACGGTGCGCTCGAGCCACAGCACCAGCAGGTGCGCGGTGCGGCCGCGCGGCGTGCGCCGGTCGTCCAGGTGGGCGCGCACGAAAGCGACGCACGCGGCGTCGTCGAACAGCCATTCGTTCGCCTCCGAAGCTTCGGCACCGCGCTGGAAACTTCCGCGGAAGCGCGCTGCGAGCTTCTGCAAATCGAGGGGCGACGGCGCCAGCCCCAGGATGCCGAAGATGTCCGCCGCGTAGACCCGCGACGGCCTTTCCTTCTCGCCGTCGATCACGCGCACGCGATGGCCCTCGAAGGCGCGGTAGCGGCCGTGCCAGCCGCTATAGGCGAAGCGCCGCCACCAGTGCGGCAGGTCGTCCAGCGCCAGGTTCAGGAAGCGCCACGACAGCAGGAACCCGGCGAGCGGCACGAGGAACAGCCCGGCGATGCGCAGCTCCGGCGTCGCCAGGAACCAGACCGCCACCCCGAGGTAGGCGGCGGTGAAGAGCGCGCGCCAGCGCCGGCCGCGGCGCTCGGCGCGGTCGACGCCGCCGACGCGCGGTGAACGCGGCAAAGGCCGGCTAACTAGCGCCCCTTCGAGTTCATCGCGACCGAGGTCATCGGGCGCGCATCGCGCTTCGCCACCATGTCCTTGGTCGTTGCCGCATATTTCTTGAAATGCGCGGTCTGCCGGTGCGACTCGAGCGCCGCGGCGTTGTCGTACACCTCGTAGAGGAATACCTGGTTCGGATCTTTCGCCGACACGTGAATGTTGAACGTGCGGCAGCCTGGCTCCTTCACCGACGCGGCGCCGTTCTCCCTGATCGCCTCCATGTACTTGGGCATGTCGGCCGGGTTGATCTCGAGGAAAACGGCGTTGATGAAGAGCCCGCCCGCCTGCGCGCCGGCCTCGCGGGCGGAAAGCTGCCACAGCGCGGCGCCCGCGAGCACGAGCGCAAGTACGAAGATGAATACGCGCATCGGTTTTTTCATGATCTTCTCCCAGTCGGGGTAGGCCGGCGCGTACAGCTTACCCGAGGCAAGCGCCAGAAAGAAAAACCCCGCCGGGGCGGGGTTTTTCGGGTTGTAACGCTGCGAAGGCAGGCTACTCGGCGGCGCCTTTCGCCTTCAGGAGCTGCCACACCTTCTCGGGCGTGACCGGGATGTCGACGTGCGTGACGCCCAGATGCGAGAGCGCGTCCACGACCGCGTTGGCGATCGCGGGCGGTGCGCCCACAGTGGCTGACTCGCCTACGCCCTTCGCGCCGAACGGATGGTGCGGCGACGGCGTGATGGTCTTGTCGGTCTCCCACTTCGGGCACTCGAGCGCGGTCGGCACGTAGTAGTCGAGGAAGCTGCCGCCCGAGATGTTGCCGTCCTCGTCGTAGCTGATCTCCTCGTAGAGCGCCGGTCCCACGCCCTGCGCGAGGCCGCCGTGGATCTGGCCGTCGACGATCATCGGGTTGATGATGTTGCCGCAGTCGTCGACCGCCACGAACCTCCGTACTTTCACCTCGCCGGTGCCGCGGTCGAGGTCGACCACGCAGATGTAGCTGCCGAACGGGAAGGTGAGGTTGGGCGGATCGTAGTAGTGCGTGGCTTCCAGGCCGGGCTCCATGCCCTGCGGCATGTTGGTGTAGGCCGCGAAGGCGCACTCCTGGATGGTCTTCGCCTTGTCCGGCACGCCCTTGATGAAGAACTTGCCGGGCACCCAGTCGAGATCGGCCTCGGCGCACTCGAGCAGGTGCGCGGCGATCGCCTTGGCCTTGTTGCGGATCTTGCGCGCCGCGAGCGAAGCGGCCGCGCCGGACGTAGGCGTCGAGCGGCTGGCATAGGTGCCCAGGCCGTACGGCGCCGTGTCGGTGTCGCCTTCCTCGACCTGCACGTCGGAAGCCGGGATGCCGAGCTCCTCGGCGACGATCTGCGCGTAGGTGGTCTCGTGGCCCTGCCCCTGCGACTTCGTGCCGAAGCGCGCGATCGCCTTGCCGGTCGGGTGCACGCGGATCTCGGCCGAATCGAACATCTTGATGCCGAGGATGTCGAAGTCCTTCGACGGGCCGGCGCCGACGATCTCGGTGAAGCTGCAGATGCCGATGCCCATCAGCTCGCCCTTCTTCCTCTTCTCGGCTTGTTCTTTTCGAAGGGCGTCGTAACCGACGATGTCCATGGCCTTCTTCAGCGCCGCCGGGTAGTTGCCGCTGTCGTACTCCCAGCCCAGCACCGACTTGTACGGGAAGCGCTCGGGCGCGATGAAGTTCTTCATGCGCAGCTCGGCCGGGTCCATCTTGAGCTTCTGCGCCAGCACGTCGACCGTGCGCTCGATGGCGTGCACCGCCTCGGTGACGCGGAACGAGCAGCGGTAGGCAACCCCGCCAGGCGGCTTGTGCGTGTACACCGCGTCGACCTCGCAGAACGCGTGCTTGAGGTCGTAGGAGCCGGTGCAGATCGAGAACAGGCCCGCCGGATACTTCATCGGATTGGCCGAAGCGTTGGTGTAGCCGTGATCGGCGATGGTCTTGATCGAGAGCGCCGTCATGGTGCCGTCCTTCCTGGCACCCAGCCTCACCTTCATGTGATAGTCGCGCGCGAAGGAATCGGCCTGCAGGTTTTCCATCCGGTCCTCGATCCACTTCACCGGCTTGCCGATGACCACCGACGCGGCCGTGGCGATCACGTAGCCGGGGTAAACCGGCACCTTCCCGCCGAAGCCGCCGCCGATGTCGGGCGAGATGATGCGGATCTTCTCCTCGGAGAGGCCGACGTGCCCCGCCACCAGCGCGAACACCGTGCGGATGGCGTGCGGCGCCTGGGTGGTCATCCACACCGTGAGCTTGCCCTGCGCCTTGTCGAACGAGGCGACGCAGCCGCACGTCTCGATGGACGCCACGTGGATGCGCGGGATGTAGATCCGCTGCTTGACCACCACGCCGGATTTCTGGGCCTCCTTGAACAGCGTGTCGGTGGCGGCGCGATCGCCGACCTCCCAGTGCCAGATGTGGTTGTCCTTCTTGCCCGGCTTGTCGGTGCGCAGGACGGGCGCGCCCGGCTCGAGGGCCTTGAACGGATCGACGACCACGGGCAGCGGGTCGTAGTCGACCTCCACGGCCTCGACGCCGTCGGC
>DASXAO010000090.1:0-9509 GCA_036406675.1 Burkholderiales bacterium
GGCCGAGATTGCGGTGAAAAACGCAATCGTGCAAAAAACGACGCGGGAAATGATTTTCATGGTGTTTACTATACTGCCGAGACACCGCGATGGCTGCAATCCGCAAAATCGGAATCCTCGGGCTGGGCAAGATGGGCGCGCCCATGGCGCGCCATCTCGTCGCCAGGGGCTACAGCGTCGCCGGCTACGACCCGCTCGAGGCAGCGCGGCGCAACGCGCGCGCGCTCGGCGTGTCGGTCCTCGAGTCGCCGCGCGAGGTCGCGCGCGCGAGCGAGCTGGCGATCGTCGTGGTGGGCTTCGAGCACGAGGTGGAAACCGTTGTGTTCGGGCCAGATGGCATCAACGAGGCGGCGAGCCAGGGGTTGACCGTTGCGCTCGGCTCGACGGTCGCGCCGCGGTATGCCCGCAGGCTCGCCGAACGCCTGCGCGAGCGCGGCATCGTGCTTCTCGACATCCCGCTCGCGCGCGGCGAAGCCGCCGCGGTCGCCGGAGAGCTCCTCATCTACGGCGCCGGCGACGAAGCGGCGTTCGAAGCCTGCCGGCCGGCGTTCGGCGCGTTCGCCTCGGACATCTTCCACCTCGGCGCGGCCGGCGCCGGGCAGGTCGGCAAGATGGTGAACAACCTCATCCTGTGGGCGTGCATCGTCGCGAACGACGAGGGCCTGGGGCTCGCCGAAGCGCTCGGCGTCGACCGCGCGCGCCTGCGGGAAGCGCTGCGCCACGGCAGCGCGCAGAACTGGGCGATGGACCACGGCGCCGAGCGCTCCGGCATGCCCTGGGCCGAGAAGGACATGAGCATCGTCCTGCACGAGGCCGACCTCGCGCGGGTGAGCCTGCCGCTCTCCGGCACGGTCAAGGAGACGATCAAGGGCCTCAAGATCCGCATGGGCCTGGGCCTGCCGCCGGGGACGGAATGACCATGGCGTTCGCCTGCCTTTTATCGCGCGCCCTCCCGGTGCTGCTCCTCGCGGCGGGCGCGCATGCGCAGTCCCCTGCGCGGCAGATCACGCTCGTGGTGCCCTACACCGTGGCGAGCGACGCCGATCTCGCCGCGCGCAACCTCGCGGAGCACGCGCCGCGCTATCTCGGCGGGCAGAAGATCGTGGTGCTGAACCAGCCCGGCGCCTCCGGCGCGATCGCCACGCAGGCGGTGCGCGCCGCGGCCCCGGACGGGAACACCCTGCTCCTCGCGCGCACGGCTTCGTTCGTGATCCTGCCGGCCACCGATCGCAAGACCCCCTACCAGTGGGGCGACTTCACGCTGCTCTCGATGATGGAGATCAATCCGATCGTCTGCGCCGTCAGGGCCGACTCGCCCTATTTCATGATGCAGGGCCTGCTCGACGACATCCGCAAGCGCCCGGGCAAGCTCAACTTCGCCACCGTGGGCGAAGGCACGATCCAGAACTTCGGGCCGCAGTACCTGTTCACGCTCGTCGGCCTGCCCAAGGAGGCGGCGGCGGGCATCCCGTACAAGGGCCCGGGCGAGCTGATCGCCGCGCTCCTCGCCGGCGACGTCCAGTTCGCGTGCAGCAACCTCGGCACGCTTCTCGGCCCCATCCGGGCCGGCAGGCTGCGGCCGCTCATGACCACCACGCGAGAGCCGCTCGACGAGCTGCCGGGGGTGCCCACCGCGGGCAGCCTCGGCTGGCGCGAAATGGAAAGCCTCGTCGGCTGGTCGGCGCTCGCCGGACCGCGCGAGCTGCCGCGCGAGGTGATCGACCGCTGGGCGAGCGCCATGAAGCAGCTGGCGCACGACCCCGACTGGATCGCGGGCAACCGCAAGCTGGGGGGCGTGCCGGCGGTGCGCAGCCCCGCCGAGACGCAGGCATTCGTGCGCGCGCAGTTCGCGCTCTACTTCAAGCTCGCGCAGCGCATCGGCATGAGGGAATGAGCGGGGAACAAATGCGGTTCTTCGACATCGGCGCGAACCTCTCGCATTCGGCGTTCGCGCAGGACCTTCCCCAGACGGTCGAGCGGGCGCGCCAGGCCCTGGTGGAGCGCATCGTGGTCACCGGCACCACGGTCGACGAATCCATGGCCGCGGCCCGCATCGCCGAGGAGTTCGATCTTCATGCGACCGCGGGCGTGCATCCGCACCATGCGCGCGACTGCGGCCCGCAGACCATCCCCGCCCTGCGCAGCCTCGCCGCCCATCCGCGCATCGTCGCGATCGGCGAATGCGGCCTCGACTTCAACCGCAACTATTCTGCGCACCCCGACCAGGAAAGGTGGTTCGTCGCGCAGCTCGAGCTCGGCTTGTCCCTGGACAAGCCTCTGTTCCTGCACTCGCGCGACGCGCACCCGCGGTTCTACGAGATCGTGAAGCACCACCGGCCGAAGCGCGCGGTCGCCCATTGCTTCACCGGGGAGCGCGACGAATTGCGCGCCTATCTCGAGCTCGATCTCTACATCGGAATCACCGGCTGGATCTGCGACGAGCGCCGCGGGCGTCATCTCCTCGAGCTCGTCCGGGAGATCCCGCGGGAAAGGCTGCTGCTGGAGACCGACTCGCCCTATCTCACGCCGCGCGACCTCCAGCCCCAGCCCAAGGCGCGCCGCAACGAGCCCGCGTTCCTGCCGCACATCGCGCGCACCGTGGCGCGCGCGCTCGGCCGCCCGGTCGAGGAGCTCGCCGCCGACACCACGCGAAACGCCTGCCGCTTCTTCGGCCTGCATGAACCTGGTCCAGCTCCTTCTGCGCAGCGCTCGCTCGCTGCCTGAGCGGCCGGCGCTCGCGCTCGGCTCCACGCCGCTGCGCTCGTACCGCGAGATGGCAACGAAGGTCTCTCGCCTTTCGAGTGGATTGAAAAGCAAGCTCGGTTTGAACCCCGGGGACCGCGTGGCGCTGGCGATGAAGAACTGCCCGGAGTTCTACGAGGTGCTGTTCGCCTGCTGGCACGCCGGCATGACCGCGGTGCCGATGAACGCCAAGCTGCACGCCAAGGAATTCGCCTACATCCTCGAGAACTCGGGGGCCAAGGTCTGCTTCGTGAGCCCGGATCTGGCCGCGTCCATCCCCAGCGGAATTTCCATCCATGAGAATCTATTCGCCGACGAGGCCGTTCCCGCAGATGTAAAGCCCGACGATCCGGCGTGGCTCTTCTACACCAGCGGCACCACGGGCGTTCCCAAGGGCGCGGTGCTCACCCACCGCAACATGCTGTTCCAGACCCAGGCCTACTTCGCCGACATCGACCGCCTTTTCCCGACCGACGCCGCCCTGCACCCGGCGCCGCTCTCGCACGGCTCGGGGCTTTACGGCCTGCCGCACTTCGCCGCCGGCGCGCTCAACGTCATCCCGGAGAGCGGCCAGTTCGATGCGGCCGAGATTTTCGAGCTGCTCGAGCGCTGGCCGAACGCCTCCTTCTTCGCCGCGCCCACCATGATCGTGCGCCTGATGGCGAGCCCCGCCGCGCGTCCGCCGCGCGGGCTGAAGACGATCACCTACGGCGGCGCTCCGATGTACGTCGCCGACTGCCTGCGCGCCATCGAGCTCTTCGGCCCGCGGCTCTACCAGCTCTTCGGCCAGGGCGAGGCGCCGATGACGATCACAGGCTTGCCTCAAACCCTCCACCGGAGGGAATTCCTGGAAAAGCTTTCTACCTGCGGCATCGCGCGCACCGGGGTGGAAGTGAAGATCTTCGACGAGGCCGACCGCGAGCTGCCGCCCGGGGAGGTGGGCGAGATCGTGACCCGCTCGGACTGCGTGATGGCCGGGTATTGGGAGAATCCGCAGGCCACCGCGGCCGCGCTGCGCGGCGGCTGGCTGCACACCGGCGACGTCGGCAGCCTCGACGCCGAAGGCTTCCTCACCATCCGCGACCGCTCGAAGGACCTGATCATCTCCGGCGGCTCCAACATCTACCCGCGCGAGATCGAGGAAGTGCTGCTGCGCCATCCGGCGGTGGCCGAGTGCTCGGTGGTGGGACGCCGGCACCCCGAATGGGGCGAGGAGGTCGTCGCCTTTGTGGTTGCAAGAGAATCGATTCGAAAGGAAGAGCTGGATCGCCTCTGCCTCGACAACATCGCGCGCTTCAAGCGGCCCAGGGACTACCGCTTCGTCGATGCGCTGCCGAAGAACAACTACGGCAAGGTGCTGAAGACCGAGCTGCGCAAGCTGGTTTAGCCCCCCGTCTTCGCGGCGGCGACTTCTTCGGGCGTTGACTAGTTCTTCTTCGACTCGTTCTTGTTGTTGTCGTCCAGGACGTAGATTTCGCGCACCAGGCCGTCGGGCGACATCTGGACGTTCAGCGTGGCGGGGAGCGTGCCGTACTGGCGCATGTACCAGGTCCACATGTCGCGCTCCATGCGCGGAACGTTGAGGCGCTCGTAGGGCCGGCCGAAGAGCGCGAGCACGTCTTCACGGCTGCTCTGGTTCGGAATCAGCTTGGCGATGTACTCCTCGCTCAGGCGCTGCTCGACCGCGATCAGCTTGCCGTCGCCCCCGACGCGGGCGACCCGCACCTTGCGGCCGTAGGGCTGCTGCGGGTAGTAGAGCCAAGTCTCGCCACCGACCTGGCGCCGCTCCGCCGGAGCGCCGAGCGCCGCTTCGACGTCGGCGAGCGTCGACTGCGCGGGCGTGAGATCGCGGCTCGTGGCGCAGCCGGCCAAGCTGACGACGATGGCCAGCAGCGCGGGCAAGAGCTGACGGTTCATGGCTAGCCGCTTTTCTGGTTGCCGCGGCCCTGCTGCAGCAGGTACACCTCGCGCACCACGCCGTCTGGCGACATCTGGACCACGAGCTCGACCGGCACGCCGGGGTTGCCATAGTGGCGCATCCACCAGGTCCAGATGTCGCGCTCCATGCGCGGGTGCTGGACCGCCGTATACGGCGGCCCGAGGAGGTCGCGCAACTCCTGGGCATTGGTGCTGTTGGGGACGATCTTGGCGACGGTCGCGTCGTTGAGCCGCTGCTCCAGCGCCAGCAGCCGCCCGTCGGAGCCGACGCGCGCGACGTACATCACCCGGCCATAGGGCTGCCGGGAATAGAAATACCAGGTCTCGCTTCCGACCTGCCGTTTCTCGGCCGGCGCGCCCATGACGCGCTCGACGTCCGCCGCGGTCGACTGCCCCGGGACGAGGCCTCGTCCGTCGTAGCTCGCGCAACCTGCCGCGGCCGAGATGGCGAGCAGCGCCAGCAACATGCGGGTTCTAGAAGCCAATTCCCACTCCTACTCCGCCGAAACCCCGGCGATCGGATTCATCGATGATATACACCTCGCGCACCACGCCGTCCATGGACATCTGGAGGTTGAGCGAGACCGGAATGCCGGGATCGCCGTAACGGCGCATGTGCCAGGTCCAGACATCGCGCTCCATGCGGTCGAGGCGCATCACCTGGTAGGGCGGGCCGAAGAGGTCGCGCACCTGCTCGACGTTGGTCGTGTTCGGGATGACCTTCGCGACGTTCTCGTCGGTGAGGCGCTGCTCGAGCGCAATCAGGCGTCCGTCGGGTGCGATGCGTGCCACGAAGGTCTTGCGGCCATAAGGCTGGCGCGGGTAGTAGAACCAGGTCTCGCCGCCCGGTCCGGCGCGCTTCTCGGCCGGGGCGCCCATGACCTTCTCGACGTCCTCGGCGCTCGACTGGCCCGGCGTGAGGTTGTAGCCGTCGAAGGAGGCGCAGGCGGCGACAAGCGCGGCGATCGGAAGGATCGAAAGCAGGGCACGCATCAGCGTGAATCATATTCCCGCTCGCGGCCGAACCGTAGGCCCGGCAACACCTGGATACACTTTAGATACGGAGGCGCAACACGGCGCCTCGGCCGCGCTATTCGCCCTTTCCGGGTTCCGGCGAAAACGCCTTCTGAAACTTGTCCGGGACGCCCTTCCAGGCGTCGGCGTCCTCCGGCGGCGTGCCCTTGCGGGTGATGTTGGGCCACTTCCCCGAGAAGTCGGCGTTCATCTTGAGCCACTTCTCCGCCTTGCCGTCGGAGTCGGGCAGGATCGCCGCCGGCGGGCATTCGGGCTCGCACACCCCGCAGTCGATGCACTCGTCGGGGTGGATCACCAGCATGTTCTCGCCCTCGTAGAAGCAGTCGACGGGACACACTTCCACGCAGTCCATGTATTTGCACTTGATGCAGTCTTCGGTCACGACGTAGGTCATGGGCTAATTATAGGACTGCCTGCGACACCCCCCGTCAACGCGCCGCGACAGGGCGTCGCAATGCACTTCAGTGGAGGGCAGTACTGGGCGATAAACGTTGCGGACGCCGGGGTAAACAATCGGCTACATCGCTCGCGCAATTCGGCGACAGCATAGCCCGGGCTATGTGGAATATTTCCGTTGCGGCGCCAAACACGCACGCTCAAGATACTCTTCGAGGCTCCTGATTCGCCGATGATTCGCCGACTACTCGTTCCGCTCGCGTCCGCGCTCGTCGTCCTCGGAGCGCTGGTGCTGATCGCCGCCTCGAGCGCGGAAATCGCGCTCGGCCTGCGAGGCGCGCTCGCGGGCATGCCCTGGCCCCCGGGCGTGCTGCTCGACGCGCTCGTCGCCGGCTCGGCGCTGCTGCTGTGCATCGCCGTGCTGATCACGCGCCGCTCGATGTCGCGCACCGCCCGGGTCGAGCTGGCGCTGCGCGAGAGCGAGGAGCGGCTGCGCCTCGTCGCGAACAATGTGCCGGCGCTGATCTCGTACCTCGACCGCGAGAGCCGCTTCCGCTTCAGCAATCGCACCTACGACGACTGGTTCGGCATCGCGCAGGAGCGCATGCTCGGGCGCACCGTCGCCGAGGTGTTCGGCGACGACCTCCATGCGCGCATGAACCCGCACATCGAGCGCGTGCTCGCCGGCGACGAGGTCGAGTTCGAATTCAGCCTGGGGGAAAATCCGGCCTCCGGCGCCCGCCACCGCACGCTGCAGGTGGCGTGCGTGCCGCACCTCGCGCCCGACGGCGCGGTGCTCGGCTTCTACATGCTCGGAAACGACGTCACCGCGCTCAAGCGCGCGCAGGAGGACCTGCGCTTCGCCGCGATCCAGCTGCAGCACGACGCGCGCCGCCTCGAGTTCCTCGCGCACCACGACACGCTCACCGGGCTGCCCAACCGCGCGATGTTCCAGGAGCGCGCGCGCGAGGCCGTGGCGCACGCCCGGCGCCACGACAAGACGGCGGCGGTGCTGTTCATCGACCTCGACAACTTCAAGCAGGTGAACGACGGCCTCGGCCACGACGTGGGCGACGGCCTCCTCAAGGTGATCGCCTCGCGCCTGCGCTCCTGCGTGCGCGGCGACGACTTCATCGCCCGCATCGGCGGCGACGAGTTCTGCGTGCTGCTGCAGGAGATCGCCGAGCCGCGCGAGGCCGCCGCCGTGGCGCAGAAGCTGGTCTACGAGCTCGGCAAGCCCTACCGCATCGGCGAGCACGCCATCGCGTGCGGCGCGAGCGTCGGCATCGCCTGCGTGCCGCAGGACGGCCACGACGTGGCGACGCTGCTGCGCCTCGCCGACGCGGCGATGTACCGCGCCAAGGAGGCCGGCCGCAACAGCTACCAGTTCTTCTCGGTGGTGCTCAACCAGGACGCCGCGGCCGCGGCGGCGCTCGCGGACGAGCTGAAGGCCGGCATCGGCCGCGGCGAGCTGTTCCTCGTGTACCAGCCGCGCATCGACATCGCCACGCGCCAGGTGGTCGGCGCCGAGGCGCTGCTTCGCTGGCGCCATCCCCGCTACGGCGTGCTCGCGCCCGAGGCGTTCCTGCCGCTCGCCGACGACACGGGCCTGCTCGTGCCGATCGGCGCCTGGGTGCTGCGCGAGGCGTGCATGCAGGGCCGGCGCTGGCTCGACGCCGGCATCAAGCCGCTCAGCGTGGTCGTGAACATCACCGCGCGGCAGCTGCGTCACGGCTCGCTCGCCGAAGAGGTGCGGGCGGCGCTCGAGGCGAGCGCGCTGCCTCCCGAGTCCCTCCTCATCGAGGTGCCCGAGACGCTGCTCCGCCAGATGCCCGAGCAGCTCGAGGAGAACTTCGCCGGGGTCGCCGCGACCGGCGCGCGCCTCGGGGTCGACGACTTCGGCACCGGCTACGCCTCGCTTCCCATGCTGCAGCACGTGCGCGCGAGCGCCGTGTGCATCGACCGCAAGCTGATTGCCGGGCTGCCGGTCGACACCGAGCGCGCCGGCCTCGCCAAGGCGCTCATCACCCTCGCGCGCGGCCTGAACTTCGATGTCGTCGCCAAGGGCGTCGAGACCAACGCCCAGCGCGAATTCCTGGCCGAGGCCGGCTGCCGCGTGTTCCAGGGCGACCTTTTTGCCGCGCCCGCCCCGCCGAACGAGATCGAGCCCCTGCTGCGCGCTCGCCGCGCCGCCGCATAGCCGTAGTTTTTGCGGTAACGTTGGCCGATGCCGACGCATCGGGGAGGCTGCCATTGCGGACGCGTGCGATTCGAGGTCGTCGCGCCCGCGCGCGTGCAGGTCACCGAATGCAACTGCTCGATGTGCGCACGGTCGGGCTACCTTCACCTCATCGTGACGAGGGAGCGGTTCAAGCTCCTCTCGGGCGCCGAGGCGCTCACCACCTACACCTTCAACACCGGCACCGCGCGGCACCTCTTCTGCTCGGTGTGCGGCGTGAAGTCCTTCTACGTCCCGCGCTCGCATCCCGACGGCTACAGCGTGAACGCGCGCTGCCTCGACGAGGGCACGATCGAGGAGATGGCGATCGTGCGCAAGGACGGGAAGAACTGGGAAGACACCTACGGCGCGAGCCAGGGGAGCTTCGATGAATAAGCTGCTTTCAGTGCTGCTTGCCTGCCTCGCCTGGACCGCAGCCGCGCCGGCGGCGGACTACCCGACCAAGCCGCTAAGGATGATCGTTCCGTTCCCGCCGGGCGGCCTTCTGGACAACGTCGGGCGCATGCTCGCGCCGAGCCTGAGCGCGCAGCTCGGCCAACCGGTCGTCGTCGAAAACCGCCCCGGCGCGGCCGGCATAATCGGCGCCGATGCCGCGGTCAAAGCCGCACCCGACGGTCACACCATTCTCTACAGCGGCGGGGTCGGCTTCGTGGTGGCGCCGCTTCTCAATCCAGGAGCAGGCTTCGATCCGCTCAAGGACCTGGCTGCGGTCAGCAGGGTGACCCGCGGGCCCTCGGTGCTGGTTGCAGCACCTTCATTCCAGGCACGCTCGGTCGAAGAGCTCATCGCGCTCGCCAAAGCCGCGCCGGGGAAGCTCTCTTACGGCACGCCTGGAAACGGCAATCCGAACCACGTCGCCGGAGAGCTCTTCAAATCCGCGGCCGGGATCGATCTGGTCCACGTGCCGTACAAGGGGGCCGCGTTCGTCATCACCGACGTGATGGCCGGGCACATTCCGGTGGGATTCGTCACCCTCGGCGCCGCGATGCCGCACCTGCGCAGCGGAAAGTTGAGGGCGCTGGCGGTGACGACCAATGCGCGCTGGCCGGCCGCGCCCGAGCTCCGGACCATGGCCGACGCGGGACTTCCCCAGGTGCACCTGGTGGACTGGTCCGGCTTTTTCGTTCCCGCGCGCACGCCCAAGGCCGCGGTCGAGCGC
>DASXAO010000091.1:0-21473 GCA_036406675.1 Burkholderiales bacterium
TCAGCCGCGGCGGTCGACGAACCGTGCGGTCTTGACGTTGGCCTCGAATTCCCTGGCGAGCGTTCCGGTTTCCAGCACGACCACTTGAGGCGCGAGCTCGAATGCGGCCTTGATCTTTCCGGAAAGCGCGTTGGCAAAGGATTCCCGGTCCGCGCCGCGACGGATCTCGATCGAAAGCCGCAGGATGTCGTTGCCGCCCTCGTTCAGCACCTCGGCGCGAAAGTCGCCGAGCTCGACGTGGCGGAACATGAAATCCTCGAGGTCCTGGTGGCCGAGGTTGACGCCGCGCACCTTGAAGAAGCCCGCGGTGCGGTGCGCGTGCTTGATGCGCGGAAAGACCGAGAAAGGCCCCCGGCCGTCTTCGGCCTCGCTATAGGTGACGAGGTCGCCCGAGCTCCAGCGCAGGAACGGCGTGACGTTATTGCTGCAGAGCGCTGTTACGACGAGCGTGCCGACCTCGCCCTCCTTCGCCGGCTCGAGCGACTTCGGCTCCAGCACCTCGATGTAGTAGAGGTCGCTCCAGACGCGGAAACCAAGCTGGGCCTCATCTTCCTTCCACTCGGCGCCCATCATGCCGGCTTCGGTCATGCCGAAGTTGTCGGTAAGCTTCGCGCCGAAGCTGCGCTCGATCTTGTCGCGCTTCGCCTGCGAAACCGGCTCCGCGGAGCACATGACGTGCTTGATGCCGAGCCTGGAAAGATCGACGCCTTTCGCCTCCGCGAGATTGGCGAGGTGCAGCGCGTAGCCCGACATGCCGAGCCAGATGGTGGGCTTCAGGCGCTGGATCAGCTCGAGCTGCAGCGCCGAAGGCGTCGACGTGCCCGACCCGGCCCAGTTGACGGTGATGCCGCGCGAGCCGGCGCAGCGCGCATAAACCTGGCCGACCGGGTGGATGCCAAGCGGGAACGAGACGTGCGCGCGCTCGCCGCGGCCGGCGCCTGCGCAGTCGAAGGTGCGCGCGAAAGCTTCGAGGCCGACTTCCATGTCGCGGAATGAGCGCGGGTAGAAGAGCGGCGCGCCGGTCACGCCGCCCGAGCGCCAGTACTCGGCGATGCCGTCGTGGCTCGCGTGGCAGAACTCGCCGTAGAACTGGGCGTCCGACAGCCCGCGCAGCATGTCCTTGTCGAGGATGGGAATCTGACGCCAGACCTCCGGGTCATCCAGTCTCTGAAAATCGATCTTTTTGGGAACCCTTTTCTTCCAGAACGGCGATTGCAGGGCCCGCTCGACCGCGGCGCGCTTGCGCTCGCTCTGGAGGCGGCGGATCGCCTCGCGGGAGGCCGGAACGGAAAATTCGGTGGGCGGCACATTGCGATTCTGCCGCAATGATTTAATCTGCGGCGCATGTCTCGTGCGCTGCGCCGCGGCACCCCCCTGAGGACTCCAGTCGGTTCTTTGGAAGTGAAACGCCGAGCGCTCGAGCTTGGGGCCGACCTTTGCGGCATCGCCTCGGCCGACACGCTCAATGCCTTTCCGCCCGATCCGCGCTGGCCGCAGACGCCGGAGCGCATCTCGCGGTACATCAGGAGCGTGGTGGTCATCGTGCAGCGCATTCCGGTGGGCGCGTTCCGCTGCAAGACCAACGTTCCGGTGCAGTACCTCGACATGCTCGTGCTGCGGCGCATGGACCGCATCGCCCTCAAGCTCGCGCAGGAGCTCGAGCGCTGCGGACACCCCTCCTTCACGCTTGCGGCGCAGGAGACCGACTGGAACCTGAAACGTGCGAGCTACGGGCAGCTCTCGACCCGGCACCTCGGCGTCGAGGCGGGCCTCGGCACGCTCGGCCTGGAAGTGAACATCCTCACCCCCGAGTTCGGCCCGCGCCTCTACCTCACCGGAATCCTCACCGAGCTCGAGCTCGAGGCGGACCGGCGCATGGAGGAGCAGGTGTGCATCGGCGAATCGTGCAGCCGCTGCCTGCACTCCTGCCCGCCGGACGCGGTCAAGCAGTGGGGACTCGACAAGCCGGGCTGCGCGACCGAGGCGCAGGAGTTCGGCTACATGACCATCACCAACTTCATGAGCCGGTTCCTGGACATGTCCGCCGAGGAGCAGAGAGCGGCCGTCCGTTCACGGGATCTTTTCGGCTTCTGGCAGGGCCTGCTGCGCGTGGTCGGCTCGTTCGGCGACTGCCCGCGCTGTCTCGCGGTTTGCCCGGTCGGCAACGACTACCACGCGCACCTCGCCGACATCCAGAAGCACATCCCCGAGAAGACGCCAGAGAAAGTCGCCAAGGCCGCGGAATTCAAGAAAGCGCGGAAGGAAGGTCACGACCTTCCCGGCCTGAACGACTGGAACATCCGCTGGGTCGGCGAGAAGGGCTACCAGGGCATCGTGGCGCGGCAGCTGCGGGAGTTCAAACGGCTCCAGAAGGAGAAGGAAAAGCAGTGAACGTTTTCAAGCGCAAGCTGACCGCGTCGGAGATCAAGGCAAAGGCACGCGAGCTGGGCGCGGACCTGGTCGGTATCGCCGATGGAAAGAACGTGGACACGAGCCACATCACCGAGCACGACGGCGGCCGGGTGATCGTCATGGCGACGCGCGTGCAGGCAGGCAGCTCGCGCATCCCTAGGTGGAACGACCGCAACAAGTACTACAACGACGAGCTCTCGCTCACCTTCCTGGAGGAGGTGTCGCTCGAGCTGGTGTACTGGCTGGAGGACGCGGGCTATCCCGCGCTCATCGTGCCGCCGACGCACGTTGACCCTTGGCGCTACCAGGGCGACCCCGCGAAGCATCAAGGCACGCTGATCTCGCTGCCGCACGCGGCGGTGGAGGCAGGTCTCGGTACCCTCGGCCTCAATCTGCAGCTCCTTACACCCGAGTATGGACCCCGTGTCTTGCTGACCGCAGTGCTGTGCTCGGTCGAGGTGGAGTGCGATCAGCCCGTGGCCGAGGCGCTGTGCCTGGGTCCCGAGTGCGGGCGCTGCCTCAAGGCCTGCCCCGGGGATGTGATCGGGCAGTGGGACCGCGACTGGGAAGCGTGCGACACCTACCGATCGCCGCACGGCTTCAAGCAGCTCTCCGACTACCTCGGGCGCGTGATCGACGAGCCCGATGCCAAGCAGAAGAAGGCGATGCTGCGCTCCGAGGACAGCTTCAATCTGTGGCAGAGCATCCTGCGCGGCGCGGGCGTGATCACCGGCTGCCGGCGCTGCGCCGACGTGTGCCCGGTAGGCGCGGACTACGAGCCGATGCTGAAGGACGCACTCGACGCGATTCCCGAGAGCACCCCCGCTAAGGAGGCGCGCCTCGCCGCGATGGCCGAGCCCTCCGCGCCTTATCAACGACAAATCCGCTGGATTGGTAGAATGAAATCGAGGAGGAGCGACCCGTGAGAAGTATCTTTTCTTTGGCAATTCTCTTATTTGCATTCGATGCGCATGCCGCGAACGAGCTGAAGATCGGCTACCTGTCGACGCTGTCCGGCCCCGCCGGCGCGATCGGCGTCGAAGTCCGCGACGGCTTCAACCTCGCCCTGAAGCTCGCGGGCGGCAAGCTCGGCGGACTGCCGACCGAGGTGGTCTTCGCCGACGACACGCTCAACCCCGAGACCGGCAAGCAGCTCGCCGAGCGCCTGCTGAAGCGCGACCGCGTCAACCTGATGACCGGGGTCATCTTCTCCAACGTCATGATCGCGGCCTGGCCGACGATCCAGGAAAGCAAGGTGTTTTACGTCGCGCCCAACTCCACGCCGACCAGCATCACCGGCAAAGGCTGCAACCCGCACTTCGTGTCCGCCGCCTGGCCGAACGAGGGCCACCACGAGGCCGCCGGGCTGTACGCGAAGTCGAAGGGCTTCCAGAACGTGTACCTGATCGCGCCCAACTATCCCGCCGGCAAGGACGCGACCACCGGCTTCAAGCGCGGCTACGGCGGCACCATAGCCGCGGAGGTGTACACCAAGCTGAACCAGCTCGACTACTCGGCGGAGCTGGCGCAGATCCGCGCCGCCAAGCCGGCCGCGCTCTACGCGTTCCTGCCCGGCGGCATGGGCATCAACTTCATCAAGCAGTTCGTAGCCGGCGGCCTCTCCGCCGAGATCCCGCTGGTGGTGCCCGGCTTCGCCGACGATCAGGACATCATCCGCGCGGTCGGCGAGCCGATGCTCGGCATCTTCGACACCTCGCACTGGGCCTACGACCTCGACAACGACGCCAACCGCAAATTCGTCGCCGAGTTCGAGAAGGAGTACAAGCGCGTGCCCTCGCTGTTCGCCGAGCAGGGATACACCACGGCGCTCTTCATCGATTCCGCGGTGCGCGCGGTGAAAGGCAAGATCGAGGACGAGGACGCCTTCCACAAGGCGCTGATGAGCGCGCCGACGCGCTTCAAGTCGCCGCGCGGCGAGATCAAGATGGCGCACAACGGCACCCCGGTGCAGGACTACTACGTGCGCGTGGTCGCGAAGGACAAGCAGGGCCGCATCGTCAACAAGAAGGTCGGCACGGCGGTCACCGGCCTGGGCGACTACTGGGCCAAAGACTGCACCATGAAGTGACGGGGATCGGGCTCTGACCCCGATCCTGTTTGTCGAGCAGGGGCTGAACAGCCTGCAGTTCGGGCTGATGCTGTTCCTGCTCGCCACCGGGCTGACGCTCGTGTTCGGCATCATGGACATGATCAACCTGGCGCACGGCTCGCTGTACATGATCGGCGCGTATCTGATGGCGACGCTTGCGCAGGCCACGGGCTCGTTCTGGGCCGCGCTGCCGCTCGCGCTCATTGCCACGGCCCTGGTCGGCGCCGTCCTGGAGGTCGTTCTGCTGAGAAGGCTGTATGAGCGCGACCACCTCACGCAGGTGCTCGCCACCTTCGCCGTGATCCTGATCGCCAATGAGGCGGTGCGCATCGTGTGGGGCGCGCAGTCGTTGATGCTGAATGCGCCTGCCGCGCTGACCGGCCCGGTCCGGCTTCCGGGCGGCGTGCAGTACGCGTCCTACAGGCTGGCGATCATTGGCGTGGGCGTCGCCGTCGCCGTTTGCCTTTACGTTTTGGTCGCCAAGACGAAGATCGGAATGCTGGTGCGCGCCGGCGCCTCGAACCGCGAGATGGCGCTCGCCATGGGCGTAAACATCCGGAGCCTTTTCACCGCGGTATTCGCCCTGGGCGCGGCCCTGTGCGCACTTGCCGGCGCCATGCTCGGGCCGATTCTCGCGGTGCAGGTCGGCATGGGCGAGAACATCCTGATCCTCGCCTTCGTGGTGATCGTGATCGGCGGAATCGGATCGATCCGCGGCGCGTTCGTCGGCGCGCTGCTGGTGGGCGTGGTCGACACCATGGGCCGCTCGCTGCTGCCGATCGCCTTTGCCAGGATGTTCTCGCCGCAGGTCGCGTCCAACCTCGGGCCGTCGCTCTCCTCGATCCTGATCTACGTGCTCATGGCGGCAGTGCTTTTCTTCCGCCCGCAGGGCCTGTTTCCTGCCCGCGGATGAGAATAATTTTTTTCATTCTAGTATTGATTTTTCCGCTCGCAATGAGCGCCATCGACCAGCCGTTCTACGTCAGCGTCGCCACCCGCATCCTGATCTACGCGATGGCGGCGGCAAGCCTGAACCTGGTGCTCGGCTACGGCGGCATGGTGAGCTTCGGACATGCCGCGTTCTTTGGCGCCGGCGCCTACGTCGTCGGCATCCTTGCGGTCGAGGGCGTCACCAGCCTGTGGATCGCCTGGCCGGCCGCGATCGCGGTCGCGGCGCTCGCCGCGCTCGTCATCGGCGCGATCTCGCTGCGCACGCGCGGCGTGTACTTCATCATGATCACCCTGGCGTTCGCGCAAATGATGTACTACGTCTTCGTTTCGATGAAGGCTTACGGCGGCGACGACGGCCTGTCGCTGCCGGCGCGCTCGACGCCCGGGTTCGGCATCAGCTTGTCGAACGATTTCGTCTGGTACTACCTGGTCTTGGCTTTGTTGTCGATGATTCTTTTCTTGCTGCATCGGCTGGTGCACTCGCGCTTCGGACGCGTCATCGAGGCGATCCGCGAGAACGAGACGCGCGCCTCCGCCGTGGGCTATCCCGTGTACCGCTACAAGCTGCTGTGCTTCGTCATTTCCGGCGCCGTAGCCGGGCTGGCGGGTGCGCTGATCGCCAACCAGACCAGCTATGTCGGCCCGGCGCTGCTGCACTGGGTGCAGTCGGGCACGCTGATGGTGATGGTGATCCTCGGCGGGGTCGGACGCTTCTGGGGCGGCCCGGTCGGGGCCGTGGTGCTGCTCGCGCTGGAAGAGCTGTTCTCGGGAAGCCCTCTGCTCGGCCCCTTTGCGCTGCATTGGCAACTGCCGGTCGGCGCAATCCTGCTCGCGGTGGTGCTGTTCGCGCCCCGGGGAATCGCTGGTGCTTTCGCTAAGAAACCTCAGTAAGCGCTTCGGCGGCGTGGTCGCAGTGGATCGAGTCAGCCTCGAGGTCGCGGCGGGCGAGGTCCACGCGCTGATCGGACCCAACGGCGCCGGCAAGACCACGCTGGTCAGCCAGATTTCCGGCAGCCTGTCGAGCGACGAAGGCCGGATCGACTTTCAAGGGCTCGATGTCACAAAGGCAAAACCGCACGAGCGGGTCAGGCTGGGCCTTGCCCGCAGCCACCAGATCACCAGCATCTTCCGGCGCTTCAGCGTGCTCGACAACCTGGCGCTCGCGGTCCAGGCGCGAAGCGGGTCGAGCTTCTCTTTCTGGCGCCCTGTAGCGGCCGAGGCCGCTTTGTTCGACGAAGCAAGAGGGATCTCCCGGGAAATCGGCCTGGCCGAACGCCTGCAGGTCACGGCAGGCAACCTGGCCCACGGCGAGCAGCGCGCCCTCGAGGTCGGCCTCGCGCTCGCCACCCGGCCCAAACTGGTCCTCCTGGACGAGCCGATGGCCGGGATGGGGCCCCAGGAGTCGCAGCGCATGATCGCGCTCATCGGCCGGATCCGCGCCGGCGTGACGGTGCTCCTCGTCGAGCACGACATGGACGCCGTCTTTCGCCTCGCCGATCGCATCACCGTGCTGGTGAACGGCCGCGTCATCGCCACCGGCAAGCCGGAGGCGATCCGCGCCGACCCGCAGGTGCGCCGCGCCTACCTGGGAGACGAGCTTGCTGCTTGAGGTGAGCGACCTCGAGACCGCCTACGGCGCAAGCCAGGTGCTGTTCGCATTGTCCTTCAGCGTGAACGAGGGCGAGGCGGTCTCGCTCCTCGGACGCAACGGCATGGGGAAGACCACCGCGATCCGCTCGATCATGGGGCTCACCCGGGCGCGCTCCGGCGCGATCCGCTTCCGCGGCGAGCGCATCGAGCGCGCCGCGCCGGACCGCATCGCGCGCATGGGCATCGCGCTGGTGCCCGAGGGGCGACAGATCTTCCCCAACCTCTCGGTGCGCGAGAACCTCGTCGCCTTCGCGGGCAACCGCAGCGGGCGCGCCGATCCCTGGACCCTCGCGCGCGTGCTGGAATTTTTCCCCAGGCTCGAGGAAAGGCAGGACAACATGGGAAACCAGCTTTCCGGCGGCGAGCAGCAGATGCTCGCCATCGGGCGCGCGCTGGTGACCAATCCCCACCTCCTGATCCTGGACGAGGCAACCGAGGGGCTCGCGCCCCTCGTGCGCGAGGAGATCTGGCGCTGCCTCGAGCGCCTGCGCGCAGAGGGCCAGACCATCCTGGTCGTCGACAAGTACATCGAGCGCTTGGTGAAGCTCGCCGACCGCCACACCATCATCGAGCGCGGCAAGGCGGTCTGGCAGGGCGCATCGGCAGAGCTTGACTCCGACCGCGGCCTCTGGCATCGCTACCTGGGCGTATAGGAGACACGGCCATCAAGCTCCTCGTTTTCGTTTTGGTCTTCGTCAGCCAGGCAGCGATCGCGCAGGACTATCCCGCCAAGTCCGTGCGCCTCATCGCCGCCGCGGCGCCGGGCGGCAATCCCGACGTGCTCGGCCGGATGCTCGCGGCGAAGCTCGCCGAAAGCCTTGGCCGGCCGTTCGTGGTGGAGAACATCCCCGGCGCCGGCGGCGTGGTCGCGGCGGAGCTCGTGGCGCGCGCGGCACCCGACGGGCACGTCTTGATGATGGGCGACTCCGGGGCCATGGCGATCAACATCGCCCTCAACCCGAAGGTTCCCTACCATCCGCTCAAGGACTTCACGCTGATCACCGCGCTCGCCGCGGTGCCCACCGTGCTCGTGGCGAATCCTTCCGTTCCTGCTGCCTCCCTTCAAGAATTTGTGACCTGGGGAAAAGCCCAACCTGGGAAGCTGAGCTACGGCTCAGCTGGGAACGGCTCGGTCCACCATCTCACGATGGCGGTGTTCGCTTCCCGCGCCGGCCTCGACATGCTCCATGTTCCGTACAAGGGCGGCAGCGCGCTCGTGGCCGCGGTGCTCTCGGGCGAGGTGCAGTCGGGCTGGTCCGGAATTCCCAACGTCCTCGCCCATATCCGCGCCGGCAAGCTCAAGGTCTACGCGATCAGCACCGCGCGCCGTTCGAGCACGCTGCCCGACGTGCCCACCGCCGCCGAGCTCGGCTTTCCGGGGTTCGACATCGCGACGGTCATCGGGCTGCAAGCCCCCGCCGGAACGCCGCGCGAAGTGGTCGCGCGCCTGCAGGCGGCGGTCGCGAAGGCCTTGCGCGAGCGCGACGTCGCGGAACGCATGGCGAGCCTCGCGATGGACCTGCGGGAAAACGGCACCGAGGACTACGTGCGTTTCGTGAAGGAGGACCTCGAGCGCTACAGGGCCGCTGTGAAGACCGCCGGCGTCAAGCATGACTGAGCTCGATCGCATCCGCACCGACGTGGTCGGGAGCCTGCTTCGCCCGCCGAGGTGGAAGAGCGCGCGCGCCGGCATGGAGCAGGGCTCGGTGTCCAGGGCCGATTTCGCGCGGATCGAGCTCGACTGCGTACGGGAGAATGTGGCCTTGCAGGAAAGTATCGGCCTCAATGTCGTCACCGACGGCGAAGTGGGCCGGCTCAATTTCCAGGACAGCTTCGGCCTCGCCGTCTCGGGCTACGACACCGGGACCGAGGGCCTCGTCGAGCACGAGCGCCGCGCGGCCGGCGGCGCGCCGCTTGCGCGCTTCGACATGCCCGACCTCGCCGGCGCGGGCACGCCGGTGGTGCACCGGCGCCCGGTTTCGCGCCGGCTGAAGCTCGAAAGGAACGTACCGCTCGAGGAATTCAGGCGCGCTGCGCCGCTGGCGAGGACGCCGCTCAAGGTCTCGCTGATCGGCCCGGACCGCGTGCTCCAGCGCTTCGACCATGCGAACTCGAAGGGCGCGTATCCGGGCGTGGACGATTTCGCCGAGGACCTGATCGCGATTCAGAGGCAGATGATCCGGCAGCTGGTAGAGGCCGGCTGCCGCTACGTCCACATCGACGAGCCGGGCTACACCGCCTATGTCGACGAGCCTTCGCTCGAGGCGATGCGAAAGCGCGGCGAGGATCCCCAGGCGAACCTCTCACGGTCGCTCCGCGCCAACGCACGCCTCATCGAAGGCTTCCCCGGCGTCACTTTCGGCATCCATCTTTGCCGGGGGAACCAGCGCAGCATGTGGCACCGCGAGGGCAGCTACGACGCGATCGCCGAGCGCCTCTTCAACGAGCTGCCGCACCAGCGCTTCCTCCTCGAGTACGACAGCCCGCGCGCCGGCGGCTTCGCGCCGCTGCGCTTCGTTCCCAAGGGCAAGCTCGTGGTGCTGGGACTCGTAAGTACAAAGGTTCCGGAACTCGAATCGACAGAGGAGTTGATGCGCCGTATCGACGAAGCTGCGAAGTACCTCCCGCTCGGGCAGCTCGCGGTCAGCCCGCAGTGCGGGTTCGGCTCCGACGTCGCCGGCAACCTGATCAGCGAAGACGATCAGAAGAGGAAGCTCGAGCGCGTGGTGGAGCTCGCGCGCAAGGTCTGGACATGAACGAGCGCCTGCGCGTCGGCCTGTTCGACTGGATCGAGGCCTCGCGCCGCAGCCCGGGCGAGGTCTACCGGCACAAGCTCGAGCTCGCGCAGGCGGCCGACGCGGCGGGCTTCCACGCCTATCTCGTCGCCGAGCACCAGGGCACGCCGCTTTCGATCGACGGCTCGCCGAGCATCATGCTCTCGGCCATGTTCCAGCGCACGCGGCGGCTGCGCGCCGGCGCCCTCACCTTCTGCCTGCCCTGGTACGACCCCTACCGGCTCTACAACGAGGTGTGCATGCTCGACCAGATGTCCGGCGGGCGCCTCGAGCTGGGCGTCGGCCGCGGCGTCTCGCCGATCGAGTCCAGGATCTTCGGGCTGCGGAGCATCGAAGAGTCGCGCGAGAAATATCGCGACGCGCTCGATTGGTTCTTTCATTTCTCCAAGAACGACGTGGTGCGCTACCGCGGCGAGGAGGTCGAGCTCTACAACAAGCCCGTCCAGAAGCCCTGGCCGCCGCTCTGGTTTCCGAGCTCCAACCGCGAGTCGATCGAGTTCACCGCGCGCCACGGCTACCACACGGCGTTCCTCGGCAAGCTCGCCGACTGCAAGCCGCACTTCGACCGGTACCGCGAGCTGTGGGAGCAGCACCGCAGCGACCCGGAGCGGCACAATGCGCACGTCGCAGAGCCGTTCCTCGCCAAGACCCAGCACATGGTGATCGCCGCGAGCGACGCCGAGGCCGAGCGCCTGGGCCTCGAGGCCTACGCCACCTGGGCGGGGCACATCCACCATCTCACGCGCAAGCACGGCCGGCCCGACGTGCACAAGACCGAGCCGTTCGCCCCGGACTCGACCCAGCCGCTCGTCGCCGGCTCGCCGCGCACGGTGCTGGAAAAGGTGCAGGAGATGTTGCGGATCACGAGCGCCAACTACCTGCTGTGCGTGTTCTCCTTCGGCGACCTCGCTCCCGAGCACGCCATGCGCTCCCTCGAATTGTTTTCGTCGGAGATCCGGCCAAGGCTGGAAATGGGGCTCTGACCCCGATTTCATGACAAAGTGCACACCGCCCGCCAGGGCGCGTGACGCATGCAATTGGCCTCCTCCTGGGGCTGGGTTAGGTTAGGCGGCCTAGCCTCCTGGGGAAGAACAATGCCGAAACAAAAACAACTGCTGCTGGCCGCGGTCCTCGGCCTCGCGTTCGCAACCGCCGCCACGGCTCAGCCCAAGTCCGTGCCTCCCGCGCATCAGCCGGCGGCACCCGCGGCTAAGCCCGCCACCCCACCCGCCGCCGCGTCCGACGCCGCCAATCAGGCGCGGATGAAGGAAGCGGAGGAGAAGCTCAAGCAGGCGGCCGACGAAGAGGAGAAGCGCGCCGCGGTGCTCAAGGCCTACGAGGAAGAGCAGGCCGAGCGCCAGAAGCAGCTCGCGAAGGAAAAGGAAGAGCGCGATGCGCGGCGCGCGCGCACCGCCTACGAGGCGCAGTGCCAGTTCAAGTCGGTGATGACCGACGACGACATCGCCCGCTGCCGCTCGATCCATAGGAATTAGCCGTTGGTAGAATCCCCGGGGTTCGCATCCGCCCCGAGGCTTCTGCCATGCTGCAAGAGCGCGTTCCCGGTCTTTCCCGCCGTTTATCCGAGTTCGTAGAGCCGGACCGCGTCCGCCGCGAGGTCTACACCGACCCCGCGATCTTCGAGCTCGAGATGCAGCGCATCCACGAGCGCGTCTGGGTCTACTGCGGCCACGAAAGCCAGGTGCCGAGGACCGGCGACTACTACGCCGTGCAGATCGGCCGCCAGCCGATGCTGATGGTCCGCGGCGCCGACGGCAAGGTGAACGTCCTCTACAACCGCTGCCCCCACCGCGGCAACATGATGGTCGGCGACCGCCAGGGCAATAGCGGCGAATTCTTCCGCTGCTCCTACCACGCCTGGACCTTCCACCACGACGGCAGGCTGAGAAGCATCCCGATGATGGAGTCCGGCTACTCCGGCACTCCCTACGGCAAGGAGAATCCCGACTGCAGCATGAAGCGCGCGGCGCGCGTCGAGAACTACCGCGGTTTTGTGTTCGCGAGCCTTGCCCAGGACGGCCCCACGCTGAAAGAGTTTCTCGGGGAATCGCGGATCGCGTTCGACGACATGTGCGACCGTGCGCCGCAGGGCGAGGTCGAGATCGTGCCCAACTGCTTCCGCGTCATCCAGAAGTCGAACTGGAAGATCTTCCTCGAGAACCAGCTCGACGCCCTGCACCCCTCGGTCACCCACCAGTCCACCGGCCGCGCGGCGCACGAGGTGGAAAAGGAAATCGAGAAAGAGACCGGCCGCGCGCCGCTCTCGTATCACATGCTCTCGGCGTTCGCCACGGTGACGATCGACAAGTGGGACAGCTTCCAGACGCTGAACTACCCGCACGGGCACTGCATCCTTACCGGCTACATGGGACTGCGGCCGAAGGACCCGGACACGCTCGCCTACGAAAAGACGCTGGTGGACGCATACGGCCAGAAGCGCATGGAGGAAATCCTGGGGGTGAACATCCACCACGTGCTCATCTACCCGGGCCTGTCGGTGCAGTCGCCGCTGCAGCAGCTGCGCGCGGTGCGCCCGCTCGGCGTCGACCGCACGCTCACGGAGATCTGGCACTTCCGACTCAAGGGCGCGCCCGAGGCGATCTACCGCCGCTCGCTCGCCTACTACAATCTCGTGAACTCGCCTTCCACGCTGGTCAACGCCGACGACCTCGAGAACTTCTGGAAATGCCACCAGGGCCTTTCGTCCGAAGGCGGCGACTGGGTCAGCTTCGCGCGCCACTACGGCCGCGACATCCAAATCGGGGACAGGGTGGAAACGGCGGCCAACTGCGGCACCTCGGAGGCGCCGATGCGCAACCAGATGAAGGCCTGGGCGCGCTACATGGCGGCGCAGTGATGGATCTGCAGCACGAACTCGAGCAGTTTCTCTACCGGCAATCCGAGCTCCTCGACACGAAGCAGTGGCAGGCGTGGATCGACCTCTTCGCCGACGACGGCGTCTACTGGATGCCGGCGGACCCGGCGCACAAGCACTGGGACGGCGTGCCTTCGATCTTCGCCGAGGACCGGAACCTGATGAACGTGCGCATGAAGCGCGTGCTGCACCCGGACGCCTGGTCGCAGCGCCCGCTCTGGGGCACGAATCACGTGGTATCGAACGTGGTTCTTGAGAAGAACTCGGACGAAGAAATCATCGTGCGCTCGCGCTTCCACATGATGGAATTGCGCCGCGACGACGTGCGCCACTTCGCCGGCGCCTACCGCCATCACCTGAAGAAGACCGCCGACGGCTATCGCATCAAGCTGCAGCGCGTGGACATGACCAACGCGCAGGCGGCCTACGAGTACGTGCTCCAGGTGTGGGTCTAGCCCGGGCCGGGTTCTTCCTTTCGGTCCTCCTCGTCTGGCAGCTGCTTTCGATGCGGGGGCTGCCGGCCTACGTGCTTTCGCCGCTGGAGATCCTGCGGCATTTCGCCGCGGCCCTCGGGTCGGCCGAGCTCTACGAGCACGCCGGCGCCAGCCTCGCCCGCTCGTTGCCGGGCTTCGCCATCGGCGCCTTTTTCGGAGCGCTGCTCGGGCTCGCCGCCGGCGTGGCGCGGGGATTCGACCGCCTGTTCAGCCCGGCGGTGTTCCTCACCTACCCCGTGCCCAAGATCGTGATGCTGCCGATCTTCATGCTCTGGTTCGGCATCGGCGACCTCTCCAAGGTGCTGATCATCGCGCTCGCCTGCTTCTATCCGGTGTTCATCAACGCCTACTACGGCGCGAAGGCGACCCCCGCGATCCTGGTGTGGTCGGCGCTCAACATGGGCGCCCGCCGCGGCGCGATCTTTCGCAGGGTGGTCGTGCCGAGCGCCGCGCCCATGATCTTCGCCGGCATGCGCGTGGCGCTCGCCCTCTCCTTCATCGTGATGTTCGCCGCCGAGATGATCAACGCGCGCTCCGGCCTCGGCCACCTCATCCGCGAGGCGGAGAACTCGCTGCGCTTCGACCTCATGTACGTCTCGCTTTTGGCGGTCGCGATCCTGGGCTACGCCGGCGACCGCCTGGTGCGCCTCGCGCAGCGCCGCCTGCTCGGATGGCGGGAGCAGCCGGCATGAAGCGGCTTTCGCCTCTGGCTTTCCCAGCGATTCTGTTGTTGACATGGGAAGCGGCAGCCCGCAGCGGCCGGTGGAGTCCCCTCCTCTTTCCGCCGCTGGAGAAGATCGGACGCGAGCTGGTGATGTTCTTCTCGCAGCCGGAATCGCTCCTGGAGGCCTGGGTGACGCTTTACCGCGCGCTCGGCGGCTTCGCGCTCGCCGCCGCCGTCGGCATCCTCGTCGGCATGCTCATGGGACGCTCGAAGCTCGTGGCCGGCCTGCTCGATCCGCTCTTCTCGGGGACGTACGCAGTACCCAAGCTCGCGCTCTTCCCGATCTTCATCTTCGTCTTCGGCATCGGCAGCCTGTCGAAGGTCGCGCTGGTGTTCCTCGAGTGCCTCTACCCCGTCGTCATCATGAGCTACCAGGGCGCGCGCAGCGTGAACCGGGTGCTTCTGTGGTCGGCGCAGAACATGGGCGCCTCGCGCGGCGACGCGCTGCGCCGCGTGGTGATCCCGGCCACCGCGCCGTACATCTTCGCCGGATTCCGGGTCGCCGTGCCGGTGGCGATGATCGTGGTGGTGATCACCGAGATGGTGAGCTCGGCCGACGGGCTGGGCTACCTCGTGATCTACTCGCTGTCGTCGCTTCGAACCGACCGCATGCTGGCGGTGGTCGTCGCGATCGCGCTGCTCGGGTACCTGCTCGACAAAGCGGTCGTGCTCGCGCGAGACCGATTGATATACTGGGAAAAGCTCGACACCTACTACGTGTGAACGAAATACAAGTGAGGGGGAAGCAGTGAAAGCCGTCCTTTCGATTTGTCTCTTGCTTTCCACCGCGAGCGCGCTCGCCCAGACCGGACCCCTCATCCGCTTCGGGCGCGGCTTCGCCGCCGAGGAGCAGGTCTGGCTGATGAGCGCGCGGCCGGACCTCACGCCGAACCAGGGCAAGCGCTACCAGCTCAAGCAGATCCTTTTCCAGGCCAATCCCGAGCGCTTCCAGGCGTTTCTCGCCGGCGAGCTCGACGCCGGCACCGCACCGGGCCTCGCGGTCATTTTCGCGCGCGCGCAGGGCGTCGACATGAAGATCGTGGCGAGCGTCTGCCTGGAAGCGGCCGGCAAGGAATGGTTCAGCACCACGTACATGGTGAAGGACGACGGCCCCGTGAAAAGGGTGCAGGACCTCAAGGGCGGCACGGTCGGCGTGGTTGGAATCAAGACGGCCACCGACCTGTGGGCGCGCGCCGGCCTCATCAACGCGGGGCTCGTGCCCGACAAGGACACGAAGGTGGTGCCGATGGCGTTCCCGGCGATCGGCGACGCGGTGCGCACCGGCAAGGTGAGCGCCGGCACCTTCGTCGAGCCGTTCTATTCCGCCGAGGTGGCGAAGGGCGGGCTGAGGAAGCTGTTCACCGCGACCGAGGCGGTGGGCTACGACCATGAGCTGCTCGATATCTTCTTCGGCGAGAAATTCCTGCAGGCCAATCCCGGCGCGGTGCGCGCCTTCCTTGCCGACTACGTCGCGGTCACCAAGTACTACCTCGCCAACACCGCGCAGGCCAAGGCGGACCTGCACAAGGCCGGGTTCGTACGCACCCCGCTCGAGATCTACCTCAAGAATGCGGACTGGAAGCGCGATCCGAACGCGCGCGTCGACGTCGAAAGCCTGAAGAAGCTTTCCGTCTTCATGCTGGAGAAGCTCCAGTGGCTCGAGAAGCCGGTGAACGTAGACTCGATGGTGGACCAGAGCTACCTGCCGCGCTGACCTAGCCGCCTGCAATCCACGCCCTCGCCGCGTCAGCCTGGCCGGCGGGGAAGTGTTTGATCGTCGCCGCAACGAAATGCGAAGCCAGCTTTTCCGCCACCGCGCCGAGCTTGGCATCGGTGACGACGGCGATCTTCCTGACCTGCTTGTGGTGATCGCGCACAAAGCGCAGGTGCGCCGCCATCGCGCCCAGGCTGTCCCAGCCCGGGAACGCGCCGAGCTCGATGATGATGCCCGCCAGCGGCCCTTCCTTCTCGATGTGCGGGTCCACGGTTTTCGCGATCTGTTCGAAGTCTTCCCTGGAAAGCGCGTCCTTCGGACGCAGGTGGAGGATGGATTGGGCGGCAGCGAAGCTGTAGTCGATCATGCCGAGCTCCTTTTCGACTCGCTACGGATCAGGTCCCAGATGCGGTTGCGGTATTCGTGGCATTGCGCGGACTTCTTGATCTCCAGGCCGCGCGGGCGCGGCAGATCGATCCTGATTTCCTCCCGGATCCGCCCGGGGCGCGCGGTCAGGACGACGACGCGGTCGCCGAGGTAGACCGCCTCGTCGATGTCGTGGGTGACGAAGACGATGGTCTTGCGGGTACGCTCCCAGAGGCGCAACAGCTCCTCCTGCATGGCCTCGCGGGTCTGGGCGTCGAGCGCCCCGAAGGGCTCGTCCATCAAGAGGACTTCGGGATCGAACGCGAGCACCCGCGCGAGCGCGACTCGCTGCTTCATGCCGCCGGAGAGCTCGGCCGGGTAGTGGTTGCGGAACTCGGTGAGGCCGATCATGGCCAGGTGCTGGTCTACGCTCTTCCGTATCTCGTCTCTGGAGAGGCCCTGAGCTTCCAGGCCCCATGCCACGTTGCCGGCGACGGTCTTCCACGGGAAGAGGGCAAACTCCTGGAACATCATCCCCCGGTCGGGGCCGGGCCCGTTCACCCGCCGGCCGTGCACCTGGATCGTGCCGGCCTCGGCCTGGATGAAGCCGCCCATGATGTGGAGCAGGGTGCTCTTGCCGCAGCCGCTCGGGCCGATGACGGTGACGAACTCGCCGTCGTGCACGGCAAAGCGCTCGACGTCGAGGACCGCGAGGCTCTGGCCGTCCTTGCTGTAGCCCTTGCGGACGCCAGCGGCCTCGAGCGCTATTTTTTCGGCGTCACCGGCCATCCGTGTCCAGAGAGGTCGAACTTGACGCCGGCGAGGCTCAGCTTCTTCTCGAAGAAGATGGTGTTTCCGCTCAGCCTCGACAGGTCCACCGGAGGCGGCGGCTGGGACACGGCGCCCGCCTTGCGTGCGCGTGCCTCCGCGCGCTCGAGATCGTCCACCTCCAACCCGAAGTGGTCGAGGCCGTAGCCCTCCGGATACGGATTGGGCGTCTCCGGGGTCCGCTTCCAGCAGACGATCGCGAGGTTGATGTAGCCGTCGGTGAGATAGACCTCGCGCGCGAGCTCGCTGTCGCCGCGCGAGAGCTCCTCGAGCCCGAGCGCGCTCTTGAAGAGCTCCGCGGTGACGAAAGGATCTTCGGCGGTGATTGCGATATGACGGATCTTGGCCATGGCTTCATCCAGAAAAAGCGAGTAGGCGCAGCAGCTCTGCCTGCGCCTTTTCGAGGTTGCGCGCCTCGCGCTCGACGCGGCGGTCGCGCAGCCAGCAGGCCGGCGCGAAGGAGCGCTGCCCGTCTTCGCCCACCTCGCGGGAGATGCGCACCACCGTATCGACGCGCGGCTTGCGCCGCCGTGCGTACTTCCCCAGAGCATGCTCGATTTCGACCCCGCTCGCCAGTTCCTCCGCGAGCACCGCCGCATCCTCCATCGCCATGCCGGCGCCCTGGCCGATGTTCGGGGTCATCGCGTGCGCGGCGTCTCCGAGCAGGACCGCGGCGCCGTGCGCGGACACGCGGATCCAGTCGTCCGACCACAGCTCCTCGATTTCGGTGGTGATGACGGCTTCCCGGGGCGGCAGCGCGGCAAAGAGGCGCTGCAGCGTTTCGTCGGTGAACTGCGCGAAGATGCGCGGCAGGTCGGGCTGCGGATTGGCGCTGCGCCGCGCATTGAACGTGGTCCAGACGTAGAGCCTCGACTCGGAAATCGGCACGAGGCCGATCCTCTGCCCCCGTCCCAGGTACTCGGTGAAACAGCGCACCTCGGCGACGTTCGGCATGATGAGCCGGTGCGAGCGGTAGCCCATGTAACGCGGCGCGGTTTCGCCGAACAGCTCGCGACGGACCTGCGAGTGGATGCCGTCGGCGCCAATCACGAGGTCGTATCCGGAGAACTCGCCCGCGGACGCCGCCTTCCCAAAGGAGACGGTTCCGGGGGGGAGACTACGGTAGAGAACGTCCAGCAGATGCGCGCGGTGCACCAACGCCCCCTGAGAGAGCTTGCCGCTCTCGTAGAGCGGTCGGTAGTCGCGCGTGGCAAGGAGCCGACCGCGCCGGTCGCGGGTCTCGCGCGCGAGATACGGCCACGAATCGGCACGCACCGCATCGGCGAGTCCGTTGCGCTCGAGCACCCGCATGGCGTTGGGATTCATGATGATGCCCGCCCCGACCGGGTTCAGCTGGGGCGTCTTTTCGAGAACCTTGGAAGAAATACCGCGCAGCGCAAGCTCGCGCGCAAGCGATAGCCCGCCGATGCCGCCGCCGACGATCAGGACTCTCAGACGAGCTTTCTCGAGCTTCTGAAGTTAGCTGAGCTTCTCCAGCTTCTGTAACGAGCGCATGCGCCAGGCGATCTTCTGCTCCGGGAAGAGCCGCGGATATTCGGTGTAGCTCACCTCGCCCACGTAGATGTCGCCGCGCGAGTCGATGGCGAGGCCGTGCGGCGCAACGAACTTTCCCGGCTCGAGGCCGGGACCGTTTTCCCCGCCAAGGCGGGCGATCAGCTTGCCCTTTCGGTCGACGAACGAGATCCGCGGCCCGATGTTCGGGTGCTGGCGATTGACCGGCATGGACGGGCCGAGCTCTCCGATCGCGAATTGCGGCCTTTTCCCGCGGCAGCAAAAGAGCGCACAGGGCCGGTGCAGATTGGCCCACTGCGTCTCGTACTTTCCATTGCCGTCGAAGACCTGCACCCGGTGGTTCTCGCGGTCGGCGACGTACACCCAGCCTTCGGGGTCGGTGACGATGTTGTGCACGACGTTGAACTGGCCCGGGTCGGTGCCCGGCTCGCCCCAGGACTTGAGCAGCTTGCCGTTGGGGGAGAACTTGTGCACCCGCGCGTTGCCGTAGCCGTCGCTCACGTAGATGTCGCCGCGCGGCGAGAGCGCCGTGTGCGTGCAGCGGTGGAACGGCTTGCCGCCCATGTACGGCGAGGGTTTGCCCGGCACGCCCAGCTCGAGCAGGACTTTCCCCTCCGTCGTGCACTTGCGCACCACGTGGCCGCCGTCATCGGTGCAGTAGAGGACGTCGTCCTCGTCGATGTGCAGCCCGTGCGCGCGCGGGAAAGTGCCCTCTCCCCAGGACCGGATGAAGTTGCCTTCGCGGTCGAAGACGATCATCGGGTGCTCGCCGCGGTTGAAGCAGTAGACGCGGTCCTTGCTGTCGACCGCGACCGCGGCGACATCCTTGAACTCCCATCCGTCCGGCAGCTTGGCCCAGTTCTCGACCACGCGGTAGCGGTGCTTGCCGGCGCCGAGGATGCTCGGCCTGGTTTTCGTTTCGACGCGGGTGTCCACGAGCCTCCCTCTCACGAAGCGGATAGATCCATCATTTCCAGTGCTCGAAGAGCGGCCCGCCGCGACCGAGCACCGGATCCCCCGGCGGCAAACCGACCTGAAGAACGTTTTGCGCGTTTCTGGCAGAGCGTGCGAACGGCGGCGTGCAGGTGTCCGGATTCGCGCCTTTGGGATAGGCCCCGACGACGCCGAGCGCGCCGCGCGAAGCGATTTTCTTGTGTCCGGTGCCGGCCGGCAGAACGATGACGTCGCCCGGCCTGGCCGCAACCTCCACACCGCCCTCGCCGCCGAACTGCACCGTCACCTCGCCCCCGTAGACGCCCAGAGCCTCGTGCGAGTTGCTGTGGTAGTGATGAAAAGGAAATACGCCGTTACGCCACGCGGCCGGCCAGCCGTTGCGGGTGAAAAGGGCTTCGAAGCCTTCGGGCGTCGGGTTCGGAAGCGCCTGCGGATAGACGAGCAGCGGCCAGCGCGGATGGTTTGGAATCGTCCCGCTCGGCGCGAGCAGATGCGCGACGACGGAGATCCTCATCAGTCGTGGCCGATGCGGAAATCGTTGCGACCGCTGCGGTCGACGCCCTTCACCAGCCACAGCGGGCGCCGCGCGAAGTCGACGGGCACGCCGCTCTTGCCGCCGGCGGGGCGCAGGTTGCGCTCGAACACCGACGTGGAAGGCATGTAGCGCAGCGCGGCGCCGGTGCGGCGCAGCGCCGAGGTGTTCGGCTGGGCGCCGTGGATCATGTACACGTCGTGCAGCGACATCTGGCCCGGCTCGAGCTCGATGTCGACGGCGTCGGCTTCCTCGAAGGTGCCGGCGGCCATGCGCTGGCTGAGCGTCAGGTCGGTACGCTCCTCGTGCAGGTGCTCGTGCAGGCGACGCGCCGCGTGCGAGCGCGGGACCACGCGCAGGCAGCCGTTTTTCAGCGTCGAGGGCTCGAGCGCGACCCAGACGGTGCACGTGGCGAGCGGCCGGATCGGCCAGTAGTGTCCGTCCTGGTGCCAGGGCGTCTCGTAGCCCTCCTCCGCCGGCTTGCAGAACACGTGGCAACCCCACAGGATGACGTCGTCGCCGAGTACGCCGGAAACGAGCTCGACGATCTCGGGATCGCGCGCGAGGTCCAGGAACGCGCGGTTGCCGCGCACGCCCTCGCCGTTATCGCCATCGATGTGAGCGGAAACGAGCTTCTCCGGCCGCACCCCCGGGTTGTCTCGCAGCAGGCGCTCGAGCGCATCGACCATGTGCGCGACGCGCTCGGCCGGCAGCCGATAGCGCGGCACCACCCAGCCCTCGCCGCGGTAGTGCTCGATCTCGTCGTCGCGCAGGCGCGCCATGGCTACAATCATCTCATGGCCGCCAACGAAGAGCTCGCGATGCTGGTGCAGCCGGATCGCGTGCACCGCTCGGTGTACGCCGATCCGGCGCTCTTCGAGCTCGAAATGGAGCGCATCTTCGGCCGCGCCTGGCTGCTGCTGGGGCACGAAAGCCAGGTGAAGGCGCCGGGCGACTATTTCACCACCAGGATGGGCCGCGAGCCCGTCGTTGTCACGAGAAAGGACAACGGAGAGATCGGAGTCCTGGTCAACCGCTGCGCGCACCGCGGCTCGATGGTCTGCGCCGAGGGTCGCGGCAACGTCGAGCGCTTCGTCTGCCCCTATCACGGCTGGAGCTATGACCGCGCGGGCGCCTTGCAGGCCGTCCCTTTCGGCAGCGGCTATGAAAAAGAGAAGCTGCGCGACTTGCGGCTGAAGCCAGTGCCGAGCGTCGCAACGTATCGCGGCTTCCTGTTCGCTTCGCTTTCCCCACAGGGGGAGGATCTCCCGGGCTTCCTCGGACCGGCCAGAGCCTCCCTCGACGATTTCGTCGACCGCGCGCCCGGCGGCGAGCTCGAGGTGGCGGGCGGCGTCTTCAAGCACGCCTACAACGGCAACTGGAAGCTGATGCTCGAGAACCACCTCGACGGCGCGCACCCGGCATGGGTGCACGCGTCTTCCGTCGCGGTGGCGCGCAATGCACCCGAGCCGGGCAAGCCGGGCGAGGAGCACTACCACGACATCGCCGTGCGGCAG
>DASXAO010000092.1:0-4486 GCA_036406675.1 Burkholderiales bacterium
CGTCGGTAGTATCCGGGCGTGACGTTCGGGCCGCGCACGCGCACCTCGAGCTTGCCGCCGAAAGGTGCGAGCTTCAGCTCGCAGCCCGCCACCGGCAGGCCGATGACGCCCGGCCGGTCCATCGCGAAGTGCACGGAGGTCGCGAGCGGCGAGGTCTCGGTCGAGCCCCACGCCGAGAGCATGGCGAAGTCGCCGCCGCGTTTTTCCTCTTTGGCGAGCCGCACCAGCCGGTCCCAGAGGTTTTGCGGCAGCGCCGCCGCGGCGTAGAACACGACCTGCAGGTTGCGAAAGAAATTGCGGCGCAGCTCTGCGTCGCGCTCGAGGTACGGGAGCAGCAAATCGTAGCCGCGCGGCACGTTGAAGTACTGAGTCGGCGAGATTTCCTTCAGGTTGCGCACCGTGGTTTCGACCAGGCCCGGCACGGGCTTGCCGCCGTCGATGTAGAGAGTGCCGCCGTTGCGCAGCACCAGGTTGAAGTTGTGGTTGCCGCCGAAGGTGTGGTTCCACGGCAGCCAGTCGACCAGCACGGGCGGCTTTTCCTCGACGAACGGCCACGCCTGGGCGAGCATCTGCTGATTCGCGCACAGCATGCGCTGGGTGTTGACCACGCCCTTCGGGATGCCGGTCGATCCCGAGGTGAACAGGATCTTCGCCACCGAGTCTGGGCCTACCCTCAGGTGCTCGCGCTCGAGGGTCGAGCCGGGATTGGTCTCCAGCAGCTCCGCCACCGGCGTGGACTTCGCCTTCACCGCCTCGAGCGCGGGCCCGAATTTCTCCGGCTCGGCGGCAAACACGAGTCCCGGCTTCAGCAGCTCGAAAATGGCTTTCAGCTTGCCGAAGTCCTTCGACATCAGCGAATAGGCCGGCGACACCGGCGCGGCCGGGATGCCGACGTGCATCGCGCCGAGCGCGAGCAGCGCGTGGTCGACGGAGTTGTCCGAGAGGATCGCGACCGGCCGCTCGGCGTTCAGGCCGCGCTCGATCAGCGCCTGCCCGACGCGGCGCACCGCCCCGTACGCCTCGCGGTAGGAGATGCTGCGCCAGCCTTCGCCCTTGCGCTCCGCGAGAAAGACGCGCTTCGGCTCGCGGTCGGACCACCCGACGAGCCATTCCGTGATGCAGCGCGGATACGGCCCGAGCTTCTGCGGCGAGCGCAGGAGGAGCGTGCCGTCGGCGCGCTTCTCGAGATCGACCTGCGCTGGCGCAAACCGCATGGGCCAAGTCTACAATGCTCGCGAATGAGGCTCCGCCGCTGGATCACGTGCGTTTCGCTGCTTGTTCTCTCAGGCACGGCGCTCGCGCAAGCATTCCCCAGTCGCACGGTGACGCTCGTCGTGCCCAATCCGCCCGGCGGCGCGATCGACATCCAGGGGCGCCTCTATGCGCAGAAGTTGCAGGCGCTGTGGGGCCAGCCGGTGATCGTCGACTACAAGCCCGGCGCCGGTACGCTGCTCGGCATGGAGCACGTGGCGAAGTCGGCGCCCGACGGCCACACGCTGTGCCTCGTGGTGACGCCGCTCGTGATCCTTCCCGCGCTGCGCGAGAAGATGCCGTACGACACTCTGAAGGACCTCGCGCCGGTGACGCTGACCGGCGTGTCGTCGATCATGATCGCGGCGTCGCCCACGCTGCAGGCGAGCAGCATCGCAGAGCTGATCGCGCTGGCGAAGAAGCAGCCCGGCAAGCTTACCTACGCGAGCCCGGGCCTCGGCAGCTCGATGCACCTCGCCGGCGAGCTCCTCAAGATGGAGGCGGGCATCGATCTCCTGCACGTGCCGTTCAAGGGCGGCGCGCAGGCCTACCCCGAGCTGATGGCGGGGCGCATCGACCTGCAGCTCGATCCGACCTTCGCCATCTACCGCTACGTCCGCGCCGGAAAGATGAAGGCGCTCGCGGTGACGAGCGCGAAGCGCGATCCGTCGGCGCCGGAGGTTCCCGCGGTCGCCGAGACCCTTCGCGGGTTCGACGTCCTCAGCATCAACGGCATCGTCGCCGCCGGCGGCACGCCGCGCGAGCTCACGCGAAGGATCAGCGCCGATTTCCGCAAGCTCCTGCGCGAGCCCGACACCGCGAAGCGCCTCGCCGAGCTCGGCATCGAGCCGGTGGGCAACTCGCCCGAGGAGTTCGGCGCTTTCATCAAGAGCGAGATCGAGCGCTGGACGCGCGTGGCCAAAGCGGCCCATGTGAAGATGGAGTGACATGAACACCTTTTCCTGCGCGGAAATCAGCGGAAAGAGGATCCTCGATTTGGACATCGAGGCGTTCCGGCGGACGATGGACCGCCACGCGGTGTGCGTGATCCACAACGAAAAACCGGTGACCGACGCCGAGCACGTCGAGTTCAGCCGGCGCCTCGGCCCGCTGCTGCCGATGAAGATGCTCACCATGGTCGGCAAGTCGAAGTCGCGCTTCGCGCATCCCGAGATCATCGACATCGGCAACATCGACGCCGAGGGCAGGCTCCTGCCCGAAGACGATCGCCGCCGCGCCTACAACCGCGGCAACCTGCTCTGGCACACCGACGCCTCGTACGACCGGGCGCGCGGGGTCTATTCGCTCCTCTCGTGCCATTCGATCCCGCCCGGCGGCGCGGACACCGAGTTTGCCGACATGCGGGCTGCCTATGATTCGCTCTCCCGGGAAATGAAGGAAAAGATTGAAGACCTGGTGGTGGAGCATTCCATCTGGCACTCCCGCGCGGCTGCGGGCATGACCGACGTCAGCGAAGAAGAGAGGGCGACGCGCCCGCCCGCGCGCCATCTGCTGGTGCACAGGCACCCAGGCTCGGGCCGCAAGGCGCTGTACCTCGCTTCGCACGCCTCGCAGGTGGTGGGGATGCCGCTCGAGGAGGGCCGCGCGCTGCTTCGCGAGCTGATCGAATTCGCGACCCGGCCGCAATTCGTATACCGGCACGAGTGGCGCGTCGGCGACCTGCTGGTGTGGGACAACCAGCAGACCATGCACCGCGGCACGCCGTTCGACGACACGAAGCACCCGCGCGACATGCGCAGGACCACGGTGATCGAGGAGCTCGCGGCGTGAAACGCAAGCTCCGCAGCAATCTCGAGCGCGGCGGCACGATCTGGGCCGGGCGGCGTGCGCAGTGGCGCGCGCTCGGCCTGTCCGAGGCCGACATGGAGAAGCCGAAGATCGCCGTGGTGAACAGCTCCTCGGAGCTCTCGAGCTGCTTCTCCCACCTCGACGGCGTCGCGCGCGCGGCCAAGGAGGCGATCCGCGCCGCGGGCGGCCTGCCGTTCGAGATCCGCACCGCGGCGCCGAGCGATTTCGTGACCTGCGCCGGGCGCCGCGGCGGCTACATCCTGCCCTCGCGCGACCTCATCACGAACGACATCGAAGTGCAGGTCGAGGGCGCGCTGCTCGACGGGATGCTCTGCCTCGCCTCGTGCGACAAGACCACGCCCGGCCAGCTCATGGCGGCCGGGCGCCTCAACATTCCGACCATCGTGGTCGTCTGCGGCTACCAGAGCAGCGGCGAGTACAAGGGCGAGCACGTGGACATCGAGGAGGTGTTCCTGAAGGCGGGCTACCTCGCCTCGGGCGGCATCACCCTCGAGGACCTGACCGGCATGGCCGACAACGCGGTGCGCTCCCCGGGCGTGTGCGCGGGAATGGGCACGGCAAACTCCATGCACATCGTGTGCGAGGCGCTCGGCATGACGCTTCCCGGAGCGGCGCCGGTGCTCGCCAACAGCGCGAAGATGATGGACTGCGCGCGCCGCTCGGGCGAGCGCATCGTGCAGATGGTCTGGGACGACTACAAGCCGCGCGACATCATCAGTGCAGGCTCGATCGCCAATGCGGCGATCGCCGTGCTTGCCCTGTCGGGCTCCATCAACTGCGTGAAGCACCTCCAGGCGATCGCGCTCGAGAGCGGCCTCGACGTGGACGTGTATGCGCTGTTCGAGCAATACGCGGAAAAGGTGCCGCTCCTCGCCGCGATCCGCCCGAACGGCGCCGGCCGCATCGAGGAGCTCGAGGCCGCAGGCGGCGCGCGCGCGGTCATGAAACGCCTTGAATCCCTGCTGAACCTGGAGGCGCGCTCCGTCAGCGGGCAAAGCATGAGCGAAATTCTTGCCCAGGCCGAGGTGAAGGAAGATGGCGTGATCTGCAGCCTCGCGCACCCGCTCTCCAGGCGCCCGTCCCTCGTGATCATGCGCGGCTCGCTCCTGCCCGGCGGCGGCATCCTGCGCCAGGGCGGCACCGGCGCGCGCATGGAGAGCTTTCGCGGTCCGGCGAACATCTTCCACTCGCGCGAGGAAGCGCTGGAGGCGATCCAGCGAAACGCGGTGAAGCCGGGCGACGTGGTCGTGCTGCGCGGGCTCGGCGTGCGCGGCGGGCCGGGTCTCGCCATGACCTCGGCGGTGGTGTTCGCGCTCGACGGCGCCGGCCTCATCGACCGCGTGGCGCTGATCACGGAAGGCCAGCTCTCGGGCCTCGTGAACAAGGGCCTCGTCGTGGGCGAGGC
>DASXAO010000093.1:0-2636 GCA_036406675.1 Burkholderiales bacterium
CTGCGCAACATCTTCGAGACGCTGCAGCGCGCCACCGGCATCAACTTCATCTTCGACCGCGACGTGCGCTCCGACCAGCGCACCACCATCCTGCTGCGCGACGCGAGCATCGAGGACGCGATCCGCATGGTGCTGCTCACCAGCTCGCTCGAGCAGAAGGTGCTGAACGACAACACCGTGTTCATCTTCCCGAACACGCCGCAGAAGCTGCGCGAGTACCAGGAGCTGGTGGTGAAGGGCTTCTACCTCGCCAACGCCGACGTGAAGCAGACCGCGAACATGATCCGCACGCTGGTGAAGACGCGCGACATCTTCATCGACGAGAAGATCAACATGCTGGTGATCAAGGACACGCCCGCCGCGATCCGCCTCGCCGAGCGCCTGATCGCGGCGCAGGACCTCGCGGAGCCCGAGGTGGTGCTCGAGGTCGAGGTGATCGAGGTGGCGACGAACTGGCTGCAGCAGCTCGGCCTCCAGTTCCCCGATACCGTGGCCTGGAGCCTGGTCGGCGCCGCCGGCGTCCCGGGGCAGGTGACGCTTCCCGAGTGGCTGAACCGCAACCAGAACCTGGTGCGCCTGCAGTTCACCGATCCCCTTTTCCTGCTTTCGCTCAAGCAGCAGGACGGCGGCGCCAACGTGCTCGCCAACCCGCGCATCCGGGTGAAGAACAAGGAAAAGGCGAAAATCCACATCGGCGACCGCGTGCCGGTGATCACCACCACCGCGGCGGCCACCGGCGGCTTCGTCTCCGAATCGGTGTCCTACCTCGACATCGGCCTGAAGCTTGAGGTCGAGCCGCTCGTCTATCTGGAAGACGAGGTCGGCATGAAGGTCGGGCTGGAAGTGAGCAACATCGTGAAGGAGATCCAGTCGCCCGGGTCGACCAGCCTGAACTACCAGATCGGCACGCGAAACGCCGCCACCGTCCTGCGCCTGAAGGACGGCGAGACCCAGGTGCTCGCCGGCCTCATCAGCCGCGAGGACCGGTACAGCGCCAACCGCGTCCCGGGCATGGGCAACCTGCCGATCGTCGGGCGCCTGTTCTCCAACACCAACGACACGCGCAACCGCACCGAGATCATGCTGCTCATCACGCCGCACCTCGCTCGCGCGCTCCAGCGGCCCGAGGCCGGCACGGTCGAGTTCGCGGCCGGCACCGAGGCCGCCACCGGCACGCCGCGCCTGGGCGGCGCGCCGATCGCGCCGATCCCGGTCGAGCAGCAGCCGCAGCCACAGCAGCAGCCCGACGCGCAGGGCCAGCCGGCGATCCCGCAGCAGCAGCAGCCGCCCGCCGGCGGCACGCTGGTGCCCTTCGGCGGAGTCAAGCCCGCGCCGCAATGAAGCAGCACGGCTTCACCCTGATCGAGCTCGTCATCACGGTGGCGATCATCGCCGTGCTCGCCTCGGTCGCGCTGCCGCTGAACGAGCTCATCGTGACCCGCGCCAAGGAGCAGGACCTGCGCCGCTCGCTGCGCGAGATCCGCGACGGCATCGACGCGTACAAGCAGGCCTGGGACGACGGCCGCCTCACGAAGAACGTCAACGACAGCGGCTACCCGAAGAGCCTCGACGACCTGGTGAAGGGCGTCGAGGACCAGAAGAGCGCCAAGCGCGACAAGATCTACTTCATGCGGCGCATCCCGCGCGACCCGTTCGCCACCTCGGAGACGCAGACCAACGCCGAAACCTGGGGCAAGCGCGCCTACCAGAGCCCGCCCGACGATCCGAAGGAAGGCGACGACGTCTTCGACGTCTTCTCGCTCGCCACCGGCACCGGGATCAACGGCCGCCCGTACAAGGAATGGTAGAAAAGCCCGAAATCAGGGACAGACCACGTTTTTTCTCCGGCTTCACCCTGATCGAGCTGCTGGTGGTGATGACGATCGTGGCGCTGCTTCTCACGCTCGCCCTGCCGCGCTACTTCGGCAGCATCGACAAATCGAAGGAAGCGGTGCTCAAGGAAAACCTCCACCAGATGCGCGAGGCGATCTCGCGCTACTACGCCGACAAGGGCCGCTACCCCGAGTCGCTCGAGTCGCTAGCCTCGGACAAGTACATGCGCCGCGTGCCGATCGACCCGATCACCGAGAGCGCCACGACCTGGCAGATAGTGCAGCCCGAGGACCAGACCAAAGGCGGCGTCTACGACGTGAAAAGCGGCGCCATGGGCAAGGGCAAGGACGGCAGCGAGTATTCGCAATGGTGAAGCGCGCGCGGGCCCGGCTGCGGCAGGCGGGGTTCACCTACCTCACGGTGATGTTCATCGTCGCCATCCTGATGGGCGGGCTCGCGATCCTCGGCGAGACCTGGGAGACTTCGGCGCGCCGGGAAAAGGAGCTCGAGCTCCTCTTCATCGGCAACCAGTATCGCCGCGCGATCGGCCTTTACTACCTATCTACGCCAGGCGTCGTAAAGGCCTACCCGCGGCAGATCGAAGACCTGCTGAAGGACCCGCGCCAGCCGGGCACCGTGCGCCACCTGCGCAAGCTCTATCCCGACCCGATCACCGGCAAGCCCTTCGTGGTGATCAAGGGCGCCGACGGCGGCGTCCAGGGCGTGAACAGCCCCTCCGACGACGCCCCGCTCAAAGTGGCCAACTTCCGCGTGCGCGACGCGACCTTCGAAGGCGCGCAGAA
>DASXAO010000094.1:0-33080 GCA_036406675.1 Burkholderiales bacterium
CTCTACGCCGCGGAGCGCCTCTCCACGGGCGAGCCGGTCTGGCCGCACGCGCTGGGCATCGCGTCCAGCCTCGCCGACATCGGCCTCGATGCGGCGGGTCGCGCCGCGGGCATCCTCTTCGCCGCGCCGAAGCGGCTGGGCGAGACCCACCGCATCCGGGAGTTGTTCGGCGCCGAGGTCGCCGAGCTCGCGGAAGGCGTCGAGCGGCTCTACCAGCTTCGGGTCGCCACGCGCGCGCACTCGGCCGAAAGCGCGGTCTCGCAGAACGAAGTGCTGCGCAAGATGGTCCTCGGCATGGTCGAGGACGTACGGGTGGTGCTGATCCGCCTGGCGAGCCGCACGCAGACGCTGCGCTGGCTCGCGAAGAACCCCTCGCCCGAGCGGAACGACTACGCCAAGGAGACGCTCGACATCTATTCGCCCTTGGCCAACCGCCTCGGCGTGTTCCAGCTCAAGTGGGAGCTCGAGGATCTTTCGTTCCGGTTCCTCGAGCCCGAGCTCTACAAGCGCATCGCCCAGATGCTCGACGAGCGCCGCGTGGAGCGCCAGCAATACATTGCCGATGCCATCGCCACCCTGGCGCGCGAGCTCGAGGCGGCGGGCGTGAAGGGGGAGATCAACGGCCGGCCCAAGCACATCTATTCGATCTGGAACAAGATGCGCAACAAGGGCCTCGATTTCTCGCAGGTGTACGACGTGCGCGCGCTGCGCGTGATCGTTCCCGAGATCAAGGACTGCTACACCGCGCTCGGCGTGGTGCACAACCTGTGGCAGCCGATCCCCAAGGAGTTCGACGACTACATCTCGCGGCCGAAGGGGAACCTGTACCAGTCGCTGCACACGGCAGTGGTCGGTCCGGCAGGCAAGACGCTCGAAGTCCAGATCCGAACCGAGGAGATGCACCGCCACGCCGAATACGGCGTCGCCGCGCACTGGCAGTACAAAGAGAAGGCCAAGGCTTCGAAGCAGTTCGAGCAGAAGATCGCGTGGCTGCGCGAGCTGCTCGCGTGGCGCGACGAGGTCGCCGACTGGTCCAAGGCGCGCGGCGCGCGCCTCGACGACACGGTCTACGTCCTCACCCCGCAGGGGAAAGTGATCGACCTTCCGGCCGGCGCGACGCCGGTGGACTTCGCCTACGCCCTGCACACCGACCTCGGGCACCGCTGCCGCGGCGCCAAGGTCGACGGCCACATCGTGCCGCTCGACACGCCGCTCGCCAGCGGCCAGCGCGTCGAGATCGTGAGCGCAAAATCGGGCGGTCCTTCGCGCGACTGGCTGAACGCCGAGCGCGGCTTCGTGAAGAGCCCGCGCGCACGCCAGAAGATCCGCCAGTGGTTCAACGCGCAGGCGATCCAGCAGAGCGTCGCCGCGGGCCGCGCTCAGGTCGAGAGGGAGCTGCGCCGCAGCCACGCGCTGAACGCGAACCTCGAGCAGCTCGCCGCCAGGCTCGGGTTCAAGCAGCCCGACGAGCTTTTCGCCGCCGTGGCGCGCGACGAGGTGAACCTGCGCCAGCTCCGTTCCGCCGTGCATGGACGCGAAGCGCCCGAGGAGCCTGCCGAGATTCCCCGGAAGAAAAAAGCGCCGGCCCCAAAGGGCGGCGTGCTCGTGGTGGGCATGGACAGCCTGCTCACGCAGCTCGCCCGCTGCTGCAAGCCGGTGCCGCCCGACCCGGTGCGCGGCTTCGTGACCCGCGGCAAGGGCGTGTCGGTGCACCGCGAAGACTGCCCGGCGCTGAAGCGCCTGGCGGAAGGCCAGCCCGAGCGGCTGATCGAAGCGGAGTGGGGCAGGGGCGAAGGCAGCTACGCGGTCGAGATCGGCGTCACGGCGACCGACCGGCGGGGGCTGCTGCGCGACGTCGGCGACGCGCTCGCGCGCGAGAAGATCAACGTCACCGCGGTGCGCACGCAGAGCCGCGACGAGCTCGCGTTCATGCGCTTCAGCTTCGACGTGACCAACATGGCGCAGCTGAAGCGCGCCCTTGCGCAGGTGCGCCAGGTCAAGGGCGTGATCCGGGCCGCGCGCGGCTAAGGGAGTGGAGGAACTTCTCAGAAACCCCTGGATCCAGGGGGGCGTCGGGCCGCTCGTCGCCGGGACCGCCGCGGCGCTCGTTTTCTATCCTGCGCGCGTGAGCGGCCTCGCGGCCGCGTCCGGATTCTTCGCCGCGGTCTACCTGACCGGCCAGCTCGAGTACGAGAAAAAGCTCTTCCTGCTCGCCGCGGCGGCCGCGCTGCTCGGCGCGGTCGTGGACCTCGCCTTCAGGCCGACGCGCAAGGCGGGACTGGTGCTCGGCCTGGGCTTCGGCGCCGCCGCCTGCTGGATCTTCATCTCGCTCATCGGGCGCATGCCGGCCGAGCGGATCGCGCTTTGGGCCATGGGCCTGGGCGGCCTGGTTGCCGCAGGCGTCGCTTTCTCGATGCTCTCTTACGACGAGCCGCCGCGCGCGGCTGCCGCCGGAATGGGACTGGGCCTCGCGACCGGCGCCATGGCGTTCCTGGGCGGCGCCCACATGCTCGCCCTCTGGAGCTTCGGCCTTGCCGCCGGCGCGGCCGGCTTCCTCGCCGTCGCCATCGCGTTTGCCCGGGGCATCGTAGCCGGCGCATCGTTCACCCTTTCGGTCGGGGTGATCGGGGCAGCGCTCGCCGCGAGCGTGACGCTGCAGCGCGGGCTGCGGTGGTACGAAGCCGCGCTGCTCGGGCTCGTGCCGCTCGCCGTGCGCCTCCCCGTGCCGCAGGGCAGCGCCATCGCGCAGGCGATCGTCGCGCTGGTCTACGCGCTTGCCGTGGGCGGCGGCGCGTGCGCGCTGGTCTGGATGCGCTAGCCGACCAGGATAAAGAGCCAGACCACGCCGGCGTTGACGAGCGACAGGCCGACCGCGGCGCTGGCGATATCCTTCGCCCGGCCGATGAGCGGGTGATCTTCGAGCGACACCCGGTCGAGGGTCGCCTCGACGGCCGAGTTGACGAGCTCGACGATCAGGACGAGCAACAGACTGCCGATGAGCAAGGCGCGCTCGACGGGGGTTTGCCCTATCCAGAAACTCAGGGGGAATAAAACCGCGAAAGCCACGACCTCCATGCGGAAGGGAATCTCGTGGCGCCACGCCGCCGCGAGGCCTTGCGCGGCCACGCGCAGCGCGATGAACGGGCGGGCGAGGAGCGGCTTCGACTTGTAGCGGCTCGCCTCCACTAGCTCGGGATGGCGAGGGTGTAGAGAAGCTCTTCCTGCGCCGAGCGGCGCCGGCCGCGCCGCGGCTTGGCGAGCTCGTAGCCGCCGTCGGGGCGCATCTCCCAGGCGTGGCAGTTGTCGTCGAGGTAGGGCTGCAGGCCTTCGCGGATTACGCGCCGCTTGAGCGCCGGGTCGAGCACCGGGAAGCACAGCTCGATGCGGCGGAAGAAGTTGCGGTCCATCCAGTCGGCGCTCGCGAGGAACACGTCGTCGGCGCCGCCCGCGCGGAAGTGGAACACGCGCGAGTGCTCGAGGAAGCGGCCGACGACCGAGCGCACGCGGATGTTGTCCGAAAGTCCCTGCAGCCCGGGCTTGAGCGCGCACTGGCCGCGCACGATCAGGTCGATCTTCACCCCCGCCTGGGAGGCGAGGTAGAGCTCCTCGATGATCTGCGGCTCGAGGAGGGCATTCATCTTGGCGATGATGCGGCCCTCCTGGCCCTCGCCGGCGAGCTTGGCCTCGTTGCGGATGGCGGCGACGATGCGCTTGTGCAGGGTAAAGGGCGACTGCCAGACGTGCTTCATCTTGCTGGCGCGTCCGAGGCCGGTGAGCTGCTTGAACACCTCGTTCACGTCGGCGCACAGCTCCTCGTTCGCGGTCATCAGCCCGAAATCGGTGTACAGCCGGGCGGTCCGCGGATGGTAGTTTCCCGTGGCGAGGTGCACATAGCGGCGCAGCACCTTGCCTTCCGCCGCCTCTTCCCGCCGCACCACGAGCGCCATCTTGGCGTGGGTCTTGTGGCCGACCACGCCGTAGATGACGTGCGCGCCCACCTCCTCCAGGCGCGCCGCCCAGTTGAGATTCGCCTCCTCGTCGAAGCGCGCCATCAGCTCCACCACCACGGTGACTTCCTTCCCCTTGCGCGCCGCGTCGACCAGGATCTCCATCAGCTCCGAATCCGTGCCGGTGCGGTACACCGTCTGCTTGATGGCGATCACGCTCGGATCGTTCGCGGTGGTGCGGATGAACTCGATCACCGGCAGGAACGACTGGAACGGGTGGTGCAGCAGGACGTCGTTCTTCTTCAGGGTCTCGAACAGATCGCCGTGGCCGAGCGATCCAGGCATGCCGGGCTGGAACGGCGGGTACTTGAGCGCCGGCTTGTCGACCTGGTCGGGCACCTCGCGCAGGCGGTAGAGGTTCACCGGGCCGTCGACCCGGTACAGGTCCGACTCCTGCAGCGAGAACTGCTGCAGGAGGAAGTCCACCATGTGCTGCGAGCAGTTGTCGGCGACCTCCAGGCGCACCGCGTCGCCGAAGTGCCGGTGCAGGAGCTCGCCCTTGAGCGCGGTGTGCAGGTTCTTGATCTCCTCCTCGTCGACGAAGAGGTCGGAGTTGCGCGTCACCCGGAACTGGTAGCAGCCCTTGGTGTTCATCCCGGCGAAGAGCTCGCCCATGTGCGCGTGCAGGATGGAGGAAAGGAAGACGAACGCGTACTCGGTCCCGGCGATCGCCTGCGGCAGGCGGATCACCCGCGGCAGCGCGCGCGGCGCCTGCACGATCGCGGCGCCCGAGCTCCTGCCGAAGGCGTCGCGGCCCTCCAGCTCGCAGGCGAAGTTCAGGCTCTTGTTGAACACGCGCGGGAACGGGTGCGCGGGGTCGAGGCCGATCGGCGTGAGCACCGGCAGCAGCTCGCGGAAGAAGTAGTCGCGGATCCACTGGCGCTGCGCCTGGCTCCACTCCTCGCGCCGGGGAAACACGATGCCTTCCTTCGCGAGCGCGGGCAGCACGACCTCGTTCAGCAGCCGATACTGGTCGGCCACGATGGCGTGCGCCTCCTGGCTCACGTCGGCGAACACCTCCGCCGGGCCGCGGCCGTCGGGACCGGGCTCGGGCAGGCCGAGCTTGATCTGCTCCTTGAGACCGGCGACGCGGATCTCGAAGAATTCGTCGAGGTTGGAGGAGACGATGGTGATGAAGCGCAGGCGCTCGAGCGGCGGCACCGCGTCGTCGGCCGCCTGCGCGAGCACCCTGCGCTGGAACGCGAGGATACCGAGCTCGCGGTTGAGGAACTGCGTCGGCGGCGGGATTCTGCGGTTCATGGTGCTGGGGTGGATGGAACCGCACGGACGAAGCGGTAAATCCCATTTTACCGTTCGTCGGAAAAGGGGTCAGAGCAATTTTCCTGTAACACACATGCGCCCAGCTGAAAATTGCTCTGACCCCTTTTCCGGATGAAAAGGCGGGCAACGCAATTTGTCATGCCGGATCAAGGGTGATACGGTCGGACCATGGCGCGCCACGACACGCTCGCCGCGGTCGATCTCGGGTCGAACAGCTTCCACCTCGAAATCGGCCGCGTGGTCGATCGGCAGATCTATCCGCTCGACGCGGTGCGCGAGGTGGTGCGCCTGGGCGGAGGCCTCAGCGCCGACAAGCGCATCGATCGCGCCACCCAGGCGCGCGCGCTCGAGTCGCTGGCGAAGCTCGCCGAACGGCTGCGCGGCTTCCCGCGCCAGGCGGTGCGCGCCGTCGGCACCAACGCGCTGCGCGTGGCGAAGAACGCGCCGCAGTTCCTGCGCGAGGCGCGCCAGGTGCTCGGATTCCCGATCGAGGTGATTTCGGGCCGCGAGGAGGCGCGCCTCATTTACCTGGGCGTGGCGCACGCCATGCCGGTGGCCTCGGGAGCAAGAAACGAGCGCCGCCTGGTGGTCGACGTCGGCGGCGGCTCGACCGAGTTCATCGTCGGCACCGGCTTCGAGCCGCAGCTCACCGAGTCGCTCTACATGGGCTGCGTGAGCTATAGCCTCAAGTTCTTCCCCGACGGCAGGATCGAGAAGTCCGGCATGCGCGCCGCCGAGTTCGCCGCGCGCCAGGAGCTCGCCGGCATCGTGCGCGCCTACCGGGCGGCAGGATGGGACGAGGCGGTGGCGTCCTCCGGCACCGCGCGCTCGATCGAGAACATCCTGCGCGAGAACGGTTTCGCGGAAGACGGCCTGACGCGCGCCGGCCTGGAGAAGCTGAGGTCCCTGCTCTTGAAGAGCGAGAAGGCGGATCCCGACCGCATCGCCGGGCTGCGCCCCAACCGGGCGCCGGTCCTGCCCGGCGGCGTCGCGATCCTCAACGCGGCGTTCGACGAGCTCGGGCTCGAAGCCGTGAAAGTCTCGGCCGCGGCATTGCGCCACGGCGTGCTCTACGACCTGCTCGGCCGGGTCGAGCACCGCGACATGCGCGAGGTGACGGTGGCGCAGTTCATGCGGCGCTACCACGTCGATCCGGCGCAGGCGGAGCGGGTGAAGCAGCTTTCGCTCACGATCTACGACGCGCTCACGCCGGGCGCCGAGCGCGAGGACGACGCCGACCGCCCGATGCTCGAATGGGCGGCGCGGCTGGCGGAGATCGGGCTCTCGATCGCGCACGCGCAGTACCACAAGCATTCCGCCTACGTGCTCTCCAACGCGGACATGCCCGGGTTCTCGCGCATGGAGCAGGCGCGCCTGGCGCGCCTCGTGCTCGCGCACCGCGGGAAGCTGCGCAAGATGCAGGACGCCGGGCTCGACGGTTCCGACTGGAAGCTCGTGTTCGCGCTGCGCACCGCGTCCCTCATCCTGCGCAGCCGCAGCGATGCGAAGCTGCCGTTCCTGCGAGTCGCGGCGGATGCCGGCGGCTTCGCCATCGACCTGCCGCAGACCTGGCTGGACGAGAGCCCGCTATCCGCGGCTGGGCTGGAGGCGGAGGCCGATCACTGGAAAACGGTCGGGATGAAGCTGCAGGTGAGCGGCCTGTCCGACAAGCGGGTCTCTGTCCTAAAGCAGGTCAGGTGATACGACGCGTTGACTACGATCTTGGCGGATGAGGCGCCGCCTGTCTTACGGCCGGACGTCGAAAGCATCCACCACGATGTAGGAGCCATTGATCATCTGCTGGATGGTCAGCGTATGTTGACCTGGGCTCAAACCGTCCGCCCTGAAGGTCTCGTTCTGGAAGGCCTCGATCGGCTCGGGTCTGAAGTTGTGGATTTCCTTTACGAAAGCGCCGTCGATTGAAACCCGGGCAACGCCGCCGCAGCTCTCCTTCTGGCAGCCGATCCAGCTCACCGAGCTCCCGGTGAAGGTGAAGTCGGCGCGCGAGCCCGCCACCTGGCTGGTGTTGCACGCCCCTTCGTTCCAGACCCGGTTCACGTTGTGGCGGGTCCAGCTGCCGCTATAGTGGATCGCCGGATCGTCTTCCTGGACGCGCCGGCCGAGCAGGCTGACGTCGAACGCGTCCACCACGATCTTGGTGCCTGACGAAGCGGGGTTCTTGCGCCCCGTCGCCTCGATCGTCAGCGTGTGCTTTGCATCGGCCAGCCCGGTTGCCGCGAACACCACTTCCTGAAATTTCGCCGCGGGAGCATATGTGTCGACTTCGGTGGGCGCGCCATCCAAAGTGACGAGGGCGATGCCGAAGTCGAAGCTGCGACCGCTTTGCCACGTGATCGACGTTCCGCGGAACGTCAGCGTGACCTTCGAGCCGGCGGTCGTAGCAAACCTCGCCCCGCCCACGGCCGCATGGGGCGCCGAGCGGACGCCGCCGCCGCTCCAGTGGACGTTGTCGTCGTGGGTCCAGCTGCCGCCGTAGACGACGTTGGGGTCCGTTTCCTGGAGGTGCGAAACGATCGGCGGGTCGACGTCGAAAGCATCCACCATCACCATCGCCTCGTTGCCTGCATGGGCTTCGCTGTTCCTTTCGCCGGTCACCTTGATCGTCAGCGTATGCCTGCCGGCGCTCAGTCCATCGATCGTAACCATGGGGGTGTGGATTTCGTACGGCCGGGCAAAGGTATCCACTCGCTTGCCCGGACCCCCGTCCACGCTGACCAGCGCGATTCCGCCGTTGTCGTTGCGTCCACCGATCCACCTGACGGAGCTCCCGGTGAAGGTAAAGGTCGCGGTGGCGCCGATCACCTTGGATTGCATGGCGGTGCCTCCGCTCCAGGCGAAATTCGGGTCGGTCGGAGTCCAACCGCCGGGACTCAAGCTGACCGCCGCATCGGATTCCTCGACCCGCCCCGGCGTGGCAACGCTGCCGCCGCCGTTGCCTTCGGGATTGGTGCCGTTTCCGGGATTGCCGCCGTTGGTGATCGCAGGACTGGCGGTGCTGGGACTATCGCCGCCGCCGCAGGAAACCAGCGTGCCGGCGAGCAACAGAACGCCGAAGCACGTCATGCGGCGCTTCATAGGTGACCCTTCCGACGCATAGCTGGGGACAATGGGACACAAACGTGTCGCCTTGGCGCGGGGCAGGATGGTCCGGACGCCTACAAGGCGCTGCGCGCACGGCTGGTCGGATCAAACCGTGCCGCCCGCGTGGCAGGGGGCCGTTGGTTCGACCGGCCTACCTACAGCAGGTCAGGCGATACGACCGCTCTGACGACGATCTTGGCGCCATCCTCGCGCGCCCGGTCGTTGAGCCACCACAGCCCGCCCTTCCTGATGCTCACTTGGGCCTGCGCCCCGGCCAGGAGAAACGCGGCGGCGTGACCGAGGTCGGGCTGATGTCCGACCAGCACCACGGTGCCCTTCTGCTCGGGCCAGTTCGCCGCCTTGAGGATCGCCGACACGGCAGCGCCGGGCGCGATGTCCTTCACCGTCTTCACCGGGACGCCGAGCGCCTCGGCGGTCTGCTGCGCGCGCGCCGCCGGGCTGGAGAGCAGGATGAACTTCGCCGGCAGCCGCTGCAGCAGCCACTCGGCGACGCGCGCCGCCTGCTTCTCGCCCTTCGGGGTCAGCTCGCGCGCGAGATCGTTTTCGCCCTCCTCGGCTTCGGCATGGCGCCACAGGATCAGGTCCATGGGGGCGGCGAGTTTACGTTAAAATTGTGACGGCTTTTCAAAACCTGAAGTTGGGTCCGGTTTTTGGGACCCGGAGTCATGCAGTAGGGTCCGGTTTTTGGGACCCGGAATCGCTAGGCGCGTAGCTCAGCTGGTTAGAGCACTACCTTGACATGGTAGGGGTCGTTGGTTCGAGTCCAATCGCGCCTACCAAGACTCAACACCTCCGGAAAAAACACCGCTGAGGTACCGGTGCAAATGTCCTCCATCCCGTTCGGCACGACCGACTGGTCGCAAGTCGAACGCGTCGAGCACAAGGGCGAGCGGGGGTACGCCTACTGGCGCACGTGCAACTTCGGAAGCATCCGCGTTCGCATGGTCGAGTACACGCCGGGGTACCGTGCCGACCACTGGTGCGACAAGGGTCATATCCTGCTCTGCACCGAAGGCGAGCTGCATACGGAGCTGAAAGACGGGCGCAAGTTCGTGCTGAGGCCGGGAATGAGCTACCAGGTCGCCGACCACGCGGAGCCGCACCGGTCGCAGACCGACGTCGGCGCGAAGCTTTTCATCGTCGACTAGGGCTCATTGCGGAATAGCGACGGTGACCGAGGGCAATTCGAGCGTCCAATGGTTGCGGCAAGCCGTGCGGCCGTTTTTCCGCACGCTGCGTACTGCCTCGCGCATGGTGCGGGGCAAGCATCGGCCGAACCATGTGCTGCGCCGGCGGGTCGAGCTGGGCAAGCTGCTCGCGGTGGAGTTCAACAACAAGGTCCGGTACGGCCCGTTCCGGGGCTTGAAGCTGCCCGAGCAGACGCGCTGGGGCGCTGGCGGCGACGTCGGCAGCATGCTGCTCGGCCTGTACGAGCTGGAGCTGCTGCAGGCGCTGCAGGCGCTGCCGCGCAGCCGCAGCGTGCTCGTCGATCTCGGCGCGGCAAACGGCTATTACGGGCTCGGCGCCCTGGTCAATCGACTGTTCGAGTATTCGTACTGCTACGAGCGCTCGCCGGCCTCGCGCGAGATCCTGCGCGAAGTGGCCGCAGCCAACGGCCTTGCCCAGCGCGTGAGCATCCAGGGCGCGGCGGAGCCGGGCTTCTGGCGTTCGATCACGCACCCGCTGTCGGACTGCGTCGTCATGGTGGACATCGAGGGCGGCGAGTTCGACTTGCTCGACGACGCGTTCTTTGCTGCGTTCCGGCAATCCATCGTGTTCATCGAGCTGCACGAGTGGTTCTATGCCGACGGCGCGCAGCGCCTCGCGCGGCTCCGCGAGCGGGCGGCGCGCAGCTTCGCCATCGCCGAGCTCACCACGTCGGCGCGCGACCTGTCGACCTTCCGCGAGCTGAGCGAGCTGAGCGACGACGACCGCTGGATCCTCTGCTCGGAAGGGCGCGGCCGGCGCATGACGTGGTGGCGCCTCGAGCCGCACAATTCGTGAGCACCATCGGCGCCGACCGAAGTGCACCCCTCACCATGGCGGCGCTCGCCGAGGCGGCGGCGCAGCAATTCGACGCCTTTCGCAGCCGGATCCGGGACGTGCCGTACGAGCGCAAGGGCATCCTCTATTCCGAGATGTTCTTTCTCACGCTGTGCGCAGGTGCCGTGCGGCCACTCCGTGTCCTGGAGTCGGGCCGCGCACGCGGGCAAAGCACTCTGGTCCTCGCGCTCAGCTTCCCCGAGCTGCCGATCGTCAGCCTCGAGCACGACGAGCGCTCGCCCGACGTCCCGGTGGCGGCGGAGCGGCTGCGGCCGTACCGCAACGTCGAGCTGCGCTTCGGCGACGCCACGCGCATCCTGCCCGCCATCGCGCGGCCCGGCGACGTCGCGCTGATCGACGGACCGAAGGGCTGGCGCGGCCTGCGCCTCGCCTTGTGGCTGCTCGCGCAGGGGCGCGTGAGGATGGTATTCATCCACGACGTCCCCCACGGTACCGACGAACGAGGCTTCCTCGAGCGCCGGATGCCGGGCGCGCTCTACAGCGACGATCCGCAGTTCGCCGCGGTGGCGCATGGGCTCGACGCCGCGGTGGCGGAAAACCTGCCGGAAGAGCGCCGCTGGCGGGAGCCTGCGCCGGCCTCGGGCTACGGCTTTACGCTCGCCTGCCTTCAGCCGCCGCCGCGCGGCGCGCGGCGGACCTGGCTGGCAGCGGTGTTCGCCGGGCTCGGACGGCGCAGGCCGCCGGCATGACGGCGGCCGGCAGCCCACGGCGCGTCTTGGTCATCAACGTCGCCCGGATCGGCGACACCCTCCTCGCAACGCCGGCGCTGCGTGCCCTGGCGAAAGCCTGGCCGCAGGCCGAGATCACCTACCTCGCTCATCCGAAGCGCTTCGAGGTCGCGCGCCATCTGCCGTTCCTTGCCGCGACCGGTCCGATCACCAAGCACCGCGCCCGCTGGCGCGGCTGGATTCCGGCAAGCCGCTGGGATCTCGCGCTCGTCTACCAGTTCGATCGCCCGCTCGTTTCTTACGCATTGCGCGTGGCGCAGCGGGTGGTGGCGTTCCGCCAAGGGGATCCGGCCCTCGACGCGCGCCTCTGGCATGCCGTCGAGCCGCCGGCGTTCCAGAGCACGCACGCGGCGCGCATTCCGCTGCTGCTGGTGCAGGCGCTCGGCATCCCGCCGGACGGCCTGCGGCTCGCTTACGTCGTCACCCCGGCCGAAAAGGCGTCGGCGCGCGGCTTCCTCGCAAAGCTCGTGCAGCCGGGAGAAGCGCCGCTCGTGGGACTGCAGATCGCAGGCTTTCACGCCACGAGCTATCGCGACTGGCCGCTCGAGCACTTCGCGGCGCTTTGCACGCGCATCGCCGCGCGCTGGCCGAAGGCGCGCTTCCTCCTCTTCGGCGGCGCCGCGGAGCGGGACCGCACCGACGAGCTGGCCGGGCGCATCGGCCCCCGCGCCGCGAGCATCGCTGGGCGCCTGGGGCTGCGCGAAAGCGCGGCGGTGATGGGTGAGCTCGACCTCTATGTCGGCGTCGACACGGGGCCGACCCACATCATGAGCGCGCTCGATGCGCCGATGGTCGCGCTCTACCACTGCCACTCGAGCAGCCAGGCAATCGGACCGCTCGAGCGCCCGCGCTGCTACGTGGTCGACCATCCGCGCCCCGCGCCCTGCGGCCCGGAGGTCCCGATGGCCGAGCTCGGGGTGGAGGCGGTCTGGGCGAAGGTGATCGAGGCGTTGCAATGATCGACTTCATCTGCATGGCGAACGACGGTTACGCTCGCTGGATCGAGCTCTGTGTGCGCGCCATCGAGCGCCGCCAGCCCGGCTCGGCGATCTACCTCTACGATCTGTCGGAGTCGCCGGACAGCGCGCTGCGCCGCGCCTTCGACGGGCGCGGCGCCGTGCGCTACACGCACTTCCCGCCGCGGGAATGGGCCGCGCCAGCGTGGGTCGACGAGATGGACTTCCAGTTCATCTGGCCGCTGTGGGATCTGCGCGAGTCGATCAAGTTCTACAGCCGCAAGCTGCGCATCCTGCTGGGCGGCAGGCGCCATGAGAACTGGATGCTGGACAAGGCGGCTCATGTCATGAAGACGCGGCGCGTGCTGCGGCTTTATGCGCAGAAGCCCTACGTGATCGCGCGCACGCTGGAAGCGTCGCCGAACGACCTGGTGTTCATCGATGCGGACGCGATCGTGCTGAAGCGGCTCGACGAGGTGTTCGACCTCGACTTCGACATGGCGCTCACCGCCGAGGCGCCGCGGGACGTGGTCGTCGGCCCTTGGCCTCCCGAATGCACCGAGCGCCCGGCGTATCCACATATCGCGATCAACGTCGGCGTGATGTTCATCCGCCATTCGCCGCGCATGCGGGCGCTGCTCGAGGCCTGGATCCGCGAGATGGAAACGGTGCATCACCTCTCCATCGAGCAGACGGCGCTCGCGCACCTGATCTACCGGCTGGCTCCGCAGTTCTACCAGGGGCACTATCGCACGCACATCCTCGAGCTCGACAGCGGCGCACGGGCCTCGGTGATGGCCTTGCCCATGCCGCGCTACAACTTCCTCAAGATGCGGCCCACCGACCGCGGCTTCGGCCCGGAGGTGCACGTCGCACATTTCGCCGGCGGCAAGAAGCAGGAGGCGCACTGGGCATGGGTGCGCAGGATGATTGCGGACGAATTCGACGCGGGCGCGGCGCCGCCGGCGCCCTAGCGATCGCCAATGGCTCTCGACATCCATTGCCTGAACCTGCTGCGGCTGGGCAGCAAGTCCGGCGTGCGATACGCCGAGACGCTCACCGTGGGCCGGCCGGCGCTGTACCTCAGCGACGAGGAGCTTGCCGGGTTCCTCGCCCAAGCGGACCTGCCGCACGACGCGCGGGAGATCGCGGCGCTGCGCGCCGACGGCTATTGCGAGCCGTTCCTCAAGCGCGCATTCGGCGCGCGCGACATCGTCGCGCTGGACGCCTCTTCCTACCAGGGCGCCGGCCTGATCCACGACCTGAACACGCCGCTGCGCGCCGAGCGCCAGTTCGGCGCGGTGCTCGATTTCGGCTGTCTCGAGCATGTGTTCAATTTCCCGGTCGCCGTCGCGAACGTGATCGGCCTGTGCCGGCCGGGCGGCCACCTGCTGCACGTGCTGCCGGCGAACAACTGGTGCGGCCACGGCTTCTACCAGTTCTCGCCCGAGACTTTCTTCAGCCTGTATTCCGAGCGGCGCGGCTTCCGGCATACGCGGGCGTTCCTGGTCGAGTTCGACCGGCCCGCGAAATGGTTCGAGGTACGCAATCCGCTCGACAGCGGCAAGCGGGTGAACGTGATCAACCGCGAAAGGACGTACCTGCTGGTCATCACGCAGAAGACCGATCGGGCGCAGTCGCCGCTCGAGCATGTTCCGCAGCAGTCTGACTACGTCACCCTGTGGCAGGCCGGCGCGGCGGGCCAGGCGCCCGCGGCCGGCGCCGGGCCGTCGGTGTGGCGCTCGCTGTCGCAGCGCAGCGGGCTGTCCGCGCTCGCCACGGCCGTGCGCCTGCCGCTACGCTCGTTCCGCTCGCGCGTGCTCGGCCATCGGCAGTCTCTGCGCGCCAGCCGTCCCGATCTCACCGAGATCGACGTCGCCTCGCTGGTCCGGCACTAGGATTGGCGCATGCTAAGCTCGCGGCGCATGAAGCTCCGGGCGTCGATGTTCTTCGCCTTGCTCCTCGCGGCGACGCTCGCGTGGGCGCAGTTTCCGTCGCGGCCGCTCACCATCATCGTGCCGATCCCGCCGGGCGGGGCGCCCGACATCGCGGCGCGCGTGCTCGCCGACAAGCTCGGCCAGACGCTGGGCCAGCCGGTGGTGGTCGAGAACCGCGTCGGCGCCAACGGCAACATCGCCAGCGAGATGGTGGCCAAGGCGGCGCCCGACGGCTACACGCTGGGCTTGCTTGCGGACAGCCAGATCACGATCAATCCGCATCTCTACAAGAAGATGCCGATCGACACGCTGAAGGACCTCGTGCCGGTGACGCCGGTGGCGGTGAACCAGTTCGTGCTCACGGTCAATCCGGCGCTGCCGGTGCGCACCTTCCCCGAGTTCATCGCGTACGCCAAGAAGGCGGACCCGCCGCTCGCCTATGCCTCGGGCGGCAACGGCTCGCAGCATCACCTGACGATGGAGATGCTCAAGCAGCGCACCGGCATCAAGCTTCTGCATGTCCCCTACAAGGGCGGCGCCCCGGCCGCGGCGGCCACGGTCGCCGGCGAAACCGCCGCGGTGTGGTCGGGCAGCTCGAACGCGGCGCAGATCAAGGCCGGGCGGCTGCGGCCGCTCGCGGTGTCGGGCGCGCACCGCTCGCCGCTCTACCCGGACCTGCCGACGATCTCGGAGTTCTATCCCGGCTTCGAGAACTCGATCTGGCTCGGCCTGTTCGGCCCGGCCGGCATCCCGGAGGCGACGCTCGCGAAGCTGCGCGCGGAGATGAAGCGCGTGCTCGAGTCGCCGGACGTCAAGCAGAAAATGAACGCGGCAGGCGGCCTCGATCCTTACTTCGCGAACCCCGAGGAGTTCGCGGCGTTGATCCGGCGCGACTACGAGAAGTACGCGAAAGTCGTGAAGGACATCGGCCTGAAGGTGGACTAGATTTTGTAGCTTTCGCCCAGCGTTTCCGGGGCGAACAGCTGTTCCAGCTTCAGCCTGCGCTCGGTGATCCCCTGCTCGTGCGAATACTGCGCGAACGCTTCCAGCGTCCGCCGGTTCGCCTCCAGCCCGTAGGGCCAGAAGTCCGCGCCGGCGAGCTCGCGCCAGCGCCGCGCGTGCTCGGCGAGCCAGGGCATCGGCACGTGCGAAAGGCCGATTTCCACGAGGCGCTGCATGCTTTCGCGCTTGGCTGCCTCGAACGCCTTGAAGAGGTTCATCGCGACCCAGCGGTCGCGCTCGTAGGTGTCCCGGCGCAGCACGACGACGTGCATGATCGGATAGATCCCGGTTTTCCGAAAATACCCTTCCTCCAGTGAAACGTAGTCTTCGAACAAGCGCTTGCCTCCGGGATTGCGCGCCGAGATCACCGCGTCGAGCTCTCCGCTCGCCAGCATCCCGGCAAGGCTCTTGTCGGGGGCGGCCGTGATGCGCACCCCTTCTGGCAGGTGGAGCTTCACCTTCTCGACGCGCCCCGGCTGCTGCACGCCGGCCTGGTACCACTGGATCCGCGCAAGGTCGACGCCGTACTCGTGCTGCAGCAGGCCGCGCACGTAGATGCCCGCGGTCTGCGCCCATTCGGGAATGCCCACCTTCCGGCCTTCCAAGTGTTTGGGTTCTTTAATACTTGATTTTTCTCCGATGTATATCGCGGAGTGGCGAAAGACCCGCGACGGAAACACCGGGATCGGCACGATCTCGGGCGCGGCCTGCGCCATCAGCGAGACGGTCTTGCCGAACGACATCTCCGAGGCGTCCCACTCCCGGAACTTGGTGAAGCGGAAGAAGATCTCCTCGATCGGCAGCTCGAGCACGGTGAGGTCGATGCCGTGCGGGGCGAGCCCGCGCACGTGGTCGTAGGGATTGATGGCGAGCGTCAGAGGTAGATTCATCGGTGCCGGAGAAGAAGGTTTTTGCCATGCTAGTATGAGGGCTGTCGTGTCTGATGCCTAACATCCGTCTCCCCGACGGCTCGCAGAAATCGTTTCCCGGGCCCGTAACCGCCGCCGAGGTCGCGCAATCGATCGGCGCCGGGCTCGCGCGCGCCGCGCTCGCGGCCAAGGTCAACGGCAAGCTGGTCGATCTCTCGACGCCGATCGAAACGGACGCGGATCTCGCCATCGTCACGCCGAAGAGTCCGGAGGGGGTCGACATCCTGCGCCATTCGACCTCGCACCTGATGGCGCAGGCAGTGCAGGAGCTCTTCCCCGGCGCGCAGGTCACGATCGGGCCGGTGATCGAGAACGGCTTCTACTACGACTTTTCGTACAAGCGCCCCTTCACGCCCGAGGACCTCGGCGCCATCGAGAAGAAGATGGCCGACATCGTCCGGCAGGACCTGCCGGTGCACCGCAAGGTGATGTCGCGCGACGAAGCCGTCGAATATTTCTTGAATATCGGGGAAAAATACAAAGCGGAGATCATCGGCGCCATCCCCGCGAACGAGCCGATCTCGCTCTACGGCCAGGGCAACTGGATCGATCTCTGCCGCGGGCCGCACGTGCCGTCCACCGGCAAGCTGAAGGTGTTCAAGCTGATGCGCGTCGCCGGCGCGTATTGGCGCGGCGATTCGAAGAACGAGATGCTCCAGCGCATCTACGGCACCGCGTGGGCGACGAAGGAAGAGCAGGACGCGTATCTGAAGATGCTCGAGGAGGCGGAGAAACGCGACCACCGCACCCTCGGCACACAGCTCGATCTCTTCCACATGCAGCAGGAGGCGCCGGGCCTGGTGTTCTGGCATCCCAAGGGCTGGCTGATCTGGCAGGCCGTGGAGCAGTACATGCGCGCCGTGTACCGCGACAACGGCTACCGCGAGGTGCGCGGACCGCAGATCCTCGACCGCAGCCTCTGGGAGAAAACGGGGCACTGGCAGAACTTCAGGGAGAACATGTTCACCACCTCATCGGAGAACCGCGACTACGCGATCAAGCCGATGAATTGCCCCGGCCACATCCTGATCTACAACAAGGGGGTCCGGAGCTACCGCGATCTTCCGCTGCGCTACGGCGAATTCGGTTCGTGCCACCGCAACGAGCCTTCCGGGTCGCTGCACGGCCTGATGCGCGTGCGGGGGTTCGTGCAGGACGACGGCCATATCTTCTGCACCGAGGAGCAGATCCTCCCCGAGTGCGTCGCCTTTACCGCGCTGCTGCAGAACGTCTACCGCGACTTCGGCTTTGCCGACGTGATCTACAAGGTGGCCACGCGGCCCGCCAAGCGCATCGGCTCCGACGAAACCTGGGATCGCGCCGAAGCGGCCCTGAAAGACGCGTTGGAAAAATCAAACGTCAAATACACCCTGTCGCCGGGGGAGGGGGCGTTTTACGGTCCCAAGATCGAATACTCGCTGAAGGACGGGATCGGCCGCGTCTGGCAATGCGGCACCATGCAGGTCGACTTCAGCATGCCGGGGCGCCTCGGGGCCGAGTACGTGGCCGAGGACAACACCCGGCGCACGCCGGTGATGCTGCACCGGGCGATCGTCGGCTCCATGGAGCGCTTCATCGGCATCCTGATCGAGCACCACGCGGGCGCTTTTCCGCTGTGGCTCGCCCCCGAGCAGGTGGTCGTTATGAGCATTACCGAGCGCCACGCCGCGTACGCCCAGAGTGTCAAGGAAAACCTGACAAAACAGGGCTTTAGGGCCTCCGCGGATTTGCGAAACGAGAAGATCTCCTATAAGATTCGCGAACATAGCCTGCAGAAACTGCCCTACCAACTGGTGGTCGGGGACAAGGAAGTGCAGGCCGGAACGGTGGCCGTGCGTACGCGCAGCGGCGAGGACCTCGGGGCGATGAGCCTCGATGCCTTTGCCGCGCGCCTCCGGAGCGAGGCGTCAGCGCGCTAGCACGGCCAATTTTTTCAACGTACTGAGGAGCTTTTCACCCATCGCACTCGATAGTAGGTCGCAACGCATCAACCGGGAAATCACCGCCCCGGAGGTGCGCCTGGTAGCGGACAACGGTGACCAGCTGGGCATCAAGTCGGTTCACGAGGCGCTGCGGCTGGCCGAGGAAGCCAACGTGGACCTGGTGGAGATCGCGCCGCTCGCGAACCCGCCGGTCTGCAAGCTGATGGACTACGGCAAGTTCCGCTACCGCGAGCAGAAGAAGGCCCACGAAGCCAAGCTCAAGCAGAAGCAGATCCAGGTCAAGGAAATCAAGTTCCGGCCCGGTACCGACGAGGGCGACTACAAGATCAAGCTTGGCAAGCTGATGGAGTTCCTCGAGGAAGGCGACAAGGCGAAGGTGACGCTGCGCTTCCGCGGCCGCGAGATGGCGCACAAGGAGTTCGGCGAGCGCCTGCTCCAGCGGGTGCAGAAGGATCTGGACGCGGTCGGCGTGGTCGAGCAGTTTCCAAGGCTCGAAGGAAGGCAGATGGTGATGGTGCTGGCGCCCAAGAAGAAGGGCGCGCCTCCGGCGAAGGTGGAGAAGCCCAAGCAGGAAGCACCGAAGAGCGAGGCGCCCAAGGCGCCCAGGGTTGCAGCAAAGCCCGCTCGGGCCTGACAAGGCAAGAGCTGGAAGACAAGTGATGGCCGTGGCTGTCGAAGCGTCCCCGCGAGGCGGGGGCCGCCCGGCGTCATACGACAAGAGAGAAGGAAGGGAAGTACATGCCCAAGATGAAATCCAAGCGGGGCGCCGCCAAGCGCTTCAAGGTGCGCGGGAGCGGCTCGATCAAGCGCGCCGGCGCCTACAAGCGCCACATCCTCACCAAGAAGACCACCAAGCGCAAACGCCACATGCGGCGCCGGACCGGGGTCGACCACACCAACACGGCGGCGATCCGTTCCATGCTGCCGTACTCGTCGTAAGGAGCGCGCCATGCCGAGAGTCAAGCGTGGAGTAGCGGCGCGCGCGCGCCACAAGAAGGTCCTGAAGCAGGCGAAAGGGTTCCGCGGCCGCAGGAAGAACGTCTACCGCATCGCCAAGCAGGCGGTGATGAAGGCGGGGCAGTACGCCTACCGCGACCGCCGCCAGAAGAAGCGCCAGTTCCGCGCGCTGTGGATCGCCCGGATCAACGCGGCGGTGCGCGAGCTCGGAATGTCCTACAGCGTGTTCATGGCGGGGCTGAAGCGGGCGAACATCGACATCGACCGCAAGGTGCTCGCCGACCTCGCGGTCGCCGACAAGGCGGCCTTCGCCAAGATCGCGGGCCAGGTCAAGGCGAGCCTCGCCCACTAGGCTAGCAGGAAGGAGTTTGGAGGACCTTCAGGGCATCGTTTCGCGCGCGCTCGCCGCGTTCAGCGCGGCGGGCGATGCCGCGTCCCTCGAGAACGCGAAAGCCCGCTTCCTCGGCAAGGCGGGCGAGCTGACCTCGGTCCAATCGACGCTCAAGTCCCTTCCGCCGGAAGAGCGCAAGGCTTTCGGGGCGCGGTTCAACGCCGCCAAGCAGCAGGTTGAAGAGGCTCTGGAGCGGAGGCGCGCCGAGCTGGCGGACCAGAAGCTCAGCGCGCGCCTGTCCGAGCAGGCGCTCGACGTCACGCTGCCCGCCCGCGGAGTCGGCCGCGGCGGGCTGCACCCGGTGACGCGCACCTGGCAGCGCATCGAGGAGATCTGGCGCTCGATCGGCTTCGAGGTCGCCGACGGCCCGGAGATCGAGACCGACTGGTACAACTTCACCGCGCTCAACAACCCGGAGAACCATCCCGCGCGGTCGATGCAGGACACCTTCTACGTCGACCTGAAGGACAAGGACGGGCTGCCGCTGCTCCTGCGCACGCACACCAGCCCGATGCAGGTGCGCTATGCGCGCATGCACAAGCCGCCGATCAAGGTCATCGCGCCGGGGCGGACGTACCGCGTCGACTCCGACGCCACCCATTCGCCGATGTTCCACCAGGTCGAAGGGCTGTGGATCGACGAGGACATCAGCTTCGCCGACCTGAAGGCCGTGTACACCGACTTCCTGCGCCGCTTCTTCGAGGACGACACGCTCGAGCTGCGCTTCCGGCCGTCGTTCTTTCCGTTCACCGAGCCTTCGGCCGAGATCGACATGAAATTGAAAGGCCGGTGGCTGGAGATCTCCGGCTCGGGCCAGGTGCACCCGGCCGTGGTGCGCAATTTCGGCCTCGACCCGGAGAGGTACATCGGCTTCGCGTTCGGCTCGGGGCTCGAGCGCCTGACGATGCTGCGCTATGGCATCGACGACCTGCGGCTTTTCTTCGACGGCGACCTGCGCTTTCTCGAGCAGTTCCAATGAACGTACCCGAGAGCTGGCTGCGCAGCTTCTGCAATCCGCCGATCCCGGGACAGGAGCTCGCCGATCGCCTCACCATGGCGGGCATCGAGGTCGAGGCCTACCAGCCTTTCGGCCCGCAGTTCAGCGGCGTGGTGGTCGGCGAAGTCCTTTCCGTCGAGAAGCACCCGAACGCCGAAAAGCTAACGATCTGCGCGGTGTCCGCCGGGAATGAAACGGTGCGGGTCGTGTGCGGCGCCCCCAACGTTCGCGCCGGGATGAAAGCACCCCTCGCGAAGGTCGGCGCCGTGCTTCCCGGCATGGAGATCAAGGCGGCGGCGCTGCGCGGCGTGGAGAGCAACGGCATGCTGGCCTCGTCGCGCGAGCTCGGCCTGTCGAGCGACCATGCGGGCCTGCTCGAGCTGCCGAAGGACGCAAAAACCGGCGCGGACCTGCGCACCGTGCTCGGTCTCGACGAGCGGGTGATGACGCTCAAGCTCACGCCCAACCGCGCCGACTGCCTGTCGATTCTCGGCGTGGCCCGTGAAGTGTCGGCATTGACGGGCGCACGCCTCGAGGTTCAAAAGATTATCCCCATTCCTGCAAAGAGCGCGGCGAAGCACCCGGTGCGCATCAGCGCTCCGGCGGGCTGCGGGCGCTTCGCCGGGCGCGTGATCAGAAACGTCGACGCCAAGGCGCCGACGCCGCAGTGGATGAAGGAGCGCCTGGAGCGCGCGGGCCAGCGCAGCATCTCGGCGCTGGTGGACGTCACCAACTACGTGATGCTCGAGCTCGGCCGGCCGCTGCACGTCTACGACCTCGACAAGCTCAAAGGCGCCATCGACGTGCGCTGGGGGCGCAAGGGCGAGAAGGTGCTGCTCCTGAACGAGCAGACCGTCGCAGTGGACGAAACGGTGCTGTGCATCACCGACGAGTCCGGCGTGATCGGCCTGGGCGGCATCATGGGTGGCGAGAGCACCAAGGCGGACGAGGCCACGCGCAATATCTTCCTGGAATCGGCGTTCTTCTATCCGGCGGCGGTCGCCGGCCGTGCGCGCCGCTACAACTTTGCGAGCGACGCCTCGCACCGGTTCGAGCGCGGCGTCGACTTCCAGAACAACGTCGACGGCATCGAGCGGGCGACGCGCCTCATCCTGGACCTCTGCGGCGGCGAGCCGGGGCCGACCGAGGACCTGGTGGCGCGCCTTCCCGAGCGCAAGCCCGTGCCGATGCGCATCGCGCGGGCACAGAAGGTGATCGGTGTTGCGGTCCCCCCCGAAGATATGGCGCAGGCTTTCGCCCGCCTGCAGTTCCCGTTCAGGAAGGATGGGGGAAGCTTCGCGGTGACGCCGCCGAGCTTCCGCTTCGACCTCGAAATCGAGGAGGACCTGATCGAGGAGGTCGCGCGCATCCACGGCTTCGAGCGCATCGCCGCGCATCCGCCGCGCGCGCCGGCGACGATGCTGCCCGAGCCGGAGCGGCGACGCTCGCAGCACGCGCTGCGCGAGCGGCTGGCGGCCGCCGGCTACCGCGAATTGATCAACTTCAGCTTCGTCGAGCCGGCGTGGGAGGCCGATTTTTCCGCCGAGACGGATCCGATCCGGCTGCTCAACCCCATCGTGAGCCAGCAATCCGTGATGCGCACCTCGCTCATCGGATCCCTGGTTTCCAAGATCCAGTACAACCACGCGCACAAGGCGCCGCGCATTCGCATCTTCGAAATCGGCCGCGTCTTCCTGCGCGATCCCGCGGCGCCGGATGGTCCGCTGTCGGTGCGAGGCGTGCGCCAGCCTTTGCGCATCGCCGCGGCGGCCTACGGCCCGGCGCTCGCGCAGCAGTGGGAAGGCGCCGAACGCATGGTCGACTTCTTCGATGTGAAGGCCGACCTCGATGCGCTCGCGGCTCCGCTCGAGCCGCGCTACGAGCCGGCTTCGAGCCCGCATCCGGCGCTGCATCCCGGGCGTTCCGCCCGAGTCCTGCTCGGCGGCCGAGCCGCGGGGTGGATCGGCGAGCTGCACCCGAAGTGGCTGTCGAAATACGAGCTGCCGCCGCAGCCGCCGGTGGTGTTCGAGCTCGATGTCGACTCGCTCACGCAAACCCCCCTGCCGCACCCGGAAATTCCTTCCCGGCTCCCCATCGTGGTGCGCGACATCGCGATGGAGTTCGACGCCGAGACTTCCGTCCAGGGCGTTCTGGACGCAATTCACGCCCAGAAACCGCCGATCGTGCGCTCGGTGCGCCTGTTTAGCCTTTATCGCGGTCCGGGCCTGTCCGCAGGGACAAAATCCCTTGCTTTTCGGGTAGTTATGCAAGATACTGCACGGACCCTCACCGATGCGGAGGCCGACGCTGCCCGCGATGCGCTGGTAGCGCTCCTGGGCCGGAGATTCTCCGCTAGATTAAGAACTTAGGGACCAGGGGAGCTGCTTCATGACGCTGACGAAGGCGGAACTCGCGGATCTGCTGTTCGAGAAGGTCGGGCTGAACAAGCGCGAGGCCAAGGATATGGTCGAAGCCTTCTTCGAGGAGATTCGCGGCGCGCTCGAGCGCGGCGAAAGCGTGAAGCTCTCCGGGTTCGGCAACTTCCAGCTGCGCGACAAGCCCCAGCGTCCGGGCCGCAATCCCAAGACCGGCGAGGAGATTCCCATCAGCGCCCGCCGCGTCGTCACCTTCCATGCGAGCCAGAAGCTGAAGGCCATGGTGGAGAAAGCACGCCATGGAGCAAAGCCGCAGGAAAGCTGAACTCCCGCCGATCCCCGCGAAGCGCTACTTCACCATCGGTGAGGTGAGCGAGCTCTGCGGGGTGAAGCCGCACGTGCTTCGATACTGGGAGCAGGAGTTCACGCAGCTGAAGCCCGTGAAGCGCCGCGGCAACCGCCGCTACTACCAGCACCACGAGGTGCTGCTCATCCGCCGCATCCGCGAGCTTCTGTACGAGGAAGGCTTCACCATCAGCGGCGCGCGCAACCGTCTCGACAACTCGAGCCCGCACGAGGAACGAGCCGAGCCGCCGGCCCGCGGCGGGCGCCCGGAAAGCGTGGCCGGCGTCGACATCGGCGCGATCAAGCGCGAGCTGCGCGCGGTTCTGGACCAGCTCCAGGGGTAAAATTCCACCCTTCGGGGCGTAGCGCAGCCTGGTAGCGTACCTGCATGGGGTGCAGGTGGTCGCGAGTTCAAATCTCGCCGCCCCGACCAAACCTCATTCGTAACCCATCGCGGCGCGCCGGGCCTTCGCCTGCGGACCGATCATGGCCTTCAGCTTGCTGCGCGGCTTGGCCGCCCGGCGATCGTTGTAGGCGGCGCCCACTGCCTTCTCCAGTTCCTCGTAGAGCGCGTTCACCACGGGCTTGAGCACGCCGGACTGCTTCTTGGGGTAGCCCCACTCCACGAGCCATACCAGCGTCTGGGTGATCACGGTGTGATATTCCGTGTGCGGGCTGCGCGCGCCATACAGGAGCTTGTCGGCGATCATCGTGCGCTGCGCCTGCGTCAGCTCGCTCGCCGCATTGGCCCATTGGGTGAGCTCGCCGAGCTTGCTCGAAATCGCGCCGATGCTCGCCTGCCCGGCGCGGAAGAACACATCCTGCCGCGTCGCTTCGTTGAGGCACTGGCCCGTCGCGTTGAGCTTGCGCTCGGGCGGGTCCGCGAATGGGCAATGGAAATTGATGAAATCCTGGTCGTAGGCCTCGTTCACGGCCACGTGGATCAGCTCGTGGACGATGTTGCCGACGTTGCCTTGCTGGCACCTGATGTCGTAGCCGCTGGGCCCGCCAATCCGGGAGTAGCGGCAGGCGGCGCTGCCCGAGGTGGGGATATACGACCAGCTCATCACGTTGGGACCCAGCGCGATGACCTCGTCCAGGACCCGGGTCAAGATCGGCGACAGACCCGGCTTCGCGCGAAACGTTTGCACGGCTTGCAGCGACATTTGGACGGCCTCCCCTGAGGCAGGACCATACGCGCCGGCAAATCGTTCCGCAATACGACGCAGGGGAGAGCGCCTTACCATGGCGAACGCATGCACTATTTCGTAGTAGCAACGACGCTTCGTGGTGCAGCATCTCGCCATGCCTAAGAAACCGTTGAACGATGAATGGAGAGCCTGGATCCGGCTCAACGTCGCGCGCGGCTGCTCCCGGGACGAGCTGGCCCGGATCCTCCTCAACGAGGGATTTGATTTCGTCGAAATCGGGACCGAGCTCGGTCTCACGGTCAGCAGCTCGCCAACGGCTTCGCTTCCTCCGCGACTGCAGCAAGACACCGGGCCGAAGGCCGCGCTCCTTCCGGGGCTGCGGCGCCACGGCGAGCCGCTCCTCGAGCTCTACACCGCCGACTTTCTGGACGCTCGCACGTGCAAGGCGCTGGTGGAGCTCATCAAGGCGAGCCTGAGGCCTTCGACGATTTCTTCGCAGGGCGCGCCGGAAGCGGGCTTCCGGACCAGCCGGACCTGCGACCTCGACGAGCGCTATCCGGTAGTGCGCGACCTCAACCGGAAAATCTGCGCCGCGCTGGGTGCGGATCCGGCCTACGCGGAAGCGACACAGGGGCAGTACTACGAGGTGAGCCAGGAATTCAAGGCGCACACCGACTACTTCGAATCATACGAGCTCGAGCGCTTCTCGACCGCCGCGTGGGGCCAGCGCACCTGGACCTTCATGGTGTATCTCAACGAGCCGCAGGGGGGCGGCGAGACGAACTTCGTTGACGCCGGGCTCGCATTCAAGCCGAAGCTCGGCCAGGCCGTGATCTGGAACAACCTCGATGCCGACGGTCGGACCAATGCGCGCACTCTTCACCAGGGCACGCCGGTAACCTCCGGCGCCAAGGCGATCATCACCAAGTGGTTCAGGCTCCCGCGAGCTTGAGCTCGACGAGCTTCGGCTTCACCGAGCTGCCCGAGATGCCGAGCTCGCCCACCGAGATCGGAAGCTTGAACCGGCGCGGGCCGCAGCTTCCGGGATTCACGTAGAGCACGCCATAGCGCTCGTCGATGCGCGGCTGATGGGAATGCCCGGACACAACGACGCGGAACCCCGCAGCCGCGGGGTCGAGACCGAGCTGCTTCAGGTCGTGCAGCACGTAGATCGAAACGCCGCCGATCTCCAGGCGCTCGGTTTCGGCGATTTTTTCCGCCCACGGGCCCAAGTCGTTGTTGCCGCGCACCGCGGTCACGGGCGCGACGCGCCTCAGCGCCTCCAGCACCCCGGCGTCCCCGATGTCGCCGGCGTGCACGATGTGGTCGGCTCCGCGCAGGAACGCGAACGCCTCGGGACGCAGCAGGCCGTGGGTGTCCGAGAGCAGCGCGACCCGCACCCGCGTCCTTCAATCCCCGCCCCAGCGCCAGCGCGGCGGCTCGCCTTTGAGCCAGCAGATCGCGATCAGCACCGCGGTCAGCGCAACAAAATAGGCGAACAGCGCGCCGGGCCTCTCGTTCGCGGGAAACATGAAGAACCCGGCCGCGGCGAGGGCCGCAAACGCGGCGAGCACCACCCATCCCTGCCACGCTGAAGGCAAGCCCCAGCCCCAGCCGTAACGCTTGGCGGGGAACCAGTAGGCAGGCTTGTCGGAGATGGCTATGCCTTCCTCCCGTCGAGCTCGCGCAGCAGCGCCGCCAGCCGCTCGGCTTCCGCAGCGAAACGCGCCATGACGAATGCGAGCATCACGGCCGCGTCTTGCACCGCGCGAAGCTCGGCGCGGGCGCGCTCGACGGCATCGTCGCCTGAGGTCGGCATCGCGCGGAGTGTACCGCGCGGCCGCGCTAGTCCCAGGAGAAGCGGTAGAGGAGCCCGACGCCGGTCGAGGTGCCGGTCTCGGTGCGCAGCGCAAGGCGCTGCGTGAGGGAGTAATCGAGCTTCACGAGCTGCGAGGCGGTGGCGCCCAGCCCCTGCTCGTAGCTGATGTACAGCTTGTCGGAGAGGCGCTTGCCGACCGCGACTACGCGATCGGCAGCCTCGCCGCTGCCGCGCAGCGAGATCTCGTCGAGGCCGAAGGTGCGGGCGATGCGCCGGTCGAGCGGTACGCCCTCGTTGTTCGCGAGCAGTGCGCCCGCGGCGGCTTGCAGCATGCCGATGTCGCCCTTGGTCGCGTCGCTCGGCGCTCGTCCGAGCACCAGCCAGGACAGCTTTTCGCCTTCGGGCACCTGCGGGTTCGAAACGAGCTGCACGCGCGGCGACTTGGCGTTGCCCGAAACCTGCACGCCGACCTCGACCTGCTGCTTGCGGCGCCACGCCGTGATCTGCAGCGACGGATTGTCGAGCGGGCCGTCGAAGATGATGATGCCGGGATCGACCTGCAGCGACTGGCCGTACGCGTAGAAAGTGGCGTTCAGCGTCTCGATGCGTCCATAGGCGCGCAGCTCGCCGTCCTTGGTCGTTTCGACCTGGAGCTTGCCCTTGATCTTTCCCTCGAGGCCGAAGCCGCGGACTTCGAGGTCGTCGCCGAGGTCGAGCTGCAGGTCGAGGGCGACGGGAACCTTGGCGGGCTCGCGCGCTGCGGGTGGCTTCGTCCCGACGATCACTACGTCTTCGCCGAGCTTGGGCATGCGCCCCTGGTCGAGCTCGAAGTAGCCGCGGTCGGCGCGCAGCGATCCGCTGAGCGACAGGCGTTTCTCGACGATCTGCGCCTCGCCGCTACCGCTTGTCACGAGCCGCATGTCGGGTCTTTGCAGCAGCGCAAACTTTTCCGCGCTCCAGGTCACGCGCGCGCCGCCCTCGGCGAGCCGCAGCGGCAGGGCGCCGCTCGCGGTGAACCTGCCCTCGCCCCCCTGGATGGAGAACTGCTCCACGCGCAGGACGTCCTTCTCGAGGGTGGCGCGCAACTCGCCGCCCTTCAGGTACACGCCCAACGGCGGCGCCTCGAGCCCGATCGCTTCCCCGCGCAGCGTGCCCGTCAGGATCGGCTCGCCGAGCGTGCCGCCGCCCTTCAGATCGGCGGCAAGGCGGCCTTCGATCCGCTGGTCGGCCAGAAGGGGCTGGACCGTGGCGCGCAAGTCCACGTCGCGTATCTGGGCAACAAAGGCCAGGGCCGAGCGCGGGGTGACGCCGAAGCGCGGGGCGCCTGGCTCGGGAGTGATGTCGCCCTTCACGGTCGCGGTGCCGTAGCGCGACGCGACCTCCGCATTGGCGTTGATTCGCCCGTCCGCGAAGCGTGCGTCCATCTGGGCCTTCTCGATCCCGAGTGCGAGCTTGCCGTGTTCGCCCTGGAGGAGCGTCAGATCGCCCACGGTGCGGCGCACGCTAGCCGTTCCGCTTAGCTGCGGGCTTGAAGCGATGTTCCATTGCCCGTCGAGGACCACGCTCGAACGCATGCTCTCCGCCAGGCCCGCCAGCGTGACCAGCCACTGGGTCGGGAGCGCTTTGAATTCTCCGCTCGAGACGACCTTCTCGCCCGACCACAGGAGCTCGGCCATGGTGACCTGACCGCCGGCGAAAGTGGCATCGAGCCGGCCGAGCTCCAGTCGGCCCTTCGACGCCTGCACCGAGACGGGCGCCTTGAGCTCCAGCGGATAGGGCCCCGAATTGCGCAGCATCTGCACTTCGCCCGACCAGCCGGCTTCGCCGCGCCAGGCGCCGCGCGCCCTCGCCTCCAGGTCGAGGCCCTCGCCTTTCGCGGAGAGCTCGACGGCATGCCTGGCGAGGCCCCCGCTTGCCTTCGCGCGCGCACTCTTGATCGCCATGCCGGTCGGCAGCACGAGCTCGGTTGCCTCGGCGGTGAAGGCGGCCTGCGGCGCCTCGAAGGTTCCCGTGAGGGTGCCGTTCGCGCGCAGCGCTCCGGTGAAGTTGCCGAGGAAATATTCGATGCTGGGCACCTCGAGCGCCCAGCCGAGCTCGTCGCCGGGCCGGCCGAAATCGCCGCGCGCGCTGAGCCGGGCGCCGCCGAGGCTCGCCTGCGCCACGACCCGCTGCGCGCGCGAGCCGGAAATGTGCGCGGCCCCCTGGCTCGCGAGCGGCTCGCCCTCCAGGGTGCTGTCGCGCACGACCCAGCGCGCGTCGACCGCAGGCTGGGCCCCGAGCGTTCCCGAGCCCTCGAAGGTTCCGTTGATGTCGCCGCCGGGGTATTGGCCGAACTTCGCAGGGTCGAAATGCTCGAGATTCAGCTTGGCCTCGAAGCGCATCGGCTCCGAAAGCCGCAGCCGTCCGCTGCCGGTCGCGGCGCCCCCCTTCGCTTCGGCGCGCACGCTGCGAACCTCGACCAGCTCGCCGTCGCGCACCACGTCGGCCGCGACGCGCATGTCGTCCTGGGAAAGCGCGCCCTGCAGCGTCTGTTTCGCGCCGGCCGAGAGCTTCAGCGGTCCGGAGAGCTTGGTGGAGTTGAGGCTGGAACGAAAAGAGCGCAGATCCAGGTCGGCGACCTGGACGTCGAGCTCGGCGCCGTCGCGGCCGAGCGCGCCCTTGCCGGCGAGCGTTCCGCCCGGGCTCAGCGCGATTCTCAGGTCCCGCAGCAGCGCCGATTCGAAGTCCTTGGCGGCGAAGCGCGTGTCGAGGCTCGCGAGGGGGATGCGTTTCCCGTCGAGCGGCCCGGGCGTGCCGTTGCGCAGCGAAAGACTCCCCGCCAGCGCGGATTCGGGAGTGGCCTTGGCCGAGAGCTTCACGCTGAGCCCGGTCGCGGGCCACTCGCGGTTCAGCCTGGAGAGGTCGACCGGGCCGGCCTGGGCGTCGATTTCCGCAAGCGGCCGCGGCGCGAAACCGGTCACCACGGCGCGGACTTTCGCGGGCACTTCCGCGACGCGGCCCTCGAACGCGACATCCAGGCGCTCGATGGTCCCGCCGAGCTTGATCCGCGCCTCGACCGGATAGTCTTCGTAGCGCAGCGCGAAGCCAAGCGTCGCGGACACCGCGCCGGTGTGCACGAGCGCCGCGTCGCGCAGCTCGAAGCGCTCGAGGAAGTAGCGCTGGCCGGCGAGCTCGAGCGAGATGCGCTCGAGATCGGCGCGGTCGATGCGCAGGCCGAATGGCAACCGCGGCGGCGCCGGCGGCTTGCCGTCGGACGGACCGGGTGCGAGCGCGACCTCGAGCGATTTCGCGCGCAGCTCGCGCACGCCGGCACGCGCGCCGAGGAAGGCGAGGAGCTCCAGCCGGACCACGCCGTCGCGCAGATCCACGCGCGTCTTTTCGTCCTGGTACCGGATCGACGCGAACTCGATGTCGCGCGCGAGCGCGCCGCGCAAGCCCTCGAGCTTGAGCTTCCCCTGCAGCGCTTGTTCCGCCAATGCCGCCGCCCAGCGCAATGCCGACTCGCTGTACAGGGCCCATCCCGCGGCGCCGAGCGCGAGACAGACCACCACGACCAGAGCCGCGACCAGCCACTTCATCAGAAGGTGAATCCTACGGAGAAATGCAGCCGCCACGACGACACGGCCTGTCCGTAGGCGAGGTCCAACCGGATCGGCCCGATCGGCGTGCGCACCCGCGGGCCCGCGCCGTAGCCGACCTTGGCCTTGAAGAGCGTGTTGTCGTCCCAGGCATCGCCGGCGTCGACGAATACGCCGATGCCCCAGCTGTCGCCGATCCACTGGGTGTACTCGGTGCTTCCCACCACCAGGCGTCGCCCGGGCAGGACCGCGTCGCCCTGCTGCACGCCGAGGCTCAGGTAGTCGTAGCCGCGCACCGTCGTGTCGCCGCCGGTGCGGAAAAGGAAGCTGCTCGGGATGTCGTCCCGGCTCGAGGCGATGACGCGACCCGCCTGGCCGCGCAGCAGGAGGTCGCCGTCTCTCCTCACCGGAAAGAACAACGAGCCGCTGGCGATGCCGCGCGCGAACGGACGCGTGGCGAGCCCCTCGGGCGAGCCGCCGAGCTCGAACATGGCGAGGTAGCCCCGGCGCGGCGAGATGAAGTCGTCGGTCCTGCGGAAGGTGCGGCGGTACCCGAAGTAGACCGCGTGCCGGTCGACGAACGGGCCGCCGCTCACGCTCTCTTCCTCGTAGTTCGCCGAGAAGATGAACGCGCTCGGCGGCGTCTCCGCGCCCCAGTTGCGGGTATACGCGGCCACGGCTTCGCGCGTGCGCACATTCTGGATATCGGTCTCGCGATACGGCCGCAGCAGGTAGCTGTTCCAGTAGCCCCCGGGCTGCGGCGGCGAGTCGAAGTTGAATTCCAGGTTCTTCGTCGTGTCGTCCACGCGCAGCGTGCTGCGGAAGCGCCACGCCGAGTCGAACAGCGCCTGGTTGGTGTAGTTGAACAGCCCGCCGAGGCCGGTATCGGTGGCGTAGTTGATCCCGGCCTCGATGTGGTGCTTGGGGGCCTCGATGACCACCACGCGCACCAGGGCGTTGTCCGGGCTGCCGTCCTCGCGATCGACGTCCGCCTGCACGCTCACGAAGTAGCCGCTCTCGAGCAGGGTCCGCTGGTAGATCACCAGCTTGTCGCGGTCGTAGTCGTCGCCGGGGTGGACCGGGCTGAGGTTGCGCACCAGCTCGTCGGAGTAGCGCCGGTTGCCGCTCACCCGGATCTCGCCGAAGCGGTAGGGCGGGCCGCTCTCGAGCTCGACCATGAGCGAAGCGCGCCGCGTCTGCGGGTCGACGCGCGCTTCGCTCTTCGCGATGCGCGCGCCGGCGTAGCGGAAAGTGGACATCTCGCGCAGCGCGCGGCGTTTCGCCGCGTCCCATTCGCCCTGGCGGAAGGGCTGGCCGCGGCGCAGCGGCCAGGTGTCGCGCACGCGCTTGAAGATCGCCTTCGACTGCGGGTCCTGGACCGCGGGCCCGCCGAAGCGCAGGTCGACGTCTCCGACCAGCGTTCTTTCGCCCGGTTCGATTCGCAGGCTCACGATCCAGGGCTGCTCGCCTTCCTCGATGTTCACCGTGACGCGGGCGGCGAAATAGCCTTCCGTGGCGGCGAGCTCGCGCGCCTCGCGCTCGGCTTCGTCGGCCAGGCGGCGCAATTGCTCGGGCGTCATCTGCGGGTCGTTCTGCCAGCGCTCGAGGTTGAGGCCCTTGTTCAGGACTTCGGCCATTTCCTTGGGGGCGGTGATCTGGACCCGGTACTTGAGGCCGGTCTGCGCCAGAGCGGCGCTCGAGATGAGAAGGAGGATCGCCGCGAGAACGCGCATCGGGGGTGCGATAGCATGCCATGCAGCGGGTTGTAGAATCGCGCGCATGAAAATCCTGGTCTCCAACGACGACGGCTACTTCGCGCCGGGCATCACGCTGCTCGCCGAAGCCCTGGGCCGGCTGGCGGAGGTCACGGTCTTCGCGCCGGAGCGCGACCGCTCGGGCTCGTCCAACTCGCTCACGCTCGACCGTCCTCTCACGGTGCGGCGCGCGCCGAACGGCTTCTTCTCGGTCAACGGGACGCCGACCGATTGCGTGCACATCGCGGTGACCGGGGTGCTCGACTTCACGCCCGATCTCGTGGTGTCGGGCGTCAACCTCGGCGCCAACATGGGCGACGACACGATCTATTCCGGCACGGTGGCCGCGGCGGCCGAGGGGTTCCTGCTCGGCATCCCGGCGCTCGCGATCTCGCTCGCGAGCAAGGCCGGGGAGCACTTCGAGAGCGCGATCGGGGTCGCGCTGGAGCTGGTCGAGCGGCTGCGGCGCGACCCGCCGCGCGAGCCGGTGCTGTACAACGTCAACGTTCCCGATGTCGCGCCGGCGCGGCTTGCCGGCGTGGAAGCCACCCGCCTGGGCAAGCGCCACAAGGCCGAGCCGGTGATCAAGCTGCAGACGCCGCGCGGCGAGACCGCCTACTGGATCGGGCCGGCCGGGGGCGCGCAGGACGCCGGCCCCGGCACCGATTTTCACGCGGTGGAGAACCGCAGGGTCTCCGTCACGCCGCTGCGCCTGGACCTCACGCACCAGGCGCAGCTCGAATCGGCGCGGCAGTGGCTCACGAAGTAGCGATGGGCGCTCCATGAGGGACCTGCGCGGCATCGGCATGACCTCGCAGCGCACTCGCGCGCGCATGGTGCAGAGGCTGCGCGAGAAGGGCATCCGGGACGAGCGCGTGCTCGCCGCCATGGGCAAGGTCCCGCGGCACCTGTTCGTAGAGGAAGCGCTCGCGAGCCGCGCCTACGAGGACACCGCGCTCCCGATCGGGTTCTCGCAGACCATTTCCCAGCCGTTCGTCGTCGCCCGGATGATCGAACTCGTTCTCGGCAATGAAAAAACCGGCAAAGTACTCGAGGTCGGGACGGGCTGCGGCTACCAGGCAGCCGTGCTCGCGGAGGTCTTTCCGGAGGCGTACTCGGTGGAGCGGATCAAGGCGCTGCACGAGCGGGCGCGCGCCAACCTGTTGGCGCTGCGGCTCAAAAACCTGCGCCTGGTGCACGGCGACGGCCACGCCGGGCTGGAGAGCGCGGCGCCGTTCCAGGCGATCGTCGTGGCCGCCGCCGGCCGCGAGGCGCCCCGGGCGCTGTTACGCCAACTCGCGCTCGGTGGCAGAATGATATTGCCGCTGCACGAAGGGACGGGACAAAGACTGATGCTTTACGAGCGTGGCACGCGCGGCTTCGTCGAATCGGAGCTCGATCCGGTGCGGTTCGTGCCGATGGAAATGGGGAAAGCGTGAAAGCCGCCCGATGGGCGATGCTCGCCGCGGCAGCCGCCGTCGCAGCGGGATGCGCCACCCCGCACAAGCCAGCGCCGGTGTACGACGGGCGCGCGGCGAAGCAGGCGGCCCCGAAACCGCTCGCCACGCCGGCGCCCGTGGCGCCAAGATCGGTCGCGGACTACTACAGCGTGAAACGCGGCGACACGCTGTACAGCATCGCCCAGGAGCACGGCGTCGACCAGCGCGACGTGATGCAATGGAACGGGCTCGACGACCCTACGCGCCTGCGGGTGGGGCAGCAGCTGCGGGTGAGGCCGCCGCT
>DASXAO010000095.1:0-4629 GCA_036406675.1 Burkholderiales bacterium
CGCCCCGGTTCTCGACCAGGATCGGCTGTCCGAGCCCCTCGGACACGTGGTTCTGCAGGATGCGCGAGACCAGGTCTACGCTGCCGCCGGGCGGAAACGACACCACCCAGCGGATCGGTTTGCTCGGCCAATCCTGCGCGCCGGCGGCCGTGGCCGCGAACAGCGCGGCGAGAAAGAATGCCCTCATTCGACCCCCTTCAGTGATCGTACGAGCTTTGCAGCTCCTTCAGCTTCGCGCGCAGGAACGCCTCGCTCGTGATGCGCCGGCCGTCTTCGAAAACGATCTCGTAAGGCTTGCCCGACACGGAGCTGCGCGAGGCGCACAGGGTGATGAAGTCTTCGGCGCTTTCGACCCGGTCGCCGGCTTCGCGCAGCTTGAGGCGCAGATGATCGGCGGCCTTGGCCGAGTCGTACGCGGCGCCGTTGCGGATGAATTTCGCGTTGCCGAGGCGCTCGACCGCCGCAATGAGCTGCTCGATCTTGCGCGCTTCAACCGGGGAAGACACCCCGAAAGCGGTGCACGTCCACACCGCGATTGTTCCGGCGAGAACCGAAACGGCCGAGCGCACGGTTCAGGGTTGCATGTACCCGTTGAGCTCGGGCGTGGTGAGCGAATGCTCGAGGTAGCCGAAGCTTCCCCCGCCCTGCACCTCGCGCGCCGCGTCGACGAGCCCGCTCATCGCCGCGCGGTAGAGCGAAGTGGCGAGGCTCACGCGCCGCACGCCCGCGGCTTCCAGCTCGCGCACCGAGAACGATTTCCCCTTGATCCCTGCCATGAAGTTCACCGGCTTTTCCAGCGCTGCGCACACCGCGCGCACCGCGGCAAGATCGGGAAGCCCGGGCGCCATCAGGACGTCGGCGCCCGCTTTTTCGAACGCCTGGAGGCGGCGGATGGTGTCGTCGAGGTCCGGCCTGCCGCGAAGGAAGTTCTCCGTCCTGGCCGTGAGGACGAACCCGCCTGGAATTCGCCTCGCCGCTTCCGAAGCCGAGGCGACCCGCTCCACCGCGTGCTCGAAATCGAAGATCGGCTTTTCCTTGTTGCCGCTCGCGTCCTCGATCGAGCCGCCGACGAGGCCCGCCTCGCCCGCGAGCCGGATGGTTTCGGCGGCGGCTTTGGGCGCGTCGGCGAAGCACTTCTCCAGGTCAGCCGACACGGGCAGATCGGTCGCCATGACGATGGCGCGCGCGTGCGCCAGGGCTTCGTCGCGCGTAACGGCGCCGTCGCGCCGGCCGAGGGTGCCGGCGCAGGCCCCGCTCGAGGTGGCGAGCGCCGGGAAGCCCAGACCGGCGAGGATCCGGGCCGATCCTGCGTCCCAGGCGTTGGCGATGAGGAAAGCGCGCGACCCTTCGTGAAGGCTTCTGAACCGGAGCGCCTTTTCGGCGGTGGTGATGGGCATGAGAGCTCCTAGCGGGCGTTCAGGCGCTGCAGGTCGTCGATCCAGCGCGCGGTGATGGCGCGGATCCAGTTGAGGTCCGCGGCGCTGTCGTAGACGCTGTACACCGTCAGGCTGAGCGTCTTGCCGCGCACCAGCACCAGGCTGCTCGTGGACAGCGCGTACTGCTGCTGCTTCTGGGCGCCCGGAGGCAGCATGCGCGTGTTGGGCGGCACGCGTGCGCCAAGGAGCAGCGAAAGCACTTCAGCGTCGTGGCGCAGCTCGGCCACCACGCTCGATCTTCCGAGCGGCTGCTTGTCGAAGTACTCGGTGAAGTTGCGGCCCGCCGGGACCCGCTCGCCGAGGTCGCGCTGCGCGGCGTCGGCGAGCTCCGCGAAGCGTTTCGTGTCGACGCGGTCGCGCTCGAGTTCCATCGGCGTCACGGCCACCATATAGCGCCGGAAGTCCGGTGGATCGCCCTGGGTGAACTTGCGCAGGTCGCCGTCCGAGATGGCGAAGAGCAGGATCCGGTTCGAAGGCGAGGTGAGCGCCTCGGCGAGCTCCTGCAGCCGCGGCGAGCCGGTGAACAGGGTGTCGGCGAACCCGGGCGGCGTGTCGAGGCCGACGCGCGCTTCGCCGATCTGAACGGCGAACGGCGCGGCCAGCGCACAGGCGGCGAAGAGCACGGCGATCAAGGCTGCAGCGAGGCGCACGCGAGTCATTCTATATATCATTGCTGGTTTCGGAGACAGGCGCTTTGGCGACGATCCTCGGCACGCTTCCCAAGGGAGAAAAGATCGGCATCGCCTTCTCCGGCGGCCTGGACACCAGCGCGGCGGTGCACTGGATGCGCGCCAAGGGGGCGATCCCGTACGCCTATACCGCCAACCTCGGCCAGCCCGACGAGCCCGATTACGACGCGATCCCGCGCCGCGCGCTCGCCTATGGCGCCGAAAAAGCGCGGCTCGTCGAATGCCGGCCGCAGCTCGTCGCCGAGGGCATCGCCGCGATCCAGTGCGGCGCCTTCCACATCTCGACCGCCGGCGCCACCTACCTGAATACCACGCCGCTCGGCCGCGCGGTCACCGGAACGATGCTGGTGGTCGCGATGCGGGAGGACAAGGTCGGCATCTGGAGCGACGGCAGCACTTTCAAGGGCAACGACATCGAGCGTTTCTACCGCTACGGCCTGCTCGCCAATCCGGAGCTGCGCATCTACAAACCATGGCTCGACCAGCGCTTCATCGACGAGCTCGGCGGCCGCAAGGAGATGTCCGCCTACATGGCAAAGGCCCGCCTCGACTACCGGATGAGCGCCGAGAAAGCCTACTCGACCGACTCCAACATCCTGGGCGCGACGCACGAGGCGAAGGACCTCGAGTTCCTCGACAAGGGCATGGCGCTGGTGCAGCCCATCATGGGCGTCGCGTTCTGGCGCGAGGACGTCAAGATCAGGAACGAGAAAGTCACCGTCGGATTCGCCCAGGGCGAGCCGGTCGCGCTGAACGGGCAGCGCTTCGCCGATGCCGTCAAGCTGATGCAGGAAGCGAATGCGATCGGCGGCCGCCACGGCCTCGGGATGTCCGACCAGATCGAGAACCGGATCATCGAGGCGAAGAGCCGCGGCATCTACGAGGCGCCCGGCATGGCGTTGCTGCACGTCGCCTACGAGCGGCTGGTGACCGGCATCCATAACGAGGACACGATCGAGCAATACCGGGCCAACGGGCGGCGCCTTGGGCGGCTCCTCTACCAGGGGCGCTGGTTCGACCCGCAGACCATGATGCTGCGCGAGACCGCGCAGCGCTGGGTGGCCAGGCCGGTCACCGGCGAGGTGACGCTCGAGCTGCGGCGCGGCAACGACTACTCGATCCTCGACACCAGGAGCCCCAACCTCACCTACAAGCCCGAGCGCCTGACGATGGAGAAGGGCGAGGTCTACTTCACCCCGGGCGACCGCATCGGCCAGCTCACGATGCGCAACCTCGACATCCTGGACACGCGCGACAAGCTGCGGATCTACGGCGAGGCGGGACTGCTCGGCGATTCCGGCGAGGGCGGGGTGCCGCTGCTCGGCCCGGCCGGAGACGAAAAGAAGAAGCCCTAGGTCTAAAAGAAGAAGCCCTAGGTCTTTTTCCCGAGGACCAGGAACTCGAGCAGCGCTTTTTGCGTGTGCAGGCGGTTCTCCGCCTCTTCCCAGACCACGCTCTGCGGGCCGTCGATCACCTCGGCGGCGACCTCTTCGCCGCGATGCGCCGGCAGGCAGTGCATGAAGAGCGCTTCGCGCTTCGCCGCCTTCATCATCTCGGCGTCGACCTGCCAGTCCTGGAAGTCGCGCTTGCGCTCGTCGTTCTCCGACTCGAAGCCCATCGAGGTCCACACGTCGGTGGTGACGAGGTCGGCGCCGCGCGCGGCCTCCATCGGGTCCGGAAACACTCTTGTGTTGCTGTTGAGGCGCTCCTTTTCGACCTCATATCCGGCAGGGGTCGAGATGTGAAGCTTGAATTCGAACAGCGCCGCCGCCTGCAGCCAGGTGTTGCACACGTTGTTCGAGTCGCCGATCCAGGCCACGGTGCGGCCCTGGATCGGGCCGCGCTGCTCAATGAAGGTATAGACGTCGGCGAGGATCTGGCAGGGGTGGTACTCGTTGGTGAGGCCGTTGATCACCGGCACGCGCGAGCTGGCGGCGAACCGGTCGATGATGCTCTGCTCGAAGGTGCGCAGCATGATGACGTCGCACATCCGCGAGATGACCTGCGCCGCGTCCTCGACCGACTCGCCGCGGCCGAGCTGCGAGTCGCCCGTGGGGAGGTAGATCGCGGCGCCGCCGAGCTGGTGCATGCCGGCCTCGAACGACATGCGCGTGCGCGTCGAGGGTTTCTCGAAGATCATGGCGAGCGTGCGGTCCTCGAGCGGCCAGTAGCGCTCGTAGCGCTTGAAGCGCTCCTTGATCCAGCGCGTGCGCGCGAAGAGATGCTCGTACTCTTCGCGCGAGAAGTCGCTGAACTGCAGGAAATGCCGCAGCCGCATGGCGTCAGGCGGCGGCGCGCTTTTCGAGGAACGCCTCGAGAAGGGGGAGCAGGCGGGCGAGCACCTCGCGCGCTTCCGCCTCGTTCATGACGAGCGGCGGCAGCATGCGGACGACGTTGTCGGCGGTCACGTTGAGGACCAGGCCGGCCTCGAGCGCCTGCCGCACCAGCTCGCCGCACGGGCGCGCCATCTCGACGCCGATCATGAGGCCCATGCCGCGCACTTC
>DASXAO010000096.1:0-8685 GCA_036406675.1 Burkholderiales bacterium
GAGCCCTGCCCCAGCCACATCTTCCTCAAGGCCGTCGACCTGGTGCTCGAAAGAGACTCCGCCGGCGGGCGACCCAGTCCCTAGGCCGCCTTCTCCAGGAAGTCGAGCACGCGCCGAGGCGCGCTGGCCTCGGTCTGCTGCTCCGGCGCCGCGTCCCAGTATTGCGCGCCCGGCAGGCATTCCTCGAGATAGCGCGCCGCCGAGGTGGCGTGCGAGGCGTCCTTGCCCGGAACGACCAGCGCCGGGATATCGAGCCGCATCAGGTCTTCGGGCTCGGCCCCGGGCGCGGTGTCGCGATCGTAGAGCGCGCGGCTGGTGTCGGAAACGGTCTGCATGTAGGCCTGCGGATCGAGCGCCGCGAACGCCTCCGCGAAGGCAGGGTCGCGCCGCAGCGGCGAAGCCCACGGGCCGCCGCGCGGATCCTCGCCGAAAGTCTTGCCGCTCGATGCCGCGAGCGCCGCCACGTCGGCGAGGCCGTGGCGCTCGACGTAGTCGAGGTGGTTCGCGAAGCGCTGATGGTTGTTGATGCGGTACTTCGCTCCGCCCACCGGCCAGTAGAGCACCATGCTTTCGACCAACTCCGGATGGTCCACCGCGAACGCCATCACCGGGCATACGCCCATGCACGCGCCCATGAGGTGGGCCCGCGCGATGCCGAGGTGCTCGAGCAGTCCCCGCCCCTGGGCGACGTAGCGCTGCCACGTCAGGACCTCGACGCGCCCGCCCGATTGCCCGGTCTCGCGCCGGTCGAACAGGATGCAGCGGTATTTTTTCGGCAGGTGGTCGAGCAGCTTGATGCGCGCGTACACGCCCTGCGTGGTCCATTTCTCCACCGTGCCGTCGAACCCGCCCGGCGAATACATGAGGAGCGGCGGCCCTTCGCCGAGGACCTCGTAGCGCGTGGCGATGCCGTCGACGATCGCGCTAGGCAGGGCGCTGCCCTTTCAGGTGGCGCGCAGCGCGCACGTCCTCGGCGTACGCGGTGATCGCGTCGAGGCTCACGCGCGCGACGTTGGCGTAGCTCTCGGTTTTCGAATCGAGCTGCGAGGCGGCGTAGCCGATCGCGGCATGCGCCATGCGCAGGCGGCCGTCGAGCCACGGGCCGCCGCCGAGCCCGCCGAGCACCGGAATAGACACCGCGCGCACCACCGCCGCCCCGGCTTCGGCTCCCGAATGCCGGAAGTCGAGCAGCGCCGCGCCCGCGGCTTCCAGGTCTTTTGCTTGCTTCACCAGCTCATCCACTGGCCGGCCGCCATGAAACTCCGCGAAGACCGCAACGCCGGCGGCCGTGAGGGACCCGACGACCGACGCGGGCGCCTCGACCTTGATCACCTGCGCGCCGCCCTCCTCGACCAGGCGGCGAGCGTTCTGCGCATTGGCGAAGCGCGGCGGCAGGTCGCAGGAAAGAAGCGCGCGCTTCACGCCGCGGCGCACCGCCTTGCACACGACGAGCATCTCCTCGAGCGTGATCTCGCCTTCCTTCCCGCCCCACAGATTGACGCCGACGGAGTCGCCGACCGAGACGAGGTCGACGCCGGCGCGGTCGACGATCTGCGCCATCTGGTAGTCCCAGACCACCACGCCGACGATCTTCTTGCCTGCGCGCTTCATGCCGCGCAGCGCCGCCAGGTCCATCAGACCTTGTAGCCTTTTTCCCGCAGCGCCTTCTCGACCCAGCCGCGGTCGACGGTGCCGGCGTTGATCTGCTTCATCGCCGCGGTTTCCTTCTCGAGGATCGCCTTGGCCGAGGCGAGGATGCGCTCGGCCTGCTCCTGCGGCACCGCCACCAGGCCGTCGGCGTCGCCGACGATGATGTCGCCCGGCATCACCGGGATGCCCGCGATCGAGATGGGCACGTTGATCTCGCCGGGCCCGTTCTTGTAGGGCCCGCGGTGCGTGACCGCGCAAGCGAACACCGGGTAGTCGCCGGCGCCGATCTCGGCCGAGTCGCGGATCGCGCCCCAGATCACGATGCCCGCCACGCCGCGCTGGCGCGCACGCGACATCATCAGCTCGCCGATGATGGCGTGGTCGCCGAAGCCGCCGGCGTCGACCACGATCACGTCGCCGGGCTTCGCCGTGTCGAGCGCCCGGTGCACGAGCAGGTTGTCGCCCGGCGCCGTCTTCACCGTGAACGCCGGGCCGGCGAGCTTGCCGGACTTGTGCATCGGGCGAAGCTGCGGCCCGCTCGCGTAGAGGCGCTCCATGCTGTCGGAGAGGTGCGGCGTGACCATCTTGCCCAGCTCCGCGACCAGGCGCGGATCGGGACGCTTGGGAATGTCCAGGATGCGCATGGACGCGCTCATCGTTGCTCCTTCCGTTTCTTCAGCAGTTTGTCGAGCCTCGGGTAGACACGCCGCGCGTTGCCTTCGAAGACCTTGTGGCGGTCCTGCTCCGAGAGGCCCTTCAGCTGGTCGACGTAGCGCTTGGTATCGTCGTAGTGGTGGCCGGTGGTGGGGTCGATGCCCTTCACCGCGCCGACCATCTCCGAGGCGAACAGGATGTTGTCGACCGGGATCACCTTGGCGAGGAGCTCGACGCCCGGCAGGTGGTACACGCAGGTGTCGAAGAACACGTTCTTCAGCAGGTACTCGGTAAGCGGCGGCCGGCCCATGTCCTGCGCGAGCCCGCGGTACCTTCCCCAGTGGAACGGCACCGCGCCGCCGCCATGCGGAATCACGAATCGCAGCGTCGGGAAATCCTTGAACAGATTCCCCTGGATGAGCTGCATGAAGGCGGTAGTGTCGCCGTTGATGTAGTGCGCGCCGGTGTGATGGAAGTTCGGGTTGCACGACGAAGACACGTGGATCATCGCCGGCACGTCGAGCTCGCACAGCTTCTCGTAGATCGGGTACCAGTGCCGGTCGATGAGCGGCGGGTCGGTCCACATGCCGCCCGAGGGATCGGGATTGAGGTTCACCCCGACGAAGCCGAGCTGGTTCACCAGCCGCTCGAGCTCCGGAATGCAGTTCTTCGGCGACACGCCGGGGAACTGCGGCAGCTGGCCGACGGCGACGAAATTGTCGGGCAGCAGAGTGCAGATGCGGTGGATGAGGTCGTTGCAGATGCGCGACCACTCGATGCTGATTTTCTCCGTGCCGACGTGGTGCGCCATGCCGCCCGCGCGCGGCGAGAACAGCGTCAGGTCGCCGCCGCGCTCGGTCTGGAACTTGAGCTGCGGCTGGACGCTCTTCACCAGCGTTTCGTCGCTGATGCCGAGGTCGGCGGACGAAGGCTTGCGCGCCGAGTCGGCGAGGCCCGCCAGCTGCTTGTCGCGGAACGCGTGCAGCGCCTGCGGCTCGGTGGTGTAGTGCCCGTGGATGTCAATGATCATAGCCGAGGCGCGTCGCTTTCCATTGTCCGGACCGTGGTCCCTTCATGTCGCCGCTCATCGCGTTGCCCTTCACGCGGCCGGTGTACTGCGTGTCGCCGACGGTGAAGCTGATCTCCTCGCCCTTGAGCCGGCCGTCGGCGATCGGCGTCTTGCCGAGCGTGCCGGAGAGCATCTGGAAGTTCTGCTCGAAGCGCAGCGTGTCCGGCCCGAGGCGCCAGCTTCCGCCGACCCGCGCCGGCGCGTAGTAAAGGTGCGAGGTGCACCAGTTGGCGCAGTCGCCGCTCGCCTGCTCGGTGGCGTCGGGCGCCCACTCCGGGATCGGGAACCCGTTCATCACCAGGCGCGTGCCGGGCTTCAACTGGCTCTGGAACTTGGGCGTGAGGCGGCGCAGGTTGTCGGGCAGGAGAAAGAGCGCGAGCACCGTGGCCTGCGAGATGTCGGCCTCGAACATGTCGCCCTGGACGAATTGCGCCTTGTCGGCGACCCCTTCCTTAGCCGCGTTCCTCCGCGCGAGCGCCACCATCTCCGGGTTGAACTCGACGCCAAGCGCCCTGGCCCCGCGCTTGGCCGCCATGATCACGTTGCGCCCGTCGCCGGAGCCGAGGTCTATGACGTAGTCCTGGGGCGTGACCCGCGCCATGTCGAGCATCTTCTCGAGCAGCGGGTACGGCGTGGGTACCCAGACGGTGTCCTTGCCCGGCTGCCCCGACGCCGGCTGGTACGACTCGCCGCTGCCGGTCTGTGCAAGCACGCCGCCGGATGCAGCGAGCGCAACGCAAAGCAGGAACACGCGAACCAAGACAGCCTCCTCGTCGAACGGCGGGGGGCGGTAATTATAATAAGTCGATGTCGTCCCCATCGACCTCCCAGCGCGAGTGGCCCGCCGAGGGCGTGACGCGCGTTCCGTACTGGGTCTACCAGGACGAGGACGTGTACCGGGAAGAGCAGGAGCGCATCTGGCGCGGCGCGGCCTGGAGCTACCTTTGCCTCGAGGCCGAGCTGCCGGAGGCGCAGAGCTTCGTCACCACTTTCGTCGGCGACATGCCGGTGGTGGTGACGCGCGACGCCAAGGGCGCGCTGCACGCCTGGGAAAACCGCTGCGCGCACCGCGGCGCGCTGGTGTGCATGCAGGCGCGCGGCAAGGCCGAGCGCTTCGCCTGCATCTACCACAACTGGGTCTACGACCACGAGGGCAACCTCACCACCGTCGCGTTCCGCCGCGGCATCGCCGGCAAGGGCGGCCTGCCGCCCGACGCGACGCCCGAGACGCAGGCGCCGAAGAAGCTGCGCGTTGCGTCGGTGCACGGCCTGGTGTTCGGCACGCTCTCGCCGTCGGCGCCCTCGCTCGAGGACTACATCGGGCCCGACATCCTGCCGCGCATCCGGCGCGTGATGAAGAAGCCGGTGAAGGTGCTCGGCACCTACACCCAGGTCCTGCCCAACAACTGGAAGCTCTACATGGACAACGTGAAGGACACGTACCATGCGAGCCTGCTGCACCTCTTCTTCACGCGCTTTCGCATCAACCGCCTGACCCAGAAGGGCGGCGTGTTCGTGTCGAAGGACGGCGCGCACCATTGCACCTTCACCGAGATGGTGGAGGATGCGGGCGATGCCTACGAGAAGGACGGGATGCGCTCGGCCGGGTCTTCCGCCAGCCAGTTCAAGCTGGAGGCGCCCGAACTGCTGGACCAGGTCGACGAGCTCGGCGACCGCGTGTCGATCCAGATCCTGTCGCTCTTCCCGGGCTTCGTCCTGCACCAGATCCGGAACTCGCTCGCCGCGCGCCAGGTCGTGCCGAAGGGCGTCGACCGCACCGAGCTTCACTGGACGCTGTTCGGCTTTGCCGACGACGATGACGCGATGCAGCGCCGGCGCATCCTGCAGGCCAACCTGGTCGGGCCGGCCGGCTACATCTCGATGGAGGACGGTGCCGCGACCGGCTTCGTCCAGCGCGGCGTGGCCGGCTCCGCCGACCGCGCCTCGGTGATCGAGATGGGCGGCTCGGTCATCGGCTCGGGCGACTCGCGCGTCACCGAGACCGCGGTGCGAGGCCTCTGGCAGACCTGGCGCAGATACATGAGCATTTAGTGGAACCCCAGCTCCAGTACGTCGTGGAACGGCTCCACGCCCGCTATGCACACGCGCTCGACGCCGACCGCCTCGAGGACTGGCCGCAGTTCTTCACCGAGAACGGCACCTACCGCATCACCACCGCGGAGAACGAGGAGCGCGGCCTGCCGCTGCCGGTGCTCTACGCCGAGGGGCGAGCGATGCTGCGCGACCGCGTGGCTTCGCTGCGCCACGCCAATATCTACGAGCCGCAGCGCTACCGCCATCTGGTTTCGTCGATCCTCGTGGAGCGCACGGGCGACTTCACGGCGGCGTCGCACGCCAATTTCCTCGTGGCGCGCATCATGCAGAACGGCGCGAGCCTGCTCTTCGCGAGCGGCCGCTACGTCGACCGCATCGCGCTCGCGCCCGAGCCCCGCTACGAGGAGCGCGTGGTGATCTGCGACAGCCGCGCGTTCGACACGCTGCTCGCGATCCCGCTCTAGGGCAAAAAGACTCCGGATACAATGCCCAGCATGGCGTCGTGGCTCATTCCCGCCCTGAAGGCCGTGCTGCCGCACGTCAAGACGATCTACGACACGGCGGCCCCGGTCTTCACCAAGAAGAAGGTCGATGCGGTTCCCGACGCGGCGGCGCTGCTGCAGCAGCAGATCGCCGAGCTGCAGTCGGCCGCGGCGCAGAACACCGCGCACGTGAAGGAGCTCGCGGCGCAGCTTCAGAGCACCGTCGCCGCGCTCCAGGAAGGCGCGCAGCTCGCCGAGCACCGCATGCGGCGCGTCACCATTCTCGCCTCCATCGCAGGCGCGCTTTCGCTGTGCGCGCTGGTGGTGGCGGCGATCGCGATCCTGCGATAGCCCTTTAGCGCAGCGGATCAGTTCGCCGCAAAGCAGTAGAAGTAGCCGTTGCCGCCCGTGCCGTTCAGCGCCTCGAGGCTGCAGCCGCGCGACGGATGCGAGGAGTTCCACGACTTCGAGGACGCGTCGTCGCGCAATCCCTCGCGGTCGTGATGGCCCACGTACGCCGAGCCCTCGCCGCCGCTCGTCCAGTTCCGGCACGTCGTATCACCCTTGTCCGGCGGAAACGCGTGCCCGTTGGCCAGCGAGCCCGTAAGCATGTCGTGGTAGTTGGGCTTCATGCGCCGGCTGTTCACCGGCTCGCCCTTCGCCGTCAGCGCGGTGTCGAAGTTGATGTTCGGATTCGCGTGCAGCTCTTCCACGTCCTTCGCGATCACCACGCCCTTCGCGTTGCGCCAGGGTCCTTTCCCGATCCGGTCGCGCGCATTCACCGCCGCCTTACCGCCCTCGCCGCTGGTGCTGAGATACGCGCGCCAGGTCTTCCCGCCTGCGTTCGCCTCCCTCGCGAGCGACTGGCAGCGTGCATCCGCTCCGGTCAGCCCGCCCAGATCGCCGCCTTTCCCGGGATTGGTCGCGAGAAAGAACGTCATGCCGCTGTCCTGCGCCTTCGCCGCACCGGCAATGGTCAACGCCGCAACGCACACTGCGCCAAGGAGCTTTCGATTCATGGGTGCCTCTATTGGGTTGGGGACGCGGGTAGAACACCGCGAGGCTCGCAACTAATCCTTCCGTCCCGCCAAAATCACCCAACCCCAGCGCAAACAACGGCTTGTCCCCAAACCATCGGGATATCCTGGCCAGCCACCAAACAAGTGATTGATTTAATTGTCCAGTCGCCCAAGCTGCGTCAAGATATCCCGATATGTTTCGGGATATACGACGTTAGGCGGCAATGGCACGTAACGAGCTCTTCATTGTGTTTGCGGTGATCTGGGTTGGCCTTTCGACGGCGAATGTCCTCTTCCACAAACGCGCCGCATTGGACGCCAGGCGCCAGTGGCACGCGTGGATTGATCTCGGTCTTGGAGTCTTTTTCGCTACGTTCGCAACCTACTGGTCGTGGGGAGTCGAGCTGTGGGTCGTGGCGCTCATCTGGGCCACGTCCCTGGGCATTACCTATCTCTACTGGCGCAATGTTCAGTTCTGCACCCACTGCGGCGCTACTGTTTGGCCCGCCGGGTTTGGGCGTGCCACTGAGTGCGCCAAGTGCAAGACTAAGCTCCATGAGCAACCTGCCGCCTAACAGCGCGTTGTTGACCGACGCCTCAACCTCGCCGCTACGCGCTCAGCACGGCGCGGCAAAACGCGAACGTTAGAGCGCATGTCCCGACCGCTTGCTCGGCTATTTGGCGTTGGATTACTGCTGCTCGCGGTCGTCGTCCTTTGGCAACCGGTAAATGAGTTCTGGACTATTGACCGTTGCTTGGACGCGGGAGGCAGCTACGACTATTCAACACACATCTGCGACTTCAATGTATCCCATCCCGCGCGATCATCTAGTGTCACCATCTGGGAGGCTATTGGGTTCGTTTTGATCGCCTTGGGCATCGGAACAATCTGGCGCTCGTTCAGCAAACATGCGCTCTAACAGCGCGTTGTTGACCGACGCCTTCAGCTTGCTACGCTGCGCATGCGGCGCGGCAAAACGCGAACGTTAGTGTGCATCCAATGGCGAGCGTAAGCGGCTGGGACATCCCAATAGGGCTCACCCTGATGGGCGCGCTGTTCCTTGCCGTTGCTTGGATCGCCGTGGCGGAGTACTGGAGAGCGTTTCGCGCTGACCCCCAGGCCGTGATGTCGCTTGAGGTACTTGCCAACATTCTCAAGCTTGGAGGGCCTGGCTACCTCGCCATGCTGGCCCTTGTGGTGGGTCTGCCGATGTTCCTTGGTGGCGCGAGTGCCTTACTCTTCTTCGTTGGTTTCTCCATCTTTGAAAGCGGCCGCGAACTCTTCCGCGCCATTGGATTAACCCTTGGACTCAGTTGACCTTATGCGCACTAACAGCGCGTTGTTGACCGACGCCTTCAGCTCGCTGCGCTGCGCATGCGGCGCGGCAAAACGCGGACGTTAGGTGTCACGCTGAGCACCGTGCCAAAGCCCCGGTTTATTCCACAGAACTATCCTAAGTCCTTCGTGGTTTTCATCATCGCGAGCTTGTGCGGTTTGATTTTTGGCGGTATCGCTCTTCTTGGGGTTTGGCTCGAGAGCGCACTTTTCCAGTTCGTCGGAATGTGGGGCTTTCTCTTGTGCTGGGCCGCAACGGCCGCTGCATTCGTGGTCTTTCTTCCAAGATCCTGGGCTGGCAAGTACCGCAACCTCCCAGCGCGGCCATGGAAGGACCAGGTGTGGTAAGCCGCGTGACACCTAACAGCGCGTATATGGACTCCTCCCGTGGAGCAAGAGGGACGCCGTAGGCAGGTCAAC
>DASXAO010000097.1:0-5526 GCA_036406675.1 Burkholderiales bacterium
CAAGGAGTATCTCGACCTGTCGGCGGAGTTCCTCGCCGCGCTCGCCTTCTGGGCCGGCATCCCGTGGGCGGTGAAGATGCCGGTCGGCCACGTGGTCGACCTCATCTGGCGCTGGAAGGCGGCGCTCGTCTGGCTCGGCGCCGCGATGATCGCGGCGAGCCTCGCCATCATGATCGGGCTGATCTCCCACTTCGACGCCATGCAGTCGATGGCGAGCGCCAAGGCCTGGTACGTGCTCTCCAGCCTGCTCGGCCCCACCGGCTACATGATCCAGGACGCGGTAGCCGACGCGATGACCGTCGAGGCCGTGCCGCGCGTCGACGAAAGCGGCAGGCCCTACGACGAGGCGGCGCGCAAGGCCATGCACACGACGATGCAGACGCTCGGCCGCGTCGCCATCATCGGCGGGCTCGCGCTGGTCGCGCTCGTCAATGTGTTCCTGTTCCATGGCACCGACGCGCTGCCCAGGGAGCGCAAGGTCGAGCTCTATGCGCTGGTCTACACCATCGCGCTCGTCATTCCGGTGCTGTCGGTGCTCGGCGTGGTGCTGCACGGCTTCATCAAGATGAGGCGGGCGGCCCGCTTGCGGCAGCAGGGCCGAACCCGGCAAGAGATCGAGACGCTGCTCGCGGTGCACGGCGAGGAGAAGACGCACCCCAACTGGTGGATCCTCGGCGGCAGCCTGGTGTTCGTGGCCGTGACGCTCTCGGTCGGGCTCTCCGAGCTGAGCTTCGGGCAGGAGCTCATCTTCCTCGCTTCGCTGGGGATCATCCTGTTCCTCCTCTGGCGCCTCGCGCGCGAGCTCGCCCCCGAGGCGCGCGAAACGCTGGTGGCCACCGCGCTCATCATCTTCGTCTACCGCGCGATGCCGGGCACCGGCCCGGGCAGCACCTGGTGGATGATCGACGTGCTGAAGTTCGACCAGGCCTTCCTGTCGCAGCTCGCGCTGCTCGCCTACGCGCTGACGCTCGTCGGCATGTTTGCGTTGCGCGGCTACATGGCGCGCAACTCCATCGCCAGCATCATCGTGATGCTCACCGTCGTGGGCACGCTGATCGCGCTGCCCAACATCGGCATGTACTACGGCCTGCACCATTGGACCGCCGCGCACACCGGCGGCCTGGTCGACGCGCGCGTGATCGCGCTCATCGACACCGCGCTCGAGTCGCCCCTCGGCCAGATCGCGATGATCCCGATGCTCGCCTGGATCGCCAATTCGGCTCCCGCCAACCTCAAGGCCACCTACTTCGCCGTCATGGCCTCGTTCTCCAACCTCGCGCTCGCGGCGTCGCAGCTCGGCACCAAGTACCTCAACCAGATCTACGTGGTGGCGCGCGAAGTGCGCGAGCGCTCGAGCGGCGCGATCAAGGTGCCCGAGGACTACAGCGAGCTCGGCGCGCTGATGATCGCCGCGGCGCTGGTGGGCCTGCTGGTGCCGCTCGTCGCGGTGGCGGCGGTGCGCGCGCTGCGTCTGAAAACGGCCTGAAGCCCGGCGTCAGGGATCGAGCGGCTCCTCTTCCATGAGCGGGATCTGCTCGCGCAGCTCGAGGATGCGGTCCTGCCAGTAGCGCTGGGTGTTGAACCACGGGAAGGCGGCGGGGAATGCGGGATCGTCCCAGCGGCGCGCGATCCACGCCGAATAGTGGATCAGCCGCAGCGTGCGCAGCGCCTCGACCAGGTGCAGCTCGCGCCGGTCGAGCTCGGCGAAGTCCTCGTAGCCGGCGAGCACGTGGTGGAGCTGCCGGCTCATCGCCGCGCGCTCGCCCGAAAGCAGCATCCACAGGTCCTGCAGCGCCGGCCCCATGCGCGCGTCGTCGAAGTCGACGAAATGCGGCCCATCCTCGGTCCACAGGATGTTGCCCGGATGGCAGTCGCCGTGGAGGCGAATGCTTTTCGTCCTTCCAGCGTTCTGAAAGCAGCTTCGAACGCCGGCGAGCGCCTGCTCGGCGGCGGCCTTCCAGGGCTCGAGCAGATCGGCGGGCAGGAAATCGTGCCCGAGCAGGAAAGCGCGCGGCTCGTCGCCGAACGTTTGCGCGTCGAGAGCGGGGCGAAGCTGGAACGGCCGGGCGGCGCCGACGGCGTGGATCCGCCCGATGAAGCGCCCGATCCATTCGAGCGCCCTCGGATCGTCGAGGTTCGGCGTGCGCCCGCCGCGGCGGGGATAGACCGCGAAGCGGAAGCCGGCGTGCTCGCCGGTGTGGACCGGAGCGACCACCGGGATCTCGCGCTCGGCGAGCTCGCGCGCGAACGCGTGCTCCTCCTCGATCTGGCCGGCGCTCCAGCGTCCCGGCCGGTAGAACTTGAGCACCCGCGCCGAGCCGTCCTCGAGCCAGACCTGGTAGACCCGGTTTTCGTAGCTGTTGAGGGGCAGAAGGCGCCCGTCGGCGCGCAACCCCGATGCGTCGCACGCGTCGAGCACCACCTCCGGGGTCAGCGCGGCGTAAGGATGGGCGGCCACGGCGGTATAGTAGACGCATGGGCCGGAACCACGACGTGGGCAAGAATCACGTGCAGGTCGAGGGTCTGGGCTTCTCCTACGGCGATCTCGAGATCTTCCGCGGCCTGTCGCTCGCCATCCCGCAGGGCAAGGTGGTGGCGATCCTCGGCGGCAGCGGCTCGGGCAAGTCGACGCTGCTCAAGCTGATCGGCGGTCAGCTCGCGCCCGCGCGCGGCAGCGTCAAGGTCGCGGGCAAGGACGTCCACAAGCTCTCGCCCGACGAGCTCTACGAGCTGCGCCTCGACATGGGCATGATGTTCCAGACCTCGGGCCTCTTCAGCGACCTCTCGGTGTTCGACAACGTCGCCTTTCCGATCGTCGAGAACTTCGCGCTGCCCGACGAGCTTACCCGCCGGATGGTGCTGATGAAGCTGCACGCCGTCGGGCTGCGCGGCGCGAGCGGCATGCGCACGGCGGATCTCTCCGGCGGCATGACGCGGCGCGTGGCGCTCGCGCGCGCGATCGCCACCGACCCGCGGCTCGTGATGTACGACGAGCCGTTCGCCGGCCTCGACCCGATCTCGCTCAACCAGGTCGGCCAGCTCATCCGGCAGCTGAACGACGCTTTCGGCCTGACGTCGATCCTGGTGACCTACGACATCAAGGAATCGCTCAAGGTCTCCGACTACGTCTACGTGATCGCCGACGGCTCGGTGCTCGGCCAGGGCACGCCCGAACAGGTGAGCCGCTCCGAAGATCCCTATCTCAAGCAGTTCCTCAATGCGCTGCCCGACGGCCCGGTGCGCTTCCATTTCCCGGGACCGGAGCTTGCAGAAGACCTCGGGCTTACCCCGGAGGCGAAATGAACGACGAAATCCGCGATGCGGCGACCGAATCGGCGAAGCAGGGCGACGACATCCGCGCCCGCGTCCACGACCTGACGCTCGAGGCGCTGAAGGCGCGCCGCTTCGACCGCGAAGCCATCCGCGACGTGGTGCGCTCGGTGACCGAGGGCATCAGCCGCGGCGCCGAGGGCGGCCGGCTCGGCGTGCGCCAGACCCTCGCGGAAGGCTTCCGCGGCATGGACGGGGCGCTCAGCGCGTCGGTGCAGGCGGGCAGCGAGGCGCTGCGCCAGATGGTGGCGGCGGGCCGCGGCATCTCGGAGAACGAGCTCAAGCAGGCGGCGGCCGGGCTGCGCAAGATCGAGGAGGACTTCGTCGCCACGGTCGAGCAGGTAGCGCGCTCCGCCAACGAGCGCGTGCGCCCCGAGCTCTCCGAGCTGGTGCGCCAGGCGGCGCACGCCGGCACCGAGACCGGGCGGCGCAGCGCGCGCCTGATGGCCGGGTTCACCCTCGGCGGGCTCGAGCTCGCCGGCGAGTTCGGCGCGCGCTTCGCGCACCTCGCCGGCGGCGTGCTCGCGGGCATGGCCGACGCGCTCGACAAGCGGGATCGCGGCAAGCCCGGTCCGTAGCCGCGCTGCAATGCTGCGCGAAACCTTCGGCATCATGCGGGAGCTGCCGCGCCTGCATGAGATCGCCTCGGTGTTCATCCGCCACGGCCTGGGCGACTTCGTGCAGAGGATCGGCATCGCCGGCGTGCTCGAGCGCGCCGGGCGCATGCTCAACTTCGGCGCCGGCAGCGCTTCGCCCAGGCTCGACCAGGCGAGCCGCGTGCGCATGGCGCTCGAGGAGCTCGGCCCGACGTTCGTCAAGCTCGGGCAGGTCATGGCGACGCGCGTGGATCTCTTCCCGCCGCGCTGGATCGAGGAGCTCGAGAAGCTGCACGCCCAGGTGCCGCCGGTGCCGTTCGAGGCGCTGGTGCCCGACCTCGAGCGCGCGCTCGGACGCTCGCCCTTCGAGGTGTTCCGCGACATCGACACCCACGCCCAGGGCGCGGCCTCGATCGCCCAGGTCCACCGGGCGCGGCTCGCCGACGGCACCCCGGTGGTGCTCAAGATCCGGCGCCCCGGCGTGCGCGAGAAGATCGACGCGGACCTGCGCCTGCTGCGGCGCGTGTCGGAGCTGATCGAGGCCGAGATGCCCGAGGCGCGGCGCTACCGGCCGGCCGAGATCGCGGCGCAGTTCGCGCGCTCGCTCGAGCGCGAGGTCGATTTCGCCACCGAGACGCGCAACATCCAGCGCTTCGCGCAGAACTTCGCCGGCGACCCGCACGTCGTCATCCCGCGCATCTTCCCGGAGTGGACCAGCGAGGTGCTGCTGGTGCAGGAGCACGTCGAGGGCGTGCCCGCGACCGACCCGGCCGCGGTGGCGGCGGCGGGGCTCGACCGCAAGGCGCTCGCGGCGCGCGGCGTGGACGTGTTCCTCAAGATGATCCTGATCGACGGCCTGTTCCACGCCGACCCGCACCCGGGCAACGTGTTCTACCTGCCCGGCAACCGCATCGTGGTGATCGACTTCGGCATGGTCGGGCGGCTCTCGCCGCAGCGCCGCCGCCAGGTGATCGACCTCCTCGCGGGGCTCGCGCGCATGGCCGAGGAGCCGATGCTCGAGGTGCTGCTCGACTGGGCGGGCGAGGCCCGCGTCGACGACGCGCGGCTCGGCGCCGACATGAACGAGCTGGTGTTCGATTTCGAGGGCGTGCCGCTCAAGGACATCCGCATCGGCGCCGCGATCCGCCAGTTCGCCGCCATCGTCCGGGAGCACTCGATCGTGCTTCCGGCGGACCTCTCGCTCATGTTCAAGACCCTGATCTCGCTCGAGGGCCTCGGCCGGCAATACGATCCCGACCTGCACATCGTGCAGCACCTCACGCCGTTCGTGCGGCGCGCGCTCGCCGAGCGACACCAGCCGGCGGAGCTCTGGCGGCGCGGGCGCAACGCGCTCGAGGAGTTCTTCGACGTCGCCGCGAGCGTGCCGCGCGACCTCGCGCGCCTCCTGCGCGAGGCGCGCCGCGGCAAGGCGCGCATCGACCTCGACCTGAAGCGCCTCGACAGCTTCGGGCTGCGCATCGACCGCACGCTCAACCGCGCGACGATGGGCATCATGACCGCGTCGCTGGTGATCGGCTCGGCGATCGTGCTCACCGTCGACGGCGGGCCGCGGCTCTTCGGCGTGCCGGTCCTGCCGGTG
>DASXAO010000098.1:0-4540 GCA_036406675.1 Burkholderiales bacterium
CCCCAGGTCTTGCCCTTGCCGTGCGAAAGGAGCCAGTTGAGCCGCGCGCCGATCAGCATGACCACATCCGCTTCCGGCAGGACGTACGAGCGCGCCGCGGAAGCCGACTGCTCGTGCGTGTCGGGCAGCAGTCCCTTCGCCATCGACATCGGCAGGTACGGGATGCCGGTCTTCTCGACCAGCGCCCGGATGTCCGCATCGGCCTGAGCGTACGCCGCGCCCTTGCCCAGGACGATGAGCGGACGCCTGGCGCTCTTCAGCAGATCCAGCGCGCGCTTCACGGCTTCCGCAGCCGGTATCTGGCGCGGCGCGGGATCGACGACCTTGATGAGCGATTTTTTCCCCGCTTCCGCCTCGATCGTCTGCGGGAAAAGCTTCGCAGGCAGATCGAGATAGACGCCCCCCGGACGCCCGGACACGGCGGCGCGGATGGCGCGGGCGACGCCGACACCGATGTCCTCGGCGTGCAGCACGCGAAAGGCGGCCTTGGCGAGCGGCTTGGCGATCGCAAGCTGGTCCATCTCCTCGTAGTCACCCTGCATGAGATCCACGATCTCGCGCTCGCTCGAGCCGCTGATCAGGATCATCGGGAAGCAGTTGACCGTGGCGTGCGCGAGCGCGTTGAGGCCGTTCAGGAAGCCCGGGGCCGAAACGGTCAGGCAGATGCCCGGCTTCTGGGTCAGAAATCCCGCGATCGAGGCGGCGTAGCCCGCGCTCTGCTCGTGGCGGAACGACAGCACCCGCATCCCGGCGGCCTGCGCGCGGCGCGTGAGGTCGGTGATGGGAATTCCCGGCAGGCCGTAGATCGTGTCGAGGCCGTTCAGCTTGAGGGCATCGATGACCAGCTGAAAACCATCGGTCGTCGGCGATACAGCGGCTTCAGTGGCGGTGGCGACTTGGGGTTCGGCAGTGCCCATGAGGCTTGCTCCTATGAGGGACCGTTATGGTAAGAATCGCTCCGCGTCCCCGGCCTTGACTGAGGTCAAGCCGACTAAAATCCACCCCGAATGACGGCCTTACTCAGCCATCCCCAGCGCAACAGCATCCGTCTCCAGCTGCGGCAGAACCTGCTGCTGCAAGGCATGAGCCAGGCGCAGTGGGCCGAGCTCGAGCCGCTTCTGCTGGTGGCCGATTATCGCAAGGGCGACCCGCTGGTGCGCCAGGGCGACGAGGAAATGGAGCAGTTCTTCGTCCTCGAGGGCATGGTGAAGCGCGTGGTGTCCAATCCGGAGGGCCGCGAGATGATCCTGCGCTTCGCCGCCGAGACCGAGATGGACACCTCCTACGCGGCGTGGCGGCTCAGGACGCCGGTGCCCTACTCGATCGTTGCCGTGACCAAGGCGCGCACCGCCGAGCTGCCGATGCCGGTGTGGGCCGAGTTCCTCGACCACAATCCCGCGCTCAAGGCGCGCTTCGAGTACGAGGTGATGAAGCTCATGTCCGAGGTGATGGCGCACACGATCACGCTGCACCTTCTCGACGCGCCCGGGCGGCTGTCGCGCTTCCAGCGGAAGCACCCCGAGCTCGCCGGCCGGATTCCGAAGAAGGAGCTCGCCGCCTACCTCAACCTCACGCCCGAGACGCTCTCGCGCCTGAAGCAGAAGCTGGGTTGAGCAATCCGTACTCGCCACCGAAGGCGTCGGTCGCGGACATCGGCGAGCCGCTGTTGCCGCGCGGACTGCGCGTGCTTCGCACGCTCGCTATCGCCGGCAACCTGGTGCTGGGTTCGACGCCGCTCCTGTTTTTCGTTTACGACGCGCCGGTGGGCGTCGGGGTCGCGGGGTTCTCGGCGGTGCTTCTCGCCGTGATAGCGGCGAGCATTGGCGCGCTCACCTCGCGCATCGCCGAGCGCCCGATGCGCTGGAGTGCACTGCTGCTCAACGCGGGCGTCGCGGCGCTTTTGGGTTACGCGCTGCTCTTCGAGGATCGCGGCATCACGCGGGCAGTGAACCTGCTTTTCATCGTCCCGGCGGTCCTGAACCTGATCGCGATCGAGGCGCTGCGCCGTGCGCGGGCGCGCCCCGGTCCAGGCTAGCGTTTCCTCGCCTTGCCGAGCAGCCAGGAAGCGAGCGGCCAGAAGAGCAGGAGCAGCGCGAGGGTGGTGAGGCCGCCGACCAGCCCGTTCGAGAAGAAAATCCTGACGTCGCCCAGCGACACGAGCATGGCCTGGCGGAACGAGGCCTCGGCGGCGTCGCCGAGCACGATCGCGAGCACGAGCGGCGCGAGCGGGTACTGGAGCTTCTTGAAGAGATAGCCCAGCACGCCGAACACCACCATCATCCAGACGTCGAACACGGCGTTGTGCACGGTGTAGGCACCGATCGCGCACACCACGACGATGATCGGCGCGATCACCGAGAACGGCACGCGCAGGATCGCGGCGAAGAGCGGCACGCAGGTGAGCACGACGATCAGGCCCGCGATGTTGCCGAGGTACATGCTCGCGATCAGGCCCCACACGAAGTCGGGCTTCTCGACGAACAGCAGCGGACCGGGCTGCAGGCCCCAGATCATCAGGCCGCCGAGCAGCACCGCCGCGGTGGGCGAGCCCGGCACGCCGAGCGTGATCATCGGCAGCAGCGCCGAGGTGCCGGCGGCGTGCGCGGCCGTCTCGGGCGCCACCACGCCCTCGACCTTGCCGGTGCCGAACTTGTCGCCGTCGCGCGAGAAACGCCGCGCCACGCCGTAGCTCATGAAGGAGGCAGGCGTGGCGCCGCCCGGCACGATGCCCATGAAGCAGCCGACCGCGGAGGAGCGCAGCGACGTGAGCCAGTAGCGCGGCAGCTCTTTCCAGGTGTCGAGCACCACGCGTATGTTGAGCTTCGCCTTGGCGCCGCGGAACGCGAGCCCTTCCTCGAGGGTGAGCAGGATCTCGCCGATGCCGAAGAGGCCGATCACCGCGACCAGGAAATCGAAGCCGGTGAGCAGGCTGGTGGAGCCGAAGGTGAGGCGCAGCGTGCCCGTCACCGGGTCGGTGCCGACCGCGGCGAGCGCGAAGCCGAGCATCATCGCGGCGAGCGTCTTGAACGGCGGCTCCTTGCTGGTGCCGATGAAGGCGCAGAAGGTGAGGAAGTACACCGAGAAGAATTCCGGCGGGCCGAACTCGAGCGCGAAGTTGGCGATCACCGGCGAGAGGAAGGTGATCAGGATCACCGCCACCAGCGCGCCGATGAACGAAGAGGTGAACGCCGCGGTGAGCGCGTTGCCCGCGCGGCCCTGCTGCGCGAGCGGATAGCCGTCGAAGGTCGTCGCCACCGACCAGGGCTCCCCCGGGATGTTGAAGAGAATCGACGTGATCGCGCCGCCGAAGAGCGCGCCCCAGTAGATGCAGGAGAGCAGGATGATGGCCGAGGTGGCGCCGCCGGGCGTCTGCGCCATGGTGAAGGTGAGCGGCAGCAGGATGGCGACGCCGTTGGCGCCGCCCAGGCCCGGCAGCACGCCGATGATCACGCCGAGGACGACCCCGATGAACATGAACAGCAGGTTCTTCAGCGAGAACGCGACGGCGAAGCCCCCGGCGAGGGCCTGGATTTCTGCCACTTCAGTTCACCCCGAGGAAAGCTTCGATGGGACCCTTGGGCAGCGGCACCAGGAACCAGCGCTCGAACACCAGGAAGAGCGCCACCGTGGTGCCGAAGCTGACCGCGGCCACCTTCCACCAGGCGAACTTGCCCAGCCAGCGCATGAAGAAGGCGATGAACACGATCGAGGAGACGTAGATGCCGACCTGGGAGATCGCGCCGACGTAGATCGCGGTGGGAACGAGCACCGTCAGCACCATCTTGAGCTGCTGAGCTAGCACGAAGGGCCCGTTCTTCTCCGCGGGGATCTTGAAGCCGCGCGCCAGATTCACCAGCGCCGCGACCGTCATGATCAGCCCGATGTAGAACGGAAAGTAGCCCGGCTTGGGTCCGTCGTCGCCCCAGGTCGCACCCAGGCGCACGCTGTCGTACATGACCAGGGCGCCCGTGGCGAGAAAGAGCGCCGCTACCGCGACCTCGGCGCTCTTGATGCGGAACGCGACCCGCCCTTCGCGCTCCTCGGTCATTTGCCGGCGATGAAGCCGGCCGCCTTCATCAGCGAGATGTGGCGCTGCTCCTCTTTGGCCACCCAGTCGGCGTACTCCTTGCCGGTGAGCGCGGTCTTGTTGAAGGCGCCCTCTTCCATGAGCTTCTCCCACTCGGGCGTCGCCATCACCTTCTTGAAGAGGTCGGTGTAGTACTGGACCTGGTCGGGCTTCACGCCGGGGGCGGTGAAGATGCCGCGCAGCATCAGGTAGTCGACGTCCAGCCCGGACTCCTTGCAGGTGGGAATGTCACCCCAGGACATGTCCTTCGTCACCTTCTCCTTGTAGGGCATGCGCTTCGTGTCGAACACGCACAGGGGCCGCAACGCGCCCGAGCGCCAGTGCGCCACCGCCTCGATCGGGTTGTTCACCGTGGAGTCGACGTGGCCGCCGACGAGCTGCGTCGCCACCGCGCCGCCGCCCTTGAACGGGATGTAGGTGAACTTCGCGCCCGTCTTCTGCTCGATCGCCGCG
>DASXAO010000099.1:0-9946 GCA_036406675.1 Burkholderiales bacterium
ACCGCCTCGAGCGCTTTCATCTCCGCCGTCGACAGGCAGGCGGCGATCAGGAGGATGCAGTCGGCGCCCATCGCGCGCGCTTCGAGCACCTGGTAGGGGTCGAAGACGAAGTCCTTGCGCAGCGAAGGCAGCGCGCAGGCGGCGCGCGCCGCGGCGAGGTGCTCGGGCGCGCCCTGGAAGAATTCGCGGTCGGTCAGCACCGAGAGGCACGCAGCGCCGCCCGCGGCATAGCTCTTCGCGATCTCCGCCGGGTCGAACTGCTCCCGCATCACGCCCTTCGAGGGGCTCGCGCGCTTGATCTCGGCAATGACCGCCGCTTTGCCCGCCCCGATTTTGTGTCTCAGCGCTGATACGAAGTCACGCGGCGGCTTTTGTTTGGCCGCCAATTCTTCCAGCAGGGACGAGGGAACGGCGGTCTTCGCGGCCGCGACCTCGGCGCGCTTCACCGCCATGATGCGGTCCAGGATGCTCAAGTCTTCAGCTTCCTGCCGAAGGCGACGTACTCGTCGAGCTTGCGCCTGGCATCGCCGCTCGCGATCGCGCCGCGCGCGCGCTCGACGCCCTCCTTGTGGGTCTTCGCGAGCCCGCCGACGTAGATCGCGGCGCCGGCGTTCAGCGCCACGATGTTGTGCGCCGGCCCCGGCTGGTTGCCCAGGACCGCGAACATCATCTCCCTCGACTCGTCCACGCCCTGAACCTGGATCGCGCGGCGGTCGTAGAGCTCCAGGCCGAAATGCGACGGATGCAGGTTGTACTCGCGGATCTCGCCGTTCACCAGCTCGCCGACCATGGTCTCGGCCGACACCGAGATCTCGTCCAGGCCGTCGAGGCCGTACACCGCCATCACGTGCCGCGAGCCTAGGCGCTGCAGCACGCGCACCTGGATGCCGACGAGGTCCGGGTGGAACACGCCGAGCACCTGGTTCTCCGCGCCCGCCGGGTTGGTGAGCGGCCCGAGGATGTTGAAAATGGTGCGCACGCCGAGCTCCTTCCTGACCGGCGCGGCGTATTTCATCGCGGAGTGGTGCGCCGGCGCGAACATGAAGCCCAGGCCGATCCGGTCGATCGCTTCCGCGGTCTGCGCCGGCGTCATCGCGATGTTCGCGCCGAGCGCCTCGAGCACCTCGGCGCTGCCGGAGGACGACGACACCGAGCGCCCGATGTGCTTTGCCACCTTGGCGCCGGCGGCCGCGGCGACGAACGAGGCGCAGGTCGATACGTTGAAGGTGTGGGCGGCGTCGCCGCCCGTGCCGCAGGTGTCGACGAGGTGGCTGCGATCGCGCACCTCGACGTGCGTGGCGAGCTCGCGCATGACCTGCGCGGCGGCCGCGATCTCGCCGATGGTCTCCTTCTTGACCCGCAGGCCGATGATGAAGCCGGCGATCTGCGCCGGCGTGAGCTCGCCGCGCATGATCTGGCGCATGACGTGCAGCATCTCGTCGTGGAACACCTCGCGGTGCTCGACCGTGCGCTGGATCGCTTCGGCTGCCGTGATCTGCTTCATAAGTCCCTCCCCATAGCGTTTCCCGTGGCGTTTCCCTCTAGGAAATTCTGCAGCATTCTGTGCCCGTGCTCGGTGAGCAGCGCTTCGGGGTGGAACTGCACCCCTTCCACCGCGAGGCCGCGGTGGCGCAGCCCCATGATCTCGCCGTCCTCGGACTGCGCCGTCACGGCGAGGCAGGCCGGCAGGCTCTCGCGCTCGACCACCAGCGAGTGATACCGGGTGGCCGCGAATTCGTCCGGAACCCCCGTGAAAACCCCGCCGCCGTCGTGGCGGATGTGCGACACCTTGCCATGCATCACGCGCCCCGCGCGCACCACCTTGCCGCCGAAAGCCTGCCCGATCGCCTGGTGCCCGAGGCACACGCCGAGGAGCGGCACGCTGCCCGCGAGCTTCGCGATCAGGGCAAGCGTGATGCCGGCGTCGTCCGGCGTGCCGGGGCCGGGCGAGAGCACGACGTGCGACGGTCCCAGCGCGGCGACTTCGTCGACCGCGATCTCGTCGTTGCGGAACACCCGCACCTCGGCGCCGAGCTCGCCCAGGTACTGCGCGAGGTTGTAGGTGAAGGAGTCGTAGTTGTCGATCAGCGCGATCACGCCGCCTCCACCAGCTTTTCGCTCGAGGCGAGCTCCGCCGCCTTGAGCAGCGCGCGCGCCTTGTGCTGGGTCTCGAGCCATTCCGAGCGCGGATCGGAGTCCGCGACGATGCCCGCGGCCGCCTGGGCATGGAGCTTGCCGTCCTTGACCACCGCGGTGCGGATCGCGATGGCGACGTCCATGTCGCCGTTGAAGCCGAGGTACCCGACCGCGCCGCTGTAGATGCCGCGCTTCACCGGCTCGAGCTCGTCGATGATCTGCATCGCCCTCACCTTCGGCGCGCCGGTGACGGTGCCCGCGGGGAAGCTCGCCCGCAGCACGTCGATCGCGTCCAGTCCCGGGCGCACGCGGCCCTCGACGTTCGAGACGATGTGCATGACGTGCGAGTAGCGCTCGACCACCATCCTCTCGGTCACCTTCACGCTGCCGGTGGCCGCGATGCGGCCGACGTCGTTGCGGCCGAGGTCGATGAGCATCACGTGCTCGGCGCGCTCCTTCTCGTCGGCCAGCAGCTCGGCGGCGACCGCCGCGTCCTCTTCCGGCGTGCGCCCGCGCGGCCGCGTCCCGGCGATCGGCCGCAGCGTCACGGTGTCGCCGGCGAGCCGCACCAGGATCTCCGGCGAGGCGCCGACGACGTGATGGTCGCCGAAGTCGAAATAGAACATGTAAGGCGAAGGGTTCAGGCCCCTAAGCGCCCGGTAGAGCTCGAGCGGCGGCGCAGTGAACTCGCGCGACGAGCGCTGCGAGATCTGCACCTGCATCACGTCGCCGGCCAGGATGTGCTCCTTCGCCCGCTTCACCGACTCGAGGAAGCCGGCCTCGGTGAAGCTGCGCTCCACCTGCGCTGGACGCGCTTCGTCCGGAAGCTCGCTCAGCACCAGCTCGCGCGGCAGCGGCGCCGTCAGGCGGGCTTTCAGCTTGCGCACGCGTTCGTGCGCGACGCGCCATGCGTCGGGCTCTCGCGGATCGGCGTAGACCACGATGTAGAGCTTGCCGAGCACGTTGTCGACCACGGCGAGCTCGTCGGAGACGAGCAGGATCATGTCCGGCGTCCCGAGCGGGTCGGGTTTCGCCGCCCCGAGCGCAGTCGGCTCGATATGCCGCACGGTCTCGTAAGCGAAGTAGCCGACCAGGCCCCCGCCGAAGCGCAACGCCGCCGGCACCGGCGCCGCCTTATGCCGCTGTAGCCAGGCGCGCAGGTAGGCGTACGGATCGGCGTCGTCCAGCCGCTCCACGCACACGTCGGCGCCGCGCGAGTCGCGCACGATACGCCGCACCAAAAAGCCCCGCGCCGTGGCGGTTGCCACTATTCGCTCGCTGCAGGCGAGGCCGATGAAGGAGTAGCGGCCGAAGCGCTCGCCGCCCACGACCGACTCGAGAAGGTACGAATACGGCCCGTTCGCAAGCTGCGCATACAGCGCTAGCGGCGTATAGAGATCGGCGCGGGCCTCGGCGAAAACCGGGATGCGGGTGTAGCCCTGCGAGGCGAGCCTTTGAAATTCCAGCTCAGTCATGAAACGCTCTCCAACTTTTGCACCAGAGGGTACTGCGTTGCGGCCTGGGTGGAGCGCGGCCCCGAGCCGCGCGGGGACGCGAGTGGGTTAGCGGCGCCAGCGGCGCCAGCTACGCCAGGAGAGAGTCTCGAGTTGTGCAGGGAAGGGCTGCACGGCGGATCGGACTATACCACTGCGGCAAGCCGCGCGCGCATGTCGCGGAGGGTCGCGGCGTAGTCCTTGGCGCCGAAAATGGCCGAGCCCGACACGAAGGTATCGGCGCCCGCGCGCGCGACCTCGGCGATGTTGTCGGTCTTCACTCCGCCGTCGACCTCGAGCCAGATGTCGCGGCCGGCGGCGGCGATGCGCCGGCGCGCCTCGGCGATCTTCGGCAGCACCGAGGAGATGAACTGCTGCCCGCCGAACCCCGGATTGACCGACATGAGGAGCACGAGATCGAGCTTGTCGAGCGCATGGTCGAGCCAGGCGAGCGGCGTCGCAGGATTGAACACCAGGCCCGCCTTGCAGCCGTGCTCGCGGATCAGCGACAGCGTGCGGTCGACGTGATCGGAGGCTTCGGGGTGGAAGCTGATGATGTTCGCGCCGGCCTGGGCGAAGTCCTGCACCAGGCGGTCCACCGGCCGCACCATCAAGTGAACGTCGAGCGGCACGCTCACGTGCGGCCGGATCGCGGCGCACACCAGCGGCCCGACGGTCAGGTTCGGAACGTAATGGTTGTCCATCACGTCGAAGTGGATGAGATCAGCGCCGGCATCCACCACTGCGCGCACTTCCTCGCCCAGGCGCGCGAAGTCGGCGGACAGAATGCTGGGAGCGATGCGAAAGGCCATGCGGCGGGAATTCTAGCCCGGTTGACCGTAATATCCCGAGCGCATGTCCGCCGATCCCCGCGAGCTGGTTTCGTTGGCGCAGCGCCTGCGCCGGGAGAGCCGCTTCGCGGATGCACGTGCCGCGGCCGTGGGGGCGATCGAGATCGAGCCGGGCAATGCCGCGGCCTGGTTCAACCTGGGTGCAGCGCTGGCCGGTCTTGGCAGGGTGGAAGATGCGGAGGCGGCGTATCGCCGTGCCTTGGAATACCAGCCGCGCTACGCAGAGGCCTGGAGCAACCTGGGCGGGCTGCTGGGCGCCAAGGGCGCCATCGCGGAGCAGGTGGCGGCCTACCGCGAGGCGATCGATGCCAATCCCGGCCTCGCGCCGATATGGAGCAATCTCGGCAATGCGCTGTGCAACTCGCGCCGGTACGCGGAAGGCGAGGACGCGTGCCGACGTGCGCTCGAGCTCGACCCCCGGTTCGTCGCGGCCTGGATCAACCTCGGGCGGGCGCTGCACGGGGAAAAACGCCCCCTCGAAGCGCTGGGCGCGTGTCGGCGCGCGGTGGAGCTCGCCCCGCACGTCGCCGACGCCTGGGCGGGCCTGGGAAACGCGCTCATGGGAGCACGCGAGTTCGACGCCGCGATCGAGGCCTACACGAAAGCCCTCGCGCTGCATCCGCAGAGCGGCGATCTCCACGCCAACCTGGGCATCGCGCTGCGCCGCGTCGGCCGCGAACCCGAAAGCGAGGCAAGCCTGCGGACGGCACTCCAGCTCGACCCCGCGCACGACTTCGCCTCGTGGAACCTCGCGCTGTCGTTGCTGGAGCGCGGCGAGCTGGCCGAGGGCTGGGAGAGGTACGAAGCACGCTGGGCCCGCGCGGACTCGCCGCCACCGCGCTTCTCCGTGCGGGGCGGCCCTCCGCTTGCCGGCAGCGCGCTCTTATGGGGCGAGCAAGGGATCGGCGATCACATCCTGTACGCGCGCATGGCCCTGGAAGCGGCCCAGGCCGGCGCGCGCGTAACCCTCGAGACCGACGCGCGGCTGGTCGAGCTTTTCCGGCGCTCGTTCCCGGGCCTGACGGTGGCTGCACAAACCGATCCGCCTCGCGTCGACGTCAGGCGCTTCGACCACGTGCTTCCTCTCGCGTCGCTCGGGCGCTATCTGCGGCGTTCGTTCGACGCGTTTCCGCGTCACCGCGGCTACCTCGCCGCCGATCCCGATCGTCGCGTGCGCTACCGGGAAATGCTCGGGCAGCGAAATTCGCCCCTCGTCGGAATCGCGTGGCGCAGCAGCAATCCGGAGCTGGCCAACGAGAAAAGCGCGCCGCTCGCCGAATGGGGACCGCTGCTGGCGCAGCCCGGCGTCAGTTTCGTCAGCCTGCAGTACGGCGATGTGGCCGAGGAGCGGCGCGACGCGGAGCGGCGTTTCGGCGTCTCGATCGCGACGCTTCCCGGGCTCGATGTGTTCAATGATCTCGACGGCCTCGCCGCGCTGCAGTCGGCCTGCGATCTCGTGATCACCACGAGCACCGTCAACGCGCACCTGAGCGGTGCGCTCGGTCAGCCGGGCCTGGTGTTGCTCGCGAGGCGCCTGGGCACGCTGTGGTACTGGTTTACGCAGCGCGACGATAGCCCGTGGTATCCGAGCCTGACGCTTCTCCGGCAGGAGGTCGACGGCGACTGGAAGGCGCCGATGCAGCTTGCGGCCACAAGGATGCGCGCCCTGCTCGGCGGCGCAGCATAATCGCTCATGGCAGACGATCCACCGTATTCGATCGACGTGGCCGCGACGACGCAATACCTCGCCGAGCAGTCCGACGAAGCCGCCGGCCGATTCGTCTTCGCTTACACCATTACCCTGCGCAACACCGGGAGCGTCGCCGCGCAGCTCATCAGCCGGCACTGGATCATCACCGACGCACAGGGCCAGGTGCAGGAAGTGCGCGGCCTCGGCGTGGTGGGCGCGCAGCCGCTGCTCGAGCCCGGCCAAAGCTTCGAGTACACGAGCGGCGCGGCAATCGCCACCGCGGTCGGCACGATGAAAGGCGCCTACCAGATGGTCGCGACGGACGGCACCCGCTTCGAGGCGCCGATTCCCGAGTTCATGCTCTCAGTTCCGCGCGTGCTTCACTGATCGTCGTCCTTCCGCTTCTTCGGCCAGGTAAACCAGACGATGAAGATGGCAAGACCCAGGGCGAGCAGGACTTCGAGGTAGACCACCCACATGCGGAGCGCCTTTCTGGCACTGATTGTAATGACGGCGGGCTGCGCGCCGCTCGCCCCCTGCCCGAAGTGCCCGCCGGCGAAGCCGGCGCCCGAGACGGCGGTCTACCTTCAATTCACGTTCGACGGGCTGCCGGGGTGGCCGAGCGCCGGCCTCGACCGCAGCCTGCGCGTGTTCCTCGCCGGCTGCCCGCGCAGCGGCGCCTTTGCTCAGGTGTGCGCGCGCGCGGCGTCGGTGCCGGCGGACGACGCCGGCGCGGCGCGCGCCTTCTTCGAGGCCAATTTCGTGCCCTATGCGCTGGCCTCTTCCGAGGGCCCCGACAGCGGGCTCATCACCGGCTACTACGAGCCGATCATCGAAGGCAGCCGCACGCAGAGCGAAACGAACCGCTATCCCATTTTCGGCGTGCCCGACGACCTGATCGTGGTCGATCTGGCCGCGGCCAACCCCGACGTGCGCAACATGCGGCTGCGCGGGCGCCTCGATGGCCGTCGCGTGGTTCCCTACCCTTCGCGCGGCGAGATCGACATGCGCGGCGTGCCCGCGCAGGTGATCGCGTGGGCGAGCGACCCGGTGGAGCTCTTCTTTCTCCACATCCAGGGCTCGGGCCAGGTGCAGCTCGAGAACGGCGAGCGCATCCGCATCGGCTTCGCCGACCAGAACGGGCAGCCGTACCGCTCGCTCGGCCGCTACCTCGCCGACCGCGGCGAGCTGCCGCTCGACCAGACCTCCATGCAGGGCATCAAGGCCTGGGCGGCCGCCAATCCTGCCAAGCTGAGAGAGGCGCTCAATTCCAATCCGAGCTACGTGTTCTTCCGCGAGCTGCCTCCGGCCGCCGACGGGCCGCCGGGCGCGCTCGGCGTGCCGCTCACCGCGGAATTCAGCCTCGCGGTCGACCGGCGATACGTGCCGCTCGGCGCGCCGGTCTACCTGGCCACCACGCACCCGATCACCGAACAGAAGCTCGAGCGCATGATGACGGCGCAGGACACGGGCGGGGCGATCCGCGGCGCGGTGCGCGCCGATTTCTATTTCGGCACCGGCCCGGAGGCCGGCGCCGTCGCAGGGCGCATGCGCCAGCAAGGAAAGATGTGGCTGATGTGGCCGCGCGGCGAGCCGCCGCCGCGACCCGACTAGCGGCTAGGGAACATCTGAAAAGCCCCGAATAGTCGTCCCCGCGAAGGCGGGGACCCCGTTTTAGAAATTTAGAAATGCTGGCAGAAACGCGGTTCTACTCGATATTCATTTCACAGGGACTGGCTTGACCTTCATACGCGTAAAAGACTTGGGTCCCCGCCTTCGCGGGGACGACATGGGGCGAGCTTTTTTCGGGGCATCCTAGCGAGGCTGGTCGAGCAATTCCTTGAGGTCTTCGGGCGCGAGGCCGCCGCTTACGCGCTCGCCATTGGCGAGTACCAGCGTAGGGGTGCTGTTGACGGCGAGGCTGCGCCCGAGCTTGAGGACCTTGTCTACCGGGTCGCCGCAGCTCTTGGGCGCGTTCGGCACCTTGGGCTTGGGCGCCGCCGCGAGCTCGAGCCACGCCTTGGCGCGGTCGGCCGAGCACCACACCATGCGCGAGTGATCGATGTTCTCCGGCCGGATCACGGGGTACATGAAGACGTAAATCGTCACGTTGTCGACCTGCGCGAGCGAGCGCTCGAACTGGCGGCACGCCGGGCAATAAGGATCGGAGAACATCGCCAGCACGCGCTTGCCGTCGCCGCGCTGGATCTTGACCGCGAGGTCGAGCGGCAGCGACTCGAACTTGATCGCGTTCAGCTTGCGCAGGCGTTCCTCGGTGAGGTCGCGAAAATCGGCGCGCGAGTCGAAGATCCTGCCCTGGATCACGTAGTTGCCGGTCGCGTCGACATAGATCACCTGCACGCCCTGCGACGAGCGGTAGCGCACCTCGAAGAGGCCGGGCACCGGCCCGGGCTCGATGCCGTCGATCGGCACGCCGAGCTTCGGCTCGAGCGTCCGGCGCAGCGACGCCTCGTCGGCCAGCGCGGCCGCGGACAGGGCGAGCGCGGCCGAGGCGAGGACGAGCGTCAGGAGGATCCGGTTCAGCATCGGTTCAGTTTATCGCCTGGCGGATGAGAAGGTTCTTTACGACCTCGAGCCGGTCGGTGAGGTTCAATCCGTGGTTGCGCAGCCGCCCGGCAAAGGCGCCGCGCGCGCCGAAAAAGCGTTGCAGGCCGTCGACCATGGCATCCATGGCGAGTATAGGCTCTGCGCGCGCCCGCTCATAGCGACGCAGGAGCTTCCAGTCGCCGGCGTCGCGCACCGGCTCCCGCGCGCTCAATATCCGTGACAGGGTGCGCGCGTCCTGGAGCCCGAGGTTGAGCCCCTGCCCGGCAAGGGGATGGATCACGTGCGCGGCGTCGCCCGCGAGGGCAACGCGGGGGGCGACCAGCCGCCGCGCCGAAAGCCGGCGCAACGCATAGGTCCTGGCGGGCGTCACCAGCTTGAAGCCGCCCAGGGCGCCACGGCTCGCGCTTTCCAGCTCCCGGCACAGCGCTTTCGGCTCGAGCGCCGCCACGCGCGACGCTTCATCGGAGGCCAACGACCAGACCATCGACACGTGCGCTCCTGGGAGCGGCAGCAGCGCGAGCACCGGCCCGCCCTGAAACCATTGATACGCGACGTGGGCGTGCGCGCGCTCGCACTCGAAGTTGGCGACCACGGCGGTCTGCCCGTACGGCTTGGGGGTGGCTTTTATTCCTGCAAGCTCTCGTATTCGCGACTCGGCGCCGTCCGCGGCGACGACGAGGCGCCCTGAAAGCTCCCGCGCGCCGTCGAGCCGCACGCGAACCCGCGCTTCGTCGACCTCGAGCCCTTCGCAGCGGCCCACCACCGGGTCGAGGCCTTCCCACAGCGCGTCCTGCAGCGCCGAGTCCTCGACGATGTAGGCGAGCGCCGCGACGCCCGCGCGATAGGCGTCGAACTCGATGCGCGCGTCGCCGTCGCCGTACACGCGCATGGCGTGCACCGGCGATAGCCGGTCGGGCTCGAGCCCCAGGAAGGCGACGTTGGCGGGGCTGAGCGCGTAGACCCGGGCGTCGAAGCGCTCCTTGCGCGGCGCCGGGACACGGCGCTCGTGCGCCAGCAGCGCGACCGAGAGGCCGTGCGCCGCGCGCGCGAGGCTCGCGCCGACCGGTCCGCCGCCGACGATGATCAGGTCGTGGTCCACGAGGTTATAATGGCGCCCATCCCGCTTCGGACGTGGCGAATTAGCTCAGCTGGTTAGAGCAGCGGAATCATAATCCGTGTGTCCGGGGTTCGAGTCCCTGATTCGCCAC
>DASXAO010000100.1:0-58821 GCA_036406675.1 Burkholderiales bacterium
TCCTGCAAGAACAGGACATGACGCGCTATGACGCGGTGAATTACATCAGCCACGGCATTGCAAAACGGCCGGGCCTGTCCGAGGCGCGGCCGGCGCGCGGCGTCGAGGAGGAAGCGGACACGAAGAACGGCGACGAGCCCAAGAAAAAGGGCGACGCGCTTGAAGCCTACTGCATCAGTCTCAACAAGAAGGCGAAGGACGGAAAGATCGATCCGTTGATTGGCCGCGACGCCGAGATCAACCGGACGATTCAGGTGCTCTGCCGCCGGCAGAAGAACAATCCGTTGTTCGTCGGCGATGCCGGCGTCGGCAAGACCGCGATCGCGGAAGGGCTGGCGCGGCGCATCGTGCACGGCGAGGTGCCGGACGTGCTCAAGGGCGCGACGGTGTTCGCGCTCGACATGGGCACGCTGCTCGCCGGCACGCGCTACCGCGGCGACTTCGAGGAGCGGCTCAAGGCGGTGCTCGCCGAGCTCGAGCAGCAGGACAACGCGATCCTGTTCATCGACGAGATCCACACCGTGATCGGCGCCGGTGCGGCCTCGGGCGGGACGCTGGACGCGTCGAACCTGCTCAAGCCGGTACTCTCCACCGGCCAGCTGAAGTGCATCGGCGCCACTACCTACAACGAGTACCGCGGCGTGTTCGAGAAGGACCACGCCCTTTCCCGCCGCTTCCAGAAGATCGACGTGGTCGAGCCCTCCGTGGACGAGACCGTGGAGATCCTGAAGGGGCTGAAGACCCGGTTCGAGGCGCACCACAGCGTCAAGTACACCGCCAACGCTCTTACCACGGCGGCCGAGCTCTCCGCGCGCTACATCAACGACCGGCACCTCCCCGACAAGGCGATCGACGTGATCGACGAGGCGGGCGCGGCGCAGCGCATCGCGCCCAAGGCCAAGCAGAAGCGCATCATCGGCAAGGCCGAGATCGAAGAGATCATCGCCAAGATCGCGCGCATCCCGCCGCGCAGCGTGTCGACCGACGACCGCAGCGCGCTGGCGAACCTGGACCGTGACCTGAAAGCTGTCGTCTTCGGCCAGGATCAGGCCATCGATGCGCTGTCGGCGGCGATCAAGATGGCGCGCTCGGGGCTGGGCAACCCGCAGAAACCGATCGGCAACTTCCTGTTCTCCGGCCCCACCGGGGTCGGCAAGACGGAGGTCGCGCGCCAGCTCGCCTACTGTATGGGCATCGAGCTTATCCGCTTCGACATGTCGGAGTACATGGAGCGCCACGCCGTCAGCCGGCTGATCGGCGCGCCTCCGGGATACGTCGGCTTCGAGCAGGGGGGGCTCCTCACCGAGGCCATCACCAAGAAGCCCTACTCGGTGCTGCTCCTCGACGAGATCGAGAAAGCGCACCCGGACATCTTCAACATCCTGCTCCAGGTGATGGACCACGGCACGCTCACCGACAACAACGGGCGCAAGGCCGACTTCCGCAACGTGGTGATCGTGATGACCACCAACGCCGGCGCCGAGTCGCTCGCCAAGAACACCATGGGCTTCACGCTCAACAAGCAGACCGGCGACGAGATGGAGGCGATCAAGCGGATGTTCACGCCCGAGTTCAGGAACCGGCTCGACGCGATCATCTCGTTCCGCGCGCTCGACCACAACATCATCATGCGCGTGGTGGACAAGTTCCTGATGCAGCTCGAGGAGCAGCTTCAGGAGAAGAAGGTCGAGGCGCAGTTCACGCAGGAGCTCAAGGAGCATCTGGCGAAGAAGGGCTTCGACCCGCTGATGGGCGCGCGCCCGATGGCGCGGCTCATCCAGGACACCATCCGGCGCGCGCTCGCCGACGAGCTGCTCTTCGGCAAGCTGCAGCACGGCGGCAAGGTCACCATCGACATCGGCGAGGCCGAGAAGATCGTGCTGAAGTTCGAGGAAGAGCCCGCCGCCGCGGTCAGCACCCAGTAGCGTCGCCAGCTCTCCAGGGCCAAGGCCGCCGGATGCAAGTTCGGCGGCCTTTGCTTTTTTCCGGACCCGGCGTTACTTTCCTCCATCCACGGGAGGACTCATGGCGCGAATAGCGGCAGTTGCGGTATTGATGTCGTGCTTCGTTTCGGTCGCGTCGGCGCAGGACGCGCAGCGCCTCGCGGCGCCCTGCGCCATCTGCCACGGCACCGATGGAAAACCGGCGACCAGCGAGCTGGTGCCGCTCGCCGGCCTACCGCGCGACTACATCGTCTCGCAGATGCGCGCTTTGCGCGACGGCCAGCGCCAGGCGACCGTGATGCACCAGATCGCCAAGGGCTATACCGATGCGCAAATCGACGCGCTGGCGGCGTGGTTCTCCACGCAGAAGAGGTAAACCATGAAAAGACGCGATTTCCTCGCACTCGCGGGGGCCACGGCAGCGGGCTCCCTGGCCGGCCTCGCCGGCTGCGCGACGGGCGCCGCACCCTCCAAGGCGCGGGTCGTGGTCGTCGGCGGCGGCTTCGGCGGCGCCACCGCGGCGAAGTACATCCGCATGTGGGATCCCAAGATCGACGTCGTGCTGGTGGAACGCGATCCCAGCTTCATTTCATGCCCGATTTCGAACCTCGTGCTGGGCGGCTTCACCGGCATGGACGACATCACCCGGAGCATCGACAGCCTGCAGCGCCAACACGGCGTGCAGGTCGTTCGCGACGAAGTCACGGCGATCGATGCGGCGAAGAAGTCGGTCAGGCTGGCGCGCGGCGGCGACATCGCTTACGAGCGCCTGGTCGTTTCGCCCGGCATCGACTTCACGTTCGGCGACGTGCAGGGCTACGAGCAGGCGATGCAGTCCGGGCGCGTGCTGCATGCCTGGAAGGCGGGCCCGCAGACGGTGGCGCTGCGACAGCAGCTCACGCAAATGCGCGACGGCGGTGTGTACGTGCTCTCGATCCCGGTCCAGCCTTACCGCTGCCCGCCCGGGCCCTACGAGCGCGCGAGCGTGGTGGCGGCCTATTTCAAGCAGGCCAAACCGCGGTCGAAGGTGCTGATACTCGACGCCAACCCGGACGTCACCTCCAAGGCCGGACTGTTCAAGCGCGCCTGGTCCGACCTTTATCCCGGAATCATCGAATACCGGGGCAACTCGCGGGCGGTGGGCGTGGACGCCGCCTCGATGAACGTGCATCTCGAGGTCGAGGACGTGAAGGGCGACGTGCTCAATGTCGTGCCGCCGCACCGGGCTGGCGACATCGCCGCAAAGGCAGGCCTCATCACCACCAACAACCGCTGGTGCGACGTCGACTGGCGCACCATGGAGTCGAAAGCGGTGAAGGGTATCCACGTCCTGGGCGACGCCACGCTCTCGGCGCCGGCGATGCCGAAGTCGGCGAGCATGGCCAACAATCACGCCAAGATCGCCGCCGGCGCGATCGTCGATTTCCTGAACAACCGCGAACCCCAGCCGCTCAAGATCCTGAACACCTGCTACAGCTTCGTTTCCCAGAAGGAAGCGATCCGCGTATCTTCGGTCCACGAGTGGGACCCGGCGCAGGGAACCTTGGTCGGGGTAAAAGGATCGGGCGGCGTTTCGGCCGCGCGCAGCGAGGCCGAAGGGAATTACGCGTGGAACTGGGCAAAAACGATCTGGGCCGATTCCCTTGGCTAGAGAGCGCTATCCCTTCCCGGTAGACCCGAAGCCGCCGGCGCCGCGTGCGCTGGCGGCGAAGTCCTGCACCACCTCGAACTCGACCTGCACCACGGGGATCACGACGAGCTGCGCGATGCGGTCCATCGGCTGCAGCGTGAACGGCTCACGCCCGCGGTTCCACAGCGACACCATGAGCGGTCCCTGGTAGTCCGAGTCGATGAGGCCGACGAGGTTGCCGAGCACGATTCCGCTCTTCGCGCCGAGGCCCGAGCGCGGCAGGATGATCGCCGCATAGCCCGGATCGCCGACGTGGATGGCGATGCCTGAAGACACCAGCCGGCTATCGCCGGGCTCCAACCTCAATTCCTTTTCAAGGCAGGCACGCAAATCGAGGCCCGCGGCTCCCGCCGTGGCGTAGTGCGGCAGCATGCCGCGCATCCTCTCGTCGAGGATCTTGACTTCGAGCTTGTTCATTTCCTGGAGGATAGTTTGCTGGCGACGTGCTCGACCAGCTTGCGCGCGAGCTCGAGCTTCGGCCCGCGGCCGAGCGGGTGCTCGCCGCCCGCGTCGTACAGCGTGATCTCGTTTTCGTCGCTCCCCATCGTGTCCTGCGCGATGTTGGCGGCGATCAATGGCAGCTTCTTTTTGGCGAGCTTCGCTTTCGCGTTCTGGGCCAGGTTTTCGCTTTCGGCGGCGAAGCCGACGCAGAACGGCGGCCGGGGCAGCGCCGCCACCCAGGCGAGGATGTCCGGGTTTTCCTCGAGCTCGAGCCGCGGCGCGCCGTTTCCCTTCTTGATCTTCCGCGCGGAGGGGTTCTTCACGCGATAGTCGGCGACCGCGGCCACCGAGATGAAAACGTCGGCTTGCGCCGCGTCTTTCTTCACCGCTTCGAACATCTCCCGCGCGGTGCGCACGTCCACCCTGGCCACTCCGGCGGGCGTCGGCAGCGCCACCGGCCCGCTGATCAGCGTGACTTCGGCGCCCGCCTCGCGCGCGGCGCGCGCGACCGCGTAGCCCATCTTCCCCGAGCTGGTGTTGGTGATGACGCGCACGGGGTCAATCGGCTCCTCCGTGGGACCCGCGGTGACCAGCACCCGGCGCCCGCGCAGCGCTCCCGGCGCCTCGCTCGGCCGAAAAAAAAACTGCACGTCGGCGAGGATGTCGGCCGGCTCGGTCATGCGGCCCATGCCCATCTCGCCGCAAGCCTGGCCGCCGGACGCAGGTCCGACGACGTGCACCCCGTCGGCGCGCAGCGTTTCGGCGTTGCGCTGGGTCGCCGGGTTCTGCCACATCTCTACGTTCATCGCCGGCGCCACCATCAGCGGGCAGCGTCGCGCCACGCACAGCGTGGAGAGAAGGTCGTCGCACAGGCCGTGCGCGAGCTTGGCAAGGAAGTCCGCGCTCGCGGGCGCCACCAGGATCAGGTCCCGGTCGCGCGACAGCTCGATGTGTCCCATTGAATCGTCGACGCGCGCGTCCCACAGATCGGTCCACACCGGCTGTCCGGAGAGCGCCTGCATCGTCGTGGAGCCGATGAAGCGGGTGGCCGCCGCGGTCATCGCGACGCGCACGTCCGCGCCCGCCTTCGCCAGCAGGCGCACCAGCTCGGCGGCCTTGTAGGCCGCGATGCCGCCGGTGATGCCCAGCAAGATCTTTTTGCCCGTCAACGGCACGCAGGAAGGCCCGTTTAAGAGGGAGAACGATTCTAAGGGAAAGCAGGGGGCATGGCGATTTCCCAGTGGGCGGTTACCGAGCGACCGCGAGAGCGACTCCTCGCCAATGGGCCGCGTGCGCTGACCGACGCGGAGCTCGTTGCCGTGCTTCTGAGGACGGGGGTACGCGGCAAGAGCGCCGTGGATCTTGCGCGCGAGCTTCTCACGGCTTACGACAGCGTCACGAAGCTCCTGAATGCCGGGATACAGCTGACCGGCGTAAAAGGTCTGGGGCCGGCAAAGGCAGCACAGTTCGCCGCGGCAATGGAGTTGGCACGCCGATCGGCAGAGGAGCGCGTTCGTGAAGCCGATGCGCTAACGTCACCGGGTGCGGTGCGTGATTACCTGCGCCTTTCGATCGGCGCACGTCAGCACGAAGTGTTCGTCTGCATCTGGCTCGACGCGCAGCACCGCGTGATCAAGTTCGAGGAGCCGTTCCAGGGCACGCTGACGCAGACGAGCGTGTACCCCCGGGAGATCGTCAAGGCGGCGCTCGCGTGCAACGCGGCCGCGGTGATATTTGCCCACAATCATCCTTCGGGCGCCGCCCAGCCGAGCCAGGCCGACGAGCTGCTGACCGCGAACCTGAAGGAGGCGCTCGCGCTCGTCGAGGTCAGGGTCCTCGACCATTTCATCGTCGCGGGGCACCAGGCGATCTCCTTCGCCGAGCGCGGATTGTTGTAGTAAAATCCGCGGCTTTCGCGCGTTTGGCGCATTTTTCCGGAGTCGTTCCGATGTCCCGCGTCTGCCAGGTCACCGGCAAAAAGCCGATGAAGGGCCACTACGTGTCCCACGCCAACAACAAGACCATCCGCACCTTCGAGCCCAATCTCCACTACCGGCGCTTCTGGGTCGAGAGCCAGAGCCGCTGGGTTCGGCTGCGCGTCTCCACCGCCGGGCTGCGCCGCATCGACAAGCTTGGCGTCGAGGCCGTGCTCGCCGAAATCAAAGCCAGGAACAAAGGCAAATAGCCATGCGCGAAAAGATCAAGCTCGAATCCTCCGCCGGCACCGGCCACTTCTACACCACCACCAAGAACAAGCGCACCACGCCCGACAAGCTGGAGATCAGGAAATACGATCCCAAGGCGCGCAAGCACGTCATCTACAAAGAGACCAAGCTGAAATGACAGAAGGCCCGCGGCAGCGGGCCTTTTTGCTTCGGTAGCGGGGAATCAGCGGAACGTGTACTGGGCGCCGACCGACAGCGTGTCGATGTCGTCCTTCGTTCCCGGGAACTCCACGCGATAGCGGTCCCAGTCGGCACGCACCGCCCATTGCGGCGTCAGGCCGAACGTCGCGCCGACCCCGCCGCGCGGACCCCAGCCGGATTCCTTGCCGGTCTGGATCGACGCCGGGGTTGCCGCCGACACCTCCGTCTTGCTGTAGTGGACGCCGGCCTTCAGGAACACGGACGAGTTGCTGCCGAACGGGATACCGAGGATCAGGGGAATGTCGAGCCCGTACGCCTTGGTTTCGCCGCCGGCGCGGTCGAACCTGCCGAAGTCCATCAGCCCGATCTCGAGTCCGATGGCATTGTTGAACCTGCCGCCGGCGAAGACGCGGAACGAGGTGTCCTTGTCGTCGCAGCTGCCGGTGGGCGGACAGCCGAGCTGCAGCTTCGATTGGCCGACGCTTGCGCCGGCATGACCCCAGAATCCGCTCTGGTATGGCATGCGCCAGGTGTCGGTGGCGGTTGTCGGCGTCGTGGACTGCGCCGACGCAATGCCCGATGCAGCGAGGCTGAGCCCGGCGGCTGCGGCTGCGATGAGAGTACGGTAGTGCATGGGTTGAAGCTCCTTTGGATAGGCAAGTGCCGGCTCATGCCATGCAAAGGACTGGCCTGACCCGCTATCCGTACAGCGGCGACCTTCGGAGGTTGAAAACAAACGGCGCCCGTGAATCAGGGCGCCGTGGCTGTAGCGAAGACGATTACGCGGGCAGGTTCGTTGCCGCCGCGAATGAAGAGCGCGCTAAGGCGCTCAGGCGTACGAGCGAAGGCGGGCCGAAAAGTCGACCAGCGGCGCCACCCCGCTCGCCTCGGCGCGCCGGCACCAGTCCTGAAGCTGGCGCAGGAGCTGTTCCTTGGAGGCGTGCGAGCGCTCCCAAAGCGCGGCCAGCTCGTCGCGCATCGCAATCACCGTCGCGAGGGCGCGCGAATTCTTCAGCGCCTCGGCGAGGCGCGCGCTCTCCGCACCGGCGGCCGCCTGACCGCGCAGCAACGCGCGCTTGAGGGGGCGCAGCACCTCGGCATCGCGCGGCGACCAGCGCTTGAGCCGTTGCATCTCCTCGGAGTAGGTGCGCCGCACCGACTTCGCGTAGCGCGAGAGCACGTCGTAGCGGTTGGCGATGATGGCGTGCAGCGTGTCGAAATCCGCCGCGGGCTTGGGCGGCGCGAACCGCGGCTGCGGCGCGAGCTTTTTTACCGTCGCCAGGCCGAACGTCTCGAGCAGGCGGATATACAGCCAGCCGATATCGAGCTCGTACCATTTGGAGGACAGCTTCGCCGACGAGGCGAAGGCGTGGTGATTGTTGTGCAGCTCTTCACCGCCGATGAAGATGCCCCAGGGCACGATGTTGGTGCTCGCGTCGGCGACGTCGTAGCTGCGGTAGCCGAAGTAGTGGCCGACGCCGTTGATCACGCCCGCGGCCCAGAATGGGATCCAGGCGATTTGCGTCATCCAGATGAGCGCTCCGGGAACGGCGCCGAACGCCAGCAGATCGATGAGAAGCATCAGCAGAACGCCGGCCATGGGGTGGCGCGTGTAGAGGTTGCGCTCCATCCCATCGTCGGGCGTGCCATGGCCGTAACGCTCGAGGGTTTCCTGGTTGTAGGACTCCTTGACATACAGGAATACGCCCAGCCAAAGGACGCGATTGATCCCGTAAACCTGAGGGCTGTGCGGATCCTCGGCGGTTTCGCACTTCGCGTGGTGCTTGCGATGGATGGCCGCCCATTCCTTGGTGACCATGCCCGTGGTGAGCCACAGCCAGAACCGGAAGAAATGCGACACCAGCGGGTGGAGGTCGAGCGCCCTGTGCGCTTGGCAGCGGTGCAGATAGATGGTGACGGACGCGATGGTGACCTGCGTAAGGCTGAGCGCGACGGCTATGTAGCCCCACCACGGTAGATCAAAAAAGCCTTTTATAATCATTTGGTTGTATGCTGTCCTAGGCCATGGTCCAACGGCGCGGGCCATTCTACGCGAAGGCCGCCCGCCGCGTCGTAACTTTTGTTAAGCCGCCTGTCAGAAAAGGAAGCTTTTAAGACCCGGGCTGCGTGCGATTGTTCCTTACCGTACGCGGCGAACGAAGGCGCTGGCGAAGAATCCGTCGGTTCCGTGCACGTGAGGCCACAGGCGCATGCGCGCGCCCGTTTGCAGCGGTATGCGCTGCTCGCTGAGCAGCGCATCGCACGACACGGATTCGAATTCGGGGCTCGCGGCGGCGAAGTCGTCTGCGACGGCCTCGTTCTCCGCTTTCAGGATGCTGCACGTTGCGTACACCAGCCTGCCGCCGGGCTTTACCAGCCTCGAGGCCGCACGCAGGATGGCGCGCTGCTTTTGCGCGAGCTGCGCCACCGCCTGCTCCGTTTGGCGCCATTTGAGATCGGGATTGCGGCGCAGCGTGCCGGATCCGCTGCAGGGCGCATCGACCAGCACCCGGTCCAGCTTCCCGGCCAACCGCTTGGCGCGTTGGTCGTTGTCGCCGGACAGGGCGATGACGTGGACGTTGGTGACCCCGGCGCGGGCGGCGCGCGGACGCAGCGCGGCCAGCCGGCGCGCCGAAATATCCATCGCGTACACGCGTCCGGTCCCGCGCATCAGCATGGCCGCGGCGAGCGTCTTGCCGCCGGCGCCGGCGCAATAGTCGCCCACCATTTCTCCGCGGCGCGGGCCGAGCAGCCATGCGAGGACCTGGCTGCCCTCGTCCTGCACTTCGATCAAGCCGTCGCGAAAGAACGCCAGGCGGTTGATGGCCGGCTTGCCCGTGACGCGCAAGCCGGCGGGCGAATACGGGGTGGAATGCGCCTCGATACCGTCGGCGGCGAGGCGCGCCCGCGCGTCTTCGCGGCTCGTTCGCGCGAGATTCACCCGCAGGTCGAGCGGAGCCGGGTTCAGCAGCGCGGGGACGATGCGCTCGGCTTCCGCCTCGCCGTAGTCCGCGATCAGCATCTCCCACAGCCAGTCCGGAAGATCCGCGCGCACCGCGGCCGGCGTCGCGGCGAACGAGAACGCGCGGATGCGCTCGGCCAGCCCCGGCTCGACCAGCCCCTCCAGGGAGCGGGCCGACAGGCCGAGCACCTTGATGGCGGCGGCGGCGACGAGTGAATCCGGCGACGAGGAACCCGTCGCCGCCGCGAGCGAGCGGCGCCTGCGCAGCACCGCGTACGCCGATTCGGCGATGAAACCACGCTCCTGCCGGCCGAGCTCGGGATGGCTGCGGAAGTAGCGCGACAGGGTCTCGTCGGCCGGAAGCGAGAATTCCAGCAGGCGCGAAAGCGCGGCCGCAGCGTGGCCCAGGAGGCCGCGCCCCAGCCTCACGGCGTGGCGATCTTGGTCGCCACCTGCTCGTAGCGGGTGCCGTCCTTCTCCGTCACGAGGACTCTCACCGGCAGGTAGCCGAGGTCCTTCGCGAGCCACACCTCGGAGCGATCGTCACCAGGGTTGCCGCGAAAGAATCGCACCGCGTCGAACTCGCCGAGGGGAACCTTGACCCGGTCGGCGCCTCCGTTCGTGTAGACGTGATGCGACTGTCCCCGCCCGTCGAAGAGATTGAACACGACTTCCTTGCGTTGCGGGGCGAAGGCAAAATCGAGCACGAAGGCGAGTCGATCGCTCGCGGTCGGCGGCAGCGGCTCGGTGCGCGGCTCGCCTTTGTATTGCATCGTCACGGTTTTCTTGTCCCAGTCGAAGTTGGCGCGCGCGGTGTTGCGGCCGGTGCGCTCGTCGGTGAACTCGACCGGCTTCAGGCCTTCGGCGGTGACCATGCCGCGGCTCGTGCGCTTGGTCGTGCCGCTCAGCGCGAGAATCCCGCGCCCTTTGGTGGTCTCGACGATGCGGTAGTTGCGCCCGTCGTGCTCGAGCGCGTAGGTGACATCGGCGAGGGCCATGCCGTTGCGGCTGAACTCGTACATGAGCTCCACCTGCCGCGGCGGCAGGCCCCATGCCGCGGCGGCGAACAGGGCGAGCGCCCAGGCCACGGCCCTAATCGGGAGCGACGACCAGTTGCCCATGATTTCCCCTAACGCCGACCACCCCGGATTTGATGACAAGCTTGTCTTCGAGGAACCAGCGCGCCGCACGCGGATAGATGACGTGTTCCTGCCGCAGGACGCGGGCCGCCAGGCTTTCGGCGGTGTCGTCGGGACGAACCGGAACCGCCGCCTGGACCACGATCGGACCGTGATCGAGCTCGGCGCCGACGAAATGAACCGTGCAGCCATGCAGCTTGACGCCCGCGGCAAGCGCGCGCGCGTGAGTGTCGAGGCCGGGGAACGCGGGCAGCAACGAGGGGTGGATGTTGAGCATGCGGCCCTCGTAGCGGGCGACGAAGCCCGGCGTGAAGATCCGCATGAACCCGGCGAGCACCACGAGGCGCGGCGCGAAGCGCTCGAGCTCTGCGCCGAGCGCGGCCTCGAACGCTTCGCGGCTCGAGAAGGCGCGATGCTCGACCACGCGCGTGGCCACGCCGCGGGCTGCGGCGAGCCCGAGCCCCTTGGCGTCGGCGCGGTTGCTGATCACGCCGCTCACCGGCAGCCCCGCCTCGAGCAGCGCCTGGAGGTTGCTGCCCCGCCCGGAGATCAGCGCGACGATCAATGTTCGCGCCGGCCGACCATGGCCTCGGGGCGCACCCAGCGGTCGAAGTCCGGCGCGCTCACGTAGCCGAGCGCGAGCGCCGCCTCGCGCAGCGTGCTGCCCTCGTGATGCGCTTTCTTCGCGATCTCTGCCGCGCGGTCGTAGCCGATGTGCGGCGAAAGCGCGGTGACCAGCATGAGCGAGCGCTCCACGAGCTCGCGGATGCGCCGCTCTTCGGCCTCGATGCCGCGCACGCAATGCTCTTCGAACGAGCGGCAGCCGTCGGCAAGCATGCGCGCGCTCTGCAGAAATGCGTTAATGATGAGCGGCTTGAACACGTTGAGCTCGAAGTGGCCGCTGGCGCCGCCGAAGTTTACCGCGGCGTCGTTTGCCATCACCTGCGCGGCCACCATGGTGAGCGCCTCCACCTGGGTCGGATTCACCTTGCCCGGCATGATCGAGCTGCCGGGCTCGTTCTCCGGAATGCGCAGCTCGCCGATTCCAGAGCGCGGCCCGGACGCCGCCAGGCGCACGTCGCTCGCGATCTTGAACACGGCGGTCGCAAGCGTCTTCAGCGCGCCGTGCGCGAAGACCAGCGGCTCGTGCCCGGCCAGCGCGGCGAACTTGTTCGCGGCCGGGACGAAGGCGAGCTTGAGCTCGGCCGAAAGGATGGCGCACACCCGCGGCGCGAAATCGGGGTGGGTGTTGAGCCCGGTGCCGACCGCCGTCCCGCCGATGGCAAGCTCGTGCAGGCCGGCTTGGGCAGCGCGGATCGCGGCGGCGGCGTGGCCCAGCTGCGCCACGTAGCCCGAGAATTCCTGGCCAAGGGTGAGCGGCGTCGCGTCCTGCAGGTGCGTGCGGCCGATCTTGACGATGTCGTCGAAGGCGACGCTCTTCTCGTGCCAGGCCTTCCGCAGCCGGTCCAGCGCCGCGAGCACGCCGTTCACGGCCAGCACCGCGGCGACGTGCATGGCGGTCGGGAAGATGTCGTTCGAAGATTGTCCGAGGTTCACGTCGTCGTTCGGGTGGACCACGCGCTTCGCCCCGCGCTCGCCGCCGAGCAGCTCGGAGGCGCGGTTGGCGAGCACCTCGTTGACGTTCATGTTGCTTTGCGTGCCCGATCCGGTCTGCCACACCGAGAGCGGGAACTCCGCGTCGTGGCGTCCCGCGAGGACCTCGTCGGCCGCGCGCTGGATCGCCTCGGCCTTCCTCTTTTCGAGAACGCCCAGCTCGGCGTTGACGGCCGCGGCGGCCTTCTTGACTCGGGCAAGAGCGTGGATCACCGCGAGCGGCATGCGCTCGTTCGAGATGCGGAAGAAGCGCAGGCTGCGCTCGGTCTGCGCGCCCCACAGGCGCTCGGCCGGAACCTCGATGGCGCCGAAGCTGTCCTTCTCGATGCGGCTGCCGCCCATAGCGGCCGACATGTTACTTCTTCAGCAGGCTGCGCAGCATCCAGGCGTTCTTCTCGTGAACCTGCATGCGCTGGGTCAGGAGGTCCAGCGTCGGCTGGTCGTTCGCCTCGTCGGCCACGCCGAGGGCCTCGCGCGCGGTGCGCACCACCGCCTCCTGGCCTTCGATCAGCAGCCTGACCATTTCCTCCGCGCGCGGCACGCCTTCGGTCTCCTTGATGCTCGTGAGGCGCGCGTACTCGCGGTAGGTGGCGGGCGCGTACTCGCCGAGCGAGCGGATGCGCTCGGCGATGAGGTCGATCGCGTTCCAGGTCTCGGTGTACTGCTCCATGAACATCTGGTGCAGCGTCTGGAACATCGGGCCCTCGACGTTCCAGTGGAAGCCGTGCGTCTTGAGGTACAGCACGTAGGTGTCGGCGAGCAGCCTGGACAGGCCCTGCACGATCACGCCGCGCTGGGCGGCGGAAATTCCGGTGTTGATTTCCATGATCGCCTCGTCTATGTCGATAGCCGAGTCTAGAAAGACCCCGCCCCCGCCGTCCATTGAATTATGGCAATGGAACCGATAGGGAGGACTTCTATTCGGCCGGAAGGTCGAACACCAGCACTTCGGCGCCACGGCCGCGCTCGACGACGATCGGACCGGCGTCGGTCTTCAGGGCGTCCCCGGAGCCGAGCGCCTGGCCGTTGACGGTGGCCTCGCCGCGCGCGACGTGCACGTAGCCTTTGCGGCCCGGGGAAAGCGGCAGCTCGGCACGCTCGGCGCCGTCGAAGAGGCCGGCGTAGACGCGCGCGTCCTGGTGAATCGTGACCGAGCCGTCGGCCCCGTCGCGCGACGCGATGAGCCGCAGCCGGCCGCGCTTCTCGTCGGCGCCGAAGCGCTTCTGCTCGTACGAAGGCTCGATGCCGGCGACTTCCGGCTCGATCCAGATCTGCAGAAAGTGCGTAACGCCCGACTTCTCGTTGTTGAACTCACTGTGACGCACGCCGCGACCCGCGCTCATCCTTTGCAGGTCCCCGGGGACGATGGTCGAGCCGTTGCCCATGGAATCCTTGTGGCCAAGCGAGCCCTCCAGGACGTAGCTCAGGATCTCCATGTCGCGGTGGCCATGGGTGCCGAAGCCCGAGCCGGGCTGGACGCGATCCTCGTTGATGACGCGCAGGGCGCTGTAACCCATGTGACGCGGGTCGTAGTAATCGGCGAAGGAGAAGCTGTGGTACGAATCGAGCCAGCCGTGGTCGGCGTGGCCACGCTCGGCGGCGCGCCGAAGCTCGATCATGACGACGGCTGCGACGGCTGCGCGGCGAGCTCCTGGTGCACCTTGGCCATGTCGAGGGCTTTCGCCTGCGCGATGATCTGCTCGAGCGCGGTGCCGGGAAGCGCGCCGGCCTGCTGGAACAGGATCACCTTCTCGCGAAACACCATCAGCGTCGGGATCGAGCGGATGCCGAAGCTGCCGGCGAGCTCTTGCTCTTCGTCGGTATTGACCTTGGCGAACACCACGTCGGGATGCGTTTCCGAGGCTTTCTCGTAGACCGGCGCGAAACCGCGGCACGGGCCGCACCAGGGAGCCCAGAAGTCGATGATCACCATCGCGTTTTCGTTGACGGTGCGTTCGAAGTTTTCCTTGGTGAGATCGACGGTGGGCACGCGGCTACCTTTCGGGAGAGGACGGCAGTGTACTCTAGACAACCATGTACGTAGGCCGGTTCGCACCTTCGCCGACCGGACCGCTGCACTTCGGCTCGCTCGTGGCTGCCGCAGCGAGCTGGCTCGACGCGCGGGCGGCGCGGGGCCGCTGGCTGGTGCGCATCGAGGACCTCGATCAACCGCGCACGCTCCCCGGCGCGGCCGACGACATCCTGCGCGGCCTCGAGCGCCTCGGGCTGACCTGGGACGGGCCCGTCCTCTATCAAAGCCTGCGAAGCGCGCGCTATGAAGAAGCGCTGCAGAAGCTGCAGGCGAGTACCTACTGGTGCGGCTGCACGCGCAGCGAAATCGCCGATTCGGCTCTCGCGCTCGCCGCGGACGGCGCCCAGATCTATCCCGGAACCTGCCGCAACGGGCTGCCGGCCGGCAGGGCGGCGCGGGCGCTGCGCCTCGCGGTAGGCGGCCACGAAGTGTCGTTCGTGGACCGCATCCAGGGACCGGGCGAGCAGGATCTCGCGCACGAAGTGGGCGATTTCGTCCTGTATCGCGCAGACGGCCAGGTCGCCTACCAGCTCGCAGTCGTCGTCGACGATGCCGAGCAGGGCATCACCGACGTGGTCCGCGGCGCCGACCTGATCGACTCGACCGGGCGCCAGCTCTTGCTGCAGCAGCTGCTCGGCTATCCGCGGCCGCGCTACCTCCATGTCCCGGTGGCGGTGAACGCAAAGGGCGAGAAGCTCTCCAAGCAGACCGGCGCACGCGCGCTCGATCCTTCGCGGCGCGGCGAGCTTCTGCCGCGCGTGCTTTCATTCCTGGGCCAGCGCGCCACCGCCGATCTCGACGAGGCGGTCTCTGATTGGAACCCCGCCCGTATCCCGCGCGGGCGCGTCAAGGCGATCGACGACGGATGACGGTGGTGAGCGCGCCCAGCACGCAGAAGAGCGCGGCAACCTCGGTCCACCGCGGCCGCTCGCCCAGGAATACCACGCCGCTCAGCACGCCGATCACCGGGATGATCAGCATGGCTACGGAGAACACCCCGACGGGCACCGACGTGGCGAGCTTGATCCACGCCCAGTGCGCAAAGGCGAACGAGACGAAAACGTTGTACGCCACGCCGAGCGCCGGCACGAGGCTCACGTCGCGCAGCACGCGCACGTCCTCGAGGAGCGCCGTGCCGATGAAGATCGGCACGCCGCCCAGCAGCATCATCCATGCCGTGTACGCCCCAAGCGGCATGCGGACGGGCAGGCGCTTTTGCAGCACCGTGCCGAGCGCCCAGCTCAGGGCAGCCCCGAGAACCATGAGCGAGCCGGCGGGCGCCGCCCCGAGCCCGCGCAGGCTCTCCCACATGAGCAGCACGAGCGCCACCGTGCCGAGCGCGAGACCCGCGAGACGCCGCGGCGTGAGGCGCTCGCCAAGCAGCCACATCGAGAGCGGGATCGCCCAGATCGGCATGGTGTAGGCGAGAACCGAGGCGCGCCCGGAAGGGATGAGCGCCACGCCGAACGCAATGAGCATGTTCCAGCAGGTGATGTTCACGAACGCGAGCAGGCATAGGCGCCCCCACTGCCCCTTGGGCACCGCGAGCGGCTGGCCGCCGGCGCGCAGCGCCGCGAACAACACCGCCGAGCCGAGCCCGAGGCACAGGCTCCGAAAGGTCCAGGGCGGCACCTCGCTTAGCGCCACCTTAAGCGCGGTCCAGTTGAATCCCCACGCGAAGGTGAGCGCCGCCAGCACCCACCACAAGTGGCGCGGCAGGTGATCCGGCTCGCCGCTCAATTTCGCACGCGCAGCGGCAGGCTCTTCATCCCGCGCAGCACCATCGAATCAATCCATTCCAGCGGCGCGGCGGTGGCGAGCTCGATCGTCTTCCACCGCGCGAGCAGCGCCGGCAGGGCGATCTCGCCTTCCAGCCGGGCGAGCGGGAACCCGAGGCAGATGTGCGCGCCGAAGCCGAAGGTGAGATGCGCAACGCCGCGGCGCTGCAGGTCGAGGCGCTCCGGTTCGTGGAACGCGCGCGGATCGCGGTTGGCGGCGTTCATGAGAAGAAACACGCGCTCGCCGCGAGCAAACGCCTTGCCGTGCAGCGTCTGCGGCTGCTGCACGACGCGGACCTGGGCGCCGGTCGGGCCGTCGTAGCGCAGCAGCTCCTCGACCGCCGAGGCCGCGAGCTCGGGCCGCTGTCGCAGCCGTGCCATCTCCTGCGGAAAAGCGAGCAGCGCGCGCAGCCCGTTCGCGATGTGGTGCGTGGTGGTCTCGTGCCCGGCGAAGAGCAGCAGCATGCAGGTCGCGACGAGCTCGTCGTCGCTCAGGCGCTCGCCATGCTCCTCCGCCTGGACGAGCTCGGTCAGCAGGTCGCGCGACGGGCGCGCGCGGCGCGTCGCGATGAGATCGCGGAAGAGCGCCGCCATCTCGGCGGTCGCCGCCTCGGAGCGCGGATACTTGTCCGGCGTCTCGCGCGCGCTGCCGATGAAAAGCGCCATTTCGTCCGACAGGCGCTTCAGCCGCTGCAACTCCTGCGTCGGCACGCCCAGCATGTGCATGATGACCAGCGCCGGAAGCGGACCGGCGAACTGCGCGATGAGGTCGAATTCCTCGCGTTCCTGCAGCCCATCGAGCAGCCATCGGCTGACCGATTCGATCTGCCCGCGCAGCGCCTGGATGGACCGGACGTTGAACACCTTGGCCGCAATGCGGCGCAGGCGGGTGTGCTCGGGCGGATCGCGGAACACCATCCACAGCGTGAGGTAGCGCATCAGGTGCGCGACCCGCGCCGCCTCGGCGCCGGGGAGCGCAGCGAAGAACGGACGCAGCCGGTCGGACGACATCCCCGCGGTGTCGAGGCACACGCGCTTGACGTCGTCGTAGCGCGTAAGGACCCAGCTCTTGAGCGTAGGGCTCCAATGGGCCGGGTCCTCGTCCCTCAACCGGGCGTAGATCGGGAAGGGATCGGAGATCAGCCCCGGATCGTTCGGCCGATATTCGAGAGCCACGGCCGCAGGATAGCCCGGCGGACGTAAGGGAGCCCTAACTTCGAGTTTGTCGTTGATTGTGCGACACAACAACCCAGGGGTTCACTACCGAATAAACCCCTTGACTTTCGACATCATGCGCCTACAATGCCGATTGTTGCATTGCACAAATGAAGCGCGCTAACCCAGGAGCCCGACAAAATGTACGTGACCCCCGAACAAATCCAGGCGACCAGCAAAGCGAACGTTGAGGCGTTCCTGGCCGTTGCCAACACCCAGTTTTCCGCTCTCGAGAAGCTCGCCAACATCCAGGCGAGCGCGATGAAGAGCGCGTTCGAAGACTCGATCGCCAACACCCGCGCCCTCCTCGGCGCCAAGGACCTGCAGGAGTTCGTGAGCCTGCAAAACTCCTTCGCCCAGCCGGCGATGGAGAAGGCAATCGCCTACTCCAAGAGCGTCTATGAAGTCGCGACCGGCGCCAATGCCGAGTTCTCGAAGGTCGCCGAGCGCCGCGTCGCGGAGTGGAACGAGAACTTCGCGAGCCTGCTCGACAAGGTCTCGAAGAACGCCCCGGCCGGCTCCGACGTGGCCGTCGCCGCGGTGAAGTCGATGCTCGCGGCCGCCAACTCGGCCTACGACAACTTCACCAAGGTTGCGAAGCAGGCGACCGAAATCGCCGAAGCCAACGTCGCCGCCGCGACCGAAACCGCCCGCGGCCTCGCCAAGACGAAGAAAGCCGCCTAGCAGCGCTGCAGCTGGCAAGACGAAGCCCGCCTTCAGGCGGGCTTTGTTTTTTCAACCGCGGAGAAAGGGAAGCCTGCCTCCCGGACCGAGCGTCGCAGCGCCTCGGCGGCTTCCCTCACCTGCGCCGGATCGCCGCGCACCCCGAGCTCGACGTGGCGCCGGCTGCCGTCCTCGCCCATCGAGGGCAGGCTGAAGACCTTGACGCCCAGGTACGCCGCCCCGACCGCTTCCATGGCGGCGATGAGCTGACTCTCGCCGGCCTCGAATACCAGGATCGACTCCTCGCTCCAGCGATCGCGGTCGAAGAGGTGGCGGTAGCGCGTGTCGAGCACCCATTCCACCATCGGCCGCGCCATCTGCGGAAACCCCGGCACAAAGTGGTGCTCGCCGTAGGAGAAGCCCGGGATCCGGTTGACCGGGTTCGGGATGATGCTCGAGCCCTCGGGAAACTCGCCCATCCGCAGCCGCGCCGGCGTGGTCTCCGCGCCGAAGCGGCCGCGAATTTCGCGTTCCGCTTCCGGATGCACGACCAGCCTTACCGCGGCGGCGGCGGCGGCGCACTGGCGCGTGTGATCGTCCGGGGTAGCGCCTATGCCGCCAAAACTGAAGACCGTATCTCCGCCCTCGAGGCTGCGCCTGAAAGCGGCCACCAGGCGCTCGGGCTCGTCGCCCAGGTACTGGGCCCACGAAAGGCGAAGCCCCCGGCGGCCGAGGGCTTCGATCAGGAAGGAAAGGTGCTTGTCCTGGCGCTTTCCGACCAGGATCTCGTCACCGATGATATAGGCGCCGAACAATCAGGCCGCTTTCCTGGCCCATGACTGCAGGTCTTCGAGGCCGCCGATGTGCCTGCCGTTCACGAACACCTGCGGCACGGTGCCGCGGCCGGTGATCGCGCCGACGACCCTAGAGCGGTCGCTGTGGTCGAGCTTCACTTCCGAGTAGGCGTACCCGAGGCTCTTCAATAGCGCCTTGGCCTTGGCGCAGAAGCCGCAGCCCTCGCGCGTGAGAATGGCCACCTGGTCCGGCTTCTTCGCCTTGGGATTGATGTAGTTCAGCATCGTGTCGGCGTCGGACACTTCGAACGGGTCGCCCGGCTTCTCCGGCTCGATGAACATCTTCTCGATGATGCCGTTTCGCACCAGCATCGAGTAGCGCCACGAGCGCTTGCCGAAGCCGAGCTCGCTCTTGTCGACGAGCAGCCCCATGCTTGCGGTGAATTCGCCGTTGCCGTCGGGAATCATCGTGATGTTGCCGCATTCCTGCGTGCGCGCCCATTCGTTCATGACGAACGCGTCGTTCACGGACATGCACACTATGCGGTCCACGCCGTTGGCGAAGAACGCCGGTGCGAGCTCGTTGTAGCGCGGCACGTGCGTCGACGAGCACGTCGGTGTAAACGCTCCCGGCAGCGAAAACACCACCACGGTCTTGTCCTTGAAGAGCTCCTCCGCGGTCAGCGTCTTCCACTCGCTTTCTGTGCGCGTGCGGAAGCTCGCCTGGGGAATTCCTTGTCCTTCGCGATTCTCGAACACTGTGGGCTCCAGTCCAATAGGAAAATAGGCAATAGGGAATGGAGAGAGTCTACGCAGCAGCGCGCTAAAGGCCCAATCTTTTGTTCGCATGAGCATCATAGGCCGCATCAATCGGGTCGGGCTGCGCGCAGCTCCTGGAGCGCCCCGAGGAGATAGCGGATGAAGGCGAGGCCGAAGAGCACCGGCGCGATGAAGCCGACGAAGGGCACGTACGCGAGCAGCGCAAACAGCAGCCCGAGCACGAGCAGCGCGCCGCGCCGCTCGCGGAAAAGACTCCCCATCTCGGCGGAGTCGGCGTGCTCGCTCACGGCGTCGTAGCGCAGCAGCTTCTGGTTGGTCCAGGCAAAGATCGCGAGCGGAATCAGCGGCCATAGCGGCGGCAGGAGCCACAACGGCAGGCTGACCAGGAACAGCGCCGCCATCCCCCCGAGCGCGGCAACGCCGTTCCACACGCTGCCGGCCACGCTCCCGCCGCGCCTGCGCTCGAGCGCCGGGAACGAGCGCTGCGCCACGTGGGCGACCATCTTCTGCATGCCGAAGGCGCCCAGGATGAAAAGCGCCATGAGGTAGACGAGCGGCACGAGCAGCAGCACGAGCACGACGTAGGCCGCAATCGCCGTGGCGCCGCCGAGATCGAGGTGCAGGAACCCTGCCACGGGCTCGAGCCAGCGCTGGAACAGCGCCGCCAGCGCGGCGGCGAGCCGGTCCCAGAAGGCGGCCGCGACGGCGCCCCAGAAGGCGAGCGACACCAGCATCGGCCAGACCATGAGCCAGAGCATGCGGGGATGGAGCAGATTGGCGAACCCGTAGAGCAGCGCGCCGGCGACGTTCATCGGCGCAGAGTCTCCCACAGTTTCGACAGGCGCTTGACCGAGACCGGCACCGGCGTCTTCAGCTCCTGGGCGAAGAGCGAGACCCGCAGCTCCTCGAGCAGCCAGCGGTACTGGGTGAAGCCGGCGTTCTCGGCGCCTTGCCTAGCGCGGGCGGCCGACTCCCTGCGATACGGCTGCTCCAGGCTCGCCACTTCCGCGGCGAGGCGCGCGTCGCGCGCCGGGTCGGCGCGGACCTTGTCCAGACGAAGAGAGGCCGCCTTCAGATAGCGCGGAAGGTGCTCCATCCGTTCCCAGGGCGTGCGCGCGAGCCACCCCGAGGGCAGCAGCCGATCGAGCTGCTCGCGCACGTCGCGCGCGGCGTGCGGGAAGCCGCGCTCGAGCGCAGCGAGCTTCTTGCCGAGCGCGGCCCGCTCCGCGAGGATGGCCGACGCCGTGCGTGCGATCTCCTGCGCAATCAGGTTGAAGCGGCTGCGGCCCTGCTCCACCCGCCGTGCAAAATCGGCCTGGAGCGTGGGCGCCGACTCGGCAAGGAAGGTGCGCTCGAGCGCGGCGACGACGATGTCTTCCTTCAGCGGCCCCAGAACGACGTCCTTGGCGAGGCTGCGCTCCATGTCCCGGATGCGGTCGCGAAAGGCGATGGCGAAAAGGCGGCGCACGCCTGCGCGGTGCGCCTCGTGCGCCTTCTCGGGTGAGTCGAACACCTGCAGCACGACGGCGTCCTGCGCGTCCAGCAGCGCGGGGTAGCCGATGAGCGTCTGCCCGTCGCGCTCGAGCTCCATCAGCTCGGGGAGATCGCCCATCGTCCATCCCGTGTGACGCTGAGCGCCCGCCGGCTGCGTCTGCGCCTGGAGGATGCGCTCGGTTTCGCCGCCGAGCTCGCGCTTCAGCGCGCCTAGGTCGCGGCTCATCCCGAGCTGGCGGCCGTGGTCGTCGACGACGCGAAAATTCATGTGCAGGTGCGGCGGCGCCGAGTCGGCCCGGAAGGCGTCGACCGGCACCTCCACGCCGGTTTCAGCGCGGATGTAGCGCGCCATGGCCGCGGCAAGGGGGAAGTCCGACGCCCTTTCGGCGTGCACGAAGCGGTCGCTGAATTCGTCCAGGGCGCCGAGCTTGTGGCGCAGGCGCTGCGGCACCGATTTCGCCATCGCCCGCACCTTCTCCCGGAGCAGCCCGGGAACCATCCAGTCCGCGCGCGCCGCCGGAACCTGGTTGAGCAGCGACAGCGACACGGTCATGGTGACGCCGTCGCGCGCGGAGCCGGGCTCGAAATGGTATTCGAGCGCGAACCGGTTGGGACCGAGCTCGAGCGTCGGCGGGAAATTCTCGCTGGTGATGCCAGCCGCCTCGTGACGCATGAGCCCGTCGCGCGAGAGGTGGAGCAGCTTTGGCTGCGCGCGCTCCGCCTGCGCGCGCCAGCGCTCGAAATCGGCGGCATTGTTGACGCCCGGGGGTATGCGCGCGTCGTAAAAGGCATGGATCAGCGACTCGTCGACCAGGATGTCCGGACGGCGCGACTTGTGCTCGAGGCGTTCGACCTCGGCCACGAGGCGGCGGTTGTGGGCGAGAAACGGCGCGCGCGTTTCCAGCGCGCCTTCCACCAGCGCCGAGTGGATGAAGATGTCGCGCGCCAGCTTGGGGTCGATCGGCCCGAACGGCACCCGCCGATCGAAATACACCGGTACTCCGTAAATCGCGCCGCGCTCCAGGGCGATCACCTGCCCCCGGCTCTTTTCCCAGTGCGGGTTCTGCCGATCGCGCCGGATGAGATGCGCGCCGATATCCTCCAGCCATTTCGGATCGATGGCGGCGACGCAGCGCGCGAAGAGCCGGGTGGTCTCCACGAGCTCGGCGGCCACCAGCCACTTGCCGGGCTTGCGGGCCCAGGACGCGGGGTGGACCCAGAACTTGATGCCGCGGGCGCCGGTATACGCCACCGGCGAATCGCCGCCTTCGTCCCGGATGCCGATGTTGCCGAGCAAGCCCGCGAGCAGCGCGCGATGGATGCTGCGGTGGTCCTTTTCCGGGTCCACCGAGGAACGCGGCCATTTGAGCTCCCCGAGCACCTCCTCGAGCTGCGAATGGACGTCGCGCCATTCGCGCATGCGCGGATAGGAAAGGAAGTTCTCGCGGCACAGCCGCCGCAGCCCCGGCTCGCTCTGCATCCGCCACAGCTTGAGAAAGCCGAGGAAATCGGAGCGCTCGTCGGCGTGGGCGCCGTGGCGCTCGTCGGCCGCGCCCGCCTTGTCGAGCGGCCGCTCGCGCGGATCCTGCACCGACAGCGCGGCGGCGATGATCAGCACCTGGTCCAGGCAGCCCTCGTCGCGGGCGGCCACCAGCATGCGCGCCACGCGCGGGTCGAGCGGCAGGCGCGCAAGCTCGTGTCCGACCGGAGTCAGCTGCCTTGCTTCGTCCACGGCGTTCAGCTCGTGAAGCAGCGCGTACCCGTCGGCGATGGCGCGCGGGCCCGGCGGATCGAGGAACGGGAAGCTCTCGATGTCCTCGAGACCGAGGCTCTTGGCGCGCAAAATCACCGAGGCGAGCGACGAGCGCAAGAGCTCCGGGTCGGTGTACTCCGGCCGCTTGCCGAAGCCCTCCTCCGAGTAGAGCCGGACGCACACACCGTTCGCGACGCGTCCGCAGCGGCCGGCGCGCTGCGTCGCTGCGGCCCGCGAGATCGGCTCCACGCGCAGCATCTCGACCTTGTTGCGCAGGCTGTAGCGTTTGACGCGCGCGACTCCAGTGTCGATCACGTACCGGATGCGCGGCACGGTGAGCGAGGTTTCGGCGACGTTGGTGGCGAGCACGATGCGCCGCTCCGGCCCCGGCTTGAACACGCGGTCCTGCTCCGCCGCGGGCAGGCGGGAGTACAGCGGCAGCAGCTCGCCCTTGATCCTTCTCTTCCTCAGCACGTCCGCGGTGTCGCGGATCTCGCGCTCTCCGGGCAGGAACACCAGCACGTCGCCCCCGCCCTCGCGGCAGGCCTCTTCGACCGCATCGGCGAGCGCCTGCTCCTCCTCCTCGCGCGTGGTGTCTTCCTCGTCGCCCGCCACGGGACGGTAGCGCACCTCGACCGGATAGAGCCTCCCCGACACCTCGATCACCGGGGCGCCGCCGAAGTGCTGCGAGAAACGCGCGGCGTCGATCGTGGCGGAAGTGACCACCAGCTTCAGATCTCTGCGCCGCGCGAGCAGGCTCTTCAGGTACCCGAGCAGAAAGTCGATGTTCACGCTGCGCTCGTGCGCTTCGTCGACGATCAGCGCCCAGTACTGCGAGAGCTCCGGGTCGCCCTGGGTTTCCGCCAGCAGGATGCCGTCGGTCATCAGCTTGATCGCGGTGTCGGGGCGCGCCTTGTCCTGGAAGCGCACCTTGTATCCGACCAGCCCGCCGAGCTCGGCGCCGAGCTCGTCGGCGATGCGCGCGGCAACGCTGCGTGCGGCGACGCGCCGCGGCTGGGTGTGGCCGATGCGCTGGCCGCGCCGGCCGCCTGCCATCTCGAGCAGGATCTTGGGCAGCTGCGTGGTCTTGCCGGAGCCGGTCTCGCCGCACACCACGATGGCCTGATGCCGCTCCAGCGCCGCCCGGATCTCGTCGCGGCGCGCGCTCACGGGCAACGCGGGGTCGAAGCGGATTTCCCGGCTCATGAACTGGGCCGAATCGTACAGGGTCGCGCGCGCGAATCGCCGCAGCGTAGACGGCCGCAAGTCGCGCGGTATCACCAAGCGCTACGGCGCCGATTCGGCTGGACGCCGCGTCTCCGCGGCGCGACAGTGGCGTCGCGATTTGCAGCAGGACAGCGGGGGGATCAGCGGGGGAAAGGGGAGGCGCCCCAGCGCCTCTACCGGCTTCGGGGGCGCGGACGCGCCCCCATTTTTTTATGCCCGCAGCCCGGCCGGACGCGCCACGTGCGGCGCTAGCCGCGGCCGGAATACGAGCTCCACATCCTGGCCGGAGAGCGACTTCAACGAGCGCTGCAGCTTGTGCTCGTCGGGCACCTTGACCGCGAGGAACGCGCTGGCATGCGACGGATGGCTGGCCCAGGCGACGATCACGGCGACGTTGCAGACCTGCGCACCCTGGTGGTGGACCGCCATGAAATAGCGGCCGGTGATGTCGCGCGTCGGCACCTTCGAGGTGATGAGCGAGCGGCGCAGCAACTGCTTCGCCGAGCGCGGCAGCAGGAATCCGTCTCCGGAAACGCCGATAGTGAACGCGGGGCAGACGAAGCCGAATTCCCGCTTGCGCACAAACAGCGTGGTCGTGTTCTCCAGGCGCCTGGCGGCCGCGGTCAGCATTACCCGCAGCGTACCGCCAGCCGGGTCCAGGGCTCTATAAAGGAATTCACAGGCGGCGCTCAAGCTCGGAACCAGCCAAGCAGTTGGACCTTGCCAGATCACTCTGGAACCGCTGTGACGGAGGTGTGGGAGCCGGTCGGGTTTCACCGCCGGTACTATGCCAGCTCGCAGCGAGCCGTGGTGTTTCGATGGTTCTCGCGGAGGGCTATTGGGAGCACCTTGACGCTGGCCGGGCAGCCTCCCGTGAGCTTCGATGGGGCAACCGATGCCCGCGGCAGGAGGGCATCAGGGGTTGCCTCTTCCCTGCTCGCCCTCGCTATAGGCTTCCTGACTCCGAACGACATAGCGCGCAATCAAATCGACCTCCAGGTTGACGCGGGCGCCGGCCCGCAGCCGCCCGAGCGTCGTGACTTGCAGCGTGTACGGGATCAGGTAGACCTCGAAAATGCTGCCCTCGACCCGATTGACGGTGAGGCTTACGCCGTCGATGCAGATGGAACCCTTGCGCGCGATGTAGCGCACGAGCTCGCGCGGGGCGCGCACCTCGAGCGCGCCGCCCTCGAAGCGCGTCACCTCGCCGACGCCATCCACGTGTCCGGCGACGAGGTGGCCGCCGAGCCGCTCCCCCACGGCGAGGGCTTTTTCCAGGTTCACCGGACCCTCGCGGTCGAGGCCGACGGTGACGCCGAGGGTGGCGGGAGATACATCGGCCGTGAAACCTCGAGCGCGGAGCGAGGTGACGGTGAGGCACACGCCTTGCACGCAGATGGAGTCGCCGGCGTTGATGCCGCTCATGTCCAGCGCGCCGCAGTCGACTTCGAGCGGCCGCGCTCGCACGATTTCGCCGACCGCCTGCACGATGCCGGTGAACATGCGCGCAGGTTACCGCAAAGCGCCCGCGCTAGCCCTTCAGTCCCCGGCGAACTGCTTGTGCCACCACTTCTCGATTTGCTTGTCGAGCGAAAGCGCGGAGGCGGCGAGCGCCATCACGAGCGTGCCGACAGCGATCGAGTTGCCCGCCGGGACGGCCGCGGTCGCGAAGCCGAGGACGAACGGCGCGGCCGCGAGCCAGGTGCCCGCGGCGAGGTTGAGCCACTCGGCGGAGCAAGGGTCGAAGCTCGCCTCGAAGTGGGAGGCGAGCGCGAGCGCGATGCCCATGAACGCGGCGTTGCCGGTAGCAAACTGCTGGTCGTCGGCGTAGCCGCAGATCCAGGGCGACATGGCGAGCCACAGGCCGAGCCCGAAGCTCGTCCATTGCTGCCATCTCGTCGTCGCCGCCGCGCTCATGCTCTCGTTCGTGCCCTCGATTACGCCCTGTGAGCTTGACATCACTAGGTTACGATTCGACTCAGCAAGAGACTTGCCGTTCGGCGTTCGCACGCTTTTTGGCGTCGTTGGTTGCCTGAACTACACGTAGCGATGCAGCGACATATCGAGTTGATCGGCGCGGCTTGGGGCCTCGGGGGCGCGGATCCCGGTTGCGCCCAGGCACCGGAGGCGCTGATTCCGCTCCTCTCCGGTGCGCTCGCGCGCGGCGGCGCCGAAGTATCGCTGGGGCCGATGCTGCATCCCTCGCCCAAGGAACGGCGCAGGGAGGCGGCGGTGGGCAAGCTCTGCGCCGCGCTCGCGTCGGCGGTCGCGGCCGCGATGCGCCAGGCGCATATGCCGTGCGTGATCGGCGGCGACCATACCTGCGCGGGGGGAACGTGGGCCGGGGTCGCGCGCATGCTCCAGGGCGAGCTCGGCCTCATCTGGATCGACGCTCACATGGACAGCCACACGCCCGGGACGAGCCACACCGGCAGGCTGCACGGCATGCCGCTCGCATGGCTTCTGGGACAGGGCGACGACGATCTCTACGGGTTGTCCGCCGGCGCGGTGGATCCCGAGCACGTCGCCCTGATCGGGGTGCGAAGCTACGAGCCCGAGGAAAAGGAGCGCCTCGACCGGCTCGGCGTGCGCGTGTTTTACATCGAGGAAGTCGGCAGGCGCGGGGTCGACACGGTGTGCGACGAAGCCTTGGGCATCGCGACGGCCGGAACCTCGGGGTTCGGGATCAGCATCGATCTGGACGTGGTGACGCCGGAGGACGCGCCGGGCGTGGGTACCCCGGTGCCCGAGGGAATCGGGGCGCAAGCGCTGAGCCGCGCCCTGCGCGATCTCGGCTCGAGGCCGGAGCTCCTCGCCGTCGAGCTCGCCGAATACCTGCCGCGCCTCGATCCCGACGGACGCAGCGCCCGGGTCGCGGTCGAGCTGCTGCTCGCCACTCTATGCGGGACGCGCCAGAATCCGCAGATCCTCGCCTAGGCGGTCGAGCGACACGAGCTTCAGCTTCAGGCGCTCTGCGAGCGCGCCGACCGCAGGCAAGTCGACCATGCCCTGCGCGCCGTCGCCGAGGAAGCTCGGGTTGAGGTAGACGAGAAATTCGTCGACGCAGCCCTCGCGGACGAGCGAGCCGTTGAGTCGAAAGCCGGCTTCCACGTGCAGCTCGTTCACGCCACGGCGGGCCAGTTCAGCCAGCATGCGCGGCAGATCCACCTTGCCATGCGCGTTCGGCGCCACCACCACCTCGGCGTTCTGCGGCGCGGGCGCCGCGCGCGCCGCGAAGATGAGCACCTTCGCGCCCCGCAGGATCTGCGCCTCGGGCGGGACTTCGAGCCGGCTGTCCACGATCACGCGCAGCGGCTGGCGCGCGGTCTCGACCTCGCGCACCGTGAGCCGGGGATCGTCCGCGGTGACCGTGCCGATGCCGGTGAGCAGGGCGCACGCGCGCGCGCGCCAGCGATGGCCGTCGCGTCGCGCCTCGGGACCGGTGATCCATTGCGAGGCGCCGCTCGCGAGCGCGGTGCGCCCGTCGAGCGTGGCGGCGACCTTGAGCCGCACCCACGGCCGGCCGCGCTGCACCCGGGATAGGAAGCCCAGGTTAAGCTCGCGCGCCTCGGCTTCGAGCAGGCCATGCTCGAAGCGGATGCCGGCCGCCGCGAGCGCGTCGCCGCCGCACGCGGCCTGTGGGTCGGGATCGCGCAGCGCGGCCACCACGCGGGCGACTTTGGCATCGATCAGCGCTTGCGCGCACGGCGGCGTGCGGCCGTAATGGCTGCAAGGCTCGAGATTCACGTAGACCGTTCCGCCGGCTGCGCGCGGGCCGGCAGCTGTCAGGGCGCGTGCCTCGGCGTGGGGCTCGCCCGCCCTCTCGTGCCAGCCTTCGCCGACGACCGATTCGCCCTGCGTGATGACGCAGCCGACGCGGGGGTTGGGCGTGGCGGTGAAAAGCCCCTTCTCCGCGAGGGCGAGCGCGCGGCGCATCATCGCCTCGTCGAACGCGGAGTACACGGCCCTAGCGCTTTTTCTTTCTCGTAGCCTTGATCTCCTGCACCGCTTCGCGGAAATCGTCCGGCGTCTCGAAGCTGCGGTACACCGAGGCGAAGCGGATGTAGGCGATCTTGTCGAGCTTGGCGAGCTCGCGGATGACGAAGTCACCCACCCGGCTGGTCGGCACCTCGCGCTCGCCGAGCGAGCGCAGCCGCTCGATCACGCGGTCGACCGCGCCCTCGACCTCCTCGGTGGCGACGGGGCGCTTCCTCAACGCAAGCATCATGCTGCCCATCAGCTTGTCGCGGTCGAAATCGGTGCGGCTGCCGTCCTTCTTCACCAGCCGCGGCATCTTGAGATCGACCCTTTCGTAGGTGGTGAAGCGCTTCTCGCATTGCACGCACTTCCTGCGGCGGCGGATCGTGTTCGCCTCGAGGCTCGCCCGGGTGTCCACGACCTGGGTGTCGTCCGACCCGCAGAAAGGGCACTTCATGCGTAGACGGGGAAGCGCGCGCAGAGCGCCTTGATTTCGCCCGCGACGCGAACGAGGTTCTTTTCGTCCGCGGGGCGCTCCAGCACGTCGGCGATGAGATGCGCGAGCTGCGTCGCCTGCGCAGCGCCGAACCCGCGCGTCGTCATCGCGGGAGAGCCGATGCGCACTCCGCTCGTGACCGCCGGCTTCTCCGGGTCGTTGGGGATCGCGTTCTTGTTCACCGTGATGTGCGCGCGGCCGAGCGCGGCTTCTGCATCCTTCCCGGTGATGCCCTTGCTGCGCAGGTCCACCAGGAACATGTGGCAGTCGGTGCGGCCCGAGACGATCCTCAGTCCGCGCTCGGTCAGCACGGCCGCCAGCGTGCGTGCGTTCTCCAGGACTTTCTTCTGATAGGCCTTGAAGTCCGGCTTGAGCGCCTCGCCCAGGGCGACCGCCTTCGCGGCGATGACGTGCATGAGCGGCCCGCCCTGCAGCCCGGGAAAGATGGAGCTGTTGATGCTTTTTTCGAATTCAGGCAGGCCGAAGATCATGCCGCCTCGTGGCCCGCGCAGGGTCTTGTGCGTGGTGGTGGTGACGAAGTGGGCGATGCCCATGGGGGACGGGTAGAGGCCTACGGCGATGAGCCCCGCATAGTGCGCGATGTCGGCCATCAGCAGCGCGCCGCACTTGTCGGCGATGTCGCGAAAGCGCTTCCAGTCGATCGCGAGCGAATAGGCCGAGGCGCCGGTGACGATGAGTTTCGGCCTTTCCGCGAGCGCGATCTTTTCCGCGGCGTCGTAGTCGATCTCCTCCTTGTCGTTCAGCTGGTACGACACGACGCGATAGAGCTTGCCGGAGAGGTTCACCGGCGAGCCGTGCGTGAGGTGGCCGCCGTGCGCGAGCGACATGCCGAGGAGGGTGTCGCCGGGCTTGAGCGCCGCGGTGTACACGGCCTGGTTCGCCTGCGAGCCGGAGTGCGGCTGCACGTTGGCCCATGGCGCGCCGAACAGCTTCTTCGCCCGCTCGATGGCGAGCGACTCGGCGATGTCGACGTATTCGCAGCCGCCGTAGTACCGCTTGCCGGGATAGCCTTCGGCGTACTTGTTCGTGAGCTGGCTGCCCTGCGCGATCAGCACCTGCCGGCTGACGTAGTTCTCCGACGCAATGAGCTCGACGTGGTCTTCCTGGCGCTGGTTTTCGAGGCGGATGGCGTTCCAGAGCTCGGGGTCGGACTGGGCAAGAAGGTCGGGCGATAGCATCGGCAAATTTTACCGGTATCCTTGATCATGGATCGCGAAAAAACCAGGGCGGTCGCCGAGCAGATTTTCCGCGACATGGCGGGAGCGATGACCGCGGGCATGGTCTACGTGGGCACGCGCACCGGCCTCTTCCGAGCAATGCAGGGCGCGGGACCCATGAAGCTCGAGGATGTGGTGCGCGCCTCCGGCATGCAGTCTCGCTACGTCGAAGAGTGGCTGAAGGGCATGACGGCCGCCGGCTACCTGGTCTACGACCCGAAGGCCGCAACGCATACGCTGTCCGACGAGCACGCCTATTTCCTCGCCTCGGACGGAACCGACCACTTCGCCGGCGGCATGTTCGAGATGGTGCCGCCGCTGCTGCGCGCCGCCCCCGGGGTGGCACAGGCCTTCGAGAAGGGCGGCGGCGTGCCGTTCGAGGACTTCGGTCCCGACTGCGTCGCGGCGCTCGACCTCATCAATCGCGGCCTGTACGAGAGCCGCTTCACCGACCAGTGGCTCAAGCCGCTGCCGGACGTCGTCGCCAGGCTGCACGCCGGCGGGCGCATGCTCGACGTCGGCTGCGGCAGCGGCCGCGTGTGCATCGCGTTCGCGCGCGCATTTCCGAAGAGCGAGATTGTCGGCATCGATCCCGACGCGCACTCGATCGAGCGCGCGAAACAGGCGGCGGTCGGCCTTCCCGTGCGCTTCGAGGCCGTCGGCACCGACCGGCTCAGGGCGAACGGCGGATTCGACCTCGTCACGATCTGCGATTGCATCCACGACCTCGCCGATCCGCTGCAAACGCTGAAGCAAGTGCGCGCCCTGCTCAAGTCCGGCGGCACGCTTTTCGTAGTCGAGCCCAAGGCCGCCGACCGCCTCGAGGACAACCTCAACCCGGTGGCGACGATGTTCTACGGCTTCAGCATTTTTCACTGCATGACGCAGTCCCTCGCGCGCGGCGGTCCCGGACTGGGAACCTGCATGGGCCCCGCCGCCGCACGGAGGCTGTTGGAGGACGCCGGCTTCTCGGACTTCCGCATCCTGGACGTGAAGAGCCAGGTGAACCTGTTCTACGCCGCGCGGCCCTGACCGGAAAAAGGCTTCATACGTTCAAGGGCGGCGCGAGGTCGCCGGGCGTATCGATGTCGCGGATCGCGCCCGGATCTCCCACCGGCACTTTCAGCAGCCGCTCCGGGTTCGCCTGAAGGATGCTTTTCGCGCCCTCGTCGCCTCCCAGCGCAACCAGCTGGTCGTAGAAGCCGCCCGAGATGCCGACCGGATGTCCGCGCTTCGCGCGCCAGTACGGCGCCGCGAGCGGCGCGCCCGCGGTGAGCGCATCGCGTACCGCGGCGATGGACGAGGTGCGCACGAACGGCATGTCGGCGAGTGCGACGAGATAGGCGTCGGCCCTTCCTGCTGCGCGCGCGGCGCAGGCAAGGCTCGCGCCCATGCCTTCGGCTGCTCTCTCGCACACCGCGACGTGGCAACCCTCATTCTTCAGCAGCAGCGCGAGATCGTCGGCACCGGGTTTAACGACGGCATGGATCACCGGGATAACGGAATGCAGATGACGCGCCGCCTGCACCGCGATCGGCACGCCGTGCGGCAGGTGGTGCAACAGCTTGTCGGAGCCGAAGCGAGTCGCGGACCCCGCGGCGAGCAGGAGCCCGACGATGTTCAAGTCGCGGTCTTGACTTCGCAGGCCGAAGGATCGTAGCGCCGCTCGGGCTTGGCGGCCCACGACGGCTCGCTCACGCCGTGGCGCACCGCGGTCATCTCGGCGAGGATCGCGAGCGCGATCTCGGGCGGCGTCTTGGAGCCGATGTACAGGCCCACCGGCCCGCGCAGGCGCGCGATCTCGTCGGCCGAGACGTCGAATTCCTTCAGCCGCTCGCGCCGCGCGTCGTTGTTCTTCTTGGAGCCGATGGCGCCGACGTAGAACGCCGCCGACTTCAGCGCCTCCATCAGCGCGAGGTCGTCGAGCTTGGGATCGTGCGTGAGCGCTACCACCGCGCTGTGGCCGTCGAGGTTCAGCTCGCGCACCACGTCGTCGGGCATGCCGCGGTCGAGCGGCACGCCCGGAAGGTCCCAGCCCGCCGCGTATTCGTCGCGCGGGTCGATCACCACCACGTGGTAGTCGAGCATGTGCGCCATCTCGGCGAGATAGCGCGTGAGCTGGCCGGCGCCGATCAGGACCAGGCGCCAGCGCGGACCGTGCACGCTCGTCAGCACGCGGCCGTCGAACTCGAGCACGTCCTGCCAGCGTCCGGGCTCGAGCGTGCTGCGACCGCTCTCGAGATCGAGGCGCCGCCGGACGAGCTGCTGCGTCCCGATGCGCTTCAGGAGCTCCTCAACGCCGCTCGCCTCGGAAAGCGGCTCCATGACGAGCTCGAGCGTGCCGCCGCAGGGCAGACCCCAGCGCGTGGCCTCGGCGTTGGTGACGCCATAGGTGATGAGCTCGGGCTTCCTTGCCGCCACGACATTGGATCTTATTTTTTCAACGAGGTCGTCTTCGACGCAGCCGCCGGAGACCGATCCCACGATCTGGCCGTCGCCGCGGATCGCCACCATCGCTCCGATGGGCCGCGGGGCGGAACCCCAGGTCCGGACAATGGTGCCCAGCGCGACGCGCTGTCCGCTCTTGCGCCAGCCTTCGGCGGTCCTCAGGACTTCGATATCTACGCTATCCATGCGCCAACCTGTTCATGCGACAAGCTATTCATGCGGCAACTATCCATGCGGGAATGTTAGCGCAACTCTGCAGCCACGAGAGCCCGCGCCATCGGTGAGGTCTATGCGAGCGCCGTGCCCGCCGGCGATTTCGCGCACGATGGCGAGGCCGAGGCCGCTGCCCGTGCCGCGCGTGCCCGGCACCCGGTAGAACCGTTCCAGCACGCGCTCGCGCTCCTGCGGCGCGATGCCCGGGCCGTCGTCTTCGACTTCGGCGAAAGTCTTGCCGTCGCGCTGGCCGGTGCGGACCGTCACCCGCCCGCCGTTATTGGAATACTGGATCGCGTTGTGCACCAGGTTGGCGAGCGCTTCGCGCAGCAGCAGCGCGTCGCCCTTCACCGGCGCCGCTTCGAGCTCGAAGCCGAGGTCGACGTCGCGCTCGAGCGCCTGGTGGACCCATCCGTCGGCCTCGGCCTCGACCACGCTGCGGAGGTTCACGTCGGAGGAGGTTCCCCGCGCACCCGGCTCGGCGCGCGCGAGCGCGAGCAGCTGGTTAGCGAGGCGCGCCGTGCGGATGGTCGCCTGGTGCACCTGCTCGATCTGCGCGCGGCACGACTCGGGCAGCGGCTGGGCCAGGGCAAGCTCGGTGTGCGCCTGCAGGCCGGCGAGCGGCGTGCGCAGCTGATGCGCCGCGTTGGCTAGAAAGCGCTGCTGGTTGCGCGAGGCGAGCGCGAGCTCTTCGAGCAGGCCGTTCAGCGCCGACACCAGCGGCCGCGTTTCCTCGGGCGCGCCGGCAGCGTCGATCGCGCTCAGGTCGCGCGGGGAGCGCGCCTTCAGCTCCTCCGACAGGCGCGCGAGCGGCCACAGGCCGCGCTTCACGCCGAACCAGAGCAGCACCATCGTCGCGAGCGCGATCAGGATGCCCGGCAGCAGGCTGGAGATGAGGAACTCGCGTGCCAGCCGCGTTCGCTTGACCATGGTCTCGCCGACGAGCACGGTGCAGGTCAGGCTGCCGCACGGCGCCGGCGCGGTGACGATGCGCACGGCCTCGCCTTTGAACCTCGCGTCATACGCCGTGCTGCGCTCGGACACCGGCAGCTTGTCGTCGCCCGCGATCTGCGCGCCGCTCGGCGACAGCACCCGATAGAACATCTTGTCGTAGCGGTCGGTGCGCAGCGCCGTCTCCACTTCCGGCGGCAGATCGAGCAGGTAGTTGTTGTCGGTCGTGCGCACGTGCGCGGCGATGGCCGCGGCGATGTCCGAGAGCGCCTGGTCGTAGGCCTCGTTCGCCGGCTCGATCGAGGAGTAATAGCCGATCACCGCGCCGACCGCGAGAAGCGCCGCGATCGGCGGCAGCAGCAGACGCAGCAGATGGGCGCGTAGGCTGCGCGCGGGCATCCCCTGGACGCCTAGTGCGGCGCGGGCTTGAACTCTTCCAGCATGTAGCCGAACCCGCGCACGGTGCGGATCTTGATTCCGGCGGGCTCGAGCTTCGAGCGCAGCCGCGACACGTACACCTCGATGGCGTTCGGGGACAGGTCCTCGCCCCAGCCCGCCACCGCCTGGATGATGGCTTCCTTCGACACGATCTTCTCGACTTTGGCGAGCAGGACCTCGAGCACCGCCCATTCGCGGGCGGCGAGCTCGAGCGGCTCGTTGCGGAGGAAGGCGCGGCGCGCCACGGTGTCGAGGGCGAGCGGACCGTGCACGATGCGCGGGCCGCCGTGGGCCTGAGAGCGGCGCAGGAGCGCGCGCACCCGCGCCGTGAGCTCGGGCATCGCGAAGGGTTTCACCATGTAGTCGTCGGCGCCGATGTCCAGGCCGCGGACGCGGTCCTCGACCGCATCGCGCGCCGTCAGCACCAAGACAGGAATCGGTTTTTCCGCCGCGCGCAGGCGCCGCAGCACCTCGAAGCCGTCCATGCGCGGCAGGCCGATGTCCAGGATCACCAGGTCGAAGTGCTCCTGGGAGGCGGCGAGCACGGCGTCCTCGCCGCGCTCGGTGACGTCGACGGCGTGGCCTTCCGCCTCGAGGATGCGGGACAGGCCCGAAGCGAGCGGTGCGTCGTCCTCGACGATGAGCAGTCTCATAGGGATTGGGGATGATAAGCGATTCGCCATTATGCGCTCAGCTTTCGCAGCGCACCATTGCCAGCCCCGCAAGCGCGGGGCTAGGATGGCTTCTCTTCAGAAGGCACCCTACTCCCGGAGGCTTGCATGTCGGTCAAGGTATCCATGAAGGTCAATGGCAAACCCGCTTCGGCCGAGGTCGAGGCGCGGACGCTGCTGGTCACCTTCATCCGTGAAAACCTGCGTCTCACCGGCACCCACGTCGGTTGCGACACGGCACAGTGCGGCGCGTGCACCGTGCTCATGAACGGGCGCGCCATCAAGAGCTGCTCGATCGTCGCCATGCAGGCCGAGGGCGCCGACATCATGACGATCGAGGGCGTGGCGAAGCCCGACGGGACGCTCCATCCGATGCAGCAGGCCTTCAAGGAGAACCACGGCCTGCAATGCGGTTTCTGCACGCCGGGCATGGTCATGAATGCGCTCGATTTCGCCAAGAGCCATCCGAATCCCACCGAGAAGGAAGTTCGCGAGAGCCTGGAAGGCAACCTGTGCCGCTGCACCGGCTATCACAACATCGTGAAGAGCATCATGGCCGGCGCCCGGGAAATGGCAAGTAAAGCCACGGCAGGAGGCAAGATATGAACGCCCCGCTGATCGGCGCGCGCATCCAGCGCAAGGAGGACTATCGCTTCCTCACCGGCGCCGGGCAGTACACCGACGACGTCGCGCTGCAGCGCCAGAGCCATGCCGCGTTCCTGCGCTCGCCGCATGCGCATGCCCGCATAAAAGGCATAAAGACCGATAAAGCGGGAAGCTCTCCCGGGGTCCTCGCCGTATACACCGGCGCCGATCTCGCCGCGGCCAAGGTGGGCGGCCTGCCCTGCGGCTGGCTCATCACCGATGTCAACGGCCAGCCGATGAAGGAGCCGCCCTACCCCGCGCTCGCACAAGGCAAGGTACGCCACGTCGGCGAGCGCGTCGCCGTCGTCATCGCCGAGACGGCGGCGCAGGCGCGCGACGCGGCCGAGCTCGTCGAGGTGGACTACGAGGTGCTTCCTGCGGTCACCGACGCCAGCAAGGCGAAAGGCGCTGCCGCGCTGCACGACATCGCGCCCGACAACTCCTGCTACGTGTGGGCGCTGGGCGACAAGGCGGCCGTCGATGCGGCATTCTCCAAGGCCGCCCACGTCACGAAGCTGGAGTTCGTGAACAACCGCCTCGTGCCCAACGCGATCGAGCCGCGCTCGGCGAACGCGTCCTACTCGCGCGCCGAGGACGGCTACACGCTCTACGTCGCGAGCCAGAACCCGCACGTCGAGCGCCTGCTCATGACGGCGTTCGTCCTCGGCCTGCCGGAGAACAAGGTACGCGTGGTCGCGCCCGACGTGGGCGGCGGCTTCGGCTCGAAAATCTACCTCTATCCGGAGGACGTGGTCGTCACCTGGGCTTCGAAGCAGCTCAACCGGCCGGTGAAGTGGACCTCGGACCGCAGCGAAGCCTTCGTCTCCGACGCGCACGGGCGCGACCACGTGACGGTGGCCGAGCTCGCGCTCGACAAGAACGGCAAGTTCCTCGCCATGCGCGTCAAGACCACCGCCAACCTCGGCGCGTATCTCTCGACGTTCGCTTCGTGCATCCCGACGATCCTCTACGCGACGCTGCTCGCCGGCCAGTACACCACCCCGCTCATCTACTGCGAGGTCAACGCGGTGTTCACCAACACCACGCCGGTGGACGCCTACCGCGGCGCCGGCCGGCCCGAGGCGACCTACGTGGTCGAGCGGCTCGTCGAAACCGCAGCGCGCGAGCTCAAGCTCGATCCGGTCGAGATCCGGCGGCGCAACTTCATCAAGACCTTCCCCTACCAGACGCCGGTCGCGCTGTGCTACGACACGGGGAACTACGAGGCGACGCTGAGCGCCGCTCTCGACATGGCGGATGTCTCGGGATTTGAAAAGCGCAAGCAGGAATCGCTGAAGAAAAACAAGCTGCGCGGCATCGGCTACGCCTGCTACATCGAAGCCTGCGGCATCGCGCCGTCGAACGTCGCCGGAAGCCTCGGCGCGCGCGCGGGCCTGTTCGAGGCCGGCGAGATCCGCGTGCATCCCACCGGCACGGTGACCGTGTTCACCGGCTCTCACTCGCACGGCCAGGGACACGAGACCACGTTCGCCCAGGTGGTCGCCGACCGCCTCGGGCTGCCGGTCGAGGCGGTCGAGGTGGTTCACGGCGACACCTCGAAAATCCTGTTCGGCATGGGCACGTACGGCTCGAGGTCGCTCGCCGTCGGCGGCACCGCGATCGTCAAGGCGCTGGACAAGATCGTCGCCAAGGGCAAGAAGATCGCGGCGCACCTCATGGAGGCGGCGGAAGCGGACATCGAGTACGACCGCGGCCTGTTCAAGGTCGCCGGCACCGACAAGCAGAAGGCCTTCGGCGAAGTGGCGTTCGCGGCATACGTGCCGCACAACTATCCGCTCGACAAGCTCGAGCCGGGGCTGAACGAGAACGCCTTCTACGATCCGACCAACTTCACCTTCCCCGCAGGCACGTACGTCTGCGAGGTGGAGGTGGACCGCGACACCGGCGCAACGGAGATCGCCTCGTTCACCGCCGTGGACGACTTCGGCAAGGTGATCAACCCGATGATCGTCGAGGGCCAGGTGCACGGCGGCCTCGCGCAGGGCATCGGCCAGGCGCTCACCGAGGGCTGCCGGTACGACGACAGCGGGCAGCTCGTCACAGGCTCGCTCGCCGACTACTGCATCCCGAGGGCGGGCGATGTGCCGAATTTCAAGATCGACACGCGCGAGACGCCCTGCACGCACAACCCGCTCGGCGTGAAGGGCTGCGGCGAAGCGGGCGCCATCGGGGCGCCCGCGGCGGTGATGAACGCGATCACCGACGCGCTCGGGGTCAAGGACCTCGCGATGCCCGCGACCGCGCAGACCGTGTGGCGCACGCTTCAGAAAAAAGCAGCCTAGGAGAACACACCCATGCATGCATTCGAGTACCACCGTCCGTCCAACACCAAGGACGCCCTCGCCCTGGGCGCGCAGAAATCCGAAGGGCGCTATCTCGCCGGCGGGCAAAGCCTGGTGCAGGCGATGAAGCTGCGCCTGTCCTCGCCGAGCGATCTCATCGACCTCGCCGCCATCAGCGACCTCAAGGCGCTGTCCGGCGACGCCGGCTCGGTCACGATCGGCGCCATGGTGCGGCACGCCGACGTCGCGGCGTCCCCCGCGGTACAGAAGGCGATTCCCGCTCTCGCCCAGCTCGCCGGCATCATCGGCGACCGGCAGGTGCGCCACATGGGGACCATCGGCGGCTCGCTCGCCAACAGCGACCCCGCGGCGGACTACCCTGCCGCGGTGCTCGGCCTGGGCGCGACCATCACGACCAACAAGCGCAAGATCGAAGCAGACAAGTTCTTCAAGGGCCTCTACGAGACCGCGCTCGAGCCGGGTGAGCTCGTCACGCAAGTCGCTTTCCCCGCGCCCAAGCGCGCCGCCTACATGAAGTTCAAGAACCCGGCCTCGCGCTTCGCGCTGGTCGGCGTGTTCGTCGCCGATTTCGGGGGTAACGTTAGAGTCGGCGTGACCGGAGCGGGACCGTGCGCCTTCCGGCAGGCCGAGATGGAGAAAGCGCTGTCGCAGAAATTCGCGCCCGAGTCGGTGGCCGGCATCAAGGTGAAGGCCGACGGGCTGAACAACGACCTGCACGCCTCGCCCGAATACCGCGCCCACCTCATCACCGTGATGGCGAAGCGGGCGGTGGAGGCCGCGCTGAAGTAACTCTTTTTCGAGGCGGAGTAGCCTTCCACGAGGAGGCGGAGGCGGAAAGGCCCGCGCGTGGCGGGCCTTTCCTTTTTTCCCGCCCTTGGCGGGCCTTTCCTTTTTCGGGAAAATGACGAGTTCCATGACGAAACCGCTCCCCAAGTCGATCGACGAGACCCAGACCCTGCTTGCCGCAGGCGACTACGTCGCCGACCGCAGCCTCGCCACGTCGCTCTTCCTCGCGCTCGCCATGAAGCGCCCGCTGTTTCTCGAGGGCGAGGCGGGCGTGGGCAAGACCGAGATCGCCAAGGTGGTGTCGCAGGCGCTCGGACGCGACCTCATCCGGCTGCAGTGCTACGAAGGGCTCGACATCGCGCAGGCGGCCTACGAGTGGAACTATCCGCGCCAGATGATCGAGATCAGGATGGCGGAGGCCGAGGGCGTCAAGTCGCGCGAGGGTCTGGAGCAGGACATCTTCTCCGAGCGCTTTCTCATCCGCAGGCCCCTGCTGCGCGCGCTCCAGTCGGCCGGCGCCGCGCCGGTGCTGCTGATCGACGAGCTCGACCGCACCGACGAGCCCTTCGAGGCGTATCTCCTCGAGGTGCTGTCGGACTGGCAGATCACGATTCCCGAGATCGGCACGGTGCGCGCCGCCGAGCCGCCCGTGGTGGTGATCACTTGCAACCGCACGCGCGAGATCCACGACGCGGTGAAGCGGCGCTGCTTCTACCACTGGGTCGACTACCCCGACGCCAAGCGCGAGCTCGAGATCCTGCGGCGCAAGGCGCCGCGCGCGGCCGAACGGCTCTCGCGCGAGGTGGTCGCGTTCGTGCAGCGCCTGCGCACCAGCGATCTGTTCAAGCAGCCGGGCGTCGCCGAGACCATCGACTGGGCGAACTGCCTGGTCGCGCTCGACCGCGTGGCGCTCGATCCCGAGACGGTCAACAACACGCTCGGCGTGCTGCTCAAGTACCGCGACGACCTCGAGCGGGTCGCCGGCGCCGAGGCCGAGCGCATGCTGGCCGAAGCGAGCGCGGCGGCGTGAACCCGGCCTCGTTCCTCAGGAAGCTGCTCGGCGGCGGCCAGAGCGCAGTCGAGCGGCGCACGCGCGAGCTGGTCGCGCTTTGCGAGGCGCTGCTCGCCGAGCGCGGCGAGTACACCAGCACCGCGCTCGCCCGCGACGCGCTCGCCGCCTGCCAGGGGCTCGACGAGCGCTCGCGCGAGGATTTTTTCGACGTGCTCGCGCGGCACTACTCGCCCTCGCCGGAGGCGGTGTCGCGGGTCGCGGCCGCATACCAGGCCGATCCTTCGCCGGCCAACCTCGCGCAGCTCCAGGAGACGATCGAGCCGCCGCGGCAGGAGATCTTCCGCCGCCTCAACATGGCCCCCGGCGGCACCGCCACCCTGGTGGAGATGCGCAGCCAGCTCCTCAAGGGCATGAAGGCACATCCGCATTGGCGCGTGATCGACTACGACCTCATGCACCTCCTGCGCTCCTGGTTCAACCGCGGCTTCCTTCGCCTGGAGCGCATCGACTGGCGCACCTCGGCGATCGTGCTCGAGAAGCTGATCCAGTACGAGGCGGTGCACGCGATCCAGGGCTGGCGCGACCTGCGCCGGCGGCTCGAGTCGGACCGGCGTTGCTTCGCCTTCTTCCATCCGCAGCTGCCCGAGGAGCCGATCATCTTCATCGAGGTCGCGCTCACCCGCGGCATGAGCGCGCACGTGCAGCCGCTGCTGGATCTCAAGTCGCCCGTGGCGGTGCCGGCCAACGCCGATTGCGCCATGTTCTACTCGATCACCAACTGCCAGGAAGGGCTGCGCGGCATCTCGTTCGGCAACTTGCTCATCAAGCAGGTGGCCGAGGACCTGAAGCGCGAATTCCCGCACCTGCGGCGCTTCGCCACGCTGTCGCCGGTGCCGGGGTTCCGCCGCTGGCTCGGCGAGCACGCCGGCCCGGAGCTCCTGAAGAAAATCGAGGAGCCGGCCTGGCATCTCGGCGAGGTGCCCGAGGCGGTTCAGGCGCAGCTCACGCGCCTGTGCGCCCGCTACCTGCTGCACGCCAAGCAGGGCGAGGAGCCGCTCGACCCCGTGGCCCGGTTCCATCTCGGCAACGGGGCGTCGCTGGAGCGCCTGAACTGGATGGGCGATACCTCCGAGCAGGGCATGGCGCGCGCCGCTGGCCTGATGGTGAACTACGTCTACTGGCTCGCGGAAGTCGAGCGCAACCACGAGCGCTACTTCCGGGAGCACGTCGTCGTCGCCGCTCCGGCTGTCGAGAAGCTCGCGCGCGAGGCGGCTCCGCCCCCGGCCGAAAAAGGCAAGGCCGCTTAGCGAGGCTCGCCTTTTGGGCTCGAGCGAAGGCCGGTTGGCCGAAAACGTCATGCATTTCGCGAGGCTGCTGCGTGCGGCAGGCCTGCGCATCGGCCCCGACCGCGTGGTCGACTGCGTAAAGGCGCTCGAGACGGCAGGCGCGTGCGAGTTTCCGCTGCGGCGCGAAGACTGGTACTGGACCATGTCGGCGGTGCTGCTCTCGCGCAACGAGCAGCGGCCGATCTTCGACCAGGCTTTCCGCATCTTCTGGCGCGACCCGAAGCTCGCCGAACGGATGATGCAGCTCATGCTGCCCCAGGCGTACGGGCGCGCCCCCAAGCCCGAGGAGCAGCAGAGCCAGCGGCTGACCGACGCGCTCTTCAGCCAGAAACAACAGGAAAGCAAGACCGAGAAGGTCGAGCTGGAGGCGCGGCTCACCTTCTCTTCCCGCGAAGTGCTGCAGCGCATGGACTTCGACACCATGTCGGCGGCCGAGCTCGCCGAGGCGAAGAAGCTGATCGCCGAGCTGCGCCTGCCGCTGCCCGTGGTCAAGACCAGGCGATTCCACGTTCAGCGCAACGGCAGCCGCTTCGATCTCAGAAGAACGCTGCGCGAGACGCTGCGCGAAGGCGGCGACGTGATCCCGCTGGTGCGCGCCGCGCCGCGCGAGCTGCATCCGCCGCTCGTCGTGCTGTGCGACATCTCGGGCTCGATGAACCCGTACTCGCGCATGTTCCTGCACTTCCTGCACGCCATCACCAACGACCGCGACCGGGTGTCGGTGTTCGTGTTCGGCACGCGGCTCACCAACATCACTCGGCAGCTGCGCCATCGCGACGTCGACGTGGCGATGGCGCGCGTCGCCGAGGCGATCAAGGACTGGTCGGGCGGCACCCGCATCGGCGCCAGCCTGCGCGAATTCAACTGGCGCTGGAGCCGGCGCGTGCTCGGGCAGAACGCCTGCGTGCTGCTCGTGTCCGACGGGCTCGACCGCGAGGCGGGCGAGGGCCTCGGCGACGAGATGGAGCGGCTGGCGAAGTCCTGCCGCTACCTGGCGTGGCTCAACCCGCTCTTGCGCTACGACAAGTTCGAGGCGCGGCCCGCCGGCGTGCGCGCGATGCTGCCGCACGTGGATCTTTTCCTGCCGGTGCATAATCTCGACAGCCTGCTCGACCTGGCCAAGGCGTTGAGCGGCAGCATGACGAGACGACAGGAGACGCGTGCATGGAAATGACCGCCGAGCAGCTGGTCCCGGCCTCCCAGCAGCAGACCTGGGACGCGCTGAACGACCCGGCGATGCTCAAGCAGTGCGTGCCGGGCTGCGAATCGATCGACCCGATCGGCGACAACCAGTACCAGGTGCTCATGGTCGCGCGCGTCGGACCGGTGAGCGCGAAGTTCAAGGGCAAGCTCACGCTCTCCGACATCCAGCCGCCGAGCTCGTACTCGATCTCGTTCGAGGGCCAGGGCGGCGCCGCCGGGTTCGCAAAGGGCGGCGCGCAGGTGCGCCTCTCGCCGCAGGGCGACGCGACGCGCCTCGCCTACGACGTCAAGGCGAACGTCGGCGGCAAGCTCGCGCAGATCGGCTCGCGCCTGATCGACGCCGCGGCGAAAAAGGTGGCCGACGACTTCTTCCGCAACTTCAACCAGAAGGTGGGCGAGCTGCATGGAAAGAGCAACCCACCCGGCTGAAGACCACGCCGAAGCGCATCCGGCGCCGGTGGCGCGGGATCCGGATCTGCCGACGGTATCCGACGCGACGCTCATGCTCTTTGCCGGCGGCGCCCTCGTCCTGACGTTGGCCGCGCTCGTCGTCGTCGCCCCCTGAGCTCGCCGGTCCGTTCATGAGCGTAGTCGCGCGCATGGACCGCGTGGTGAACGAGTTCGTGGCGCGCTGCCGCTGGTTCCACGAGCCGCTGACGAAGGGCCGGGCGAGGATGTTCGCCTTGCAGCACCGTCTCAACACGCGCCAGCGCAACTCCGTGCTCAAGCTCAAGGTGGCCACGAACTGCGACGACTGGGATACGCGCATGCGCATCCTGCGGGCGTGCAGCGAGGAGGTGATCGCCGACCACGCGCACGGCGGCGGCCGGCCGCACTGGGCGATTCTCGAAGACCTCGGCGTGCGCATCGGTCTGCGGCGGAGCGAGCTCGCGCGCGCCAAACCCCTGCCCTCCACCCAGCTCGCCTGGAACGCCTGGGAAGGGCTGATGGCGAACAAGCACTGGCTGGAAGGCATCGTCGCCAACACCTGTGCCGAACGGATCAACGTCCCGGGCTACGGCAGGGGCGAGTTCAGGCGCCGCGGCTGGTTCGGCATGGAGCGCGGGCGCTGGGGGCGGCTGTTCGGTCTCTCCGAGGACGAGCTCGAATTCTTCGAGCTGCACACCGAGGCCGACATCGAGCATTCCGACACCGGCTGGCGCGCCGTCGAGAAGTTCGCGAAAAAGCTCCACATGCAGGACGCCGCGGTTGCCGCGTGCGAGCGCAACTTGCACGTGTGGGAGCACTACCTGAACGGCATCGCCGCCGCCGGCGACGAAAAATAGGGACGGACCCTATTTTCCGCTGCTTCGCGTGCCGCGCAGGAAAATAGGGTCCGTCCCTATTTTTCGTCGAGCTTGGGCTGCTTGTCCTTCGGCGGCACGGTCCAGAAGTAGATCGTGCGCCCGTTCGACTCGAGGCGCTTCTCCGGCTTCCACGCCCCCATCTCGAACTGGTGAGAGACGATGCGCGTCCCCGGCTTGAGCTCGTTCCAGAGCTTCGGCCGCAGCTTCACGTTGAGGTCGGGCAAAAGGTACAGCGTGATGACGGTGGCGTCCTTGAAATCGGCGGTGAACAGGTCCTCCTGCCGGAACTGCACCAGGCTGGTGACGCCGGCCTTTTTCGCGTTCTCGCTGGCCTCGCGGATGCGCTGCGGATCGATGTCGATGCCGGTCGCCTTGATGCCGTACTTTCGGGCCGCGGTGATCGCGATCCGGCCGTCGCCCGAGCCGAGGTCGTAGAGCACATCGCCTTTCTGCACGTTGGCGAGCCGCAGCATGTCCTCGACCACCTCCTGCGGCGTGGGCACGAAAATCACGTCGGGGTAGCGGGTGGCAGGCTGTTTTTGCGCCTGCGCGAGAAGCGGAAAGGGCGTGGCGAGAATGCACGCCGCCGCCAGCGTGGTCAGGATCTTCATCGGGAAATTATGCCCGAGAGCCTATTGCGGCGAGACGCCGCCCGCGAACCGGTTCGAGGTCACGGCGGCGTCGAGCGCGCGCTGCTCGTCGCTCGCCTGGCCGAGCGGCCCGTCGGTGAGCGTCGCCTCGATGTCCTCGGTGCCGTGCAGCGCGACGCGGGCCCACATAATCAACGCGATGGCGGCGGCGATGGCGACCACCGCGAGGACCGCGACGATCGGATGCTCGTCGTTGGGAGGCCGCGGTGATTCGTCGTGCTCGCAGGCGACCATGGACGTTAGACAGCACGCGCGGGGTTGGTTCGTCGCGCGCCGACGACGGCCGGGTTCTAATCCCCCGCGATGGTCATGCCCTCGATCAGGATCGAGCCGCACGAGCGGCCGCTGCGCGTCACCACGTCGCTGCCGATGGCCGCGATCGCGCCGAACATCTGCCGCAGGTTGCCGGCGATGGTGATCTCCTCCACCGGGAAGCGGATCTCGCCGTCCTCCACCCAGTAGCCGGCCGCGCCGCGGGAGTAGTCTCCAGTGACGACGTTCACCCCCTGCCCCATCAGCTCCGTGACGAGCAGGCCCTTGCGCATGTGCCGCAGCATGCCGGCGAAGTCCGGCCCTTCCGAGCGCACGAACAGGTTGTGATGGCCGCCCGCGTTGCCGGTGCTCTTCATGCCGAGCTTGCGCGCCGAGTACGTGCCGAGAAAGTACCCCTCGACCACGCCGGCGCGCACGATGGTGCGGTCGCGCGTCGCCACGCCTTCCTCGTCGAAGGGAGCGCTCGCCATCGCCCCGCGCACGTGCGGGCGTTCTTCGATGTCGACGAGCGGCGAGAACAGCTTCTGGCCCAGGCTGTCCGCCAGGAACGAGGTCTTGCGATAGAGATTTCCGCCGTTCACCGCCGAGATGAAGTGGCCGATGAGCTGAAGCGCCACCGGCGCCTCGAACAGCACCGGCGCCTTGCCGGTGGGAATCTTGCGCGCGCCCAGCCGAGCGAGCGCCCGCTGGCCGGCATAGCGCCCGAGCGCGACGGGATCGGCGAGCTGGTCCGGGGCGCGCGACGCGCTGTACCAGTCGTCGCGCTGCATCAGGCCCTTGTCCTCGGCGATCATCGAGCACGACAGCCAGTGGCGCGAGCCGGGGTAGCCGCCGACGAATCCGAGGCTGTTGGCGGTGACGAACTGGGAATGCTGCGCCGAGACGCTCGCGCCTTCCGAGTTGCGGATCTTCTTCGACACCGCGAAGGCCGCCGCCTCGCAGCGCTTCGCGAGATCGATCGCCTCCTCGGTGGAGATGGCCCACGGGTGAAACAGGTCCATGTCGTGGGCTCCGCGCGCGAGCATGTCGGCGTCCGGCAGGCCGGCGCAGTCGTCCTCGGCGGTGTGGCGCGCGATGGCGACCGCGGCCTCGACCGTCTGCTGGACCGCCGTCGGCGCGAAATCTGAAGTGCTGGCGTGGCCGCGGCGTGCCTTGGGACGCTCGCCCCAGTACACCGACACGCCGAGGCTGCGGTCGCGGTTGTGCTCTACGGTGTCGGGCTTGCCCTTGCGCACCGTCACGGACAGCCCGTAGCTTTCCGACACGTCGCAGTCGCAGCCCGAAGCGCCCGCGCGCCGTGCCTGGTCTAGCACCGCCTGCGCGAGGCTTTGCAGTTCGCCGGGCTCGCAGGTGAAGCCGTGGTGCTTCGGCATGGGGGCGCTATGATAACTCGCGTGTCCGACGAACCCGTCAGCAAGACCCGCAAGAAGCGCGAAATGACCGAGCTGCAGTCGCTCGGCGCCGCGCTGGCCGGCCTGCCCGAGTCGCAGCTCGACCAGATGCAGCTGGAGGCGAAACTGCGGCAGGCGCTCGCCGACGCCAAGCGCATCACGAGCCACGAGGCGAAGCGCCGGCAGCTCCAGTACATCGGCAGGCTGATGCGGGAGGTCGACCCCGAGCCGATCCGCGCCCAGCTTGCCGCCGTCGAAGGACGCTCGGCGCAGGCCGCCGCCGCGCACCGCCGGCTCGAGGCCTGGCGCGAGCGCCTGCTCGCCGACGACGGCGCGCTCACGGTGTTCGCCTCGGAGCATCCGCGCGCCGACCTGCAGGAGATCCGCTCTCTCATCCGCAGCGCGAGGAAGGAGCAGAAGGAAGGCAAGCCGCCGCGCGCGTATCGCGAGCTCTTCAGGGTGCTTAAGACCATTGAGACTGCAGGCTCTCTTCAAGGCTGACATCGAGCTTGCGCCGGCGCAGGAGCTCGGCGCCGGCCCGCTCGGACGCAGACGCATCATCGCCATCACTGGCGGGCGGTTCCTGGGCGAGCGGCTCTCGGGCCGGGTGCTCCCCGGCGGCGCCGACTGGCAGGTGATCCGGGCCGACGGCGTCGCCGAGCTCGACGCCCGCTACACGCTCGAAACGCAGGACGGGGCGCTCATCTACGTGCGCAACCGCGGCTTTCGCCACGGGCGCGAGGCAGTGCTCAAGCGCCTCGCGGCGGGGGAAAATGTCGATCCGGCCCACTACTACATGCGCACGACGCCGCTATTCGAGACCGGCGACGAACGTTACGCCTGGCTGAATCGCGTCGTCTGCGTGGCGAGCGGCGCACGCCGGCCCGCGGCCGTGGAGCTTGAGGTTTTCGAAATTCTATGAAGCAAGAGCTGATCGTCGGCCTCGTTTCCGTGAGCGACCGGGCCTCGGCCGGCGTCTACAAGGACGAGGGCATCCCGGCGCTCAAGGCCTGGCTCGCCTCCGCGATCGCCGCGCCCGCGTGGCGCGACGAAACGCGCCTCATCGCCGACGAGCAGCCGCTCATCGAGGCCACCCTGAAGGAGCTGGTCGATCGCGCGGGCTGCCATCTGGTGCTCACTACCGGCGGCACCGGCCCCGCGCCGCGGGACGTGACTCCGGAGGCCACGCTGGCAGTCGCCGACAAGGTCATGCCTGGATTCGGCGAGCAGATGCGCCAGATCGGCCTGAAATTCGTGCCGACGGCGATCCTCTCGCGCCAGGTCGCGGTGGTCCGCAAGGGAGCGTTGATCATCAACCTGCCGGGCCAGCCGAAATCGATCCGCGAGACGCTGGAGGGTCTCAAGGACGCCGGCGTCCACGGCATCTTCTCCGCAGTCCCGTACTGCGTGGATCTCATCGGCGGCCCGTACATCGAGACGCACGAGGCCGTCGTCAAGGCGTTCCGGCCGAAGTCGGCCCAGAGAAAGCCGGCATGAAATTCATCTGGACCGACCTGCTGTTTCTCCTGGCGCTGCTGCCGCTGCTCGTCGCCCTGTACGTGTACGTGCAGCGGCGGCATAAGCGCCGCGCCGTGCGCTTCGCGAGCCTCGCGCTGGTGCGCGCGGCCGTGCCGGGCTCCGCGCGCTGGCGGCGCCACCTGCCGCCGGCGTTGCTGCTCGCGGCGCTCGCCGCGGCGGTCCTGGCCCTCGCCCGGCCGAGCGCGGTGATCACCCTGCCCTCGCAGCAGCGCACCATCATCATGTCGATCGACGTCTCGCTCAGCATGCGCGCGACCGACGTGCAGCCCAACCGGCTCGCCGCGGCGCAGGCCGCGGCCAAGTCGTTCATCGAGGAGCTGCCGTCCGACTTGCGCGTGGGGATCGTTTCGTTCGCCGGTACCGCGCTCCTGATCCAGAAGCCCACCAACAACAAGGACGACCTCATCGCGGCGCTCGACCGGCTGCAACTCGACCGCCATACCGCAATCGGCAGCGGCATCGTGATGGCGCTCGCCACCCTGTTCCCGGACGAGGGCATCGATCTGGAGTCGATGGTCCTCGGCAGCCGGCAATCCTGGCGCATGAACAAGGCGCCGGAGAAGAAGGCGGAGAAAAAAGAGGTGAAGCCCGTGCCGCCCGGCTCGAATACCTCGTCGGCGATCGTGCTCCTCACCGACGGCAGGCGCACCACCGGCCCCGATCCGCTCGACGCGGCTCGCATGGCGGCCGACCACGGGATTCGCGTGTTCACCGTCGGCTTCGGCTCGCCGGCGGGCGGGCCGGCGATGATGGACGGGTATTCGATCTACATGGCTTACGACGAGGCCACCCTCAAGTCGATCGCCGAGCTCACCGAGGCGGAGTACTTCCATGCCGCGAGCGCGGACGAGCTGAAGCGGGTCTACCAGGCCCTGAGCGGCAAGTTCGTGCTGGCCAAGGAAGAGCGCGAGGTCACCGCGCTCGCCGCCGCGCTCGCGGCGCTGTTCGCGATTGCGGCCGGCGGCCTCTCGCTCGTCTGGTTCAACCGCCTTTGAGGAGCGCGGCGGCGAAGCGCACCCAAAGCAGGGCGAGCACCACGCCGCTCGCAGCATAGACCCCCAGGCGGTGGTACACGTTGTTGTAGGTCAGGTGCACGAGGCTGTGGCCGACGCGCAGCGCGAAGTACAGCCACGCAAGGCCGACCGCCCAGGCATCCACGCTGAGGATGACGTAGAGCGCGATGCAGACCACGTAAAAGAGCATCGGCAGCTCGAGCAGGTTCATGAAGTTGCGGTTGGGAAGCGATACCGCGCCCGGCACGCGCGCCGACTCGCCGTAGCGGAAGTCGCCGGCGTTGACCTCACCGCGTGCTCCGGCCCGGAATCTGGCGACGGGGATGAGCAGCAGCACCGCGAACGTCCAGGCGGCGAGCGCGGCCATTGGTAGGAAAATAGCGGTCTGTTCCATTTCGTTCATAGTGAACCTCATGCAAGCGGTCGAAATCAACAGCGGACCAAACCCCAAGGCCAGCGTCATCTGGCTGCACGGCCTGGGCGCCGACGGCCACGACTTCGAGCCGATCGTTCCGGAGCTCGAGCTCGACCAGCCGGTGCGCTTCGTGTTCCCGCACGCGCCGGTGCGCGCGGTGACGATCAACCAGGGAATGCGCATGCGCGCCTGGTACGACATCCTGCAGTTCGGCCCGGGCCCCGAGGACGAGGCCGGCGTGCGCGCCTCGCAGAAGCTGCTGGAGGAGATGATCGCCGCCGAGAAGGCGCGCGGCATCGGAAGCATCGTGCTGGCCGGATTCTCCCAGGGCGGCGCGATCGTCCTGCAGACCGCGCTCAGGCATCGCGAGCGCCTCGCCGGGGTGCTCGCCCTGTCGACCTATCTCCCGCTGCACAAGACGCTCGAAGCCGAGCGCAGCCTGGAGAACCGCGACGTGCCGATGTTCATGGCGCACGGCCAGTACGACGACATCATCCCGCTCGCGCGCGCCGAGCAGTCGAGGCAATTCCTCGAGCGCCTGGGCTACAAGGTGCAATGGCACACGTATGCCATGCCGCATTCGGTTTGCCCTGAGGAAATAGAGGACATCTCGGCCTTCCTGCGGGAGATTTTGTAACACGGCACAATGGCGCCATGGCGCAGCCGAGCATCCCGGGCTACCGGGTGCTGCATCCCATCGGGCAGGGCGGCCAGGCGATGGTCTATCTCGCCGAGCGCGCCGCCGATGGCGTCAGCGTCGCGCTCAAGGTCCTCGACCGGCGCGCGCGCCAGGACCACGTCTACCTCGAGCGGCTCAAGCGCGAATACCGGGTGCTCGCAGCCATCGACAATCCGTACGTCGCCAAGATCTACGACCAGGACTTCGACGGCGAGCTTGCCTACATCGCGATGGAGTTCGTACCCGCGGGGACCCTGGCCGGGCGCATGCGCGATGGCTTCGAGGTGGCTGACGCAGTGCGGCTCGTCGGCCAGATCGCGCACGCGCTCGAGGCGATTCACGCGGCGGGCATCGTGCACCGCGACCTCAAGCCGGCGAACATCCTATTCCGCGCCGACGGGCGCCCGGTCATCGTCGACTTCGGGCTCGCCAAGGACCTGGGCGCCCACTCGACGCTCACGATCGCCGGCCAGTTCCTCGCGACGCCGCGCTACATGAGCCCGGAGCAGTGCCTCAATCTGCCGGTCGACGGCCGATCCGACCTCTACAGCCTCGGGGTGATCTTTTATGAGATGCTGACCGGGCTGCGCCTCTATGAATCCGCGAACCCCGCAAGCGTCGTCAACATGCACGTGAACGCCCCGGTGCCGCGCCTCCCCGCGCACCTGGCCGAGCATCAAGCCTTGCTCGACGGTCTGCTCGCCAAGAAGCGGGAGGAGCGCTTCCAGTCGGCGGCCGCGGTCTCGCGCCTGATCGAGCCATGAACACCGAGGAGCAGCAGTATCTCGAGCTGCTCGCCGAAGTGCTGGCGCACGGCGCACGCAAGAGCGACCGCACCGGAACCGGCACGCTGTCCGTGTTCGGCAGGCAGCTGCGCTTCCGGCTCGAGCCGAGCTTCCCGTTGCTCACGACCAAGAAATTGCATCTCAAGTCCATCGTCTACGAGCTGCTGTGGTTCCTGCGCGGCGACACCAACGTGAGGTGGCTGCAGGAGCGCGGCGTGAGCATCTGGGACGAATGGGCCGACGCCGCGGGCGAGCTCGGACCGGTCTACGGCTACCAGTGGCGCCACTGGCGCACGCCCGAGGGCGGCGAGATCGACCAGATCGCCAGGGTGGTCGAGTCGCTGAGGAAGAAGCCGGATTCGCGGCGCCACATCGTCAGCGCCTGGAATCCGGCGGACGTCGATCGCATGGCGCTGCCTCCGTGCCACGCGCTGTTCCAGTTCTACGTGGCCGACGGCAGGCTTTCCTGCCAGATGTACCAGCGCAGCGCCGATCTCTTTCTCGGCGTGCCGTTCAATATCGCTTCCTACGCGCTGCTCACGCGGATGGTGGCGCAGGTCACCGGGCTCGCGCCCGGGGAGTTCGTCCTGACGCTGGGCGACGCGCATCTGTATCTCAACCACCTGGCCCAGGCGCGCGAGCAGATCGCGCGCGCTCCCCGCGCCTTCCCGCGCATGCGCCTCAACCCGCAGATCGGCGAGCTCGCCGAATTCCGCTACGAGGATTTCACGCTCGAGGGCTACGAGCCGCACCCGGCCATCAAGGCGCCTATCGCGGTCTGAGGCCGCGTGGTTCGGAGTCAAGGCTGTCGCATGGACTTGACTTGATGTAGGCCTGCCGTCGACCGGCGTGCGGCATGGCGATTGCTCAGCCATGGAGCAAGCAATGTTCGTCACCAGCCTGAAGTGGAAGTTCGACGCCGAGTCGATACGCGGCACGCCGCGCACGCAGGGCGTCTTCGGGCTGTGGGACGAGGACCGGGTCGTCTACATCGGCGCTACCGCGCGCAGCGTGTTCCTTCCCGACGCCCTGGGCGAGCTGCTCGGCTTCAAGCGGCGCGGCATCATCCAGGCTACCCATTTCACCTGGGAAATCACCATCACGCCGCGAAGCTGGGCGGGCGAGCTGCTGCGGCTGCACTTCAACAAATACGGCGAGCTGCCGCTTTACAACCAGCCGGCGAGCGCCCTGCGGCAACAGCAGGACGCCGCCAACCCTGCCGCCGGCCTGCCGCTGCCGTGAATCTCAAGGCCCTGCAGCGCAACAGATGGATCCGGATCGCAGGCAACGCGCTCGCCTCGTGGTCGAACGACCAGGCCCCGAGCAAGGGCGCGGCGCTCGCTTACTACTCGATGTTCTCGATCGCGCCACTGCTCTTCCTCATTATCGCCGTCGCCGGCCTCGTGTTCGGCGAGGCCGCGGTCCGGGGGATGGTGTTCGAGCAGATCGCTTCGCTCATGGGGCAGAACGGGGCCGAGGCGGTGAAAGAGATGCTGGCGCACGTGAGCGAGCCGAAGACCGGCGGCTGGGCGGCGGGGGTCAGCATCGCCGTGCTTCTCTTCAGCGCCTCCAGCGTATTCGGGCAGCTCCAGACCGCGCTCGACACGATCTGGCGCGTCCCCGAAGCGGAAAAGCGCAAGGAGCAGGCGAGCGGGATCTGGACCTTCGTGCGCTCGCGCCTGCTGACCTTCGGCATGGTCCTGGGCCTCGCCTTCCTCGTCACCGTGTCGCTGCTGCTCAGCACCGCGCTGAGCGCACTGGGAAAATGGTGGGCGCCCTTCTTCGGGCGATGGGAGTTCGTCGCGCAGGCGCTGGACATCGTGGTGAACTTCGGCGTGCTGACCGTCGTGTTCGGCGCCATCTACAAGCTGATGCCGCGCGCGCATATCCAGTGGCGCGACGTTTGGGTGGGCGCCCTGGCGACGGCGCTGCTCTTCGTCATCGGCAAGTTCCTGATCGGGCTGTACCTCGGCAAGGGCGACGTCGGCTCGAGCTTCGGCGCGTTCGGCTCGATGGTGATCGTGATGGTGTGGATCTACTATTCGGCGCAGATCTTCCTCCTCGGCGCCGAGTTCACCTGGGCCTTTGCGCACGAGTCGGGTTCGCGCCGGGGCGAGCGGCCGCAAAAGGCCAATCTCGGCGAAGCGACGACGCCCGCGCCGGCCCCGCCGGCTCCTGCGCCGGTCGCGGCGCCCGCGCACGCCGCATCGCGCTGGGAGCGACGGCGCGCGTCGGACGCGCAAAACCCGGTGGTTTACGCGCTTCAGCGCAGAGGTCTCTTCGGCGTGACGGTCGCCGCCGCATTTCTGGGCGGCGCGCTGTTGCGGTCGGTCCTGCCTGCGCGCTGACAGGCAAAAAAAAAGGGCCCGGCTTATGGGGGGGCAGCGCGGGCCCAGGGGAGACTGCAACGGGAGCTTTGTGGATTCGTCAGGACATCAGAAGCTGCCTCGGATCCAAAGCTGCACGACGTAAAGGAGGCCCGCCGCCGCGAATCCGTAGACCGCGATGTCGGCGAATTGCGTGCGCCGGCGCGGCGAGCTGCCGCGCGAGAACCAGGCCAGCGCGACCACCATGATGAGCGAGCCGAGCGCCGCCGCGCCCGCGGAGAGGCTGCGGCCGAACGCCTGCGCCACCCAGCCGTCGGGCGAGATGATCTTGTAGATGGTGCCGCCGATGCCGAGCAGCACAAGCGCCAAAATGAGGAATCCCAGGCAGGCTTGCGCCAGGGCGAACGCTTCCTGCTTGATGCGCATTTCGCTCATTGGAGCAAGCCGGTCGCCAGCAGGACGCCCGCGACCGCAAGCGCAAGCAGCACCATGGTGGCAAGCGACAAGGCGGGATGGACGTGCTGGATGTACTTGGGGTTCATGTCGGGGCGAATTTCTTCTGCCAAGCCTCCTGCAAAGCGCATGCCAACAATCGTTTCCCTAGTACGATCAGCGCATTGCAGGCCAGTCGAGGTAACGATGACAGGTCATATCGTGCGAAAAACGTCGCCGCATGACGACGTGCAGTCGCATGTCCGCGCCAACCCCCTTGATCCACAAGTGTCTTTTGTGTCGCCCATCCCCGACGGGCCGGACAAACAATGAAGCTCTCCATCCTCGACCAGTCGCCCGTCATCCGGGGGCACGACGCCCGCCAGGCGATCCTGGAAACCTTGGCGCTCGCCCGGCGCGCCGAGGCCCTGGGCTATTACCGCTATTGGCTGGCCGAGCACCACGCGATCGCCGCGCTCGCCGACCCATGCCCCGAGGTGCTGGTAGCCCGCCTGGGCGCGGAGACGACGCGGCTGCGCATAGGGACGGGCGGAGTCCTCCTGCCCTACTACAGCGCTTTTCGCACCGCGGAGGCGTTTCGCATGCTCGAAGCCCTCTATCCGGGACGCATCGACCTGGGTGTCGGGCGCGCGCCGGGCGGCGACGCCCGGACCGCCCGGGCAGTCGCGGGCGGCGGGTTTCCCGACGCCGAACAGTTTCCGCAGCAGGTCTGGGAGCTCGGGGCGCACCTCGCCGGCAGGCTGCCCGCCGAGCACCCCTACGCCCACGTGCGGCTGCAGCCCGAGGTTTCGACTTCGCCCGAGATCTGGCTGCTCGGCTCCTCGGACTACAGCGGCGCGCTGGCGGCACAGCTCGGCATGGCGTTCGCCTTCGCTCACTTCATCAACCCCCGTGGCGGCGACGAGGTCATGCAGGCCTATCGCGAGCATTTCCGGCCCGGCCACGAGCCTTCGCCGCGCACGATGGTCTGCACGTTCGCCATCTGCGGCGAGGACGACGCCGACGCCGAGCGCCTGGCGCAGCCGATCGACCTGCGGCGCTTGCACATGGCGCTCAACGTCGATTCCCCGGTGCCCACGCCCGAGGAGGCGGCGGGCCACCCGTACACCGCCGCCGAGCGCGAGTACGTCGCGGGGCAGCGCGCCAGGGCGGTCATCGGCGGGCCGCGGCGGGTGCGGGGGGAGCTCGAATCGATGGCGCAGCGCTACGGCGCCGACGAGATGATGGTGCTCACCATCACCGGCGACTATGCCTCGCGCACCCGGTCATACGAGCGGCTAATTGGGGCCTTCTAGCAGCTTTTCGATCTGGGCGTACCCGTTGGCACGGGCGTAATCGAGGGCGCTGCGCCCGGCACCGTTCTTCGTCCCAGGCTCCTTCGTGCGCGGCAGCAGGAGGCGGGCGAGCTCGAGGTGGCCGCCGTCGGCGGCCGCGTGCAGCGGCAGGCTGCCCTTGCGGTCCTTGGCGTTGGCGTCGGCGCCGCGCGCGAGAAGGCGCTGCGCGACGGCGACGTGGCCGCTCAGGGCCGCCCACATCAGGACCGATTCGCCGTCGTTGTTCCGGGCGTTGGCATCGGCGCCGGCGTCGAGCAGCAGCTCGGCGACGGATACATCGGCGTCCAGCGCGGCGAAATGGAGCGGCGTCTCGCCGTTCTTGGAACGGGCATTGACCTCCGCGCCGCGCGCGAGGAGCGACTCGGCGAGCGCGCGCATGCCCTTTTCCGCGGCGCGGTGCAGCGGCGCGTCGCCCGCGGCATTGCGCGCCTTGACGTCGACCCCGCCGGCGCGCACGAGCGCCAGCGCGCCGGCTTCGTCGTCCTGCTCGATGGCGCGCCACAACGCTTCCTCCTGCGCCAGCACGCGCGTCGAGAACTGGGCGAGCAGCAGCGCCGCCATGATCCAAAGCGCCCCGCGCAGCCAGCGCCGGTACGTCGGCGCGTCGATGCGGCTGCGCACGCGCATGCCGATGAAAAGCGCCGCGACCGAAGGCGCGGCGAACGACGCGATCATCAGCCAGCCGCGCGGGCCGATCTCGCCCGACATCGCCCAGGTCGCGGTCTGCGCGCCCTTGCCGAGCGAGAAGCACAGGTTCAGCGTCTGCACGATCTGCGCGGGGCCGAGGCCGAGCAGCATGAAATAGATGAGCAGGATCGGGCCGGCGACGTTGGCGAGCGCCTCGCACACGCCCGCGACGAAGCCGAAGCCCAGGCCGAAGGGCAGGCGCAGCCGCTGCACCAGCGCGCTGCGGCCGCGGCCGACGCGGTCGAGATTGAGGTAGAGAAGGATCACGCCCGCCAGTATGAGGAGAAACGGCTCCGGGGACACGGCAAGGAGGATGCGGGTGCCGAGCCAGGCACCGAGCGCCGTGGCGAGCGGCAGGAACCAGTACTCCCGCACGATCGCCGAGAGGGCCACGCCGCGCAGCGCCGAGATCACCGTCAGCAGGAGCGTGATCGGCGCGAGCAGCGCGATCGCGGACTTGATGTCGATCGCGAGCGCCACGAGCGGCGTGGCGACGATGGGAAAGCCGAAGCCGAGCGCGCCGTGGCCGAAGCCGGCGACGAGGCAGGCGAGCGCGACGAACGCGATCACCGCGGGGCCGAGCTCCGCGCTCATGCGCGCCCGAGCCGTGACCGGCAGCGCGAAGCGTCAAGCACGTACGCTGCGCGCGCCACAAGCGTCGAAGCGAACCCGAACGGCTACCATGCGATAGCCATTCTGGCATAGCGCGCGCGGATGACTTCGCAACCTCGGCACCGCTAGATTTTGGATCCTTCCGTGATCGATCCCTCCCTCGCATCCGCATCTCTTTCTTAGGAGCAAGAATGAAATCCGCTTGGGCAAGAACAATATGCCGCCTGTTGATCGTGCTGATGGTCTGGACGCCTTATCAGGTGGCGCAGGCCGGAATGATCGGCGCCGATCGGGCGGGCACCGCTTCGTCGCAGGCGGAGCGCGCCGCGGTGCTGAGCTTCGTCACGCGCGCCGACGTCGCGGGCGAGCTGCAGTCGATGGGCCTCGACGCCGCCACCGCGAAGGTCCGCGTCGCCGCCATGACCGACGCCGAAGTGGCGTACCTCGCCGGCAGGATCGAGCGCCTGCCCGCGGGCGGCGACACCGCCGGTGTTATCCTCCTCATTGTCATCATCGCCGCGATCTGGTGGGTCTGGAAACGCTGACGAACCTCGCCCGCAAGGCCACACAGAACGCCCGCTTGCTCGCGGGCGTTCTCGTTTGCGCCTGCGCGCTTGCGCTTTCGGGCTGCGCGAGCATGTGGCCGCAGACCGCGGAGCTGCGCCGCGCGCTGCCGCAGGGGATTCCGGAGAGCGCCGAGCTGCGCGAAGTGCCGTTCTTCCCCCAGGAGGAATACCAGTGCGGCCCGGCCGCGCTCGCCACGGTGCTCGCCGCTTCCGGCATCAAGGTCAGGCCGGAGGATCTGGTGCCGCAGGTCTACCTGCCCGAGCGCAAAGGCAGTCTCCAGGTCGAGATGCTCGCCGCGGCGCGCCGCCACGGTGCGGTGTCGTATCAGCTCGCGCCGCGCTTCGAGGACCTGCTGCGCGAGCTCGCCGCCGGCAATCCGGTGATCGTGCTACAGAACCTCAGCGTGGGCGAGGGCTGGCACTACGCGGTCGCGGTCGGCTACGACTACGACGCAGGCCGGCTGGTCCTGCGCTCCGGCACCACCGAGCGGGAGTTGATGCCCTTCACCGTGCAGGAGGTGGTGTGGAAGCGCAGCAACTACTGGGCGATGGTGGCGCTGCCGCCCGATCGCATAGCGGCCACCGCCGACGAGGGCCGCTGGCTGAGCGCGGTCGCGGCGATGGAGCGAACCGGCGACGCGGCGAGCGCCCGCGTCGCCTACGCGAGCTTCCTCAAGCGCTGGCCCGAGAACGTGAGCGCCGCGGTGGGGCTCGCCAATTCGTACTACGCCCTGGGCGCGCTGCCGGACGCCGAGCGGGTGCTGCGCGACGCCATGAAGCGAGCGCCCGATTCGGTCGTCGTGCTCAACAACCTGGCCCAGACCCTGTCCGACCAGGGGAAAAACGAAGAAGCGCTGCCCCTCATCGAGCGCGCCGTCGAGCGGACCGGCTCGACGGGCTCCTACGCGAAGGCCGTGCTCGACACCCGGGATACGATCCGCCGACGCCTGTCGGAAAAGTAACCTCGAGCAGCGTCAGGCTGCGAGCAGCAGCGGATCCTGCGCGGCGAGCACCGGTGGAACCGGGCAGTCGAGCGTCGCGGCGATCGCGCGGAGGATCTCGGCTTCCGCGAGGCGCAACTTGCCGTCGGCCATGACGGTCTCCACGCAAGCCCGCAGCAGCGCCGGCTTGGCGAACGGGGCGAGCAGCCGCAGCCGCTCGAGCGACGCCGAAATGCCGGCACTCGCCAGTTTCTCGCCCGCCGACGGCGTATCCCATCCAAGCCCGAGCACGCGCGCTCCCGCGGCGAAGGCTGCCCCCGTCGTATCCCCCGACACCCGCGCGACCAGGGAAAGCAGGGCACGAGCGTCGTCCGCGATCTCCTCCAGTTTCCGGTAGCGCGCGGCAATGGGCTCGCCGGCGCCCTCCCGCAGGCGCTGCCGCAGAAGCGTCAGCAGGACGAACTCGCGCAGGGTCACCCGGCCGTCGCGCTCTACAAGCGCCGCGTATTCGGCCAGGAATCGGTCGCGCTGCGGTTGCGGCTGGGCTTTCACCGCCGGCAGCGCGAGCTCGGCCAGCGTCAGCACCTGCTGGGGTGCGACAGCCTGTAGCAGCGCGTTCAGCTCGCCTGCCGGTTCGGCGAACCCGCCCAGCGCAAGCAGGACCCGCTCCGCCTCCGGGGCGCTGCGCAGCGCCTGGCGCAGCCTCGGCGGCAGGCTCTCGAGCAGCCGACGGCTGAAGTCGACGTGCTCGGGGGTTGGCCGGCCCACGCTCGCCACGACTTCGGCCGGCGCCGTGCGAACGCTCTTGACCACGTTCCCCGCGTCGTCGAGCACGGCGACTTCGACGCGGCGGCCGTGGTGGCGGGCGCGATAGTCCTCGCGCAGGAAGCGCGGGTGCACGCGCCGGATGCGCTCGTCGATCGTCGGATGGGTGGCGAAGCCGAACCAGTTCCCGGTGGCCGGCGCAAAGAACATGTGCGCAAGGCCCGGCGCGTGCGCGGCGAGCACCACCGTGCCGGCGCCCAAGGCGACGATCGAGTCGAGCGCCCCCGCGATTGCGTCCGCGTTGCGCGTGAATTGCACGCTCCCCGCGTCGGCAAGGAGCTCGCGCTGGCGCGAAACCGAGGCCCGGATCGCGCTCGCGGCGAGCGTGCCGGGAAAGCCGACGAACGCGACGACGGCAGCGAATACCGCGGCGAACGCGGCCGTGCTTGCTTCGTCGCCGCCCGCCCGCTGCGCGCGCGCCGAGGCGAAAAAGAGCCGCTCGGCCCGCTCGCCGATCCAGGTCAGGCCGGCGAGCAGCGCGGCAAGGCGCAGGTTGAGCGCCATGTCGCCGTTCAGGATGTGGCTGAATTCGTGCCCCATGACGCCCTGCAGCTCGTCGCGCGAGAGCTTCTCGACCGCTCCGGCGGTGACCACGATCACGGCTTCGTTCGGCGAGTAGCCGGCGACGAGTGCGTTCACCGCGTCCTCCCGGCGCATCACATACACCGGCGGGACCGAAACGCCCGACGCGATCGACATCTCTTCCACCACGTTAAGGAGCTTGCGCTCGGCGGGGGAGCAGTGTTCGGGGCTGACATAGTCGGCCCCGAGCAAATCGGCGACGACGTGCCCGCCGTCCCGGAACTGCCACATGCGGAAGGCGGAGACCCAGAGGACGCATGCCGCGACCAGCGCTGCGATGGCCGCGGCGAGCCGCCACGAGACGAGCGCGCCCAGCACGGCATAGCTCGCCACGGTCAGCGCCACCGCGACGAGATACCAGAGCACGAGCCAGCGGGAGGTGCTGCGGCTGCGCTCCTGCTGTTCGAAGAAATCCAAGCTACCTGAGGGAGACCTTCGGCGCGGCGCGCTGCTCGGAGGACTCGGTCGTCTGCAGGAGCTCCGCGGGCGCGAAGCCGAGGAGCCGGGCGAAGACGTTGTCCGGAAAGGACTCCAGGCGGATGTTGTACTGCATGACCGAATCGTTGTAGGCCTGGCGGGCGAACGCGACCTTGTTCTCGGTGCTGGTGAGCTCCTCCTGCAGCGTCGCCACGCTCTCGTTCGCCTTGAGGTCGGGATAGCTCTCGAAGACTGCGAGCAGCCGGCCGAGCGCGCCGCCGAGCGCACCCTCGGCGTGGGCGAGGCCCTGCATCGCGGCGGGGTCGCCCGGCGCCGCGAGCGCGCGCTGCGCCGCGCTCACCGCGTTGCCGCGCGCCTGCACGAC
>DASXAO010000101.1:0-21608 GCA_036406675.1 Burkholderiales bacterium
CGCCGCGCCGATCTACCAGACGACGTCGTTCGTGTTCGACTCGGCCGAGCACGCGGCGAGCCTTTTCAACCTGCAGACCTTCGGCAACGTCTATTCGCGCATCTCCAACCCCACCGTGGCGGTGTTCGAGGAGCGCATGGCGGCGGTCGAATCGGGACGTTCGGCGCTCGCCTGCGCCACGGGCCAGGCCGCGGAGGTCACCGCCATCCTCACGCTGTGCAGCTCGGGCGACCACATCGTCTCCGCCTCCACGCTCTACGGCGGGACGCACACGCTGCTGCACGTCAACCTGAAGAAGCTCGGCATCGAGACGACGTTCGTCGATCCTGCGGAGCCCGAGAACTTCAGAAAGGCGCTGAAGAAGAACACCAAGCTGCTGTACGCCGAAACGCTCGGCAACCCGCTGATCAACATCGTCGACATCGAGGCGGTGGCGAAGATCGCGCACGAAGCCGAGATCCCGCTCGTGGTCGACAACACGGTGCCCTCGCCCTACCTGTGCCGGCCGATCGAGTGGGGCGCCGACGTGGTGGTGCACTCTGCCACCAAGTACATCGGGGGCCATGGCACCACGATGGGCGGCGCGATCGTCGACTCGGGCAAGTTCGACTGGGGCAACGGCAAGTTTCCCGAGTTCACCTCGCCTTCCCCCGGCTACCACGGCGTCATCTTCCACGAGACCTTCGGCGACTTCGGCTATACGATGAAGGCGCGCATGGAGATCATGCGCACGTTCGGCCCGGCGCTCGCGCCGCTCAACGCCTGGCTCCTCCTGCAAGGGCTCGAATCGCTGCACGTGCGCATGGAGCGCCACTGCGAGAACACCCTCGCCGTGGCGAAGCATCTTCAGTCCCACCCCCGGGTGGCGTGGGTCAACTATCCGGGTCTGGAGGGCAACCGGTACCACGCGCTGGCGAAGAAATACCTGCCCAAGGGCGCTTCGGGCCTGCTCAACTTCGGCGTCAAAGGCGGCGCGAGAGCCGGCGAGCGCTTCATCGAGGCGGCGCAGTTCATGAGCCACCTCGCCAACATCGGCGACGCGAAGACGCTCATCATCCACCCCGCCTCGACCACGCATCGCCAGATGGAGGAAGCCGACCAGATCAAGGCCGGCGTCACCCCCGACATGGTGCGCATGTCGGTCGGCCTCGAGACGCTGGACGACATCCTCTGGGACATCGACCAGGCGCTGAATGAGGCCGCCAAAGCCTAAGCGAGGCCGGCCGGCGTGAAGGACATCGAGGAGCTCGAAGGCCTGCTCGCGGCCCAGATGCCGATCGTGGCGATCGAGTCGCGCGAGGAGGCGAAGGTCCTGCGAATGTTCGAGCGCTTCACCATGCTGAACGAGCGCTCGCTTTGGACCTGGAGCGTGACCTCGGGCCTGAGGCGCGCGAACGGGCTGGAGGGCGCGTACAACACCACGCGCATCCAGGACGCCCTGCGCCACATCGAGAAATCGCCGCTCAACGCGATCTACGTTTTTCTCGACGCGCACCGCTTCCTCGACGATCCGCTGGTGCTGCGCGAGATCAAGGACATCGCGGCGCGGGCGGAATCAACCCACCGCATGCTGGTGTTCCTGTCCGCAAAGCTCGAGATTCCGGCCGAGATCGAGCACCTCACCGCGCGCTTCAAGCCCGCGCTTCCGGACGCGCAGCGCATTGGCGAGATCCTCAACGAGGAGGCGCGGCGCTACCGCGAGGCCACAGGGCACCAGGTGAAGGCCAACCGCGAGGCGTTGGGCCTGGTGTCGCAGCACCTGGGCGGCGTTACCGAGGAAGACGTAAGGCGCCTTGCGCGCATCGCCATGCAGGACGGCGAGATCAGCGCCGCCGACGTGGCGCGCGTGCTCAAGGCGAAGCACGAGCTCGTCGCTTCGAGCGAGGTCCTGCTGCTCGAGACCGCCGTGCCCGACATCGAACAGCTCGGCGGCCTGGTGCAGCTCAAGCGCTGGCTCGAGGTGCGGCGCGACATCTTCATGCATCCCGCACAGGCCTCTGGCCTGCCGCCGCCGAAGGGCGTGCTGTTGCTCGGCGTGCAGGGCGCCGGCAAGAGCCTCGCCGCGAAATGCGTCGCCGGGGCCTGGCAGCTGCCGCTCTATCGGATGGACTTCGGCGCGCTCTACCAGAAATACCACGGCGAGACCGAGCGCAACATCCGCGAGGCACTCACGGTGGCGAGCGCCATGGCGCCCTGCGTGCTGTGGATGGACGAGATCGAGAAAGGCGTGGCGGCGGATTCTGGCGGCGACTCCGACGGCGGCGTGTCGCGCCGTGTGCTCGGCACGCTGCTCACCTGGATGAACGAGCGCACCTCGCGCGTGTTCCTGGTCGCGACCGCAAATGACATCGGCCAGCTGCCCCCCGAGCTGCTGCGCAAAGGCCGCTTCGACGAGATCTTCTTCGTCGACCTGCCGGGCGCTGCGGCCCGCCAGGAGATCCTGCGCATTCATCTCCGCCGCAACAAGCAGGACCCGACGGCTTTCGACCTCGCACGCCTCGCCGCAGGATGCGACGGCTTCTCCGGCGCCGAAATCGAACAGGCCGTGGTCGCAGCGCTTTATGAAGGTCACGCGGCGAAGAGGCCCGTGGTCAACGAGGCCATCGAGCAGGAATTGAGCCGTACTCGGCCGCTTTCGGTCTTGATGGCCGAGAAGGTGGCGGCGCTGCGCGAGTGGGCACGCGGGCGCACCGTACCCGCCGACTAGCAAAAAGGACAGAGCATGCTGAGCTGGGAAATCGTCGAGCACGGAAGACCGCTGCAGAAGGCGCTGAAGGAAACGCCCAAGCCGAAGGGGGCCGAGGTGCTGATGCGGATCACACGCTCGGGCGTGTGCCACTCCGACCTGCACATCTGGGACGGCTACTTCGATCTCGGAGCCGGCAAGCGCTTTTACGTCAAGGACCGCGGCTGCGTGCCGCCCTTTACGCCCGGACACGAGCCCTTCGGAGTGGTGGAGGCGCTCGGGCCGAGGGCCAAGGGGGTAAAGGTCGGGCAGAAGAAGCTCATCTATCCGTGGATCGGCTGCGGCAAATGCGCGGTGTGCAAGGCGGGCCAGGACAACTACTGCGTCTCGGGGAGCCGCTTCCTCGGCGTGAACCGTCCCGGCGCCTATTCCACCCACGTGCTGGTGCCCGACCCGAAGTACCTGCTCGACACCGCCGGCATCGACGATGCCTTCGCCGCGACGCTCGCCTGCTCCGCGGTGACGGCTTACAGCGCGGCGAGCAAGCTTCCGGCGCTGAACAAGGGTGACGCGGTGGCGGTCCTCGGCTGCGGCGGGCTGGGCCTCATCGCCATCTCCATCCTGAAGGCGCGCGGGATACGCAACATCATCGGCTGCGACATCGACGACACCAAGCTCGCCGCCGCGCAGAGGCTCGGGGCGAAGAAAACCGTCAATACGCGAGGCGCCGAGGCCCTGCAGCAGGTGCAGGGCGTCGCCGGCGCGATCGACTTCGTCGGCAGCCCGGCCACCGCCGCCCTCGGCATCGCCGCGCTGCGAAAGGGAGGACGCTACGTGCTGTGCGGCCTCTACGGCGGCGAGCTGACCCATCCGTTGCCGCCGATCGCCCAGCGCGCGATCGGCATCGTCGGCTCCTACGTCGGCAGCCTGCAGGAGTTGAAGGAAGTGGTGGCGCTGGCGAAGAAGCGAAAGTTGCGCACCGCGCCGGTCGAAACGCGACCCGCCGAGGCGGCGAATTCGGCCCTCGAAGACCTGAAAGCCGGGAGAGTGGTCGGCCGCATCGTCCTCGACTTCGAATCAGTGACCGCCTAGGCGCCGTAGAATACGGCGCTCGATATGACGACCCCATTTTCCTGGACGAACCCCTACGCTTGGCCGCGCAAGCCGCTGCTGGCCGCGAACACCGTCTCGACCTCGCAGCCGCTGGCGGCGCAGGCTGGACTGCAGATGCTCGCTGCGGGCGGCAGCGCGGTGGATGCGATCCTCGCCACCGCGATCACGCTCTCGCTGGTGGAGCCGGTCTCCAACGGCATCGGCTCCGACGCCTACGCCATCGTTTGGGACGGCAGCCGGCTGCACGGCCTGAACGCCTCCGGCCGCTCGCCGGCGGCGTGGAGCCCCGACTTCTTCGCCGGCCTGAAGTCGATGCCGGTGCGCGGCTGGAACAGCGTCAGCGTGCCGGGCTGCGTGTCGGCGTGGGTCGAGCTTCACGCCAGATTCGGCAAGCTGCCCTTCGAGAAGCTCTTCGAGCGCGCCATCCGCTATGGGCGCGAGGGCTTTCTCGTCTCGCCGACGATCGCGGGCCAATGGGAAAAGCAGGTTCCCGAGCTCAAGAACCAGCCCGGCTTCGCGCAGGCCTTCATGCCCAACGGCCGCGCGCCGCGGCCGGGCGAGCGATTCACGTGGAAGAGCCACGCCGACGTGCTGGAGAAAATCGCGCAGACGCGCGGCGAGGCCTTCTATCGCGGCGCGATCGCCGAGAACATAGAGGCCCACGCGCGCAAGCACGACGCGGCGATGCGCGCATCGGATTTCGCCGCTCACAAGAACGACTGGGTGACGCCGCTCGAGATGGACTACCGCGGCTACACCCTGCACGAGATTCCGCCCAACGGCCAGGGAATCGTGGCCCTGATGGCGCTCGGCATGCTCGAGCGCTTCGATCTGCGCTCCCACCCCGTGGACGGCGCGGACAGCATCCACCTGCAGATCGAAGCGCTCAAGCTCGCGTTCGCCGACGCCTGGCGCTACGTCGCCGACATCGACCACATGGTCGACGTGCCTCCGACCGCGTTGCTTGACAAGGATTACCTCAAATCGCGCTCGAAGCTCATCGACCCGAAGCGCGCGCAGAGCTTCGGTCCGGGCGCCCTGCCGAAGGGCGGCACGGTGTATCTCACCGCGGCCGACGCGAGCGGCATGATGGTGTCGTACATCCAGTCGAACTACATGGGCTTCGGCTCGGGCGTGGTGGTCGACGGCGTGTCGCTGCAGAACCGGGCCGCCACCTTCGTGCTGCAGAGCGGCCATCCCAATTGCGTCGGACCGAGGAAGCGGCCCTATCAGACGATCATCCCCGGCTTCGTCACCAAGAACGGCGCCCCGGTGATGAGCTTCGGCGTCATGGGCGGAAGCATGCAGCCGCAGGGCCACGCGCAGGTCCTGGTGCGGATCGCGGAATACGGCCAGAGCCCGCAGGCCGCGTGCGACGGCCCGCGCTTTCGCTTCGTGCAGAACATGGACGTCAGCATCGAGGACGGCGGGTTCGAGCCGGCGGTGGTCGAGGAGCTGCAGCGCCGCGGCCATCGCATCGTCACGATCGACGACTACAACCAGTTCGGCAGCGCGCAGCTCATCTGGAAGCTCGACGGCGGGTATTTCGTCGCGAGCGACCCGCGCCGCGACGGCCAAGCCGTCGGGTTCTGAACCCAGAATCAGGGACAGACCACGTTTGTTTTCTTTCAGGATCAATGCCAGAGGCTGAAAAACGTGGTCTGTCCCTGATTTGAGAGGTGCGGGATGCTGAAGATTTGGGGAAGAGCCAACTCGGTCAACGTGAAGAAGGCGCTGTGGGCGGCCGAGGAGCTCGGGCTCCAGTACGAGCGCATCGACGCGGGCCTGCAGTACGGCGTCAACAAGACGCCCGCGTACCTCAAGATGAACCCGACCGGCCTCGTGCCGACGATCGACGACGACGGCTTCGTGCTGTGGGAGTCGCACTCGATCGTGCGCTACCTCGCGGCGAAGCACAGCCCGGGCGGGCTCTCGCCCGGCGAGCTCAGGCAGCGCGCCGACGCGGAGCGCTGGATGGACTGGACCTACAGCTTCCAGAAGGAGTTCCAGCGCCCGATTTTCTGGCCGCTGGTGCGCACGCCCCCTGAAAAGCGCGACGCCGGCGCGATCGAGGCGGCGCGCAAGATCTGCGCCGACCTGCTGAAGATTCCCGAGCAGGCGCTCGCCGGCCGGCGCTATCTCGCCGGAGACGAGCTGACGATCGCCGACATCCCCCTGGGCTGCCACGTGCAGCTCTGGATGCGGCTGCCGCTCGAGCGCCCGGAGCAGCCCCACCTGCGCGCCTGGTTCGAGCGCCTGTGCGAGCGTCCGGCCTTTCGCAAGATCGTCGACATTCCCCTTTCCTGAAAGCTAGCGCAGCGCGAGGTTGCGCGCCTTCTTGTCTTCGCCGGCAAGCTCCTTCACCCGCGCGTAGAAAGCGGGGAGGTCGCCGCCCTTCTCGGCCAGCAGGCGCTCGAACGCCGGCACGAGCTCGGTGTAGACCGCGATCGAGACGAGGAAGGCGTTGGTCGGCTCGGCCGGCACGAAGCTGCCGAACTCGACCCGCAGCGCGTCGAACTCGCGCGCCTTGATGCGCCTCTTCTCGTCTTCGGGGACGTCGCTCTTGTAGACCGCCTCGAGGCGCTTGCGCGCGGCCTCGACGCGCGCGGCGAGCTCGCGGCGGCGGCCTTGCGCCGCGCTGAAGGCTGCGATCTCCTTTTCGCGGCCCTGCGCGCGCAGCCAGCGGCGCACCCCTTCCTCCTCCACCGCCACGGCGAACGACTCGTTGAAGGTCGTGTCGTCGCGCGCGTAGGCGACCTGGTGCGCGAGCTCGTGGAAGAGGAGCCGCGCGAGCTGCGCGTCCGGGTAGCGGATGAACGTGGACAGCAGCGGATCGTCGAACCAACCGAGCGTGGAATAGGCTGGCACGCCGCCGACGTACACGTCGTTGCCCGCGGCATGGAGCTTGTCCGCATGGCGCCGCGCATCGGCTTCGACGAAGAAGCCGCGGTAGCTCACGCAGCCCACGAAGGGAAAGCATTCCTGTCTTGCCTCGGTGGAGAAAGCCGGGGCGGCGTAGACGTTCCAGGCGACGAACGGCCGGCCGAGGTCGGCGTAGGACTCGTAGCTCCCGTTGCGCGGCAGCGCGAGCTCGCGCGAGGCGAATTCGCGGATGCCGCGCGCGAGCTCGAGCCGGCCGCGCAGGTCCTGCGGCGTCGCCGGATCGGCGAGCCAGGTCTCGACGGGTCGCGCGGCGCGCATGATGCCGAGCTGGCCGCTGATCGCCTGCGCGTAGTACTGCATCGACTCGCAGCCGGAGAGCATGAGCGCTGCGGCGAGAAGCGCGGCGCGCGCTGCGGCGAGCCTCACTGGAATCGTCCTTCCCGCATGAAGCGCTCGACCTGGCGGCCGACCGCCGGCGACACGATGAGCACGCTGTGCCCTGCGGGGACCAGCGCGCGCGCAGCCATGCCGTCGACTGCCGTTTCCTCGACCCGTACCACGCCGTCGTTCGGCCCCGGCAGGCGGCCGAATGCACGGCCGAGGCCGAGCGGCACGGTTCCGGCCAGGACCCCGAGAGGCGCATCGCGCTTCCACACCGCTTCGCGCTCCTGCCAGAGCTCGCCGCACGCTCCCATCATCCAGCGGCCGAGCCGCGCCGTGCCGAACCTGCGTCCCGCAAAGCAGCCGCGCACCGGCGCGCCGAGCAGGATCGCCGAAGCGACCTGCAGCTCGGGACGGGAGTTCAGCGCCTCCAGGACCAGGACGCCGCCGAGGCTATGCCCGATGAAATGCGCGGGCCGGCCGGCGACCGACTCGCGCACGAAGCGGGCGAACCGCGCCACGTTGCCCTCGAGCGGGCTGCGGCCCCGATAGGTGAAGACGTGAGGAAGATAGCCGGCGCGCGCCAGGCGCGAGGCGAGCGGCGCCAGGGCCGCGCCGGGCATCCACAGGCCCGGCGCGAGCACCACGTCGTGCGCCACTATTTCTTCTCCGCGGTCAGCAGCAAGACGACTCCGACGCACAAGGGAACGATTCCGAACAGCGCATACGTCGCCCCGTAAGAGGACGTGACGCCGAGCGCGAAATGAAACAGCGGCGGCGTCACCACGACGCCGAGAAACGTGAAGAAAGACGATCCGCCGGTGACGTCGCCGATGCGGCCTGGAGGAGCAAGTCGCGTCAGCTCCGCAAGAAACACGCCGTTCCATCCCACCGCCGTGACGCCGAGCGCGACCGCGAACAGGAACAACGCCCACAGCGGCCAGCCCGCGCCGGCGCCGAGAGCGCACAGCGCGGTAATTCCCATTCCCACGCCAAGCAGGCCGAGGGTGGCGCGGCGGCTGAGGAGGTGATCGGCGACGACGCCCCAGAGCACGCGCCCGGCGACGCTGGAGACCTGCGACACGGCCATCACCATGCCGGCGAGCACCAGCGAAAGGGCGAACGACTCGGTAAGGAAGGCGACGAGATAGGCGACCAGCGTGATCTGTACTCCGCCGTAGACAAACGACGTCGCCGCGAGTTGCATGATCTTCGGCTGGCGCAGCACCAGCGCCACCGGGGCGAATGCCGAGCGCAGGGACACGGGAGCTGCCCGGTTGCGCCCGGCGTCGTAATCCTTGCGCAGCGGCGCGATCACCAGGCCGAACGACGCGCAGACCGCGCCGACCACGAGCGCCGCGGCCTGCCATCCGAGCGCAAGCAGCAGCACGGGCACCACCGCGCCCGCGATCGCGGTGCCGAGCGGCACGCCGGTCTGCTTGATCGAAAACGTGAGCGCTACCATGCCCGGGGGTGCGGCACGCGCGAGGATCACCGAGCTCGCCGGCGTGGCGGGACCGTAGCCCAGGCCGATCAGCAGCGCGCCGGCGAGCACCGCCGGAAGCGCGCCGCTCGCGGCAATGGCAAGGCCGCAGCCGCACAGGAGCATTCCCACCTGCGACACGCGGATCGGCCCGAAGCGCTCGACCCATCCGCCCGCGGTCGCGGTTCCGATCATCGAGCCCAGATACGCGGCGGTGACGAAATAGCCGATCGCGGCCGGGGCCACGCCGAGCGGCGGCGCCGCCGCGGGCGCCATGACCGGAGCGCAATACATCGCCGTCGCGACCAGCGTCTGGATCGCGAGCGTCGCGGCGAGCGGCAGCGCGACCCTCAGCTTTCGCGCGCCTCGCGTTGCGACGCGCGCACGGAGTCGAGCAGCGCCTGCGCCCGGTGAGCGACCGGGTAGTCGACCATCTGGCCGTCGACCTGGATCGCAGCCGCGCCGCGCGCCTCGGCTTCCCGGAAGGCCGCGACGATGCGCTCGGCGCGCGCGAGCTCCTCGGAGCTCGGCGTGTAGGCCCGGTTGACCGGGCCGATCTGGTCCGGGTGGACGCACAGCCTGCCCTGGAATCCGCCGCGGCGGCTGCGTTCCAGCGCGCGCTCGAACGCCGCGGCCTCCTTGAAGTGAAACCACGGGCTGTCGATCGGGCCCTCCAGCCCCGCAGCGCGCGAGGAAAGTACGATCCTCGAGCGCGCCTCGGCGAGCTCGGGTTCCTCGAGGCCGACCGTGAGGCCCAGCTCGTGCGCATAGTCGGCCGCGCCGAACGCCACCCGCTTCACGCGCCACGCGGCCTTGTACGGCCGCAGGCTGCGCGCCTGGATCACCCGGTCGATGCGCTGCACCCCCGCCGCGGTCTCGATCTGGGGAATGAGGTCGATCGAGCCCTCGGCAATGCCGCGCTCGCGCTCGAGCGCCGCGAGCAGCCAGTCGATCGCGTGCAGGTCGGCCGCGCTTTCCACCTTGGGCAGCACCACGCCGTCCACGCGCTCGTGGATCGTGGCGGCGAGGTCGGCATAGCAGAAGGCGCTCGAGGGCGCGTTCACGCGCACGTAGCCGAGGCACTTGCGCGGCCCGGAGAGCGCGCTGGCGACGGGCTTGCGCGTCGCCTCCTTGTCCGAGATCGCGACCGAGTCCTCGAGGTCGACGATCACGGCGTCGGCCGCTAGGGTCAGGGCCTTCTCGACCCGGCGCGCGACGTTGCCCGGGGCGAAAAGAAGTGAACGCATCAGCGGCATCGGCGCATTCTCCCTATTCGATGAGCTTGCGGTCGCTCCATTGCGGATAAGGCTGCAGCGTCGACGACTGCAGCCACTCCGGCCAGATGACGGCAGGCTTTCCGCCCTGGATCTGCACCACTGCGGGGCGCGCCGCCCGCTGCTCCCCGGTCTCCGGGTCGACCTTGTAGCCGCCGAGCACGGTATCGGTCTCCATCTCGGCGAGCGCGGCGCGCAACTTTTCCTGGTCGAGGGATTTCGTCCGGCGCACCGCTTCCGCGAGCACCGTGGCGGCAGCGTGGCCCTGGGCGGCCGCAAACGTCGGCGGCGCCGACCAGCGCGCTTCGAACGCCGCGGCGAACTGCTCGTTCCCGAGGGTCCTGAACTTCGGATCGTATTCCTTCACCGCCAGCGTGAACTCGGCGTCCTGCCCCACCGAGCGGACGAACCGCGGATCGGCCGCGCTGCGCGCGAAGAACAGGCGCGGCGCGTAGGTGAGCTTCTTCAGGCTGCGAAGAACGTCGGCCGAGTCGCGTACCTCGCCGAACACGATCCAGGCGTCCGCGCTGCCGCTGTAGATGTAGGAAGCGAAATTGATGTCGCCGGCCCCGTAGGCCTGCACCTCGCCAACGTCGAGGCCCTGCTTCAACGCGCGCTCGTGCGTCGACTCGGCCATCTCCTGGACGGCGTGATCGCTGCGGGCGATGATGAACGCGCTCGAAACCCCTGCCGCCTTGGCCACTTCGAGCACCCCCACGCCATAGGCGGAATTGGGCATCGTGGTCTGGAAAAGGTAGCGCGGCGCGCGCTTGTGGACCGCAAGCGAAGGCCCGGCGCCATTGATGAGCACCCGCCGTGCGCGCTCGGACTGGGCGCTCGCCATCAGCGTCGCGGCCGAGCCGTAGGGGCCGATCAGGAGATCGGTCTTGCCACGGATGAGCTCGGCGTAGAGCTCGCCGCTGCGTTTCGCGTCCGACTCGTCGTCGAGCAGGCGCAGCTCCACGCGCCGGCCGAGCAGGCCGCCCGCGGCGTTCACCTCGTCCTGCCAGAGGAGCAGGGCCTTGCGGTAATCGGCGGCGAGGGCCGCGAGCGCCCCGGTCTGCGACACCGCGGCGCCGACCACGATCGGCGCGGGCTGGCCCCAGGCCGGAACCGCGATGAACGCCAGTAGAATGCGTATCAGGAATGACACTGCCCCGTCTCCTCGCCGAGATTGTAGGCGCTCGCAACGTCCTCACCGATCCCGCGCAGACGAAACCGTACTTCACCGACTGGCGCAAGCAGTATTCGGCGCCGGCCGAGTGCGTGGTCCGCCCTGCGAGCACGGCCGAGGTCGCGGCGGTGGTGGCGCTTTGCGCCCGCGAGGAGATCGCGGTGGTGGCGCAGGGCGGCAACACCGGCCTCGTCGGCGGCTCGGTGCCGACCGGGTCGCGCCGCGAGATCGTGCTGTCGCTCGGGCGCATGAACCGGATCCGCTCGCTCGATGCGCTGAACGATACGATCACGGTGGAGGCCGGCTGCGTGCTGGCGGCCGTGCAGAAGGCCGCCGAGGACGCCGGACGGTTTTTTGCGCTGTCGCTCGCGGCGGAGGGCAGTTGCCAGATCGGCGGCAACCTGTCCACGAACGCGGGCGGCGTGAACGTGCTTCGCTACGGCAACGCGCGCGAGCAGGTGCTCGGACTGGAGGTGGTGCTGGCCGACGGCCGGGTGTGGGACGGCCTGCGCGCGCTGCGCAAGGACAACACCGGCTACGACCTCAAGCAGCTTTTTCTCGGCGCCGAAGGAACGCTCGGCATCATCACCGCCGCCGTCCTGCGGCTCCTCCCCCGCTCGAGCGCCACGGCAACCGCCTGGATCGCGCTCGACAGCCCGCGCGCTGCCGTCGAGCTCCTCGGCGCACTGCGCGGCCTGCTCGGCGAGCGCGTGTCGGCCTTCGAGCTCGTGTCCCGGGCGTGCCTCGACATCGTGCTCGCGCATTCGCACGGACTGCAGGACCCGCTCGCGGCGCCGCATCCCTGGTACGTGCTGGCCGAGATCGGCGACAGCGGCGATCCCGCGGCGCTGCACGAGCGGGTCGAGAGTGCCCTCGCCGAATGTGCCGACCGCGGCGCATTGCGCGACGCGGTGCTCGCGCAGAGCGGCGAGCAGTCGCGGGACCTGTGGCGCATCCGCGAGACCATCCCGGAAGCCCAGTTCACGAACGTGAAGCACGATATCTCGCTGCCGGTGTCGAAGATCCCGGAATTCATCGACCGCGCCGGCCGGAGCCTGCGCGAGCGCTTCGGCGACATCGACGTCTACTGCTTCGGCCACGTCGGCGACGGCAATCTGCACTACAACATCGGCTCGGAAGCGCTGATGCGCCGGCGCGAAGAGGTGAACCGCGCGGTGTACGACGCGCTCGAGCCCTACGGCGGCTCGATCTCCGCCGAGCACGGCCTTGGCCAGCTCAAGCGCGAGGAGATCCGGCGGCACAAGCATCCGCTCGAGCTCGAGCTCATGCGCAGCCTCAAGCACACGCTCGACCCGAAGGGGCTGCTGAACCCCGGGAAGGTGCTTTAGCGCGCGCGCTCGAGGACGAGCGGCTGGCGCGACTGCGCACCGATGAGCTCGCCCGCGATGCGTCCGCCTTCGAGGCGGCCCTCGAACCGCGAGCCATCTGCCTCCCAGGCGATGTCGCGGCCGCGCAGCGTCGCGCGCGAGGAGGTGATCTCGCGTCCCAGCAGGCGGCCTTCGAGCTCGATGTCCTGGAAATTCTGGTAGATCCGGATGCGGGTGGTTCCCGCCTGACCGCTTGCCTGCCACACACCTCTTACCTCGGCGGGCACGATCCATAGGTACAGGCTGCTCTCGTCGCCCTGTCCGGGATGAGCCTTCTCGACATGCATGGTCTCGCGGCCGTCGGGGCGCCAGCCGGTCATCGTGAAGGCGTGCGACACGATGCGGGTGCCTGGCTGCAGGCGCTGCAGAAATCTCGGCTGCAGGCGGTTCATGAGGTCGGGCAGCAGGTAGACCGTCACCACGCTGGCGGCGGAGATGTCTGCGCCGAGCACGTCGCCCTGCACGAACGAGACGCGGTCGGCGACCCCGGCCCGCGCCGCGTTCTCGCGCGAGCGCTCCACCAGCCCCGCATCGAGCTCGATGCCCAGTCCGCGCGCCCCGAACTGCTGCGCGGCTGCGATCACGATGCGTCCGTCGCCCGAGCCGAGGTCGGCGACCAGGTCGCCCGGGCGGGTTTGCGCGAGCGCAAGCATGCGATGCACCACCTCGTCGGGCGTGGTGATGAACGGTACGGTGAGCGATTCCTCCGCGGCGCAAAGTGCGGACGAAAAGACGAGCGCGAGAACCGCCAGCCGGCCGCTCACGGCATGAGGCGCTCGATCGCCTTTTTCACCTCGGGCGCGTTCCAGTCGATCGCGCCCAGATAGCTGTACGCGATCTTGCCGTCAGGGCCGATGACGTAGCTCGCGGGCAGCACGCGAGCGTTCCACGCGCGCGTCGTCTTCATGTCGCGGTCGAGGAGCAGGGGGAAAGCGAGCCCCATCTTCTCCGCGAAGCCGCGCGCCGCGCTCGCACCTTCGCCGACGTTGACCGCGAGCACCGCGAACGGCCGGCCCTGGAGGCTTTCCTGGAGCGACGCCATGCTCGGCATTTCCTCCCGGCAGGGCGTGCACCAGGTGGCCCAGAAGTTGAGCAGCACCACCTTGCCCCGATACTCGGACAGGCGATGCGTCTTGCCGTCGACGTCTTCGAGCTCGAGCGCCGGAGTGGCGCCGCCCTTCCACGCCTTGAGCGGCTGCGCCGCTGCGGGAAAGGCGAACGCGACGAGGACCCACAACGCAAGACTCGATGCAAACCCGGCAAATCTCATCGAACTACTTTACCGCAAAAGAAAAGCCCGGCGCATTGGCGCCGGGCTCACGGTCTCGTGCGGGTTACTTGGTGTCTTTCTTGGCGTCGCTCGACTTCGTGCTGCCGGACTTCTTGCTGGACTTCGCCTTGGTGGACTTGGCCTTGTGGGTGTCCTTCTTCGCTTCGGCCTTGGTTTCGCTCTTCGGCTCGGCCTTGGGAGCCTGCGCGTAAGCGCCCAGCGCAAACGCGGACGCGAACAATGCAACAAGCAGCTTCTTAAGCATGGATTCTCCTCGGTTAGAAAGGCGATCCGTTCGGATCTGCACCGAACAACGCACCGGGTGAAAGCGCGTTGACGCGACCCTAGGGCCTGACTGTGACCTGGAGTCGTTGCACGCCGTTGTTTCCAAAACCTGACGCGTCCCAGGGCGGCTCGAGCGGCTGGAGCTCGCCGGCGCAGTCCGTGGCGCGGCACGCGAGCTCGTGCACGCCGGGACTCGCCTCCCATGTGGCGCGCCACGCTTGCCATGCGTGCTCGCGCTGTCGCCGCTCGACTACAGCGTTGCGCCATATACCGTCCACCGCCAACTCGACCTTGTCGATGTGACCCGCGCCGCTCCAAGCCCGGCCGGTGATCTCGATCGTTCCGGCATCGACGACGCGCTCTCGAGTGAAGAAGTGCGGAATGCCCGGCGGCGCCATGAGGGAATTCACGCGCATGCGCGTGCAGGGCTCGCCTTTCTCGCCCGACGCGCCGCGGAAGTGGTACCCCGAGGCCTGCTGCAGGCCGTCGAAGCTGCGGTCGAGCGCCTCGATGGCGCAAAGCCACTTCACGCTCGCCATGCCGTACCAGCGCGGCACGATCAAGCGCAGCGGCGCGCCATGCTGCGGCGGCAGCGCCGAACCGTTCATCGCGTAGGCGAGCAGCACCTCCTCGCGTTGCGCGAGCTCCGGAACCAGGCTGCGCGCGAACTCGTGCTCGACGCCGCGATCGAAACCGCGGTCGGCGCCGCGGAAGACGATGTCCTTCGCATCGCTCCGCAGGCCGGCGCGCGACAGCAGCTGCGCGAGCGGCACGCCGGTCCACTCCGCGGTGGAAACACCTTCCTCGAGCCAGGGCACGGATGGATAGCGCGGCGAGAGCTGTCCGCGGCCGTTGCCCGCGCATTCCAGCGTCACGCGCAACGTCTTGGCAGGCATCGATTTCAACTCGTCGAGCCCTACGGCGAGCGGACGATGGAAAAAGCCATTCACTTGGAGCTTCCAGCCCGCGGGCTCGGGTGGAATGTCGAAATGGATGAGGAGATAGTGCAGCCCGGAGGGCGTCACGTCGTGGCGCAGCGCCTCGAGCGGCATGCCGCGGTTGCGCCCGGCGAGCGCGAGTTCCTCGCCGGTATAGCGGCCGACGAGCGGCGGACGGCGTGCGGACATCGCGCCGATTTTATATGCTGCGAACGATGACGCTGGACGAGTTCATGGCCGGTCTGCCGAAAGGCGACCTGTGGGTATTCGGCTACGGCTCGCTCATGTGGTCGCCCGGCTTCTCCTACAGGCAGAAGGCGCGCGGCCTCATCCATGGCTACCACCGGGCGCTGTGCATTCTTTCGACGCGCTACCGCGGCACCAAGCGCAAGCCCGGCCTGGTGATGGGCCTGTGCCGCGGCGGCTCGTGCTGGGGCATGGCATACCGGGTCCACGCCGAGGGCGTGCGCCGGGCGCTGGCGCGGCTGTGGAAGCGTGAAATGCCGCGGCGCGTATACGCGCCCCGCCTCCTCCAGGTGCAGGTCGCGCGCGGACGCCATGTGCGCGCGCTCGCGTTTCTCGCCGATCCGACGCATCCTGCCTACGTGCGCGAGCTCGATCTTCACGGCCGCGCAAGGCTGGTGGCGCAGGGCATCGGGCAGCGCGGTACCGCGGTCGACTATATCCGGAACACGCTCCAGCACATGCACCAGCTGGGCGTCAGCGACCCCCATCTCGAGCGCATCCTGCAGGCGGCCGTCCTGCTCAGAGCGAACGGTTCCGGGGCTGCGGCCAGGGCGGAAGTCCCGGCGCCGCGGCGCCAGCCGGAAGCTACCGCGGCGCGCGACGTGCTGCCGCGGCGCGCGTCATCCGGGCGAGCGCCTCGGCGAGGCGCGCGCGCTGCGTCGCGAAATTGAGGCGCACGAAGCCCGCCGGCCCGGAGAACTGCGGGCCCGGCGACAGCGCCACGCCGGCCTCGAGGAAAAGCGGGTAGGCGTCCTTGCCTTCGCCAATAGAAGACGCATCGATCCACGCCAGGTACGTGCCCTCGACGTGGGCGGTCGGCAAGCCCGCCGCCGCCATGGCGCGCTCGACGAGGTCGCGGTTGCTGCGCAGGTACTCCAGTTGCGCCGCGAGCCACGCGTCGCCGCCGCGAAACGCCGCCAGCGTGGCGTCGTAGCCGAATACCGAAGGCGTATGCAGCACGTGTGCCGCGATGTCGGCGGCGAATGCGCGCCGCAGCCGGTCGTCCTCGATGATCGCCCAGGCGCAGCCCGCGGCGGGGAAATTGAAGGTCTTGCTCGCGGACATCAGCGTCACCGTGCGACGCGAGACTTCGGGCGCAAGGCTGGCGATCGGCACGTGGCTCAGCCCGGGGTCGAGGACGAGGTCGCAGTGGATCTCGTCGGACACGATGATCGCCCGCCCGCTCGCCTCGGCCAGCCGCTCGAGCTCGACGCGGCGGAACACCGTGCCGCCCGGATTCTGGGGATTGCAGAAAAAGAAGAGGTCGGCGTCCTTCCTCAGGTCCTGCGGGTCGAAGACCCAGCGACCGCGCTCGAGGAAGAGAGGGATCTCGGTAAAGCGGCGCGGCGCAAGCTCCGCGGCGCGCTTGAGGTGCTGATAGACCGGCTGCGGCACGAGCACGTGGCCCTCGGGGGGCACGAGCTTGCGCGCCGCGAGGTGCAGCCCGGGGACTACGCCGGAAAGATAGACCACCCACGAGGGCTCGACACGCCATGAGTAGCGCCGCTCGAGGCGCTCGCAGATGGCCTCGGTGAGCGCCGCCGGCGGGGTGGTGTAGCCGAACACGCCATGCTCGACGCGGGCGGCGAGCGCCTCGAGCACGGCAGGGGGCGCACGGAAATCGCTGTCGGCCACCCACAGCGGGATGACGTCGCGTCCGGCGTAGCGCTCCCAGCGCGTGCTCCAGGTGCCGGACCGCTCGACCGGCGCGTCGAAGTCGAACTCCACGCCGGTTTATAGCAAAAAACAGGCTATTTCTTCGGGCTCGACGGCGGGTCCTTCTCCGAGCCCGTCCCCTGGTCCTCCTCCTCGGGCTGTTCCTGTCCGGCCTTGAGCGGATCCTCCTCGAGGCGGTTCGCGCTGTCGTCGACCTCTTCGGTCTGCATGCCCTGCTGCTCGGCGCGGAGCGCTTCAGGCAGGTAGGTCGAGATGCTCGGCACGAACATGACGATCGCGATGGCAATGCATTGCAGCACCATGAACTCGAACATGCCCTTGTAGATCGTAAGGAGCGACCAGTCCTTCACCACCTGCTTCAGGTAGTACGCCGACATCGCCACCGGCGGCGACAGATAGGCGGTCTGCATGGTGACCGCGACCAGCGATCCGAACCACACCATGAAGAGGTCGTCGGGGATGCCGAAGGACTTGGCGAGCGCCGGGCGCAGCGCGTCGACGACCGGATAGAAGATCGGCAGGAACACCAGGATGATCGCCGGCCACTCGAACGGCCAGCCGAGCAGGAAGATGAGCGCGACCACGAAGGCGAGCATCACGAGCGGCGGCACCGGCAGCGACACCATCGCGTCGGTGATCCAGTTTGCGGTTCCCATGCGGGCGAAAACCGCGCCGAAGATGTTGGAGGTCACGGCGAGCAGCAGCACCATGCTCGAGGTCAGGGTCGCGCTCACCACCGCCTGCTTGAGGCCCGCGTAAGTGAGGCGCCGGTAGGCCACGGCGAGGATCAGGGCGCCGAGCGCGCCGACGCCGGACGCCTCGGTGGGCGTCGCGAGCCCGGCGAGGATGGATCCAAGGGTGCAGACGATGAGCAGGAGGAGCGGCAGTACCCCGACCGCGACCTCCTTGGCGATGACGAGCACGTCGGTGACGCGCTCCTCCCTGGGCACCGGCGGCCCGAGCTTCGGATTGATGGAGGCGCGAATGATGAGATAGACGAGATAGATGCCGGCCAGCAGGAAGCCGGGACCGAAAGCCGCCGAGTAGAGGTCCGCCACCGATACGCCGAGCACCGGTCCCATGACGATCAGCATCACCGAAGGCGGGATCAGGATGCCGAGCGTGCCGCCCGCGGTGATCGCGCCGGCCGAGAGCTTGGCGTCGTAGCCGGTCTTGATCATGATCGGCGCAGCCATGATGCCGAGCACGGTGACCGCGGCGCCGACGATGCCGGTGGCCATCGCGAACACCGCCGAGGTCACGATGACCACGATGTAGAGCGAGCCGCGGATCGGCGCGAGCACCATGCGGAAGGCCGAGAACAGGCGCTCCATCAGCCCCGCCTGCTCGGTGATGAACCCCATGAAGATGAAGAGGGGCACCGCCGCGAGCAGCTCCTCCTTCATCATGCCGATGGTCTGGAAGTAAGCCAGGCTGAACACCACTTCGCCGAGCGCGAAGTAGCCGAAGGTGAGCGCGAGGAACAGCAGCGTGAACGAGATCGGCACGCCGATGAAGATGGCGCCGATCATCACGATCAGCATGGCGAGGCCGATCAGGATTTCGGCGCTCATACCTCGATCTTCTCCTTTTGCTCGAGCTCGACTCCGGTGCGCGCGGCGTAAAAGCTCTTGATCAGCTCGGACACGCCCTGGATCAGCAGGAACACGCAGGTGAGCGGCACCACCGCCTTGTACGGCCAGAGGATCGGGCGCCACGGGGTCTGCTCGGAGGTCTCCCTGATGTCGAACGCGTACCAGGCCTCGCCGCCGCTGATCCAGAGCAGCATGCAGATCGACGGGAAGAAGAACACGATATACGAGGTCGCGTCGACGATGCCCTTGGTTTTCGCCGACCACTTCTCGTAGAAGAAGTCGGTGCGGATGTGCGCGCCCTTGTGCAGCGCGAAGGCCGCGCCGAGCATGAAGATCGTGCCGTAGAACATGTAGGTGAGGTCGAAGGACCAGATCGTCGGAGCGTGGAACACGTAGCGCGCGATAACCTCGTACGCGACTACGGCTACGAGCGGCACGTTGAGCCAGGCGATGCAGGTGCCGGTGGCGTCGGTGAACTTGTCGATCGTGCGGACCGTCTTGATCAGGCCCGGCGACGGTGCGGCCATGCGCTCTCCCCTTGAATACCAAACGGGGGCGGATCTTCCGCCCCCGTCGCGAGCACCGCGATTACTTCTTCTTCGCTTCCGCCTTGTCGGCCGGACCCTTGGCGCCGCCCTCCGGCCAGTAGTAATTGGCGGCGAAGGAATAGGGCGGGAAATAGAAGCGCTTCGCCGGCACGACCACCGAAGCGTACTGGCGCTGGGATTCGAGCACTTTCTTGAAGAACGGGTTCTTGGCGCTCTCTTCCTTGGCGATCGTGTCCCAGGTCTTCAGGAACTCGACCAGGATTTCGGGCGGGGTGCGCAGCACGCGCACGCCGTGCTTCTCCTGCAGCTCCTTGAGCGCCTCGGCGTTCTGCTTCTGCCACTTCGCCCACCAGATGACGAAGGTCTCGGCGGCGACCGACTTCATCAGCTCCTGGTGCTCGGGCTTGAGCGTCTTCCAGACGTCGCCGTTGATCACCACCTCGCCGATGGTCACGTTCTCGTGCATGCCGGGCGTGTAGTGGTACTTCCAGACGTTCTGAAACCCGAGCCGCAGGTCTTCCACGCCGCCGACCCACTCGGCGCAATCGATGACCCCGCGCTGCGCGGAGGGGATGATCTCGCCGCCGGGCATGTTGACCGTGGTCATGCCCATGCGCTGCCAGATCTCCGCGGCCATGCCGGTCTGGCGGCACTTCATGCCCTTGAAGTCGGCCAGGTTCTTGATCGGCCGCTTGAACCAGCCGAACGCTTGCGGGCCCGACGGCAGGATCGGGATCCAGTGCAGGTTGAGCTTCAGCTCCTTGTTGAAGAACTCCTGCGCCAGCTCGATGCCGCCGCCGTGATGCATCCAGCCGAGCGCGTCGATCATGTCCATGCCGAAGGTGCCGCCCGGGCCGCCGGTGAACAGGATCGCGGTCTTGCTCTTGCCCACCCAGTATCCCGACCACGAATGGGCGCCGTCGAGCACCTTCTTGTGCGTGGCGTCGAGCACCTCGAACGCCGGCACCACCTGGCCCGCCGGCATCGCGTCGATCTTGAGCTGGCCGCCGGAGACCTTGTTGATGCGCTCGGCGAAGTAGGTGAAGTTCTCATACAGCGTCAGGCTCGCAGGCCAGGTGGCCTGCATCTTCAGCGTGGTGGTCTGCGCGCCGGCGGGTGCGGCGAAGGACGCTGCGACCGCGAAAGCCGCAACGCTACGAGCGATGTGCCTCATGACCCCTCCTCTAAGGTTCGCTAGGCGAAAGGCAGCTTACAGTGGCTGTCAGGAACCGGTCAATCGGAATAACTGCTAGTCGAGCCTGACGGCGATGCCCTGGAGCGAGGCTGCGGGCGCCGGGTAGCGCTCCATCACCAGCGGATCGTGTCCCGGGATGATGTGCGCGGGCGAGTCGGCGAGGCTTGCCAGTCGACGATAGCCCTCGACCATGTCCGCCACCGACCAGACGATCGGGAAGGGACGCACCTCTTCCATGTTGGCGTAGAAGTGGCTCGCGTCGGACGCGAGCACAACCCAGCCGCGGCGCGTGCGCACACGCACCACCTGCAGCCCCATGGTGTGGCCGCCGATCAGGTGAAGCGAAATCCCGGGCGCGAGCTCCGCGTCGCCATCGTGGAAGCGCACGCGGTCCTCGTACACGCGGCGCACCATGCCGACCACATCCTCGAGATCGTACGCGCCGCGGAAGCACTCGTGCCCCATGTAGCGTCCGGTGGCGTAGCGCATCTCCAGGTCCTGCAGGTGCAGGGTCGCGGCGGGAAAGAGGTCGAAATTGCCGACGTGGTCGTAGTGAAGATGGGTGATCACCACGTCCTTCACGCTTTCCGGTTCCGTTCCGAGAAGCTTCAGGCCCTCGGTGGGACAACGGATGTGATCCCGGCCGCGCTTCTTCGCTACCGCCGCCGAAAAGCCGGTGTCCACGACCACCTCGCGGCCGTCGCCGCGGATCAGCCAGACGAAGTAGTCCAAGGGCATCGGGCCATCGTGCGCATCGCCTCCGATCGGACCGCCGATGAAGTTCTCCGATCTGCGCCGCGCGTGGTGGGCGTACTTGATCGCGTAGATCTCGTACATCACTCGATCCTGATGCGCGCGAACTTCCGCTTTCCGACCTGGGCAACGACGGTTCGTCGGGCTTGCAGCCTGAGATTCTTGTCGGACACTCGCTCGCCGTCCAGCTTTACGCCGCCCTGCTCGATCATGCGCTGCGCCTCGGACGTGCTCGGCGTAAGACCGGCCTGCTTGAGCAAATGCCCGATCAGGATTCCCCCGTCAGGAGCCTTCACCGCAACTTCCGGCATATCCTCGGGCAGCACGCCCTCGCGAAAGCGCTGCTCGAAATCCTCCAAGGCCTTGCGCGCCGCGTCGGCTCCGTGGAAGCGCGCAACGATCTCCTTGGCAAACCTCACTTTCACGTCCCTGGGGTTCCCGCCTTCAGCCACTTGGGCTTTCCACTGCCGTACCGCCGAGAGCGGCTCGAAAGAGAGAAGCTCGATGTAGCGCCACATCAGCTCGTCCGAGATCGACATCAGCTTGCCGAAGATCTCCTGCGGCGGCTCGGCGATGCCGACATAGTTGCCGAGGGACTTCGACATCTTCTCCCTGCCGTCGAGGCCCTCGAGCAGCGGCATCGTGAGAATGCACTGCGGCTCCTGTCCCCACTGCCGCTGCAGCTCCCGTCCCACCAGGAGATTGAACTTCTGGTCGGT
>DASXAO010000102.1:0-7057 GCA_036406675.1 Burkholderiales bacterium
GGCGCTCAAGACCGGACAAGCGATGTGGGCATCGGCGCATGCTGCGGCGGTGCAGGCGAATGCGCCTAGAGTGGCCGTGATTCCCACGGCCGACGCGCCGGCGCCGAAACCGGCAGAGAAGCTGCTGGCCACTGCGCATGCCGCCGCCCTGAGGAGCGCAAAAGGCGCGATCCCGGATGCTTCGGCGGCGACGCGCAGGACGAATGCGACGCCCCGGCAACCATCGAAAGCAGCCGGCTTCAAGGCGAAGCGGGCCAAGCTGCGGAGCAAAGCACCCAGGAAGCGCCGCCTCAAGCGCTAGGCGTTCCTGCCTTGCGGCGACTACTTCTTCTTTAGAAGATCGCCGAGTTTCTCGAACGCCCGGTGCGTGGCCGGTTCGGGGTCGGACCCCGATTTTCCTTTCTTGGGGTCGGACCCCGATTTCGCATCCTCGACCCGCGCGTGCTCGTTCTCGTGGCAGTACACGCACAGCAGCTCCCAGTTGCTGCCGTCGGGCGGATTGTTGTCGTGGTTGCCGTCCTTGTGGTGCACGGTGAGCTCGCGCAGGCGCTCGCGGCCGAACTCGCGCGCGCAGCGGCCGCAGATCCAGGGCAGGATCTTGAGCGCCTGCTCGCGGTAGGAGCGGGCGCGCTCCTGCTGCGCCTTCTTCGCCTGGGCCACGAGATCGTCGAGTTTCGCCACGACACTACTATAGGCCCGTCTGTCCATGCCCACTCATGTGACGGAGTTGGCAGCTTCGCCGCAAACAGCGGTACCAGTTCCGCTCGCTGACTTTCCATCACATCGGCCCCGCGTTAAGCCCTGTTATTCCTCTTGTCCGGGGCCTCCGCGCTTGCAACGATGGCGTCCTCAGCTTGGATGTACCCCAACATACAAGGGAGGCGGCAGTGAAGAAGCTCAAATTGACGGTGCTGATTGCTTCGATGTGCGTCCTGCCGTCTGCGTTTGGTGCGGACACGGTCAAGGGCGAAAAGATCGACAGCGGCCTCGGCCAGCTCGGCGCGAGCTACACGGCGTCGGAATACCTGCCGAAAGGCCGTCTGATCGGCGAGAGCCTGGACAGCGGCCTCGGCAACATCGGATCGGAATACACCGGCTGGGAATTCATGCCGGCGGGCAGCCTGAACGGCGAAAGCCTGGACAGCGGCCTCGGCAGCATCGGTCCCGACTACACCGCCTGGGAATACATGCCGGCGGACGCGGTTGCCGGCGAGAGCCTGGACAGCGGCCTCGGCCAGCTGACGCGCGATGAGCTGCAGCAGTACATGGGTCCTGCGCCGATCATCCGTACGGCGCTCGATCGATAGCACTAGCAAACGGTATCCCAACCGTAATACCACCAAGAAAGGGCATCCCCCATGCTCGAACTTGAAAAACGCATCCTGCGAATCGCCGCTGCCGCGGCGTTCGCCGCCGCGATGGCCGGCGCGCAAGCCCAGCCAGCCGGCGTCAACGCGAGCCGCATCCTCATCGGCCAGTCGACGCCGCTCACCGGCGCCAACGCCGAGCTCGGCAACGACATCCGCAACGGCGCCCTCGCCTATTTCCGCCGGGTGAACGAGGCAGGCGGCGTGCACGGCCGCAAGATCGAGCTCGTCACCCTGGACGACGACAACAAGGTCGCGCGCGCCGAGGCCAACACCAAGAAGCTGGTCGAGGAAGACGGCGTGTTCGCCCTCTTCGGCTACGCCAGCGCGACGCTGTCGCGCCCGGCGCTGCCCTTCGTGGAAAAGCACAAGGTGCCGTTCCTCGCGCCCTTCACCGGCGCCGACCCGATGCGCGTGTTCAACAAGTACGTCTACAACATGCGCGGCAGCTATGCCGAGGAGCTGGAAAAGATCGTCGACCATTTCGCGCCGCTCGGCGTGAAGCGCTTCTCGATCGTGCACTACGACGACGTGGTCGGTAAGGAGAACTTCGCCGCGGTCGACCGCGCGCTCAAGAAGCGCGGCCTTGCCGTGGTCTCGGTCGCCGCGTTCAAGGACCGGGCCAACCCCGACATCGCGGCCGGCGTCAAGGAGATCGCCGCCGGCCAGCCCGACGTCGTGATCCTCACCACCCTGTACAAGGCGACCGCCGACTTCATCCGCGCGGCGCAGAAGTCCGGCCTGGGCGCATCGATGGCGAGCAACTCCTTCCCGGGCGCGAGCCCGCTGGCGAAGGAGCTCGGGCAGGAAGGCAAGGGCACGATCGTCGCCACCGTCGTGCCGCCGCCGACCAAGCGCTCGCTCCAGATCGTGGCTGAATACCAGCACGACATCGAGCTGCAGACCGGCGCGAAGAACTACTCGTTCACCTCGCTCGAGTCCTACATCGGGGCGAAGGTGCTGGTCGAAGCTCTGAAGCGCGTCGGCCCGAAGCCGACCCGCGAAGCCTTCATGCAGCAGCTCGACTCGATGAAGGGCTTCGACGTCGGCGGCTATCTGGTGACCTTCGCGCCGGACAACCACAACGGCAGCTCGTTCGTCGAGCTTACCGTCATCGGAAACGGCCTGAAGTTCAACTACTAGATCAGCAGCGAAACGCGGGGAGAAAAGCAGCAGACGGGGGGCAATAACTAGAAGAAGACGCGGGCTCGGCGGGGCAACTCGCCGGGCCCGCATGCCATCTGGGGTACGAAATCGGGGTCAGACCCCGATTTTTCTTTTTTGGGGTCTGACCCCGATTTTCGTCTACTGAAGCTTGATCCCCGCAGCGCGGATGACCTCGCCCCAACGCTTTCGCTCCAGCTCCACCAGCGCGGCGAACTCCGCCGGGGTATTGCCGACGAGGCGTGCACCGAGCTTCTCGAAGCGACCCTGCACCTCCGGGTCCTTCAGCGCGCGCGCGGTCTCGGCCGACAGCTGCTCGATCACCGGCCGCGGAGTCTTGGCCGGGGCGACGAGCCCGAACCAGGAGCTCGCCTCGAACCCCGCCACCCCGCCCTCTGCGATCGTCGGCACATTCTCGAGTTGAGGAATGCGCGCCTTGGCCGCCACGCCGAGCGCGCGCAGCCCGCCCGAGCGGATCTGCGCCATGACCGTGGGCGGATTGTCGAACATGGCCTGCGTCTGGCCGGCGAGCGCGGCCTGCACCGCCTCGGCGGCGCTCTTGTACGGCACGTGCTGCAACCTCACGCCGGTGGCGTGCATGAAGAGCTCCATGCCGAGATGTCCGGTGGTACCGTAGCCGGGCGAGCCGAAAAAGAGCGCCTGCCTCTTCGCGAGCGCCATGAACTCGCGCACGTCGCGCACGGGAAGCTCGCTACGCACCACGAGCAGCATCGGCATGTCCGCAACCACGCTCACCGGCGTGAAGGCGCTCGCGGGATCGAACGGCATCCGGGAATACAGGAACTCGTTGATGGTGAGGATTCCCGCCGAGCTCATGAGGAGCGTGTAGCCGTCGGCGTCGGAGCGAGCGACGAAGTCGGCGCCGACATTGCCTCCCGCTCCGGGGCGATTCTCGACCACGAACGGCTGGCCGAGCTGCTTTTGCAGGCGCTCGCCGACCGCCCTCGACAGAACGTCGGCAAGGCCCCCGGGCGCGAAGGGCGCCACGATCTTCACCGGCCGTGCGGGATAGGGCTGCGCGAGGAGCTGCGTCGCCAGCGCGAGGCCCAACAGCGCAGCCGCGATTCGCTCCTTCATTTGCAGCGATGCTAACCTATCATCCCGATTCCCGGAGGAGCGAATGAGCACCGTCCCCAATCACGCCCTGCGCCAGCTGCGCGCCGGGAAGCTCGCCATCGGCCTGGGCCTGCGCCAGGCGCGCACCGTCGACACCGCGCAGATCGCCGCCACCTGCGGCTTCGACTGGCTCTTCATCGACTGCGAGCACAACTCGATGGACCCCGACACCGCGGCGCAGATCGCCGCCGCCTCGCTCGCGGTGGGCGTGACGCCGATCGTGCGGGTCGCGGGCTTCGAGCACTGGCACGCTTCGCGCATGCTCGACAACGGCGCGCAAGGGATCGTGTTCCCGCACGTCGACGACGCGGCCGAGGCGCAGCGCGTCGCCAACGCGTGCCGCTTCCCGCCGGTCGGCAAGCGCTCGATGGGCGGCGGCCTGCAGCAGCTCGGCTTCGCAGCCATGCCGGTGGGCGAGGCCGCGCGCCTGGTGAACGGCGAGACCCTCGTCGTGGCGATGATCGAGTCGCCGCAGGGCGTGGCGAATTGCGAGGAGATCGCGGCGGTGGCGGGCGTGGACGCGCTCCTCATCGGGACGAACGATCTGTGCTTCGAGCTCGGCATCCCCGGCCAGTTCAGCGACCCGCGCGTCGCCGAGGCGTACAAGAAGGTCATCGCCGCCTGCCGCCGCCACGGCAAGTTCCCCGGCATGGGGGGGATGTACACGCCCGAGCTCCTCGAGCGCCACATCGGCATGGGCGTGCAGCTCATCCTCGCCGGCTCGGACTTCTCGCTCCTGATGCAGGCGGCGGCTGCTCGTGCCGCCCAAGTGAGGAAATTCGGGCCGCAGTGAATTCCGATTTCCGGTCACAGGTCGAAGCCCTTCGACCCTACCTGCTGCGCTACGCCTCGCTCCAGCTGCGCAACCGCGAGGCTGCCGAGGACGCGGTGCAGGAAACGCTGCTCGCCGCCCTCTCGGCCGAGCGCAGCTTCGAGGGCCGCTCGAACCTGCGCACCTGGCTCACCGGGATCCTGAAGCACAAGGTCATCGACGCGATTCGCCGCGCCAGCCGCGAAAGCCCCTTGCCGGGCGAGGACGCCGAATCGGCGGCCGCCGAGTTCGACGCGCTCTTCGACGAGCGCGACCACTGGCGCGAGCACCCCAGCCCCTGGGAGGATCCGGACGGGGCGCTGCACCAGAAGCAGTTCCTGCAGGTGCTGGAAGCCTGCCTGGCCGGGCTGCCCGCCCGCACCGCGCAGGTCTTCATGCTGCGCGAGCACAGTGGCCTCGATACTGACGAAATCTGTAAGGAACTGGCGATTACCTCGACCCACTGCTGGGTGCTGCTCTACCGCGCGCGCATGGCGCTGCGCATGTGCCTGGAAAAGAACTGGTTCGGCAAATGAATCTCTCCTGCAAGCGCGCCACCGAGCTCATGTCCCTGGAGCAGGACCGCGATCTCACGTTCGCCGAATGGACGGCGCTCAAGGCTCACCTCGCGATCTGCCGCGGCTGCCGCGCCGTGAGCGGGCAGTTCAAGTTCCTGCGGCGCGCGCTGCAGCAGCTCCTGGAGGAAAAATAGGGACAGTCCCTATTTTCCGTTGCTTCGCATAGCGCGCAGGAAATAGGGACTGTCCCTATTTTTCAGGCGGTGTGCGCGACGGCCGCGCCGGTGCGCTTGGAAAGCTCGTGCACGACCACGCCCTCCATCGGGTCGACCGGGTCGTCCCAGGGCGCGCGCTCGAGCATGCGCCGCGTGTCGTCGATGCCGGCCTGCCAGCGCGCGCGGATGCCGTCGGGCGAGAAGTCGATGTCCTTGAAGTAGTCCTCGCTCGCGAGCGCGGGCGCGAGAAGGCGCACCACGTGCATCACGGTCGCGCAGCCCCACGAGGCGAGCTCCTGGCACTCCTTGGTCGTCTTCCTGTCGGCCGGAAGGTGCCGGACCAGCTCGCGGATCACGTGGCGCAGGCGATGGATCTGCTTCTGGCGCGCGATCTGGGCGTCGGCGCGGCTCGCGTAGTGGATGTCCTTCTGCCGCGCAAGCACTTGCCACACCGACTGCGGATCGTGGCCGACCGGCTGCCACACGTTGACCGCGAAGATCACCGCGTCGCGCCGCGGGTTGTCGTCGAGCACCGCCTCGATCGGCGTGTTGGAGTAGAGGCCCCCGTCCCAGTACGGCTCGCCCTCGATCCGGATCGCGGGGAAGGCGGGCGGCAGCGCGCCCGAGGCCATGATGTGCTCGATCCCGAGCGGCTGCTCGCGGCTGTCGAAGTAGCGCATCTCGCTCGTGCGCACCTTCACCGCCCCGACGGTCAACCTGGTTTTGGTTTCATTCAAAACCCTCAGATCGATGAGCGATTCGAGGGTCTTGTGCAGCGGCGCGGTGTCGTACCACGAGGCGGCGTCGAGCCCGACGCGCACCTGCGTGTTGGCGCCCCAGGTCATCGGGCGCGGCGCGAAGAGCGCAGGGATGCCGCCCGCGAGCGTGGCGTAGTAGCCGAACGGCGAATCCTGCTCGACGCGCTTCCAGAATTCGCGCAGGCGCGGCAGCCGGTCCTCGGGCGCATTGCCCGCGATGAGGCCGGCGTTGAACGCGCCGATCGAGGTGCCGATGACCCAGTCGGGCTCGGTGCCCGCGCCGCACAGCGCCTCGTACACGCCCGCCTGGTAGGCGCCGAGCGCGCCGCCGCCCTGGAGCACGAGCACCACCTGGCCCTTGGCCGCCGGCCCCATCCGCCGCTGCGGCGCGTTCATTCCGCGGTCCAGCCGCCGTCGATCGAGAGCATCGCTCCGGTGATCGAGGCCGCCTCCTCCGCGCACAGGAACGCGGCGAGCCCCGCCACCTGCTCGACGGTGACGAACTTCTTGGTGGGCTGAGCGTCGAGGATCACGTCGCGGATCACCGCTTCGCGGGAGAGGCCGCGCGCCTTCATCGTGTCGGGGATCTGCTTGTCGACGAGAGGCGTGTGCACGTAGCCGGGGCAGATCGCGTTGCAGGTGATGCCCTGCTCCGCGACCTCGAGCGCGACGGTCTTGGTCAGCCCCGCGAGGCCGTGCTTGGCCGCGACGTAGGCGACCTTGAAGGGGCTCGCGACGAGCGCGTGCGCCGAGGCGATGTTGACGATGCGGCCCCAGCCCTTCTTCTTCATGCCGGGAAGCGCGGTGCGCACGGTGTGGAACGAAGACGAGAGGTTGATCGCCAGGATCGCGTCCCATTTCTCGGGCGGAAAGTCGTCGATGGGCGCGACGTGCTGGATGCCGGCGTTGTTGACGAGGACGTCGACGCCGCCCAGCTCCGCCGCGGCGCGCTTCATCATCGCGGCGATCGCGTCGGGCTTCGTCATGTCCGCCGGATCGAACAGCACCTTGACGCGGCACTCGGACGCAAGCCGCGCCCTCAGCCGCTCGATCTCGGCGGCGTCGCCGAAGCCGTTCAGGATGAGGT
>DASXAO010000103.1:0-29870 GCA_036406675.1 Burkholderiales bacterium
CGAGGTTGCGCGCCTGGTTCTTGATCCAGTCGACGGCGCGGTCGAGCATCCCGTCGACGCTCGCCTGGATGCCGCGGATGGTCGACTGCACCTGCGCGCCGACGTCGCCCAGGCCGATGAAGCGCGCGAGGAAGTCGAGCACCACCGGGATGGTGCGCGCCATGGTGCGCTCGACGAAGTTGGCCGCCGAGGCGATCGCGCCGGCGGCGATCGCCGCGATGGAGTTCACGATCGACTCCACCACGTCCAGGATCTCGTTGATCTTCTGCAGGAAGAACTGGACCGTGGTGTAGATCTTGATGATCGCCTGGATCACCGCCCCGACCGGGCTCAGCATGGAGAGGAGCTGCTGGATGCCGGCCATCACCAGGCGCTGCTGGATGAAATTGCGGATCGCGCCGAGCGCGGCCTCGCGCAGGTTGCCGAAGAACTCGGTGACGCGGTCGCGCAGCGCCTGCACCAGGCCCTTCTCGCGGATCTCCATGAGGAGCTGGAAGCCCGCCTCGAGCATCGCCACCGCGCGCTCGCCCATCAGGCGCACCAGCTTCTCGCGCACCCGCGCCCAGGTGAGGCCGAGGATCTGCAGGACGAACCAGATGATGCCGCGCAGGTCCCAGCGCTCGGGCATCTGGATCCCGGAGCGCGCCACCGGCCCGGCGAGCCAGGCGATCACGCCGTCGCGCAGGTGGGTGAGGATGTTCGCCATGAACTGGCGCACGCCCTGCGCGACGGCTGCGAGCAGGTTGCGCAGGAAGCGCACCGGGTCGGCGATGATCAGGCTGAAGGTGTCGCGCGCGCGCCGGAAGATCGCCACGATGCGGTTGCCGACCGCGCCCATCACCGCCTCGAAGATGAGCTCGGCGAGCTTCATCAGCGCGGCCCGCGCGAAGTCGGCGAGGTCGGTGAGGAGCGGCCGGAAGAGGTTCACCATGCGCCGCAGCGTGTCGACGGGGTGAAGCACGTCCTCGAGCTGGAGCGTGTTCCACGCCGCGGCAAAGGTGCCGGTGACGCGCTCCCAGGTGAGGTTGCGGGCGCGCGTCTCTTCCATGAACCAGTTGTAGGCGCGCTCGAGCGCGTGCGATTCGACGAGCTGGTTCACCTTCTCGGTGCCGCCAGGAATGAATTCGGCGACCGCGCGCACGACGTTGAGCGGAGTGCGCGCCACCGGCGCGTTGGTGAAGGGGTCGCGCCCGAGCATGACGGTGACCAGCGTGTAGCCCGGGATCTCTTTGCAGAAATCCGCTAGGGGCTGCATGAAGGTCTCTTTCAGCCACGCGATCGCCTGCGTCACCATGCCGGCGGCGATGTCGCGCAGGCGGGCGAGCGGCGGCCCGAAGATGTCGCGCGCCCGCCGCCAGACGTCGCCCGGGCTGAAGATGTCGCTCCAGCCGAGCGAGTCGGTGAAGCGCGTGAACGCATCGCGCAGGGCCTGGAAATTCAGACCCGCATTTCGCGTCTGCTCGTCGATCCAGTTGCCGAGGCGCGTCACGACGCCGTAGTGCTCGAGCACCTGGAACAGGGCCTCGCCGCCCGGAACGAGGCCCATGAAGCCGCGCAGCAGGTTGACGAGCGTGCGCTCGACCACCCGCAGGTTGATGGGGTTGCGGCCGATGATGAGCGTGAGGAGCGTGAAGCCCGGCACGTTGGCCGCGAGCTCGGCGAGGCCGTCGAGGATGTCGTCGAGCCCCAGGCGCTGCACTCGCGCAGGCGCCTCGCGCTGCTGCACCGTGTGCGTGAGCTCGTGCGCGATCAGCTCGAGCCCCTGCGCGGTCTCGGGCTGGTAGCGGCCTTCGCCGAAGTAGATGTCCTGTCCGGTGGTGAACGCGAGGGCGTTCTTCTGGCGCGCCGCCTGCGCCGCCTGCGGCCCGGTGCGCACCCGCACCGCCGAGAAATCGGCGCGGAAGCGCGCTTCCATGAAGCGAAGCACGCCCGCGGGGAGCGGTTCACCCGCGTCGCTTCCGGAATTGTTTTGGCTACGAGAAACCGAGCTGGCGGGCAGCGGCATGCGCACGACGTTGCGCGCCATGCTTTCGGCTTCCCGCTCGCCGGGCTCATTGGAGGTGCCCTTGGTAGAGGCGAGCTGCGGCGCGTGCGCGGCGGCCGCGGGGCGCACCGACGGCGGGCGGGTGACGGCCTTGTGGACCGCGACTCTCATCGCTGCTAAGGCTGGCGGCCTTCCTTGAGGAGCTCGCGGCGGATGCCGTCCTCGATGTCCTCGAGCACGATCAGCTCGCTCGAGCGCGCGAGCGCGGCGAGCGAGGCGTGGCGCACCACGTTCATGATGGTGCCGCCCGAGACCTCGTGGTTCTCGGCGATGGTCGGCAGGTCGATGCGCGGGTCGAGGCTCGCGCGCGCCGGGAACGCCTGCCGCCACAGGCGCAGCCGCTCGCCGGCGCGCGGCATCGGGAAGTGGATCACCGAGTGGAAGCGCCGCATGAACGCCTCGTCGATGTTCGCCTTGAGGTTCGAGGCGAGGATCACCACGCCGTGGAATTCCTCCACCCGCTGCAGGAGGAAGCTCACTTCCTGGTTGGCGAAGCGGTCGTGCGAATCCGAGATCCGGGTGCGCGAGCCCCACAGCGCGTCGGCCTCGTCGAAGAACAGGATCCAGCCCTTGTGCTCGGCGAGGTCGAACACCCGCGCCAGGTTCTTCTCGGTCTCGCCGATGTACTTCGACACGATCATGCTGAGGTCGAGCTTGTAGACCTCGCAGCCGCAGTGCCGGCCGAGGAGCCCGGCGGCGAGCGTCTTGCCGGTGCCGGGAGCGCCGTGGAACAGGCTGACGAAGTTCGGCCGCAGCCGGTCGTGCATGCCCCAGTCGCGCAGCAGGCTCGCGCCGTGCAGGATCCAGCGCTTGATTCCCTCGATCTGCTCGAGGGTCGAGCGCGGCAGCACCAGGCTTTCCCAGTCGAGGCCGGTGCGGATGAGGCGCGCCGGGAACTCGGCGCTGAAGCCCGGCTTCCGCTCGAGCCCGGTGGTGAAGCGGTGCAGGTGCTCGCGCGAGAGCATGAGCGTGCCGGAGAGCGCGGATTCGCCCGGCGCGACGTTCGAGAGGTGCACCACGTTCTGCCGCGCGAGGAACTGGTCGGCCTCGAAGAGCCGCGTCATCGCGAAGCGCGCCGCGAGGTCCTCGCCCGCCAGCAGGAAAGCGGCGGTCTCGCCGGTGGGGATGAAGCCGCCGTGGTTCGCGCCCTGCATGCCGCCGAACTCCGTGAAGCCGCGCTGGGTGACCTCGTTCCGCGACCACAGCACGTCGAGGAGCTGCGGCCGCACGTGCGGGATGAGGGCGAGCAGGATCACGAGCCGCTCGCTCGGCGGCACGCGGTGCTCGCCGACGAAGCGCGCGTATTCGGAGCGCCCGCCCTCGAGCGCGGGCGGCGCGATCGCGAGCGGCTCGGCGGCGGCGCCCTCGCCGCCGCCGAAATAGCTCTTCAGGCGGGCGTCGAGCACGCGCGCGAACCAGTCGAGCTCGGCGTCGAGGTCGCCGGCGTTCGCCCTTACGGCGTCGGCCAGTCCGTGAACAGCGGTCGTGTCATCCATGGCAGTTTCACCGTGGCAAAGCCCCAGGGCAGGCGCCCCAGCAGCACGTCGTAGGCCTCGGGCTCGGGCTGCAGCCGCCAGCCCGCCTGCTCCTCGCGCAGCGCGCCGCGGCGCTGCAGGAAGGCGACGCGCAGGGCGTCGGGCGAGCTCTTGCCGAGCGCGTTCCAGTGCTCGATCGCGGCGGCGAGCAGCGCCCCGCCTTCCTCGCGCTCGCGCGGCCCGACCAGGCCCTCGCCGACCGCGAGCCGCGATTCGGGGCGCAGGCCGAGCAAGAGCTTCACGAAGCCGAGCTCGAACTCGTGGACCTCCTCGCGGCCCGTCGACAGCCAGTGCAGCAGGGCGGCAGCGCGTTCAGGGTCTTTCAGCCGGTTCTTTTCCGTGAGAGCGCAGGTTTCGAGAAGCCGCGGCAAGAACGGGTGCAGCAGGACGAGTCCTGCGTTACCGACGATCAGCGCGAACGGCTGTGCGGTCGGCTGCTGCGGTGGTTTCGGGAGCGAAACGTCTTGCGGTGGCAACTCCGATCCCGGACGCCCAATGGGCCGTTCCCCTCGGCGCGGAAGTCCTTCGGGAGCGGGAAGCGAATCCTTGGAGATCGCGCGGGCAGGGGCTGCCGTCCGGTGGAGCGCCGCCGCAGCTTCGGGCACGCGAGCGCAGGCGAGGATCGACGCGGCGACGCGCTGCGCCTTGTGGCGAGGTTCGGGTCGCAGATCGACCAGCGCTTCGACTGCGGCGCGCGGCGACCGGCGCACGAGCGCGAACGCTTCAGCGCCGAGCGCTTCGAGGCCGGGTTCCGTAGCGAGCATGGCGGCGACGACCGAGGCGATACCGTCCTGATCGAGCGTCTCTTCCGGAATGGAGGGAGAAGGCGCAAGCAGCGGCCACTTCTCCGGCGGCAATAGCGCGAGCGCGCGGAAATAGAACTGGACTGCCGCCGAGAGGCTTTCCTTGCTGGAGGGGCCCCGCTGCGCCGCTGCCGCCAGGTGTTCGAGCAGGGTAGAGCGCAGCACCGAGGCCGCGACGGCGGGGTCGTGCTGCGCCGCGTGCCAGGCGAGGCCGCCGGTATCGAGGTAATCGAGCAGCACCTCCAGGAAATCGCCCGGTGCCTGTTCTCGCTCTTTCGGAACCTGGAACCGAAGTGCGTGCTCGAGCGCTTCGTCGAGCGCACCGGCCAGGCGCTCGGCGAGCGCTTCGAGATTCGGCACCCGCAGGCGCAGCTCGAGCCTGGGGATATGCACCGCGGCATCGCCCGGCGCAGCGCGGTCGAACGCGCGCTGGAGCGCGAGCGGTACCTCGCCCTCGAGGGCGGCGCGCAGGCGCGGGCGCGCGGCGAACGCCTCCGGCGCCGAGCGCACGGCGAGGCGCCAGCTCTGCCTGCGCACGCGGTGCACGCCCGGCGCCATCTACATGATTCCGCGCCCGCCGAGCATGCCGCCGATCACCACCTTCATGTCGGCGCCGGTGTCGGCGCTGGTACCGACCGTGTTGAGCCCCTTCTCGATCTGGGACAGCGCGTCGATGTTGCCGACCTTGCCCAGGGCCTGCGAGGCGACCGCCATCGCCGCGGCGCCGTCGGTTCCGGCCTTGACGTCGAGCTTCGCGTCGGACACGTACTGCGTCATCGTGACGATCGAGGTTCCGAGGTCTGCTTCGGCGTCGCCGAGCTGCTTCTCGAGGATGCCGCGCTTGGCCTCGTCGATCTGCGGGTCGAGGAGCTGCTGGCGGAGCGAGTCGACCATCTGCGCCTTAAGCGCGGTGTTCGCGGTGTGGAAGTTGAGCACCTGGTCGTCGAAGCCGCCGGCCGGGAAGCCCTTCGTGTCGCCGGGGAAGGTCAGCACGCCTCCGCCCGCCGCGCCGCCCGTGACGGCGCCGGCCTTGGCGCCGGAGAAGATGGCGACGGTGTCCTTCAAGCCGTCGAAGTATTTCTTCTGCACGTCGAAGTCCGCGGTGAGGCCGGTCACGAACTTCTCGAAGCGCAGCTTGTCGGGGAACGGCACCAGGCGGACCGGTCCCTGGTAGACCACATCCGGCCGCACCGGAAGCGGCAGCACCGGCGGCTTGGCGGGCTCGGTGCGCGGCTGGCAGCAGGTGTAGGGCAGCATGAAATCGGCGATCACGGTGTCGTTCGCGTCGCACACCACGACGAAAGTGCCGCCGCGGGCCACGCCGGCGTAGTGCTCGAGCCCCGGGTGCTCCTGCGCGAACTGCAGGAGCTGCGCGCGCTCCGCGTCCTTGTCCTGCGCGTCGTCGACCATGACGTCGAGCCAGTCGAGCCAGCGCGCCGGCTGGGCCGTGATGAGATCGTCCAGGGGCGAAGCGAACTCCTTCTTGGTCACCAGGGTGAAGGCCTGCGTGAAATCGGCGGCGCCCCGCACCGCGTCCTGGAAGTCGTCCTTCCAGCTGCGGTCGTACTGGTCGGCGCCGAGCTTCTTGGACGCCGCGGCGATGGGCTTCGACATGAGGAGCTTCTTGTCGTCGACGGTGCGCGAGAGCGGCACGTTGTCGTTGTCGGCGTCGCTGACGTCCTTGCTCGTCTTGACCTGGTCCGCGAAGGCCTGGCCGAACTTGTCCGCGTCGGCGAGGCGCGCCGCGACATCGGTGCGCACGAGGTTGTGCAGCCGGTACAGGTCCAGGTTGCGCCACGGCGGCCGCCATCCGCGCGGCGGCTTGTCGAGCCGCACGTACTCGAGGTCGACCGGCAGGTTGAAGCTGTTGATCGCCGCCTCGAGCTCGGCCTTCACGTCCTTGAGCGGCCGGCCGACGTGGCCCTCGACGCGGAAGAAGTCGAACGCGCCGATCTGGTAGGCGAGCGGCTTCGTGACCGCGTCGTCGGAAGCGTATTCGTCCGCGCTGTAGGAGAGGTTGTCTTCGGGCGTGCCGCGCTGCGAGAGCGCATAGCTCCAGGCCGAATACACCGCCTTCGACCTGTAGTAGAACGGGATCGCACGCGCTTCGAGCGCGCGGTCCTCGCAGCCGCTCGGCGTGATGCGCACCTCCTTCGGGACCGGCAGCGCGAAGTTGGCGACGAGGATGTCGAGCTTGCCGAGGAGGAAGCGCGCGCGAGCGCGCTGCTCGAAGGCCGCGCTCACCGCCGGGGAGGGGTAGAAGCCGGTGCGCTCGCGGGCGCTGGCCTGCGCCGGGTCGAGCGCGCCGAGCACGAGGTGCTTGGGGAACGCCGTGCGGTCCGGGCAGCATGCCGCGGTGTCGCCGAAGAGCGCGTCGCGGAAGGCGTTGTAGGTCTCGGCGACGTCCTTCAGGAAGTCGTAGTAGTACTGGATGCCGCGGTCCTTCGCCTGGTCGCGGATCGCCTCGAGCGACTTCACCCAGCGCGGCGCCGGATCGGCGTCGGCCAGGTCGCCGAGGAAGAACCGGGTCGGCGCCCACAGCGCGCCGAGCACGCGCGCGAGCTCCTTGTGGATCCCGGCGCAGGCCTCGCGGTACACGCCGGCGAGCGCGGCCTCGGTCGTGACCGCGCCGCGCACGAACACGCGCGCGATGCGCGCCGGGTCGAGCGGCTTGCGCGCGGCGCCGTCGGGGGTGTCGAGCGCGCCGGCGAGCGCCGCGGCCGAGGCGCGCTCGACCAGCAGGAGCTTGAGGTTGTGCACCGACTCCTTGCCGAGGTTGTCGCAGTCGGTGCCGGTGCAAAGGTCGTCGTCGCTGAGGAAGCTCTCCACATAGAGCACCGCCGCCATCGATTCGAGCGCGAGGCCCTCGCGCGCCGTGAAGCCGCTCAGAACCAGCGCGCGGCTGTCGCTCTCGCCTTCTTTCACCAGCTCGTAGGCGGCGATCATCTTGCCGTTGCGGATGAACGGCGGGTACGCGGGCGCGCTCGAGTCGTAGGGCTTGTAGCGGTCGTAGCGCGTTTCTTCGTCGAGGAACACGGCGTCGCCGTCGGTGGTGGTGCCCACGCCGTGCGAGAGCACCACCTCGGCGCCGTCGAGCGCGGCGCGCAGGCCGCAGGCGATGCCCACGCCGACGAGCGCCACGCGGGTGAGGCGCTCCTGGTCGCCGAGGTACTCCGAGACGCTGTTGAGCTGGCCCGGCGTGAGCACCTGGTCCTGCTCGAAGAACGCGTACTCGGTGGCGATGTCGTCGAGGTTGCGGATGGTGTCGGTCATGACGGCGTTCCTTTCAGGCTTCCCAGGGCGCTCTGCCCGAGGAGGAATTTCTCCGGCCCCTCGCACGTGGCGAGCGTGCGCTCGGGGTACACGTTCTTCGCTTCGTACAGCGCCGCGCGCAGCTCGGCGAACTTCTCCTTGCGGCCGCTCGTCTGCGCGCCCGAGAGGAGCGCGCGCCACGCCGCCCAGGCGCTCTCGATCCGCTGCATGTCCGGGTCGCTCACCCAGCAGATCTTCGGCGCGAGGTGGGCGGGCGTCTCGCGCCGCACCACGTCCTCGGCGAAGCGGCGGAAGTCCATGCTGCGGAAGCGCCCGGCCTCGGCGGGCAGCAGGACGTGCAGCCGGTACGAGTACGGATCAATACATTCAATACATTCTGTTTCGGGGCAAATCGGCAGGAACTCGTCGGCCTTCGTGTCCGGCCGCGGCCGCAGCAGGATGTTCTCGACAACGCACATGCGCTCGGCGGTGTGCGCCTGCGCGATCGCGATCAGCTCGTCGATCGCGGCGTCGCGCGCGGCGGGCGTCGTGAAGTACTGGATGCGCCGCGCGACCACGTGGCCTCCGGCGTCGACCACGTTGAAGTAATACTCGCCCTGCGCGGTCTGCGCGCGGCGATAGCCCGACGCCTGCGTGGCGGCGACGATCGCCTCGTCGAGCTTCGCGCGCGCCTCTTCGGCGCTCGCCCAGTGGCGGGTGCTGCTGAGGAGCACGCCGTCGGTGAAGGCGCGCCGGATGCGGAAGCGGTACTCGTCGATGCCGTCGGCGTCGCGCTCGGGATAGACGTCGCGGCGCAGCGTGCCGAAGCCGAGGAGGTGCGCGAGGCGCTGCTCGAGCCCCGAGACGTTGTCGGGCGCGCGGCTGGTGTCGTCCTGGGTGTAGTCGAAGCCGAGGCCGCGCCGCGCGCCGAGCTCGGGATACTGCGAGAGGAACGCGCACTTGGCGCGGATCGCCGCCTCGGGCGTCGCGCCGAAGAGCGCCGCCTGGATCTCGAGGTAGTCCTGGAGGCGCTCGGCGTAGCGCGCCATGAGGTGGTCGAGGAAGCGATTGCGCCGCGCGAGCATCGCCGGCCGCTCCTCGGCGAGGGGGTCGAGCAGAACGCCGATGCGGAGGCGCCACTCGGCATCCGATTCCGGCGCCGTACCAGGGGGATAAAGGTCCTTGAACCCGTCCACCGGCTGGCTGAAATAGGTGTGGCCGAGATCGGCATCGAGCGAGAAGAGGCGCACCAGCGCGCCGAGCTGGGCGCAGTCGTTCGCCATGAGCTGGTCGAAGAAGAGGAGCCAGCCCTCGAGCTGGCGCGCCTGCGCCTGGCGCTCGAGGCTCGCGCCAAAGGGCAGGGCGGCGTCGCCGATGCCGTAGAGCGCCGGGAAGTGCTTCTGCACCGTTTCATAGGCGCTCGCACCACGCCAGCGCCCGAGCGGAATCGGGCCGTCCTCCGAGGGGCGCGGCGCGTAGTTCTTTTCGTCGTCTTTCTTCAGCGCCTCGTAGCGCGCCAGCGCCGTCGGCGGCCGCGGCAGCGGCATGCCGTTCTTGTAGAGCACGAGCCGCGAGGCCTGCGGGTCGAGGTGCGCGCGCCGCCCCGGGCGCACGCCGACCTCCCACTTGCTGTCCTCGGGGCTGTCCTCGCCCGCGGGGCGCACGACGATGTCGCGCACCGCCTTCACGCCCGGCACGTCCATGACCTCGCCGATGATGTCCGAGAGCCGCAGCGTGGCGCGCAGCTCCGCGGACTCGAGCTCGGCCGCGTCGATGAAGCCGTGCCGAGGCGCCGGGCCCTCGAACAGCTCCGGATCGCTGCGGCGCAATTCCTCGCGCGTGTAGCGCCGCACGCCCGGGGCGAGGTAGCGCTGCGCGGCGAGGAGGATAGTCGCGTAGGCCTCGAGCGGATCGGCGCTCGATTCGAGCTCGATCTCGGCGCACAGCACGAAGTCCTGCGGCTCGACTACCGCGATCTCGCCGAAGTCCTCGCACAGGCAGCGGTTCGCCTGCAGCGTCGCCTCGGCCTCGGCGAGGATGCGCGCCCTGTCCGCGGCGGCCGCGTCGTCGGCGTACTCGATGCGCACGCTGTGCAGCCCGCGCAGGTGCACTTCGCGCACGCCTGGAAGCTGCGGGTCGTCGTGGGAAAGCACGCCTTCGATCGCGTCGGCGTAGTAGGTCGGCGGCGCGAAGTCGGCGATCCACGCGTTGCGCACGCCCGGCACGTCGAGGAGGAGCCGGCGGTAGTCGAGCGCGGTGAGCGGGGCGTTCGGGAGCGCGCGGCGCGCCCGGAAGAAGTGCGCCGCCATGCTGGCGGCGTTGTCGCCGGGCACCGCGAGCAGGTCCTCGACCGGGTAGCAGGCGCGGTAGCTGAGGTCGGTGAGCGCGTAGCAGAGGAGCTCGAGCGTGGTGATGCCCGGGTCGTGGACGTTGTGGTCGGTCCATCCGGCGCGCGCGTAGCCCCGCACCGCGGCGAGGCCGAGCGCGAAGAGCGGCTTCGGGTCGAGCCCGAGCGCGAGCGATTCGGGTCTGCGCACGGTCGCGGCGGTCATGGCACGGGGGCGATGCGGTGCGCCGGGTCCGACACCAGGATGGCGTCGGGCGTGGTGGCGCGAGCGAGGCTCACGTCCTCGCCGTCGGCGGCGCCGCCGCGCAGGTGGACCATGCGGAAGTCGGTGACGTAGTCGACGTACGCCACTGCCTCCACGAAGTCGATCAGCGCCGACTTGTAGAGGGTGCCGCCGAAGGCGATGGCGAGGCCCGGGTCGCGCACCCACGGCGAGAGGTGGTCGACCAGCGCGGCGTTCAGCTCGCGCGCGTGGAAATTGAACTCGACCCCCGGGCGGAAGCGCACCTTGAAGTCGACGCGCACGCGCTCGTAGCTCGGGTTGCGCGGGTGGATCGCGATGCCCATCGGCGAGCGCGGCGCGAGATGCTGGCGGATGCGCGCGAGGGTGTCGGCGTCGGCGCGCGGCTGCAGCGGATCGACCGCGTTCAGGTTGCGGAGATCCGGGACCACCACGATCGTCACGTGCCCGGGGTCGACCCATTCGCCGCGGTTCGCGCAATGGGGAATGCACTTCGCCTTGCGTACCTCGGGAAAGGCCTCGAGCACGCTGCGCTCGTAGTCCCACGCGGTGATGCAGCGGTTGCGGTGCCGCAGCCGCTCGGCGACCCGCGTGTTGAAGGCGTCCGGCGCCTCGGGCGCGGCGCCGCCGAAGCTCGCGAACGGCTGGGTCACGCCTTTAACCGCGCCGAGCGGGGTCTTCAGCTTGGCGATCGCGCCCTTGGCGAGCGCGGCGCCGCCTCCGGCGACGCGCTCGACCTCCACCGCGTTCGCCGCCACGCTCACGAGCTCGCACACCCCTTCCACGTGGGCGTCGATCGCGGCCTTCACCCAGACCAGCCCGGGCGGGAAGAACGAGGAGAGCGTGCTCGCCTCGGTGGGCAGCGTGATGTTGACGATGCCGGTGCGCAGCAGGTTATTGGTGCCGTCGCGCACCGCCTCCTGGCCTTCGAGCGGCTTCCAATAGTTGTCGCAGAGCGCGGCCCAGCGCACCACGGGCTGCGGGTCGACCGCGGGATCGGCGCTGCCCTCGGCCGCCTTGAAGAGCAGGCTCACGCTGTCGCCGCCCGTAAGGCCGGAGAGGCCGACCACGAGCTCGCCCTCGTCGGGATACTCGGGAACGAGCGGCACGCGCTTCGCATGCACGAACGCCAGCCGCTGGCGCAGCCACGCGTGCTCGCGCCGCTGGCCGAACGCGCCGACGTGGTAGAGCTCCACGTCGGCCCCGGTAAAGGCCCCCGCATCGTCGGGGGCGTCGATCCGCGCCTCGTCGGAGGCCTTGTACGAGAGCGAGATGCCGCTCAGCGTGGGCGTGTACGGCTCGTTGAGATTCTTGTCGTGCACCATCCCGGAGAGCAGCTTCCGGCGGTACTCGCCGTGGCGGAAGTCGCCCTGGAGCGCGAGCGTGATGAAGCCGGTGCGCAGCACGAAGATGCCCGCGCTGAAGCGGAACATCGGCCGCGCCAGCGTCTCTCGCTGCCAGGCCTTCTGCATCAGCAGGCTGCCGCCGGCGGCGAAGGCGTGGATCAGCCGTTGGCGCCCCACCAGGTAGCGCGGCGGCTCGCCGCCGACCAGCACGAGCCGCTCCTGGAAGAGCGGCAGCGTGGTCTCGGGCGCGATCTCGCGCCCGCTGGCGTCGCGCAGCGTGGCGCGCACGCTGAAGTTGCCGGGAACGGGAAGCGGCGTGTCGTAGTCGTGGTAGAGGTTGCCGAAGCTCGCCGGCGCGCCGCCGAGCCACTGCGGCTCGAGCGCGAGCTCGTCGAGCTTCTTCGCCATCGCCTCCGGGAAGCCGACGATGAAGCGCGCGCCCGGCATCGGCTGCGGCCCGAACGGCTGGAAGTTGCGCCGCGGGTCGAGCAGGCCGGCGTCGTTCTGGAGCTCGACCGAGCGCACGCCGCTCACGTCCACCGCGACCTTAGCCGAAACCACCGTCAGCCTCGCGAGCTCGGCGTAGCCCTGGGGCGCGTCGTCCTTGAAGAGGAACTGCACCACGGGGGCGCGCGCGGCGAAGGCCTGCGCGTGCTTGGCCGGGTCGTAGTCGGCGACCGCCTCGTCGGAAGCGGGCACCGTGAACTCGAGCGCGAGCCGGGCGCCCGATTGCGAGCCGTCGACCTCGTAGGGTCCGAGCCAGCGCTTGGCCGCGGTCACGAACGCCTGCAGCCGGTGCCCGAGCGCGGCGGCGAGCGCGGCGTTCGAGCCTTCGACCGCGAGCTCGACCGTCACCTTGCGCGTGCCTTCCTTCATACGCAGCACCGGCGAGGCGAGCGCGAATCCCACCGGCGCGCTCGGCAGCTCGGCGTAGCCGAAGGCGCGCCACTTCGGCTCGTCGCCCTCGAGCTCGCCGCCGAGGCCGTCGGCCGAGTTCGCCACCGGCGCGAAGCGCACCGTGCCGCCGTCGGCCGAGTCGAAGTACACCGAGCCCAGCTTTTCGACCTTGGCCCGGTTCACCACCGTGGAAAAGAGCGGCGCGAAGATCCTTTCGACCCCGGCCGCGTCCTTGCCGGCGGAAAACAGCTGCCCGGGGCCGATCTCCACCGGCGCCGCGGTTTTCTTCAGCTCGAGCAGCACGTGCGCGCGGTCGGGCGTCGCGTCGTGCGGGGCGAAGCCGAGCACGCGCCGGTAGAAGAAGTCGAGGTGGCGCGCGGTGATGCCGTTCATCGCGGCGCGCGGGATGCGGTGGAGCTTCAGGAACGCGGCGAAGAGCGCCAGGTGCGGCGGCGTGTCGCCCTCGCGGCTCGCCGGCAGCTTGCCCTCCGGGAAGAACGGCGCCCAGTCGAGGTCGTCCTTGATCGCCCCGCCGGCGGCGTACGCGAATCTGATCTGTTTCGCCAGCTTCCCCGCGTACTTGTATAACTCGGTGGAGGAACGGCTTTCGATCTGCAGAAAACCGCGCGCGAGGCCCTCGGGCAGGCGGCCCTCCTGCGTCTCGCCGGGGCGCGCGATCAGGTGCTCGAGGATGTCCACGACAATGCGTTCGCGGCCGAGCGCGCCATCTCGTTCGAGTCGGAGCGGTAGAACGGAAACACCAGGTTGTAGCGCGAGTTGGTGGAGCGCACCCGGTACTCGAGCTCGATCTGCAGCTCGCCCGAGGCGGGCTCCTGGCTGTGCACCTTCACCGCGAGCGGCTCGATGCGCGGCTCGTAGATGAGGATGCCGATCTTCACGCGGTCCTCGAGCAGCGTGCGCATCGTGGTGCTCATCGCCTCGAACAGCAGGTCGTTCACGTCGAGGCCGTATTTCGGCTGGAACAGGCGCTCGCCGCGCTGCGTGCCGAAGAGGATGCGCAGGCTCTCCTCGATGTCCTGCTCGTCGGTCACCATCGCCACGGCGCCGGCGTCGCGGTCGAAGCGCGGCGGATAGCTCCAGCCCCGGCCGAGAAAGTCGTTGTCCAAAGCTCTAGCCCCCGATCGTCACGGTGGGACAGCCCACCGCCGCCATCGCGCCGCAGCCGCAGGCGTCGCTCGTGCGCAGCGCGGGCACGCCGCCGAGCGTGACGGTGGCGCTGCCCATGGGGAAGGGCGTGGCGGGCGGGTGCACGTTCGAGCCGAGCGCGCAGGAGTGCATGTCGCCGGCGACCGCGGCCGGCATGCCGCCGACGGTCACGGTGGCCGCGCCCGGCCCGACGATGCTGCCGCCGTGGGTGGTGGTGTCGCCGACTCTCGCTGCCGCGGGCATGGACTCTCGCTAGTTGATGGCGACGCTCGCGCCCTTGATGGTCGTGGTGCCGCTCGAGGACAGCTCGGCGCTCGAGCCCGAGGCCTTGAGCTCGCCCGAGGCCTTGAGCTCGAGCCCCGAGGCGCTCTCGAGCTTTACGCCCGAGCTCGAGAACTCGAGCTTGTTGCCGTTCTGGTCCTCGAGCTTCAGGCCCTGGTCGTCCTCCGAGAGCGTCAGGCGGTTGCCCGCCGGCGTCTCGAGGAGCACCACCTTCTTGTCGTCGTTGAAGTAGAGCCGCATGCCGGAGCGGCTCTTGTAGAGCTTCTCGTCGTTGTCGTCGGAGCCGGCGAGCGGCGCCGCCTTGGCGCTCGAGTGCAGCATGCCGAGGATCACCGCGCGCCGCGGGTCGTCCTCGAGGAAGCCCACCACCACCTCGTCGCCGATTTCGGGCCGGAAGAAGAAGCCGCGCTGGTCGCCGGCGTCGAGCGAGGCGACGCGCGCCCACACGCCGTCGGCCTGCTCGTTCACGAGCGGCAGGCGCACGCGCACGCGGTGCTCGCCGTCGGGGTCCTCGTTGCTCGCGACCGTGCCGATCTGCAGGCCATTGACCGCCGGCAGCAGCGCGCCCGCCCTGGGCGCCGACACCGCGTGCTCCTCGGCCGACCATCTGTCCACCGCGCCGAACTGGATGTGGGTCTTCCAGCCCTGCACCGTGTCGAGGTCCTGGCGCACGCCGGTCACGAACGCGGTGCCGTTGAAGCGATCGCCGACGCCGGCGAGCTCGACCAGATCCCCCGGGTTGACCGTGGCGATGCCCTCGCACTTCGCGCGCCCGCTCACCTTGGAGAGCTTCGACTTCAGCCACTGGGCGTCGGCCCAGGCCTGCGCCTCGTCCTCGGCGAGCGAGGCATGGCGCAGCTCGAAATTGGCGAGCGCGGCGACCCCGGCGAGGTCGTCGCCGGAGAGGTTGCCCGGCCCGGCGATGTTGGGGTCGGCGGCGTCGCGCGACACGAGCGCCTGCTGCGCCGGGTCCCAGGTGAGGCTCTTCACCGCGGCGTACTGCGAGCGCGCCTCCACCTCCGCGTCGAGCTCGAGCACGGTGGCGCCGAACTGCAGCGTGCAGACCGGCTGGCCGGAAAGGACCGGCGCCTTGACGCTCACCTTGTCGTCGTTGGTGAAGACCAGCTTGCCGTTCGCCTCGGCGCGCGCGAGGAGGAAATCCCAGTCGGTCGAGCGGAACTGCACCTGCTGCGGGTGGGACACGGTGGTGGCCTCGACCTGCGCGCTCACGCTTGCCGCCGAGAGCAGCCCGGAGATGATGTCGCTGTCCTTCTCGCCGAAGAAGAAGGCGTTCTTCGCGCCGACGGTGAGCTTGGCCGCGGCGTGGCGGCACTCGACCACGAGCTGCGACGCCGAGCGCTCGCGCACGCGGATCGCCTGGCGCATCACCACGCCCTTGAAGATCGACACCGGGTTCGCCTGGTCGCCGGCGAGGATCTCGACCTCGGCGCCGGGCACGAAGGTGGCGGCGTTCGAGAGCGGAAAGTCGCTCGCCGCGGGCACGCCGTCGAGATAGACCAGGCGCGCGGCGGAGATGCGGTTCACCGCCTTGGTCACGTAGGCGCCCAGCAGGTGCTGCTCGCGCCCGACCGCCTGCCCGCCCACCTTCACCGTGAACTCGCGGTGCTCGGCCGGGATGGGCAGCGTGCGCACGGCGGCCGGCATGGCTATTTCTCCAGCGGCGGGAAGGCGAGCCGCGTGCCCGCTTCGAGCGCGCGGAAATGGTCGAGGCCGTTCGCGCGCGCCACCTCGATGTACATGCGCGGGTCGCCGTAGATCTCGTCGCACAGGCGCGGCAGGCTGTCGCCCGCCTTGACCAGGCGCACGTGGGTGAGGTCGGCGGACTGGTCGGCCTGGATCGCGACGCGCGTCTGGTCGTCGCTGTTGTCGACGAAGCTGGCCGCGACCACGGCGCGCAGCGGCACGCCGTCCGGGCGGAACAGCTTGTAGGCGATCGAGGCGCTCTTCAGCACGCAGCGCTTGACCTTGAGCGTGCCCCAGGCGATCTCGAGGTAGGTGGTGCGGTGGATCTTGCCGCTGTAGCCGGTGACGCGCTGGAAATCCGCGATCTCCTGCTGCACGTCGGCCGGGCGGCCGTTCGCGCCGGTGCCGTCGATGAAGAAGCTGAGCGAGAGGTCGCCCGGCTTCACCTTGTTGTAGTCCATGCGGCTGCCGGTGGCCCCGGCGCCGCTCGCGTCGGTGAACTGCACCTCGTAGCCCAGGGTGATCTCGGCGGGGTTGACGTAGGCGCTGAAGCTGTCGACCGGCGCGCCCTTGTAGTCGGGGCTCTCGAAGGCGCGGATCACGATCCGCTCCAGTTGGCCGCTGGCGGCGGGCAGCGCCATGGCGCTAGCGCTCTTCCTTCCGCCGCAGCACGTCGAGCACGCGCTCGACGCACTCGCTCACGAGCGCATGGCGGTCCTGCGGCTGCGCCTCCGCGCCGGCCGGCGCCGCCGCCGCGGCCTGGGGCGAGGCGACTTCCACGGAGATCACGATCTCGTCGACGACGACCGGCATGTCAGGGCCTCGCGGCCGCCGCGGCGCTGCGGTCGACGGTGAAGTACTGGTAGAAGAGCTGCAGCGCCTCGACGCTCACGGAGTTCGCCGACGCGTTGAGATCGTTCACCTGCCACTTGGTGGCGTAGGCGTTGACCAGGTGCCAGGTGAAAAGCGGCTGGTGCTCGGCGTCGAGCAGCACCACGTCGACGTCGCGCGGCAGGATGGCGAAGTCCTGGATCGCGTCGCGGATCCAGTCGAAGAGCGCCGAGCGCACGAGGAGGCCGCGCTTGAGCACCAGCTCGGGATACTTCGCGCGCACCGGGTACTTCTGCACGAACCGGTTCTCGCCGCCTTCCGGCACCTCCTCGGTGCTCACCTCCATGGAAAGGCCGCCCACGTCGCTGAAGCAGCTGTCGTGGTCGTTCGGCGCGAGGCTCGGCACGCGCACCGCGAAGTGGAACGCCGGCGGCGGGTAGTAGCTCATCGCCTCGAATCCAAATCAGGGACGGACCACGTTTTTCGGCGGTTACGCAGTCGCGGCCTCGTTCTGGACCTCGAGGCCCTCGTGCGCGAGCTCGATCGACTCGACCGCGACCTCGTTGCCGCTCGCCTTGAGCTGCGGGCCCTCGACCTTCACCGGGAAGGCGCGGGTCACCTTCCAGGTCATCACCGGCACGTGCTCCTCGTTCAGCAGGCTGATCACGAGGTCGCGGCGCTCGACGGTGTTCAGCTTGACCGTCAGCAGCCACTTGAAGAAGTCGTTGTCGCCGGCGACGATGCCGCGCTTCATCACGATGTTGGTGAACTTGCGCAGCCCGGGCATCTTGATCGACGAGTACTCGGGGAACGAGCCGTCGCGGTACTCGATCGCCTGGTTTTCCTGCGTGAGGCCGGTGATCTCGGAGAATCCGATGCGCTCGCCGCCCCACTGCACGGTGAAGTGGAAGACGGGAAGCGGATAGAGGGCGGGCATGAGTCAGTCCTTTCAGGAGGTCTGCATCTTGTGGGAGAACTTGAGGATGATGAATTCGGCCGGGCGCACCACCGCCATGCCGATCTCGACGTTCATCCGCCCCTCGAGGATGTCCTGCGCGCTCATGGTGGTTCCCAGGCCGCAGCGCACGAAGAACGCGTCCTGCGGCCGCGCGCCGGCGAGCGCGCCCTCGCGCCACTTCTGCGTGAGATAGGCCTCGATCATCCCGCGCACCTTGACCCAGGTGTTCGCGTCGTTGGTCTCGAACACCGCCCAATAGGTCGACTTCTTCACCGACTCCTCGACCATGTTGAAGAAGCGCCGCACCGGGACGTAGCGCCACTCGTTGTCGTTGCCGGCGAGCGTGCGCGCTCCCCACACCAGCGTGCCCTTGCCGGCGAAGGCGCGCAGCGCGTTGATCGACTTGCCGGTGTTGGGGTCGACGTTGAGCGGGCCCTGCTGGGTGGCGTCGAGCTTCACCACCGGCTCGAGCACGTCGGAGAGCGGCACGTTGGCCGGCGCCTTCCACACGCCGCGGTTGGTGTCGGTGTACGCGTAGACTCCGGCCACCGCTCCGCTCGGCGGCAGCGTGAGGAAGAACTTCGCCAGCGCGAGCTTCGCGGCGTTGTAGACCTCCTGGTTCTGCGTCGTGCCCGACTTGAGCGTGTTCAGCGCGACGGCGGTGGCGCCGTCGACCGTCACGTTGACGTTGTCCTCCGCGTCGTTGAGGAGCGGATTGAGCGTGGTGCGCAGGAACGGGTAGTAGGCGGCGCCGTATTTCAGGCGGTCGATGTCGCCGGCCCAGGCGTCGCGGTTCGCCTCGTCCAGGGACTTCTTCTCGGTGTCGCTCACGTCGATCTCCGTGGTCGGGGTGCGAAAGCCGTCGAACACGTCGAGGATGGCGAAGCGGTCGCCGAGGTCGAAGCACTGCTTCAGCATCGCGGTCGCGAGCTGCCCGTATTTGGCGTAGGTCAGCCGCACCGCCTCGGGGATGACGAGGAGCGTGGGCTCGTCCTCGGAGGCCACCGTGGCGAGGCCGGCGGTCAGCTCGTCGGGGTCGACGAACGCCGCGGCCGCCTTGTAGCCGCCGACCGAGACCACGTAGCACTTGCCGCCGCCGTTGTCGAAGAAGAGCTTCATGGCGTGGTAGAGGAAGTACTCGAGCGCCGGCTCTCCCACCACCAGCGACTGCTTGCTTCCGTCGGTGCGCGAGTTGACCGCGACCGCGAGCGTTTGCGGCCACGGCCCGCCGAAGTACTGCTCGAACTCCGTCATCGAGAAGATCAGCGTCGGCTTGTTGAGGAGGTCGTCGGTCGCATCGCGCGTCGCCTTCTCGGTGTAGCCGACGAAGGCGGGAATCGCCGACTCGACCTCGGCCACGGACGGCGGGAACACCTTGATCTCTTTTACGTAGACGTCGGGAGTGCTGAATGCAGGCATGGCACGGGCCTCTATTTGGACAGATGGATGACCAGGTCCGCGGTCGGAGCCGCGGCGCCCGGCTGGGGCAGCTGCGAGATGATCACTTCGGTGTCGCGCGCGAGCTGGATGCGCCGGCGCGCGTTGGCGCGCCGCGCCACCGGGGCGTGCGAGCGGAACAGCGCGACGCGCGCGTCGCCGCCGCCGAGGAGCGCCGCGGGCAGGTCGTCGGCGCCGAAGTCGCCGGCGGCGACGCGGTCGAACTCGATCTGCGCCCGCGCGTCGGCGGCGAAGCCGGCGTCGCTGACGCCGAGCTCGTCGAACTCGGCGCCCTGGTAGTTGCGCGCCACCACGTAGTACTTGAGCGTTTCCTCGCGCGCCTCGAACGCGATCCGGAACTCGGGCGGCGACGCGTAGAAGCCGGCGCCGACCTCGATCTCGACCACGCCGAAGAGGCCCGCGGACAGCAGTTCTGCGTCCTGCGGATCGGCAGCGTTGAGGAGGAGCGCTACCGGCGCGTCGAGCACCGTGGGGTCGGCGCCGGCGTTGCGATACAGCGTGAGCCCCTCGCCGGGCAGAAACGGAAGCACCGTGAAGTTGCTGAAGCTGGGATTGACGAGCTTCAGGCCGAACTGAAGTGTTCTTCCAATGATTTGAACCGTGTTTTTCTCGTAGACCACGGTGAGCCTTGAATCGATCGTCTTCGCCAGCAGGTGCCCGCCGGCGAGCAAGCGCTCGGTGGCAGAGGGCGCGGTGAACTCGAAATCGGGCGAGCGCCCGTCGTAGTAGGCGTGCGCCACCTCGAGCGTGAAGAGCGGCGCGAACTCGATCACAGCGTCTCCACCGCGGCGTCGATGCGGGTGATGGGCGGCGCCACGCTCGCGGGCTCGTCGTCCTGCAGCGCCACCAGGCGCACGCGGTACACGACCGAGGGCAGGTACTTCGCGCCGACGAAGGTCCACACCTGGTTCAGCTGCTCGTAGCCGAGCGACATGAGGTCGACCCCGAGCTTTTCGATGCGCGGATCGAGCCCCGGGTAGCGCGCCCGCGTGAACACCGGGCGCGACTGGAAGAACGTGAGCACGAGCGAGAGCTGCTTCAGGCCCTGCTGGTAGTTCTGGAAGTACGCCGCGAACAGGAGGTAAAGGTTGATCTTCAGCTCGGGCTCGCGCAGCACCTGCCGGCCCTCGACGAACGCGGGCTGCGGCACCTGCGTCCGGACCGTGCGCTCCTCCTCGACGTTGATCAGCGCGACGCCGATCGTGTCCTCGTCGAACGCCCACTTGCCCGCGTCGGTGGCGATGCGGGTGAGCGCGGCGGCGCCGAGGCTCCCGCCGGTGCGCTGCAGGAGCCAGGCGTTCAGCTCCTTCGTCAGGAAGTCGGCGGCAAGGTGGAGCATTTGTCGGGATTCGCCACGTAGAGGACGTTGCCGTCGGGCAGCGTGTGCGCGCGCAGCCACCCTTCGGCGATCAGCGCCTCGAGCACCTCGTCGAGGTTGTCGGCCGCATCCTCGAAGCCGTGCGGCGGCAGCCACGCAGAGAGGATGCCGGCGGCGGTATCCGCGGCGCGGGGATGGTTCATCAGATGGCGCTGGATCGCTTTGCAGAGCTTCGTGTCAATGGCGGCGCTCGCATGGGCCACGGATACGCATCGCACAGCGCGTGCCAGCACCGGCTTTTCCACGAATCATCGATAAATCAAAAGCCGAGGAACGCTCTTGACCAGTGAACCCGCCAATGTGGGCGCGCAATGCGCACCCAGGCGGGGGCCGCTAGACCCGGGTGATGCCGTACTTCTTGAGCAGGCGCCCGAGGTGCCGGCGCTCGGTGCCCGAGAGGCGCGCCGCGGCCGAGACGTTGCCGTTCGCCTGATCGAAGAGGCGCGAGAGGAAAATGGATTCGAACTCGGCCACCGCCCGGTTTTTCGCCTCGCGGTAGTTGAGGATCGGCGCTTGCGGCTGCTCCACCCTGTGGAGAAGCGGCGGCGCGGGCTCGCCGATGGCGTCGCCTTCGGCGAGGAGGAACGCGCGCGATACGAGGTTCTCGAGCTCGCGGATGTTGCCCGGCCACGGATAGCGCTCGAACCAGGCGAGCGTGGCGGGCTCGATCGGAAGCTCGGGCTTCCCGTAGCGCGCCGCCGCCTTGGCGACGAAGTGCCCGGCGAGGAGCGGGATGTCGCCGTGGCGCTCGCGCAGCGGCGGCAGCGCGAGGCTGAGGAGCTTCAGGCGGTAGAGGAGGTCGAGGCGGAAGGCCTCGGCCTCCACCTGGCGCTCGAGGCTGCGGTTGCTCGCCGCGATGACGCGCACGTCGGCCTGCTCCTCGCGCCGGCCGCCGAGCGGGCGGAATTGCTGGTCCTGCAGGAAGCGCAGCAGGGTCACCTGCGCCTTCGGAGTCAGCGCGTCGACTTCGTCGAGGAAGAGCGTGCCGCCGTGCGCGAGCTCGACCAGGCCCGGCTTGTCCTGCCGCGCGTCGGTGAAGGCGCCGCGGCGGTGGCCGAAGAGCTCGCTCTCGACGAGGGAATCCGGGATCGCGCCGCAGTTCACCGGCACGAACGGCCGCGAGGCACGTGCGCCCCCGTAATGGATGGCGCGGGCAGCGAGCTCCTTGCCCGTTCCCGTCTCGCCTTCGATGAGCACCGGAGCGTCGAAGGCTGCAATCTTCCCGATCAGCGCTTGGGCGATGCCAAACGCCCGCGACCGGCCAATCACGTATATCCCCCTAGGGCCTCCCCAGGGCCCGCAAGCGGCACGTGTGCCGATTGTTTCTTGTTCGCTTTGCGCCATTATTTCCGATGTGCCCGCGCCGGCGCTTATCACTTCATCCGAAAATGGTTCTAGAACGCGCTGCGCCGCGCGCTTAGAATGAATCAGGAGATTTCCATGGCCACCCACCTCAAGCGCCGCATCGCCCGAGAGCTCACCGACGAGATCGACCGCAAGGTCCGCCAGACGGTCGAGGACATCCTCGCCGACGTGAAAAAGCGCGGCGACGCCGCGGTGCACGAGTACTCGGAGAAGTTCGACAAGTGGGTTCCCAGGAAACTGACGAGGCAAGAGATCGAAACCATCGTGGGAACGATCCCAGCATCCACGCTGGAAGATATTCGGTTCGCCCAAGCTCAGATCCGCAGCTTCGCCGAGCACCAGCGCGCGGCGCTCCGCGACATCGAGGTCGAGACGCTGCCGGGAGTGAAGCTCGGCCACAAGAACATCCCGGTCGGGTCGGTGGGCTGCTACGTGCCGGGCGGGCGCTACCCGATGGTGGCCTCGGCGCACATGAGCATCGTCACCGCGCGCACCGCCGGCGTCTCGCGCATCATCGCCTGCACCCCCCCGAACCAGGGCGAGCCGCACGCCGAGACCATCGCGGCGATGGTGCTCGGCGGCGCCGACGAGATCCACGTGGTGGGCGGCGTGCAGGCGATCGCTGCGATGGCGCTCGGCACGCAGACGATCGCGCCGGTCGACATGCTGTGCGGGCCGGGCAACGCCTACGTCGCCGAGGCGAAGCGCCAGCTCTTCGGCCGCGTCGGCATCGACCTCTTCGCCGGGCCGACCGAGATCCTGGTGGTGGCCGACCACACCGCCGACGTCGAGATGGTCGCCACCGACCTCCTCGGCCAGGCCGAGCACGGGCCCACGAGCCCTGCGATTCTCATCACCACTTCGAAAAAGATCGCGGAGACGCTGCCGGTGGAAATCGAACGGCAACTCAAACTCCTGCCCACGGCCGACGTGGCGGGTGTGGCCTGGCGCGACTATGGCGAAATCATTCTGGTTTCTTCAAGAGAAGAAGCTGTAACGGAGGCGGATCGCGTCGCCGCCGAGCACGTCGAGATCCTTTGCGAGGACCCGAGGTATTTCCTCGAGAAGATGAGGAACTACGGCGCGCTGTTCCTCGGCCCGGAGACCAACGTCTCCTACGGCGACAAGGTCATCGGCACCAACCATACGCTCCCGACCCTGGGCGCAGCGCGCTATACCGGCGGGCTCTGGGTCGGCAAGTTCCTCAAGACCTGCACCTACCAGGAGGTCACGCCCGAGGCGAGCGTGAAGGTGGGCGAGTACTGCTCGCGCCTGTGCGCGATCGAGCGCTTCTGGGGGCACAAGGAGCAGGCCGACCTGCGCCTGCGGCGCTACGGCGGCCAGAAGGTGGGATTGGGTGTCAAGTAATCACCCACCTTGTGAAGTCTTCTTGTAGAACCTTCGCTACAGCTTGCGGTACGCGGCGCGGCAGGCTTCCAGCTCGGCCGCGGTATTCAGCGGCTTGTTGCAAAGCCGCATGACATCTACCTTGCGGCGATGGTGCTCGGCGAGCGCGGCGCGCTGCATCGCCTCGCGTGCCGCGAGCCGCTCCTGTCCCGTTTGCTTTACGCCAGACCCACCATCGGCGCGCGCGTAGCCGGTCGCGAGCAGCACTCCGAGGATGAGAGCGAGGGAAGCGACGACTTTGGAAAGCTCCATTGAGTTTGTCAGTGTGCGGAGCGCCGAGTGACACGGCCAGCGTGCGCGAATCGTGCAGGCAGATTCGTTTGGCGTCGGATCCTTCCCGACGCGCGCTAAGATAGGCGCAGGGAGAATTCATTGGACCTCGCTTCGCGCTTTCGCCTCGACGGCCGCACCGCGCTCGTGAGCGGCGCCGGCCGCGGCATCGGCCGCGCGTGCGCGCTCGCTCTTGCGCAGGCGGGCGCCGAAGTGCTGCTTCTCTCCCGCACCGCCGAAGAGATCGGTGGGGTTGCCTCAGAAATTATCAGTAAAAGGGGAAAGGCAACAGCAATCCCTTGCGACGTCACCGACTCGCAGGCCGTGAAGAAGGTCTTCGCCGGGCTTGCCTCGCTCGACGTGCTGGTGAACAACGCCGGCAGCAACATCCCCGAGCCTTTCGTCGAAGTCAGCGAAGAGCACCTCGACCGGCTGCTCGAGCTGAACGTGCGCGCGGCGTTCATCGTCGCCCAGGCGGCAGCCAGGACGATGCTCGCGTCGCCGAATCGCTACGGAAGGGCGGTCATAAACATGTCGTCGCAGATGGGACACGTCGGCGCGGTCAACCGCTCGGTCTACTGCCTCACGAAGCACGCGCTCGAAGGGCTCACCAAGGCGATGGCGCTCGAGCTCGCGCCGCACGGCATCCGCGTAGTGTCGATCGCCCCGACCTTCGTCGAGACGCCGCTCACCAAGCCGTGGCTCGACACGCCGGACTTCGGCAAGTGGGTGCGCGACCGCATCCCCTCGGGCCAGGTCGGCCAGCTCGACGACGTCGCCGCCGCGGTGGTGTTCGCCGCCTCGCCGGCCGCGGCGCTGGTGACCGGCTCAAGCCTTCTGGTCGACGGGGGCTGGACCGCGCAATAAGAAAAATAGGGACAGTCCCTATTTTCCTGGGCGCTCCGCGAGGCAACGGAAAATAGGGACTGTCCCTATTTTTCCTAATTCGAGCTCTGACCCCGAATCCTTACGCCTGCGGCCTCGTAGAAGGCGACGCTCGCGTCATGGGCGGCCTTTGCGAGCACCCCGCGCGCCTTGCGCAGGAACGCCCTCATGACCATTGCCCGCATGCGATTCGCCTTTCGTATGGCCCTTGCCCGCGCTTCTGCGTAGTCTCTCATCTCGGATCCTTCCCAAAGTAGGGACCGATTCTGAGCGCCGCCCGTAATTTCCCAATTTTCATGCTGTTGCCGGTTTGTTTCTGAAGCCATGGACCGTCATGGAGGGAACCGTGCCGAAGCCTTTGCAGAATAAATGGGGTCTGTCCCTGATTTTGGGGCTGGTCACGGCTTGCGCCAGCCCGGCCTGGAAATGGGACGGCACGCCTACCAACGAGCTGCCGAGCCCGTACCGCAGCGCCGCGCCCTGGGGCAAGCTTCCCGAGGGGCACAAGTGGGGCGCACTGAACGGGGTCGCAGTCGACAACGACGGCCGCTCGCTCTGGGTGGTGGACCGCTGCGGCGCCAACCCCGACGTCCCGCCCGGCGTCTCGCCCTTCACGTACGACAGCTGCGCCGGCTCGAGCTGGGCGCCGGTGCACAAGCTCGACCCCGACGGCAACATCGTGAAGAGCTTCGGCGCCGGCCTCTTCGTGTTCCCGCACAAGATCTACCAGGACCGGGACGGAAACATCTGGGTCGTCGATATGAGAAGTTTCAATTCAAGAGAAAAGGCCAAGGCGCCGAATGCGAGGCCCGCCGGCCATACCGTGGTCAAGTTCGACCAGGACGGGAAAATTCTCATGACGATCGGCAAGCCCGGCGTCGCCGGCCATCCGCAGGAGGGCGCGCTCACCGAGCCCTGCAGCATCGTGGTCGCGCCGAACGGCGATCTCTTCATCTCCGAGGGCCATTCGGGCCAGCAGCCCGACGCGCCGGCCGGCACCGTGGCGCGCATCTCGCGCTTCACGAAGGACGGAAAGTACATTCGCTCGTTCGGAAGACTCGGCTCGGGGCCGGCCGAGTTCAGGACGCCGCACGACCTCACCCTGGACCCGGCGGGACGCCTGCTCGTCGCCGACCGCGGCAACCACCGCATCCAGGTGCTCGACCAGGAAGGCAACTTCATCGCCGAGTGGAAGCAGTACGGGCGGCCGAGCGGAATCGCGGTGCGCAACGGCTGGGTCTACGTCGCCGACTCGGAGTCGAACGGCGTCGCGCCCAACCCGGGCTGGAAGCGCGGCATCCGCGTCGGGGAGCTCTCGAGCGGCGAGGTGGTCTACCGCATCCCCGATCCGCTCGAGATGAAAGGCACGAGCGCCGCCGAGGGCGTCGCGGTCGATGCCATGGGCAACGTCTACGGCGGCGAGGTCGGCCCGCGCCAGCTCGCCAAGCACGTCGTGGACTGCTCGGCCTCGGTGACCTGCGACGAGGGGCCGCGCCCGAGCGCGCTATGGCAGCACCGGCCCATGAAAACGAAATAGCGACTGAAAAACGGGGACGGACCCTATTTATTCTTTGACACTCTCACGACGGGAAAAATAAATGGGGTCCGTCCCTGTTTTTCGCCGCATCGGCTTCCTCGTCCCTCCCGGCAACCCGACCGTGGAGCCGGAGATGACCCGCCTGGCGCCCGAGGGCGTGACGGTGCACTTCACGCGCATGGTGGCGCACGGCGAGGCCGGCGCGCACCGCGGCCAGGAGGAGCGCAACCGAAGCCAGATCGCGCACCTCGGCGAGAACGTGGCGCTGCTCGCCATGGTGAAGCCGGCGGTGATCGCGATGGCGCACACCGCCATGAGCACCACGCTCGGCAAGGAAGCCGAGCGCGAGCTCGTCGAGCGCCTCGAGGGCTCGAGCGGCATTCCGTTCATCACCGCCTTCGGCAGCGTGCTGCTCGCGCTCGCGCACCTCGGCGTGCGCCGCGTCGCGCTCGCCACGCCCTACAGCGCCGAGGCGACGCTCAAGACGAAAGCGCACCTCGAGGCGCACGGCTTGAGCGTGCCCTCGTTCGGCAACCTCGACGACGTGAAGAACATCTACGAGGAGACGCCGGAGCGGGCCTACGCCCTCGCGCGGCGGGTCGACGTTCGCGAGGCCGAGGGCCTGTTCATCAGCGGACTCGGCATGCCGAGCATCGACGTGCTGGAGCGCCTCGAGCGCGATCTCGGCAAGCCGGTGATCTCGGCGGCGTCGGCGACGATGTGGAACGCGCTGCGAGTCGCCTCAGTCGCCACCCCCATCGCCGGCTACGGATCGCTGCTTTCCGGCGCGTAGGAAAAACAGGGACAAACCCCATTTATTTTTTGACACTTTCACGACGGGAAAAATAAATGCGGTCTGTCCCTGTTTTTCCTTCCCTGTTTTCCTCAGACCCTGACGGCCAGGGCGTCGAGCAGCAGCTCTTCCCAGAGGTTCGCCGGATCGCGCCGGAACACCGTATCGAGCGGCACTTCGAGCTTGAGCCACAGGCCGCGCTTCAGCTCTTCGGCGAGCTCGCCCGGACGCCACAGCACGAGCCCTGCGTAGTAGCGCGCCGTGCCGGGGCTGCGCTCGATAGCGTGCTCGATCCCTTCGCCGCGGATCGAAAGGTGCAAGCCGCGCGCAAGCTGCATCGAGCCCGCGCCTGGGCTCTTCTCGTCGCGGATGAGCGCGATCAGCTGCTGGGGGAGGAACGGCCCGCCCGAATACAGCGGATCGGCCGCCTTCGCGGCCGCCGGGACGTCGAGCACGTCGCCGAGCTCGTAGTCGCTCGGGCGGTTGATCATGACGCCGACTTCGTCGCTGCCGTCGCGCTGCAGCACGATCACGGAGCGCGCGTAAGCCGCGTCGTCGAAGCCGCGGTTGGCCACCAGCACCGTGACGCGCTCGCCGTGGTCCGCCCGGGCGTCCGACGAAAACCACAGCGCCGCGGCGCCGAGAAGGAAGACCGCGATGTCTCTGCTGTGCGCCCAATTGGTTGTCGCCATGGCTCCCTCCCGGGTGGTTTGACGGAGCTGACTTTAGGCGTCAAGAACCCGGTCGGAAGTGCGCTTACGCACCGGTTTCGGGGGTCGACGAGCTAGGGCATTTACACGTCGAAACACTTTCCTGTAACCGCCTTCATGCCGCTGCGTTAGATTGGCTGGTGGACAGAGGGATAGGCCCAACAACATTGGTTCCACGCGCCTTCACCGCGGGAGTTCTGGTTCTGCTTACGGCCTGCGCCACCGCGCCGCAGCGCGTCGAGCGCGAGCCGCTTCCGACCCTCGCGTGGGCGGACGATTCGCATGCCACCCAGCTCCTGGTGCTGAACCGCGTGAGCTTCGGCCCGGACCTCGCCTCGCTGAAGGAAATCGAATCGCTCGGCACCGGCGCCTACCTCGCGCGCCAGCTTCGGCCCGCCCCCGACAGAAGCATTCGAGGGCAGGCGGCCGAGCCGCGCCTGCCGGCCGAGGTCCAGGCGACCATCGATTCGATGACGATTTCGAAGCGCTCGGTGGTCGACCTCGCGAGCGAGCTCGCGCAGCGCCAGCAAGCGTTTCGGGGTTTGCCTCCGGAAGAAGCAAAAGTCCAGCGGCAGGCGTACCAGCAAGAGCTCACGCGCCTCGCGCGCGAGGCGCAGGTTCGCATGATGCTCCGCGCGCTGTATTCGCCCGACCAGCTCCAGGAGGAGATGACCTGGTTCTGGATGAACCATTTCAGCGTGTTCCAAGGCAAGGCCAACGTGCGCGTGCTGGTCGGCGACTACGAGGAGCGCGCGATCCGGCCGCACGCGCTCGGGCGTTTCGGCGACCTGCTCACCGCGGTCGCGCACCATCCGGCGATGCTGGTCTACCTCGACAACGCGCGCAACTCGGCCGGCCGCCTGAACGAGAACTACGCGCGCGAGCTGATGGAGCTGCACACGCTCGGCGTGAAGGGCGGCTACACCCAGGCCGACGTGCAGGAGCTCGCGCGCGTGCTGACCGGCTTCAGCGTGCGCGAGGGCGAATTCCAGTTTTTCCCCCGCCGCCACGACTTCGCGCCGAAGACGCTGCTCGGGCGGCCGATCCGCTCGAGCGGCGAGCGCGAGCTCGCCGAGGCGCTCGATCTCCTCGCCTCGCATCCGTCGACCTCGCGCTTCGTCTCGCGCAAGCTCGCGATGCACTTCGTCTCCGACGATCCGCCCGAGGCGCTGGTCGAGCGCATGGCGCGCGCCTTTCGCGCGAGCGACGGCGACATCGCGCTCACGCTGCGCGCGATGTTCGAATCGCCCGAGTGGCGCCAGTCGCTCGGCGGCAAGTTCAAGGACCCGCTGCACTACATGGTGTCGGCGGTGCGCTTCGCCGCCGACGGCGCGGTCATCCCGCGCGAAGGCGTCGACCGGATGATCAACGCCCTCGCCGGCATGGGGCAGCCGCTGTACGGGCGGCCGACCCCCGACGGCTATCCGCTTACGCGCACCGAGTGGACGAGCCCCGGCCAGCTCGCGACGCGCTTCGAAGTCGCGCGCGGCGTGGGCTACCGGCGCGTCGGGCGCCTGTCGGACGAGCTCCCCGTGCCGCTTTCCGACACCACGCGGCAGACGCTCTCCAAGGCTTCGGACCCGAGGGAGTGGAACCTGCTGCTTCTCTCGTCGCCCGAGTTCATGAGCCGATGAAGCGGAGGGACCGATGAAGCGTCGTTTTTTCCTCTCTCTTCCTTTATTGATTCCCTCCGTACGTCTTTTCGCGGCGCCATCCAGTTCGCGCTTCCTGCTCGTCTTCCTGCGCGGCGGCTACGACGCGGCGAACGTGCTGATCCCGCATTCGAGCGACTACTACTACCAGGTGCGGCCGAACATCGCCGTGCCGCGCGAGGCGGTCCTGAAGCTCGATTCCGACTGGGCGCTGCATCCCGCGCTGCGCGAGAGCGTCTACGCCATGTGGCTGCGCGGAGAAGCCGCGTTCGTGCCCTTCGCCGGCAGCCACGATCTCTCGCGCAGCCACTTCGAAAGCCAGGACACGATCGAGCTCGGCCAGCCGCTCGGCAGCGGCCGCGGCTACGACTCGGGCTTCATGGGGCGCCTCGCCGCCGCGCTCGGCGCCTCGCGCGCGATCGCGTTCACCAACCACATGCCGCTCGCCTTCCGCGGCCCGACGCCCGAAGGCGCGAAGCCGGTCGCCAACATCGCGCTCGGCGGCGCCGGGCTCAGGCCCGCCGCGGTCGACGCGCGCCAGAGCGCGCTCATCTCCGAGATGTACCGCGACAGCAAGCTCGGCTCGCCGGTGAGCGAAGGCTTCGCCATGCGCGAGAGCGTGATGCGCGACCTCGGAGCCGAGATGGAGGCCGCCGGCCGCAACGCGATCAACGCGCGCGGCTTCGAGCTGCAGGCGCGGCGCATCGCCAAGCTGATGCAGGCCGAGTACAACCTCGGCTTCGTCGACGTCGGCGGTTGGGACACGCACGTGGGCGAGGGCGGCCAGGCCGGCCAGCTCGCCACGCGCCTCGAGGAGCTCGGCCGCGGCCTGAGCGCCCTCGCGCAGGGCATGGGCAGCGCCTGGCGCGACACGGTGGTGGTCGTCGTCAGCGAGTTCGGCCGCACCTTCCGCGAAAACGGCAACCGCGGCACCGATCACGGCCACGGCAGCGTGTACTGGGTATTGGGCGGGTCGCTGAAAGGACAGCGCGTCGTCGGCGAGCAGGC
>DASXAO010000104.1:0-14304 GCA_036406675.1 Burkholderiales bacterium
CATGATGTCGTAGATCATCGCGTGCACTTCCTTGTGCTCCATCGGAGGCACGTTGATCCTGCGGACGTCGCCGTGCACGCGGATCATCGGCGGCAGTCCCGACGACAGGTGCAGGTCGGACGCCTTGTTCTTGACGACGAAGGCGAGCAGCTCAGTCAGATCCATTACAATCTCCCGGACATGCGAAGTCTTTTTCTTCGCTTCTTCAAACAATTATGGCAACGATTCTCGAAAACGTGCAAGGAGTGAAAGCACGTATTGCACGCGCTGCCCGCGCGGCCGGACGCGATCCGGAATCGGTGACTTTGTTGGCAGTCTCCAAGACGCACGCGGCAACCCGCATCGCCGAGGCGCGGGCCGCAGGCCTGCACGCATTCGGCGAGAACTACGTGCAGGAGGCGCTGCGAAAAATGCAGCTCGTGCCCGGCGTGGAGTGGCACCTCGTGGGCACGCTGCAGAGTAATAAGTCGCGGATTGCTGCGGAACGCTTCGACTGGGTGCAGACTGTCGACCGCGTAAAGCTTGCAAACCGCCTCTCCGAACAAAGACCTGCCCAGCTGCCGGCGCTCAACGTCCTGATCGAAGTGAATATCTCCGGCGAAGCGAGCAAGAGCGGCGTGGCCGTGAAGGAAGTCACCGAGCTCGCGGCGGCGGTCTCGCGTCTGCCGCGCCTGCGCCTGCGCGGCCTCATGGCGATCCCCGCGCCGGGGGCCGTCGGCGATTTCGCGAAAATGCGACGCTTGTACGAAGAGCTCGGCCCGCGGTTCGGCTTCGACACGCTGTCGATGGGCATGTCCGACGACATGGACGAGGCTATCGCCGCCGGCGCGACCATGGTGCGCATCGGCACGGCGATTTTCGGCGCGCGCAGGCGCGAGGAGAGCCCGGCATGAAAATCGCCTTCCTCGGCGGCGGCAACATGGCGCGAGCGCTGATCGGCGGCCTCGCCGGCAAGGGTTACGACCGGGCTTCCATCAGCGTCATCGAGGTTTCGGCCCCGGCACGCGAGCGGCTCGCATCCGACCACCAGGTGCACGTAAGCCCCGCACCCGACGCGCGCACGAGCGCAGCCGATGTTCTGGTCCTCGCCGTGAAGCCTCAGGATATGAAAACGGCACTCAAGAGCGTAGCCGGCGAAGTCGGTGGAAAATTAGTGATCAGCATCGCCGCTGGCGTGCGCGTCGACGCGCTGTCGCGCTGGCTGGGAGGGCACCGCAAGCTCGTTCGATGCATGCCCAACACGCCGTCGCTGATCGGCGCAGGAATTGCCGCGCTCTACGCGCTTCCTGAAGTGAGCCCCGAGGAAAGGCAAAAGGCCGAGACCATTCTGCGCGCCGTCGGCGAGGTGGTCTGGGTGGCCGAGGAGCGGCTGCTCGACCCGGTGACCGCGCTCTCGGCGAGCGGCCCGGCCTACGTGTTCTGGTTCATCGAGCAGCTCGCCGCTTCGGGCGAGAAGCTTGGGCTGGAACGCCAGACCTCCCTCAAGCTGGCGATGCAGATGGTGCTCGGCTCGGCGAAGCTCGCCGCGCAGTCGGCCGACCCGCCCGGCGAGCTGCGCCGGCAGGTCACCTCGAAGGGCGGCACCACCGAGGCGGCGCTGAAAGTGTTCGAGCAGGAAAAGCTCGCTGAGAAGGTCATGAAAGCGCTCGAGGCGGCCAGCCGTCGTGGCGCCGAGCTGGGCGACGAGCTGGGGAAGGGCTGAGATGCTCGGGCAGATCGCGCTGTTCCTGATCGACACGCTGGTCACCTTCTTCGTGTTCCTGCTCCTGCTGCGTTTCCACTTCCAGTGGCTGCGCGTGCCGTTCCGCAACCCGGTCGGCGAGTTCGTGCTGGCGACCACGAGCTGGATGGTGATGCCGGCGCGGCGCTTCATCCCCGGGCTCGTAGGTCTCGATCTCGCGAGCCTGCTCCTCGCCTGGATCATTCAGGCCCTGGGCCTGTGGGTCGAGTCCGCGCTGCGCGGCCTCGAGCCCGGGTGGATCGGCCTCGTATTGGTGGCGTTGCTCGACCTCGTGCGCTACAGCCTCTATATCCTGGTGGGCGCCGTGATCATCGAGGTAGTGTTCTCCTGGATCAATCCCGGCACGCCGGTGGCGCCGGTGCTCGCGGCGGTGAACCGCCCGTTCCTGCGGCCGCTGCGACGCTACATTCCGCCGGTGGGCCAGTTCGACCTCACGCCGCTCGCGCTCGTCATCCTGATCCAGGTGGTGCTCATCGTGCTCTGGAACTTGCGACCTGCGGTGGCATCGCTGTGATTCTGGACTTGCATGTCCAGCCGGGAGCGTCTCGTTCCGAATTCGCCGGACGCCACGGCGAGCGCATCAAGCTGCGCCTCGCCGCGCGGGCCGTCGATGGCAAGGCGAACGAGGCGCTCATCGCCTTTCTCTCGGATCATTTCAAGGTACCAAGAAAAAGCGTGCGCATTGTTTCGGGACTCAGGTCGCGGCAGAAGCGCGTGGAGATCGATGGCTGACGAAAAGAGCCTGAAGACGCTGACGACTGCGGTCTACGCGCTGCAGGCGGCGGGCTTCCTGAACGGCATCACCTGGATCGTGGCGCTAATCGTCAACTACGTGAAGCGCGACGAGGTGAAGGGAAGCTGGCTGGAATCCCACTTCCGCTGGCAGATCCGCACTTTCTGGTGGGGCCTGCTGTGGGGCGCGATCGGCGTGATCACTTTCCTCATCATCATCGGCTGGTTCATCCTGGTGGCCGACTCGATCTGGATCATCTATCGCATCGTCAAGGGGTGGCTCTCCCTGAACGACGGCAAGGCCGTTACCTAGGAAAGCGCGCTTCCTCGGGGTAGGGGAAGACGTCCTCCTGGACCCCGGCGCGCACCCGGGCCTGCTTCTCGCTCCAGAACTGCGGGTCGAGGAGGTCGCGGTGATGCTCGTAGAAGATCTGGCGGGCGCGCGGCTCGCCGACGAGGAAGCGCTCGAACTGCTCGGGGAAGACGTCGCTCGGGCCGACCGACCAGTACGGCTCCGCGGACAGCTCGTCCTCGTAGCTCCGCGGCGGCGGGATGCGGCGAAAGTGCACCTCCTCCATCGGCTGGATCTCGTCGTAGTCGTAGAACACGACCCGGTCGTGGCGCGTGACGCCGAAGTTCTTGAGGAGCATGTCGCCGGGAAAAATCCCGGCGCCGGCGAGCTCCTTGATCGCGGCGCCATAGTCGCGCAGCGCGACGCGCAGGCGCTCGGGGTCGGGGTCGCGTTTGAGCTCCTCGATGAGCAGATTGAGAGGCTGCATGCGCCGCTCGATGTAGACATGGCCCAGCACCAGCGCGTCGCCGTCGACCTCGACCGACGAGCCGCACTCGCGTTTGAGGTCCTCGAGCAGCGCCGGATGGAAGCGCGCGAGCGGCAGCGCGACGAGCGAGTATTCGAGCGTGTCGGCCATGCGCCCGACCCGGTCGTGGAGCTTCACCATCAGGTACTTGTCCTTCACCGCCTGCCGGTCGATGTCCTTGGGCGGCGCGAAGCGGTCGCGCATCAGCTTGAAGACGTAGGGGAAGGAGGGCAGGGTGAACACCAGCATCACCATGCCCTTGATGCCGGGCGCGACCACGAACTGGTCGGTCGAATGCTTGAGGTGGTAGTGCAGGTCGCGGTAGAAAAGCGTCTTGCCCTGCTTCGCGAGCCCGACCGCCATGTAGAGCTCGGCGCGCGGCTTTCTCGGCATGAGCCAGCGCAGGAACGAGACGTAGCCGGCCGGGACTTCCATGTCGACGAAGAAATACGCGCGCGCGAAGGAGAACAGCACCAGCAGCTGGTCCTCGCCGGTGAGCAACGCGTCGACGTACAGCTCGCCGCGCTCGTTCTGCAGGATCGGGACCGCGAACGGGTAGTCGTGCCCGTCGTTGATGATCCGGCCGATGATGTAGGCCCCCTTGTTGCGGAAGAAAAGCGAGTTCAGCACCTGGATCTGCAGGTCGGGCTGAGCGCGCGCGGGCCGCGGGAACAGCCGCCGCAGCGCCAGCACCACGTTGCGCAGGTCGCGCTCGGCGTTCTCCCAGCGGTTCCTGAGGCCGTAACCGGCCGCAATCTGCCTGAGCGTGGACCGCAGCCCGGTCTTCAAGGGATAAAAGCAGCGGTAGGTCGGCGCCTCGCCCTCGAGATGCTCGGTGGCCACGCCCGGGCGCCAGAAGATGAATTCGTTGCGGTAGTGGCGCCGGTGCAGCACCTGGCAGGCGACCGAGTTGTAGAAGGTCTCGGCGCATTCGGGCTGCTTGTGGTCGTGGAGCAGGCCGAGGTAGGCGAGCTTGATCGCCGGCCAGAGGTCCTCGCCCTCGGCTTCCGGAAAGCGCTCGCGCACCGCCTCGACGGCTTCCTCGACGCGCTGGTCGTACATCAGGATCCGCGAGCGCGCGAGCCGCGCGATTTCCCCCCACGCGGAGCGCTCGTACAGGCCCCTGGCGTCGACCGAGGCCTGGCGGAAGAGGCGATAGTGCTTGTCGAAACCGGCGAGGATGGTGCGCGCGATCTCCTGCGGCAGGCTGGTCCGCCGCTCGTGGACCCGAACGACCTTGGAGACCGCGCTCACCTCATGCTGCCGCTAGTTTGGCTTTCTTCTTTTCGTCAAAGAACTGTTCATCTTCCGTCGAGCCGTGCAGCGCGGTGGTCGAGGCCTTGCCTCCGGTCACGACGGTGGTGATCTCGTCGAAGTAGCTGGTGCCGACCTCGCGCTGGTGCTTGACCGCGGTGAAGCCCTTCTCGGCGGCGGCGAACTCCTTCTGCTGCAGCTCGACGAAGGCGCTCATGTTGTTGCGCGCGTAGCCGTACGCGAGCTCGAACATCGAGTAGTTGAGCGCGTGGAAGCCGGCGAGGGTGATGAACTGGAACTTGTAGCCCATCGCGCCGAGCTCGCGCTGGAACCTGGCGATGGTGGCGTCGTCGAGGTTGCGCTTCCAGTTGAACGACGGCGAGCAGTTGTAGGCGAGCATCTTTTCCGGATACTTCCTGCGGATCCCCTCCGCAAAACGCCTGGCAAAGTTCAGGTCCGGGGTGCCCGTCTCGCACCACACCATGTCGGCGTACTGCGCGTAGGCGAGGCCGCGGGACAGCGCCTGGTCGAAGCCCTTGCGGGTGCGGTAGAAGCCTTCGGCGGTGCGCTCGCCGGTGATGAAGGGCTTGTCGTTCTCGTCGACGTCGGTGGTGACCAGGTCCGCGGCCTCGGCGTCGGTGCGCGCGAGGAGCACGGTCGGCACGCCCAGCACGTCGGCCGCGAGGCGCGCGGCGATCAGCTTCTGCACGGCCTCCTGCGTCGGCACCAGCACCTTGCCGCCCATGTGGCCGCACTTCTTCACCGAGGCGAGCTGGTCTTCGTAGTGCACGCCCGCGGCGCCGGCCTCGATCATCGAGCGCATCAGCTCGTAGGCGTTCAGCACGCCGCCGAAGCCCGACTCGGCGTCGGCCACGATGGGCGCGAAGTAGTCGATCGAGCCCGCCGTTGCGTTTCCGTTTGCGGCCTCCATCCACTGGATCTGGTCGGCGCGCGCGAGCGCGTTGTTGATCCGGCGCACCACGGTGGGAACCGACGAGACCGCGTAGAGCGACTGGTCGGGGTACATCTGCAGCGAATCGTTCGCGTCGGCCGCGACCTGCCAGCCGGAGAGATAGATCGCGGGAACGCCGGCCTTCACCTGCTGCACGGCCTGGTTCCCAGTGAGCGCGCCGAGCGAATTCACGAACGGCATTTCCTGCGTGCGCTTCCAGAGCTTCTCGGCGCCCTGCCTCGCCAGCGTGTGCTCGACCCGCAGGCTGCCGCGCAGCCGCACCACGTCTTCGGCCGAGTAGCCGCGGTCCACGCCTCTCCACCGCGGGCTCTGGGCCCAGTCCTGCTCCAGCGCTCGTACTTCGTTGATGCGGCTTTCCACGTCGCCTCCGATAGATGAACGATGAAGCGAGTGTGCGCGCCGTTTGTGGCGCGGAGCAATACGCGGCCATAGCCCGACCGGCCTGCAATAAAACAAGCGTTTACATGGGGTTGGGAGTACCCCGTTTCACGATGCGGGAGGCACTTTCAGCGAATTGCTGCTTTGCGGAATGCGGACTAGGGCTAGGTCTGCACGAGCTGCCGGTGGCTTTGGATGCTCATCAGCATCCCGGCACCGATGAAGAGCGTCAGGAGCGCCGTGCCGCCGTAGGAGAGGAAGGGGAGCGGGACCCCGACCACGGGGAGGATGCCGGACACCATCCCCATGTTGACGAAAGCGTAGATGAAGAACTGCAGCGAGATGGCGCCGGCGAGCAGCCGCCCGAACAGGGTCGCCGCGTTGGTCGCGATCATCAGCCCGCGGGCGATGAGCAGCGTGTAGAGAACGAGCAGCGTGATGTTGCCGATCAGGCCGAATTCCTCGGAGAACACGGCGAAGATGAAGTCGGTGTGGCGCTCCGGAATGAACTCGAGGTGCGACTGGGTGCCGTTCAGCCAGCCTTTGCCGGCGAGCCCGCCCGAGCCCACGGCGATCGTCGACTGGATGATGTGGTAGCCCGCGCCGAGCGGGTCGCTCGACGGATCGAGGAGCGTCAGGATGCGCCGCCGCTGATAGTCGTGCAGGAACGGCCACAGGAGCGGCACCGCCACCGCGCCCGCCGCCCCGATTGCGCCCATGACGCGCCAGCTCATGCCGGCGAAGAACATGATGAAGAAGCCGGCGGTGCCGACCAGCCCGGCGGTGCCGAGGTCGGGCTGGCGCAGGATGAGGCCGAGCGGCACGAGCAGCAGGAAGCCGGCGACGAAATAGTCGCGCCAGCGCAGCGTCGATTCGTTCTTGTGGAAGTACCAGGCGAGCATCAGCGGCAACGCGAGCTTCATCATCTCCGAGGGCTGGAAGCGGGTCACGCCGACGTGCAGCCAGCGCCGCGCGCCGTTCACCACGTCGCCTGCCAGAGCGACCGCGACGAGAAAGCCGAGGCCCACCACATAGGCGGGCACCGCGAAGCGCATCATGGTCTGCGGCGGCACCTGAGCCACGATCCACATCGCGGTGAGCGCCACCGCCAGGCTCACGAGCTGGGTGGCGAGGCGCGCCGGCACGTCGTAGCTCGCCGAATACAGGACCGCGAGGCCGACCATCGAAAGCGTGAGCAGGAGCATCAGCAGCGTCGAGTCGATGCCCTCGGCGAGGCGGCCTGCGATGCGGCGCAGCGGGAAGCGGGCGAGATCCATATCAGTCGCTCTCCCGGTCCTCGTCGTCGACTTCGTCCTCCGGCGTCTGCACGACGATGCCCTGCGGCACCTTGCCGAGGAGGTAGTAGTCGAGCATGGTGCGCGCGATCGGCGCTGCCGCGCGTGCACCGAAGCCGCCGTTCTCGACGAGCACCGCCAGGGCGATCTTGGGGCTCTCGAGCGGCGCGAACGCGATGAACCACGAGTGGTCGCGGTGCCGCTCGGCGACCTTCTTCTCGTCGTACTTCTCGTTCTGCTTGATCGCGACCACCTGCGCCGTGCCGGTCTTGCCGCCGCTCGTGTACTGGGCGCCGGCGAAGGCGCGCGCCGCGGTGCCCTCCTTGTTGACGCCGGCCATTGCGCGCTTCACGAATTCGATGTGCTCCGCGCGCGCGGGCACGCGTTGTACCACCTCGGGCTCGAAATTGCGCCGCTCCCCGGTGCGCGGGTTGTCGATGTAGGCGACGAGATGCGGCCGGTACATCGTGCCGCCGTTCGAGAGCGTGGCGACGGCCTGGGCGAGCTGGATCGGGGTGTAGGCGTTGTATCCCTGGCCGATGCCGATCGAGATCGTCTCCCCGGGGTACCACTTCTGCTGCTCGGGCCGGCGGAAGCGCTTCATCTTCCACTCGGGCGAGGGCAGCACGCCCGGCAGCTCGCCCTGGAGGTCGATGCCGGTCTTCGCGCCGAAGCCGAAGTTCTTCATGTACCCGGCGATGGCTTCGATGCCCATGTCGTTGGCAACCATGTAGTAGTACGTGTCGGAGGACACCACGATCGACTTGAAGAGATCGACGTAGCCGTTCCCGCCGGGCTTTGAGTCGCGGAAGCGCCGGTCGCCGAAGACGAAATATCCGGGATCGTTGATCGCGCTTTTCGGGGTGCGCTTGCCGGTCTCGAGCGCGGCGAGCGCCATGAACGGCTTGAAGGTCGAGCCGGGGGGATAGGTTCCCGCGATGGCCCGGTTGTAGAGCGGCCGATCGGGCGAATTGTTGAGCTCGGCCCAGTACTGCGGGTCGATGCCGTCGACGAAGTAGTTCGGATCGAAGCCGGGCTTGGAGACGAACGCGAGCACCGCGCCGGTCGAAGGCTCGAGCGCCACCACCGCGCCGCGCCGGTCGCCGAGCGCCTGCTCGGCGACCTGCTGCAGGCGAAGATCGAGGGTCAGCGCGACGTTGTTGCCGGGCTGCGAGGGCGTGCGCGAGAGCGTGCGGATGCCGCGCCCCGCGGCGTCGATCTCGACGTGCTCGAAGCCGGTCGTGCCGTGGAGCTCGTCCTGGTAGCTCGCCTCGACGCCCGCTTTGCCGATGAAGTCGGTGCCGCGGTAGTTCGCGTCGACGCCATCCTCCTCGAGGCGCGTCTGGTCGGCCTGGTTTATACGGCCCATATAGCCGAGCACGTGCGAGGCGAGGTCGTCGTACGGGTACTGGCGGAAGAGGCGCGCCTTGATCTCGACGGTGCCGTTGTACCGGTAGCGGTTGGCGGCGAACTTGGCGACCTCCTCGTCGGAGAGCCGGGTGCGGATCGGCAGGCTCTCGGCGTTGCGGGTCTCGGCGAGGAGCTTGCGGAAGCGGGCGCGGTCGCGCGAGGTGATCTCGATCAGCTCGCCGAGCTCGTCGATCGTGCGCTCGACGCTCCTCACCTTGCGCGGGAAGATCTCGAGCGTATAGCCCGAATAGTTGCGCGCCATCACGATGCCGTTGCGGTCGAGGATCAGTCCCCGGTTGGGCGGGATCGGGACGATCGAGATGCGGTTGTCCTCGGCGCGGGAGGCGTAGTGGTCGTGCTGGATCACCTGCAGGAAGATGAAGCGCGCCGCGAGCAGGCCGAAGCCGATCAGCACCAGCACGCCGGCGACGCCGATGCGCAGATGGAATTGGGCGAGTTCGCGCTCGCGGTTTCGGAGTTCCGCCATGCGCTAAATGGTTTGTTCCCGCTCGAGCCGTCGCTGGGGCAGGACCAGCAGCCAGCTCACCATGGGCCAGAGCAGCGCGCCCGCGAGCGGGCTCACGTAGATCGCCCAGCCCGGAAAGGCGTCTCCCGCGGCGATGCGCACGAGGAGTACGAGCGTCTGCGTCGCGGCGAGGATGAGCGCGACATGCGCCGCCTGCAGGAAGGGCCCGAACCACAGGATGCGGCGCGACAGCCAGATCGAGATGAAGGCAAGCAGGGAATAGGCGAGCGCATGCTGGCCGAGCAGCACGCCGTTGCCGGCGTCGACCAGCAGGCCGATGCCCCAGGCGACGCCCAGGCCGACGAGGCGCGGCTGGCGCACGCACCAGAAGCAGAGGACCAGCGCGACGAAATCGGGCACCAGCCGCAGGTCCTTCCACGGCAGGAAGTTGAGCAGCAACGCGATGGCGAACGAGGCCGCGACGGTGCTGACCCGCGCCGGCCGGAGGATGTGCTCGGACTTGCCGCCAAGCGCCATCAACCCTCCTTCTCTTTTACCCGCGCGCGCCGTGCCTTTTCCGAACGGCGCTCCTTGCTCGACTGGGCTTCCTCGGGCCGCGGCGGGCGCGCCGTCTCATCGGACAGCACCAGGACGAAGCGGCCGCGGTCGACGCCGGCAGCCGGCCGGCAGATCACGCGGGCAAAGCTATTTTCCGTGTCACGCTCGATCCTCACCACCGTGGCCACGGGTAGTCCGGGCGGGTAGACGCCGTCGATGCCGGATGTGACCAGGCGGTCGCCGTTCTGGATCTCGGCATTGCCGGCAGTGAACCGCAGCTCGAGCATGCCCGAGGCGCCGCCGCCGAAGGCGATCGCGCGCAGGCCGTTGCGCACCACCTGGACCGGGACGACGTGGTCCTGGTCGGTGATGAGCGTGACCTCGGATACGAGCGGATGCACCCGAGTCACCTGGCCGACGACCCCGGCTTCGTCCGCCACCGGGCTGCCGGGCTTCACGCCCTGACGCTCGCCGAGGTTGATGAAGATCTTGTGCGCGTAGGGGTCGCGCCCGCTGTAGAGAATCTCCGCCGGGGTCGATTTCACCTCGAGCTTTTCGGACGCGCCGATCAGGCGTCGCAGCTGAGCCGCCTCCGCTTCGGCCGTCTCGTAGCGCTGTGCGGCCTGCGACAGCGCGAGGTTCTTCGCCCGCAAGTTGGCGTTGTCTTCGAAAAGCTGAGCCTGTGTCGAGAAGTAATCGCCCACCACGCGGAGGAAATCGACCGGCGCGGTCGCGGCGCGCTGCAACGGATAGGCGGCGAGCGCGAGCACGCCTCTCAGACCTTCGGCATAGCGGAAGCGGGCATCGAGCACGAGCAGGGCGAGGGACAGCGAAGCGAAGAAGAACAGTCTTACAAGCGGTGCGGGCCCTCGCTTGAAGAAAGGTGGCGGGGTGTGTTCCATACCCCGCGGGCCCTCAGTCGTTCGTGAAGATCGGGCCGAAGTGCTCCATCTTCTCGAGCGCCTTGCCCGAGCCCCGCACGACGCAGGTCAGCGGATCGTCGGCCACGATGACCGGCAATCCCGTTTCCTCCATCAGCAGCCGGTCGAGATCGCGCAGCAGCGCGCCCCCGCCGGTAAGCACCATGCCCTTCTCGGCGATGTCGGCGCCGAGCTCGGGCGGGGTCTGCTCAAGCGCGGACTTGACCGCCGAGACGATCTGGTTGAGAGGCTCGGTCAGAGCCTCGAGGATCTCGTTGGACGAGATGGTGAAGCTGCGCGGAATGCCCTCGGCGAGGTTGCGGCCCTTCACTTCCATCTCGCGCACTTCGGAGCCCGGGAACGCCGAGCCGATCTCCTTCTTGATGAGCTCGGCCGTGGTCTCGCCGATCAGCATGCCGTAGTTGCGGCGGATGTAGTTGATGATGGCTTCGTCGAACTTGTCGCCGCCGACGCGCACCGAGCCGGAGTAGACCATGCCGCCGAGCGAGATCACGCCCACCTCGGTGGTGCCGCCGCCGATGTCGACGACCATCGAGCCGGTCGCGTCCGCCACCGGCAGATCCGCGCCGATGGCGGCCGCCATCGGCTCCTCGATGAGGTACACCTGGCCCGCGCCGGCCCCGATCGCGCTCTCGCGGATGGCGCGCCGCTCGACCTGGGTCGAGCCGCACGGCACGCAGATGATGATGCGCGGGCTGGGGGAGAACAGCTTGTTGTCGTGGACCTTCTTGATGAACTGCTTGAGCATCTGCTCGGTCACCGTGAAGTCGGCGATCACGCCGTCCTTCATCGGGCGGATGGCGATGATGTTGCCCGGGGTCTTGCCGAGCATCAGCTTCGCTTCCTTGCCGACCGCCTGGATGGTTTTCTTGCCGTTCGGGCCGGCTTCCTGCCGGATCGCGACCACGGAGGGCTCGTCGAGCACGATGCCTTTGCCGCGGACGTAGATCAGCGTGTTGGCGGTCCCGAGGTCGATCGCGAGATCGTTCGAGAAGTAGCTGCGAAGGAATCCGAGCATGGGCAAGCGGAGGCTTTCTCCAGTGTTTTTGTGCGCAGCAACAAATGCGCAGGTGCCCGATATAATACGCTAACGTAGCGCCTGAATCGAAGGGAAAAACTCTCTCGCGGCGGGCGCCTTCCCGCAGCAGTTCGGCGAAAAAACATGTCGCTATCGGACGACCAGATCCGCCGCCTCGCGCGGCTCGCCCGCCTCGCCCTGCAACCCGGCGAAACCGCGGAAGTGGGCAGCCGCTTGAACCGCATCCTCGAGCTGGTCGGGCAGATCCAGGCCGTGAACACCGCCGGGATCGAGCCGATGTCCCACGCCTTGGACGTCGTCCAGCGGTTGCGGCCCGACGAGGTCACGGAAGCGGACCGCCGTGAGGCCTACCAGTCTGTCGCTCCGGCGGTAGAAGAGGGGCTGTTCCTGGTGCCCAAAGTCATTGAGTAGCCTGCTTAACTCGACCGTCGCGGAACTCTCCGCCGCCTTGGCGGCGAGAAAAATTTCCTCCGTCGAGCTCACGCGCGCCTGCCTGGAGCGGATCGCCAGGCTCAACGGCGACCTGAACGCCTTCATCTCGACCGATGAAGAAAGAGAAACGAGCCTCACCGCGGCCCGCCGGGCGGACGAGCGGCGCGCGCGAGGCGATGCCGGTCCGCTCACCGGAATCCCGATCGCCCACAAGGACATCCTGTGCACCCGCGAATTCCGCACCACCTGCGGCTCGCGCATGCTGGAGAAGTACAGGAGCCCCTACGACGCTCACGTGGTGCGCGAGCTGGAGCGCGCCGGCGCGGTGGTCACCGGCAAGACGAACATGGACGAGTTCGCCATGGGCTCCTCCAGCGAGAGCTCGCATTTCGGGCCGGTGCGAAACCCGTGGGCGAAAGGCCGCGTTCCGGGCGGCTCCTCGGGCGGCTCCGCGGCTGCGGTGGCCGCGCGCATGGTCCCGGCGGCGACCGGCACCGACACCGGGGGCTCGATCCGCCAGCCGGCCGCGCTCTCCGGAATCTGCGGGCTCAAGCCGACCTACGGCACGGTCTCGCGCTACGGCCTGGTGGCGTTCGCCTCGTCGCTCGACCAGGCCGGGCCGCTCGCGAAGAGCGTCGCCGACCTGGCGCTTCTCATGAACGCAATGGCGGGCTTCGACGAGCGCGACTCGACCAGCCTCGAGCGCGAGAAGGAAGACTACTCGCGCCTCCTGAATTCGCAGAAGATCCAAGGGTTGCGCATCGGCGCGCCCGACCAGTATTTGGGCGAAGGCATCCAGCCGGGCGTGCGCAAGGCGGTCGAGGAAGCGCTGCGCTGGTTCACGGAGCAAGGGGCGACGCGGGTGAACGTCGAGCTTCCCCACCTGCCGCTCGGCGTCGCGGTGTACTACGTCATCGCGCCGGCGGAAGCCTCGTCCAATCTGTCGCGCTTCGACGGCGTGCGCTACGGCCACCGGGCGGGCGAGTACTCCGACCTCATCGACATGTATGAGCGCACGCGTGCCGAGGGGTTCGGTGCTGAAGTGAAGCGCCGCATCCTGATGGGCACTTACGTTCTGTCGCACGGCTATTACGACGCGTACTACCTGCAGGCGCAGAGGGTACGCCGGCTGATCGTGCGCGACTTCCAGTCCGCGTTCGAGCGCTGCGACGTCATCCTGGGCCCGGTCGCACCGACGACCGCGTTCGAGATCGGCGTCCAAGTCGACGACCCGGTCACGATGTACCTGGGCGACGTCTTTACCGTTCCCGGGTCGCTTGCCGGATTGCCGGGGCTGTCGATTCCGTGCGGCTTCGACGGATCCGGACTCCCGGTCGGCCTGCAGCTCACGGGGACCTACTTCTCCGAGGCGAAGCTGCTCGGTGCGGCGCATCGCTATCAGGAGGCGACCGACTGGCACCTGCGCGTGCCCACGGAGACGCCGCTATGACCTGGGAGCTCGTGGTCGGCATCGAGACCCACGCCCAGCTGCTGACGCAGAGCAAGATGTTCTCCGGCGCGTCCATCGCCTTCGGCGCGTCGCCGAACATCCAGGCTTCCGCGGTCGACATCGCGCTTCCCGGCACGCTGCCGGTGGCGAACCGCGCGGCCGTCGAGCACGCGATCCGCTTCGGCCTCGCCGTCAAGGGAACCATCAACCGGCGCTCCATCTTCGCGCGCAAAAACTACTTCTATCCCGATCTGCCGAAGGGCTACCAGATCAGCCAGTACGAGACCCCGATCGTGCAGGGCGGCGAGATAAGGTTTTTCATCAAGGACGAAGAAAGGGCGGTGCGCCTGACGCGCGCCCACCTCGAGGAGGACGCCGGCAAGTCGCTGCACGAAGACTTCCACGGCATGACCGGGATCGACCTCAACCGCGCCGGCACGCCGCTGCTGGAGATCGTTTCGGAGCCCGATCTTCGCGGCGCAAAGGAAGCGGTCGCTTACGCGCGCGCGCTGCATTCGCTCGTCATGTGGATCGGCATCTGCGACGGCAACATGCAGGAAGGCTCATTTCGCTGCGACGCCAATGTTTCGGTCCGCAGGCTGGGCGACCGGAAACTGGGCACGCGCTGCGAGATCAAGAACCTGAACTCTTTTCGCTTCATGGAGCACGCCATCGAATTCGAGGCCCGGCGGCAGATCGAGCTGCTGGAAGACGGCAAGAGCGTGGTGCAGGAAACTCGGCTTTACGATCCCGAGCGTGACGAGACGCGCTCCATGCGCACCAAGGAAGACGCGCAGGACTACCGCTATTTCCCGGA
>DASXAO010000105.1:0-20128 GCA_036406675.1 Burkholderiales bacterium
GGTTCCAGGCGCGGGCATCCCAGTTGCGGTCGAGGAGATAGGCGGGGCCGGCGATCGCGGCGACGCAGGCCGTCAGCACCGCGGGGAGTTCGTCGATGTCGCTCTCCCCGGGGTCGGGGTCGCGCTTGCCGGCCAGTTCGAACAGATATTGGCGTTGGGCGCGGCCCAGCCGCAGCGCCCGCGCCAGGCGGGCCAGCGCGGTCGGCGACACCGACACGTCGCGCCCCTGCTCGATCCAGGTGTACCAGGTGGTACTGAGGCCGGCAAGTTCGGCAATCTCCTCGCGCCGCAAGCCGGGTGTACGCCGCCGCCGCGCCGCGATCAGTCCGACCGAAGCCGGCGCCACCCGCTCGCGCTGGGCGCGGATGAAATCGCCCAGCTCGCGGCGGCGGTCGATTTCGGCTGTTTGCACGGAGCCATTTATACCAGGATAAATTAGCATCTTAAACAGGTAGGCGATTTCACTGTAGCGATGGCGCATGCCACGACCCAAGCCCGTGCAATTGACAGCAACCGGCACCAAGGCTAGGTTCCGCGCCGCGCTGCCGGACGCAGCGTGCCAACCTTCCGAGAGCGGAAGGCGGCCGGCCCGCGAGTGTCGCGCGCCGGCCCGTTTTGCGTCCGAAGCGCCGGTGGGATTAGGACAGCAGGCATGTTCGACACACTGAGCGATCGTCTCGGCGGAATTTTCGACAAGCTGCGCGGCCGCGGCGCGCTGAGCGAGGACGATGTCGCCGCCGCGATGCGCGAAATCCGCGTCGCGCTGCTCGAGGCGGACGTGGCGCTGCCGGTGGTGAAGCATTTCATCGAAGCGGTCCGCGCCAAGGCGCTCGGCGCGGAGGTAGTCGGCAGCCTCACCCCGGGGCAGGCGCTCGTCGGCGTGGTGCACCGCGAGCTCGCCGCGCTCATGGGCGAGGCGGCGGCGGGCCTCGACCTCGCGACGCGGCCGCCGGCGGTGATCCTCATGGCCGGGCTGCAGGGCTCGGGCAAGACCACCACCTCGGCGAAGCTCGCCCGGCTGCTCGTTGCCGACAAAAAGAAGGTTGCGCTCGTTTCCGCCGACGTCTACCGCCCGGCAGCGATCGAGCAGCTGAGGACCGTGGCAGCTCAGGTCGGGGGCGAGTTCATTTCTTCTTCCCCCGGGGAAAAACCTGTCGACATCGCGCGTCGCGCCGTCGACTACGCCCGCACGCGTTACATGGATGTCCTCGTCGTCGACACGGCGGGGCGCCTCGCGGTCGACGAGGAGATGATGCGCGAGATCGCCGAGCTGCACGCCGCGCTCGAGCCGGTGGAAACGCTCTTCGTGGTCGACGCCATGCAGGGCCAGGACGCCGTCAACGTCGCGCGCGCGTTCAACGAGCGCCTGCCGCTCACCGGCGTCATCCTCACCAAGCTCGACGGCGATGCGCGCGGCGGCGCCGCGCTCTCGGTGCGCCACGTCACTGGCAAGCCGATCAAGTTCGCCGGCACGGGCGAGAAGCTGGCGGGGCTCGAGCCCTTCCATCCCGAGCGCATGGCGGCGCGCATCCTCGGCATGGGCGACATCCTGTCGCTCGTGGAGGAAGCACACGCCAAGATCGATCTCGAGGAAGCGAAGCGGGTCGCCGAGAAGGTCAAGAAGGGAAAGGGCTTCGACCTCGAGGACTTCAAGCAGCAGATCGCGCAGATGAAGAAGATGGGCGGGGTCGCCTCGCTCATCGACAAGCTGCCCGCGCAGCTGGTCGGCCAGATCGATCCCTCTCAGCTCCAGGACGACAAGCAGTTCCGGCGCATCGAGGGCATCATCAACTCGATGACCCCGCAGGAGCGCGCCAAGCCCGAGCTGATCAAGGCCTCGCGCAAGCGCCGCATCGCCGCCGGCGCCGGGGTGCCGGTGCAGGCCGTGAACCAGCTGCTCAACCAGTTCGAGCAAATGCAAAAAATGATGAAGATGATGCGGGGCGGCAACATGCAACGCATGATGCGCAACATGAAAGGGTTCCTCCCGGGGATGCGCTGAGCGGGGGGACAATCCCCGTATGGTCGACCAGGGCACCCGCACGCTCGTCTGCAGCGTCCTCTTCATCGACATCGTCGGCTATTCGAAGAAGGGCGTCGCTGATCAGGTCAAGCAGAAGCGCGTCTTCAACGACATCCTCACAGCCGCGCTGGAGCAGGTGCTGCCGCGCGACCGCGTCGTGGTCGATACCGGCGACGGCGCGGCCATCACTTTCCTCGGCGACCCCGAGGGGGCGCTGTTCGTCGGACTCGCGGTGCTCGACAAGGTCGGCGAGATCCCGGTGCGCCTCGGCATCAACCTCGGGCCGGTCTCGCTCATCAAGGACATCAACGGCCGCGACAACGTCGTCGGCGACGGCATCAACGCCGCCGAGCGCGTGATGAGCTTCGCCGGCCAGGGCCAGCTTCTCGTGTCGCGCTCGTTCTTCGAGGTGATGTCGCTTCTCTCGGCCGACTACTCGTCGCTCTTCAAGCAGGAGAGGTCGCGCCTCGATAAGCACAACCGCGCCCACGATCTCTTCGCGGTCACCGACGCAGTGCGCGTTGGGCGCCGCGTGCAGGAAGCGCAGGCGCGGCTGCGGCGCAGCCAGCGCCGTGCCGTTCCGGTGCCGGAGGACGATGCGCCCGCCCAGGTGTTCGACGCCGGCACGCACTTCATCGTTTCCGCCCGCAGCCAGGCCAAGGTCCAGGACGCGGTCAAGAAGCTCGGCGCCGAGGGCTGCCAGCTTCTTTCTCCCATGACCCAGGTCGGCAGCAAATGGGTCGCGAGCGTGGGCAATCCCAGGCTTACCGTGCAGGCCAAAGTCGAGAGCCTTGGCTTCAAGCGCGTCATCACCGGCCCCACCGTCGAGGCGGTGCGGTTGAAGCTCCAGGACCTCCTCGAGCGTGGCGCGACGCTGGTTCAGGACGCCGAGCTCGCCGACGGTGTCTGGACTGCCGTCTGCGAAAAAACCTGAGAAAAACTGCGATTTAAGCGCGGCTTCTCAGCGCGAATGCGATTTAAGCGCGGCTTCTGAGCGCGAATACGATTTAAGCGCGGCCTCTGGCGCTCCTAGCTTCCGCTGAACCAGTTGTACCCCTTGTCTTCCCAGTAGCCGCCGGGGTTGTCGTTCACCACGAACATCTCGGTGATGTGCTTCGGATTCTTGAACCCGAGCTTGGTGGGAATGCGCAGCCGCATCGGGAAGCCGTACTTCGGCGGCAGGATCTGGTCGGCGAAGCGCAGCGCGAGCATAGTCTGCGGATGGAGCGCGGTCGCCATGTCGATGCTCGAGTAGTACTCGTCGCCGCAGTTCAGGCCGACGTACTTCGCCGTGAGGTCGGCGCCGACGCGCTGGAGGAAATCGCTGAAGCGCACGCCGCTCCACTTGCCGATGACGCTCCAGCCTTCGACGCAGATGAGACGCGTGACCTGCGACACCTGCGGCAGCGCGTAGAGCTCGGGCAGCCGCCACGGCCTCTTCTCCTTGATGAGCCCGGCGAGCTGCAGCTTGTAGTCGGTGCCGTCGATGATGCGCACGTCGCTCTCCGGGTAATAGCCGTTGAACGGGAACGGACGCGTGATCATGCTTTCGGGATACTCGGGCGCGAGCTTCTTCGGATCGAACAGCCAGCCCTGCACGCGGTCGTTCCAGCGCGACATGCCTTCGAGCACTTGCTGCACGTTCTCGTCGCCGGTGAGGTCGCAGCCGGCGAGCAGTGATAGCGCGCCAACGGAGAGGCTTTTCTTCAGAAACAGTCGCCGCTCGAGGCTTTCGACCTTGGGATGCTTGAGGGCAATGCGGCTGTCTTTCACGACGACCTCCTGAGCCGCCCGGTGATCATGGTGGGGAGGGTGCGCGGCACGAGCGCGACCATGACGACGTGCACCACCACGATGAGGACCACGAGCGACATGGCGAAGAAGTGGAGGAAGCGCGCGCCCTCGTAGCCGCCCATCAGCGCGGCGAGCGCTTGAAGTTGGACGGGTTTCCAGATCGCCAGCCCCGTCGCGACGAGCAGCGTCAGGGCAAGAATCAAAACGAGGTACGCGGCTCGCTGCGCGGCGTTGTAGACGCTCAGGTCCTCGTGGGCCAGGCGGCCGCGCAGCGCGTTCGAGACGTCGCGCAGCACCGCGCCCGGCGAGATCGGGAGAAGCTTGCGCCGAAAGTGCCCGGAGGCGAATCCGTAAGTGACGTAGACGAGCCCGTTGAGTGCGAGCAGCCACATGGCGGCGAAATGCCATTGGATGCCGCCGGCGAGCCAGCCGCCGAGCGTGACCGCGTCCGGGAAAGTGAACGACTCGAAAAGGGGCGACGCGTTGTAGATTTGCCAGCCGCTCGTGACCATCATCAGCACCGCCAAGACGTTGATCCAGTGGGTGATGCGCACTACGAGCGGGTGAACCTTGACCCAATTCGCCATTCGTTCGATCTCCGAGGACCTCCAAGTATCGTCTTCGTCGGTCCCGGGCGCGAGCGCCTTACAAAGCACCGCGCGAAACGTTGTCGCTGGGGCGAAAAGTCCCGTATAATCCGCGGCTTTTCGCAGTTTTAGGGAACATCTCCAATGGTTGTGATTCGACTGCAGCGCGGCGGCGCGAACAAGCGCCCGTTCTATCACGTGGTGGTCGCAGACTCGCGGCGCGCGGCGTCGGGCAAGTTCATCGAGCGCCTGGGGTTCTACGATCCGAAGGCGCCGCAAGGCCGCGAGGCGCTGCGCGTCAACATGGAGCGGGTCAAGCACTGGACCGGGCAGGGCGCGCAACTCTCGCCGACGGCGAAGCGCCTCGTGCAGCAGTTTGCAAAGAAAGCCGCCTGAGGGGCTGATCCGGATGGGCCGCGTCGCCGGGTCCTACGGCGTGCGCGGGTGGGTGAAGGTGGCGCCGGACACGGGGGCAGGAGCAGGCCTCACGGCTGTCGGCGAATGGTGGATCGGGGCCGACGCGTTCGAGGTGAGCGAAGCGAGGGTTCACGGCGCGACGGTGGTCGGCAGGCTGACCGGAATCGAGACGCGGGAGCAGGCGGGCGCGCTCAAGGGAAGAACGGTGGCGGTGCGCCGCGAGGCGCTGCCGGAGCCGGAAGAGGGCAAGTACTACCTCGCCGACCTGGTCGGACTCGAGGTGGTGAGCCTGGAGGGAGCGGTGCTGGGCGTCGTGAGGGGCACGTTTTCGAACGGCGCGCACGACGTGATCGAAGTGGCCGGGGAGCGCATGCGGTTGATTCCCTGGGTCGCGGCGGTGGTGAAGGAAGTGGACCTTGCCGGAAGGCGGGTTCGCGTGGATTGGCAGACGGATTGGTGAGGCGGGACAGGTGATCCGCTTCGACGTGGTGACGCTGTTCCCCGAGATGTTCGCTGCCGTGGCGGGGAGCGGAATCACCAGCCGGGCGCTGGACGCGGGGCTGTGGTCGCTGACGACGTGGAATCCGCGCGATTTCACCACCGACCACTACCGGACGGTCGATGACCGGCCGTACGGCGGCGGCCCGGGCATGGTGATGCTGGCCGAGCCCCTGGAACGGGCGCTCGACGCGGTGGCGAAGAGCGGCGGCGCGAGGCGCACGATCTATCTCTCGCCGCAGGGCAGGAAGCTCGATCACCGCAGGGTGATGGAGCTGGTGAAGGAGCCGGCAGTGACGTTGCTGTGCGGCCGCTACGAGGGCGTGGACGAGCGGCTGGTCGCGCGCCGCGCCGACGAGGAGATCTCGATCGGCGACTTCGTGCTCTCGGGCGGCGAGCTCGCGGCGATGGCGCTGATGGACGCGGTGGTGAGGCAGTTGCCGGGCGCGGTGGGCGACAGCGCCTCGGTGGTGGAAGAGTCGTTCGCCGACGGGCTGCTCGACTGCCCGCAGTACAGCCGCCCCGAGACGTACCGTGGCGAGAAGGTGCCGGAGGTGCTGCTCTCCGGTCACCACGAGAACATCCGGCGCTGGCGGCTGAAGCAGGCGCTGGGGCGGACCTGGCTCAGAAGGCCGGATCTCCTGGAAGTGCGCCGCCTGAGCGACGAGGAAAGATTGCTGCTGGAGGAATTCCGGCAAGAAAGCGGAGCGAAGTCATGAACCTGATCCAGACGATCGAACAGGAAGAAATCAAGCGGCTTGCGAAGCACATTCCCGATTTCTCGCCCGGCGACACGGTGATCGTGAACGTGAACGTGGTCGAGGGCGAGAGGAAGCGCGTGCAGGCGTTCGAAGGCATGGTGATCGCGAAGCGCAACCGCGGCCTCAATTCCTCGTTCGTGGTGCGCAAGATCTCCTCGGGCGAGGGCGTCGAGCGCACCTTCCAGACCTACTCGCCGCTCATCGCCTCGATCGAGCTGAAGCGCAAGGGCGACGTGAGGCGCGCGAAGCTCTACTACCTGCGCGGCCGCTCCGGCAAGTCGGCGCGGATCCGCGAGCGCACCGGCGCACAGGAAGCCGAGGCCGCCGAGTAACGGGCAGCAACGCTAGCTGCACCTGATTCGCGGCGGCTGGTAGCCGTGACGGCGCGCGGCGCAGACGCATTCGTAGAAGAGCTCGTAGCTCTCTTCCGATTCGTCCTTCACGCTGCCGTCCGCGCCCAGGTGGCGCCATTTCCAGCGAAACGATGTCTTGTAGGCTACGTAGTAGATCTCGCAGGGCATGCGGTGTTATACCCCTCGCGCGCCCCGTCCGAAGTCGCCATACCGCGCCGGTGGTGGTGGCGGAAATCGCCACGTCGCCCGGCGCCGACGTAATCCCTGCAAGGAACAAGGCTAGTGAACGGCAAGCCGGGCCTGCCAGACGAGGATTGCCTTCCTGCGCACGCGCACCACGGCGCCGCTCTCGCCTTCGCGTTCGGCCCATTTGGATTCGTCGTAGTAGGCGAGCTCCGGCGACACCTGGCGCCACGCCCAGCGCGCGAGCGACCCCGATACCCGGCGCTCGCCCCAGGCATTCTCGAACTGGTCTCCGTCGACCACCACCAGAAGGTCGATGTCGGCGCGACGCGGGCGCGCGCTTTCGCGCAGCCTTTGCAGCGTCGGCCGATCGGCGAACACGAGCAGCTCGCTGCGGGCCGGCGCGGCGTCAGCGTCGTCGTCGGCGTGGCCTACCGACCAAACCGCGCGTATCTCGAGGCCGCGCAAGAGAACGTTCGATATGAAGGCCGACATCTCTTCTGCAGATTGCACGCGCGCCTCCATTGCGGTGTGGCGTAATCTCGCCGATTCTCACCTTCCTCCTGGCGATGCCCTCGGCGCGCTGCTAAGCCGCCTGGCTTAAGCCGAAGCCCGCCCGCGCCTGTCGGAATTTTCCCTGCCCCGCAAGGGCGTTATGCCCGCTGGCCTATAATCGAGGCATGCGCAGGGAGGCCGCCGCCATCAGCCCGATCGTCGAGATCATCGGCGCAGTCCGCGCCGGCGAGATCGTCATCCTGGTCGACGACGAGGACCGCGAGAACGAAGGCGACCTCGTGTTCGCCGCCGAGTTCGTCAGCGCCGAAAAGATCAACTTCCTCGCGAAGCACGGCCGCGGTCTGGTGTGCATGCCGATCACCCAGGCGCACGCCGTGCGGCTCGGCCTGCGCCCGATGGTCGAGCACAACCGCTCGCGCCACGGCACCAATTTCACCACCTCGATCGAGGCCGCCGAGGGAATCGCCACCGGCATCTCGGCGCACGACCGCGCCCTGACCGTCAAAGTGGCCGCATCCGAGAGCGCGCGCCCGGAGGACATCGTGCAGCCGGGACACGTGTTTCCGCTCGTCGCCCAGCCCGGCGGCGTGCTGGTGCGCGCCGGCCATACCGAGGCCTGCTGCGACCTCGCGCGGCTCGCCGGGCTCACCCCGGCGGCGGTGCTGTGCGAGATCATGCGCGACGACGGCTCGATGGCGCGACTGCCGGACCTGGTCGAGTTCGCCGCCGCCCACGGGCTCAAGATCGGAACCATCGCCGACCTCATCGAGTACCGCAGCCGCAACGAATCGCTGGTGCAGCGGCTCGCCGAGCGCGAGATCACCACGCCATGGGGCGCGTTCCGGCTGGTGTCCTATCGCGACCTCGTGCTCCGCTCAGTGCACCTCGCGCTGGTCCATGGCGCTCCCGGCCCGCAGGACGAAACGCTGGTGCGCGTGCACGAGCCGCTCTCGATCCTCGACCTTCTCGACGCCGGCCACGGCACGCACAGCTGGGGCGTCGGCGATGCCCTGGAGGAAATCCGGCGCGCCGGCGCGGGCATCGCCGTGCTGCTCAACTGCACCCAGTCCGCCGAAGCGCTCGAGGCGCGGCTCGCCGAGCGCGGCGACCCGCGCGCGTCGCGCTCCGTCGACCTGCGGGTGTACGGCATCGGCGCGCAAATCCTGCGCGACCTCGGCGTGCGGCGCATGCGCCTCATGGCGGCGCCTCGCAAGATGCCCAGCATGGCCGGCTTCGGCCTGGAGGTCGTGGGCTACGTGAAAGGCGCCTCGGACAAGGGGTAGGCGGGAGCCATGCGCCTCGGCATTGTCGCCAGCCGCTTCAACGAAGCCATCGCGGCCGAGCTGCTCCAGCGCGCCCAGGGAGCGGCGCGCCAGCTTGGCGTGGAGCCCTCGGTGGTCAGCGTGCCCGGCGCGCTCGAGATCCCGCTCGCGTTGCAGTGGATGGCGCAGTCTGGCCGCTTCGACGCGCTCGCGGCCGTCGGCGTCGTGATCCGCGGCGAGACCCATCACTTCGAGATCGTCGCCAACGAGTCGGCGCGCGGCCTGATGGACGTGGCGCTCGAGTTCGGCCTGCCGATCGCCAACGGCATCCTCACGACCGAGGACGAGCCGCAGGCGCTCGCGCGCCTCGACAAGGGCGCGGAGGCGGTGCGCGTGGCGGTGGAGATGGGCAAGCTGAGGGCGCAGCTCAAGGGTGAGGGCGCATGAAGACCGCCAGGCGCCAGGCGCGCGAGATCGCCCTCCAGGCGCTCTATGCGTGGCAGATCTCCGGCGAGGACCCGCTCGCGCAGGCGCGCACGCTGGAGGGCTTCGAGCGCACCGACGCGCGCTTCGTCGAGGGACTGCTGCGTGGCGTGCTCGACCAGGTTGAGGCGCTGCGCGCCCTGATCGTGCCGCACCTCAGCCGCGAGTTCGGCAAGCTCTCGCCGATCGAGCGCGCGATCCTCTACATCGGCGCCTACGAGCTCGCCTCGCACCCCGAGACGCCGTTCAAGGTGGTGCTCAACGAGGCCGTGGAGCTCGGCAAGAGCTTCGGCGCGACCGACGGCTATCGCTTCGTCAACGGCGTGCTGGAAAGAATCGCGGCAGCCACTCGTCCGGACGAAGTGGCGCGAAGCAGGACCAACGCCTGAACGAGTTCGAGATCATCCGCCGGTTCTTCGACCGGCCGCCGAAGAAGACGCTCCTGGGCATCGGCGACGACTGCGCGCTGCTGCGTCCCGACGCGGGCCTGGAGCTCGCGGTGACCACCGACATGCTGATCGAAGGCCGCCACTTCCTCGCCGGGGCGGATGCGCGCGCGCTTGGCCACAAGGCGCTCGCGGTCAACCTCTCGGATCTCGCCGCGATGGGCGCGGCGCCGCGCTGGGCCACCCTCGCGCTCGGTCTGCCGGCGCCCGACGAGAACTGGCTCGCGGCGTTCTCGGCCGGGTTCTTCGCGCTCGCGGAGCGTCACGGCCTGGACCTGATCGGGGGCGATACCACCCGCAGCCCGCAGGTCACCATCGCGGTGACGGCGCTGGGCGAAGTACCCTCCGGCGTGGCGATGTATCGCGCCAGCGCGCGCGCCGACGACGACATCTGGGTCTCCGGCGAGCTCGGCTCGGCGGCGCTCGCCCTCACGCACCCCGAGATTGCCGCGGCCGCGGCGAGGCTGAACCAGCCCGAGCCGCGGGTCGAGCTCGGCGAGCGCCTGCGCGGGCTCGCGCGCGCCGCGATCGACGTCTCGGACGGCCTGGCGGGCGATCTGCAGCACGTGCTCGAGCGCTCGCACGTGGGGGCGCTGGTGCGCTACGCCGACATCCCGAGGCTCGCGGCCTTCGCCGGGCTGAACGACGCGCAACTCGAGAAGAACTGCGTGCTCTCGGGCGGCGACGACTACGAGCTGCTCTTCACCGCGCCGCGCGAGCGGCGCAGGGAGATCGACGCGCTTTCCAGCGAGCTCGGCGTGGCGCTCACGCGCATCGGCGCGATCCAGAGCGGCCAGCCGCGCCTCACCATCGTCGACGGCGCGGGACAGCCCATGACGTTCGGCGGCGGCTTCGACCACTTCGCGCAGCGATGATGCTGTCGCGGCCCACGCCGGCCTTCGCGTACTCGCATCCCGCGCACATCGTCGCGTTCGGTTTCGGCGCGGGGCTCGCGCGCGTCGCGCCCGGGACCTTCGGCACGCTGGCGGCGTGGATTCCGGGGTGGCTGCTCGCCGGGGCGCATCAGGCGATCATTTTTCCGCTGGTCGCGGCGCTCTTCCTGCTCGGCGTCTGGGCCTGCGGCGTCACCGGGCGCCACCTCGGGGTGCACGATCACGGCGCGATGGTCTGGGACGAGATCGTCGCCTTCCTCCTCGTGGCGGCGCTGCTTCCGCAGGACCTCGGATGGCAGCTCGCCGGCTTCGTCCTGTTCCGTGGCTTCGACATCGGCAAGCCCCCGCCGATCCGCTGGATCGAGCGGCGCTGGCAAGGCGGCTTCGGCGTGATGTTCGACGACCTCGTCGCGGCGGGCTACACGCTTCTCGCGCTCGCTCTCGTGCAGCGTCTCTTCTTTTGATGGACGAGCTCGCCCGGCGGCTGGGCACGCGACTCAAGGCCGCGAAGGAGATCCTGGCCACGGCCGAGTCGTGCACCGGAGGCTGGGCGGCGCAGGTCGTGACCTCGGTGGCGGGCTCGTCGGCCTGGTTCGAGCGTGGCTTCGTCACCTATTCGAACGAGGCGAAGCAGGAGCTTCTCGGCGTGCTGCAGGACACGCTCCAGGCGCACGGCGCCGTCAGCGAGGAGACGGCGCGCGAAATGGCGCGCGGCGCGCTCGAGCGCAGCAAGGCTACGGTTACAGTGTCGATCACCGGAGTGGCGGGGCCGGCGGGCGGGACGCCCGACAAACCCGTCGGCACGGTGTGCTTCGCATGGGCGAGGGGCGGCGCGGTGCGCTCGGAAACGCGCCGCTTCGCCGGGGACCGGGAGAGCATCCGCCGGCAATCCGTGATCGTCGCGCTCGAAGGGGTCCTGCGCGCGCTCGAGGGAGGATAATGCGCGGAGGATAATGGGTTCCATGGCGTCCATCCGCCCGGCGGCCGTCGCCGGGATGTTCTATCCGGGCGAGCCCCGCGCCCTCGCGGCTGAAGTAGCGCGCTTCCTCGACGACGGGGATGCCGAGCTCGCGCCGCGCCTCGCGCTGCCGAAGGCGCTGGTGGTGCCGCATGCAGGCTACGTCTATTCGGGCGCGATCGCGGCGCGCGCCTACCAGGAGCTCTCCGCCGCGCGCGGCATAGTGCGTCGGGTCGTGCTTCTCGGCCCGGCCCATCGCGTGCCGGTGCGCGGCCTTGCCGCGCCGGGAGTGGACGCCTTCGAGACGCCCCTCGGCGCCGTGCCGCTGGACCGTGCGGCGCTCGGTTCGCTCGCCGACCTGCCGCAGGTCGTAAGGAGCGACCCGGCGCACGCGCTCGAGCATTCGCTCGAAGTGCAGCTTCCCTTCCTGCAGGCGATGCTCGGCGAGTTTTCACTGGTGCCGTTTGCCGTGGGCATGGCGAGCGTGGCCGAAGTGGCCGAGGTCCTCGAGCGCCTGTGGGGCGGGGCCGAGACCCTGCTCGTGATCTCCACCGACCTGTCGCACTACCACGCCTACGCGGAGGCCCGGCGAATCGACGCGGCAACGCTCGCGCGCATCGCGGCGCGCGCGACCGACCTCGACCACGAGGAGGCCTGCGGCGCGACGCCGCTGAACGGCCTGCTGTCGTGCGCCAAGCAGCGCGGCATCCCGGTGCGGCTTCTCGCGGCGTGCAATTCGGGCGACACCGCGGGTGGCAAGGACAGCGTGGTCGGCTATTCCTCCTTCGCGCTGTACGAGCAGTCGGACGCGCAGGCGGGGGCGGCGCTCATCGCGATCGCCCGCGCGGCCATCGAGCAAAAGCTGCTCGGCAAGCCCGCCGCACGCCTCGATGCTCCCTGGCTCGAGCGTCCCGGCGCGACGTTCGTCACGCTTCTGAAGGATGGCGAGCTGCGCGGCTGCATCGGCAGCCTCGAGGCGGCGAGGCCGCTCGCGCAGGACGTGGGCGAAAACGCGCTCGCGGCCGCTTTCCGTGATCCGCGCTTCCCGGAGCTCAGCGCGGCCGAGTGGCCGCAGTGCGAAGTGGAAGTTTCGCTCCTTGGCGCCCCCAAGCAGATCCGCTTTGCGGATGAAGCGGACCTGGTGCGCCAGATTCGCGCCGGCGAGGACGGGCTGATCCTCGAGGCCGAGGGCCGCAGGGCCACGTTTCTTCCTCAGGTCTGGCAGGGCGTTCCGGACAAGCGCGCGTTCCTCGGCCAGCTCGTGCGCAAGGCCGGTTTGCCGGCCGACACGCCGTTGGCGAGCTGCCGGATCTCGCGCTACAGGGTGATGAAGTTCGATGGAAGGTAAGTGGTGGCATAGCCTCGAGGACGGCCGCATCCAGTGCGACCTGTGCCCGCGCGATTGCCGGCTGCACGAAGGCCAGCGCGGCCTGTGCTTCGTGCGCAAGATGGAAAATGGCCGCATGGTGCTCACGACCTACGGCCGCTCGTCGGGGTTCTGCGTCGACCCGGTGGAGAAGAAGCCGCTCAACCACTTTTACCCGGGCACGAGCATCCTCTCGTTCGGCACCGCGGGCTGCAACCTCGCCTGCAAGTTCTGCCAGAACTGGGACATCTCGAAGTCGCGCGAGATGGATCGGCTACAGGACGAGGCAAGCCCCTCGGCGATCGCCGACGCGGCGCTGCGCCTGGGCTGCAGGTCGGTGGCGTTCACCTACAACGACCCGGTGATCTTCGCGGAGTACGCGATGGACATCGCCGACGCCTGCCACGCGAAAGGTGTCCAGACGGTCGCGGTCACCGCGGGCTACATCCATCCCGAGCCGCGGCGCGCGTTCTACGCGAAGATGGACGCGGCGAACGTCGACCTGAAGGGTTTTACCGACGAGTTCTATTTCAAGGTCTGCGGCGGGCACCTGCAGCCGGTGCTCGACACGCTCGAGTATCTCGTCAAGGAGACCGACGTCTGGGCCGAGATCACCACGCTGCTCATTCCGGGCAAGAACGACTCCGACGCCGATATCGAAGCCGAGTGTGAATGGATCCGTAAGCACCTCGGTCCCGACGTGCCGCTGCACTTCACCGCGTTCCATCCCGACTGGAAGATGACCGAAATCGGCCCCACTCCGCCCGCGACCTTGACGCGCGCGCGGGAGATCGCGCTGCGTGCGGGCCTCCGCTACGTCTACACCGGCAACGTGCACGACGAGCGCGGCGGCTCGACCTATTGCCCGTCGTGCGGGAAGGCGCTGATCCGGCGCGACTGGTACGACATCCGCGGCTACGAGCTCACCGACGCGGGCGCCTGCCGCCACTGCGGCGCGCGCATCCCCGGCCGGTTCCAGAAGTTCGCAAAGCCGTTCGGTCCGCGCCGTATCCCAGTTCGCCTGCAAGAAAAAGCGTTCTTCTGAAGGCCGGGTCGAAGCGCTGGCTGGCTGCGCTGTGCACGAGCCGGGTCCTCGCCGCGACCTGGTTCGTCGCCTACTCGGCGGTGTTGCCGCTGACCCAGTCGGAGTGGCGGCTTTCGGCCAAAGAGGCGGGCCTCATCCAGTCGGCGTTCCATCTCGGCTACCTCACCTCGCTCTTCATCGTCGGGTTCATCGCCGACCACTACGGCGCGAGGCGCGCCTACATCGCCACGGGCGTCGCGGCCTGCGCCAGCCCGTGGGCCTTCGTGCTGTTCGCCGACGGGTTCTGGTCGGCGTTCTGGCTGCACGCGCTCACCGGGCTTTGCCAGGGCGGCACCTATACGCCGGCGCTCGCGCTCATCAACGACAACGTCGAGCGCACGCTGCGCGGACGCGCCATGGGCTTTCTCATCGCCGGCTCGAGCGCCGGCTACGCCGTCTGCCTCGGCGTCGCCGGGCTGGCGCTGCAATTCACCGGCTGGCGCGGCGCGCTCGCGGTTGTCGCCTTTCTTCCGGTACTTTCGTGGGTTTCGGCCGTCGTGGTCTTGCGGAAGACGCCCAACCTGGTGCATGCGCGACCCGCCGGCGAGTCCCTGCTCGCCTCATTGCCGGCAGTGTGGGCGAACCGCAAGGGCATGCTCTCGATCTGGGGCTACACCTGCCACAACTGGGAGCTCCTCGGCATCTGGGCCTGGCTGCCCGCATTCCTGACCGCGGCGCTCATCGTTCATGGAGTTTCCTCCGACGGCGCCGCCACGCTCGCTCTCACATTCGCCGCATTCGCTTACGTGGCCAACATCGCGGGCTCGATCCTCGGCGGCACCATGGCGGACCGCTGGGGCCGCACCCAGACCATTCTGCTCTGGTCGTGCGCGAGCCTCGCGCTCTCGTTCGCCATCGGCTGGCTGATCGCGGCTCCGATCGCGCTGCTCGTGACGCTCGCCTGCGTCTACAACCTGGCGGGCATCGCCGACTCCTCGACCCACTCTACGGTGCTAGCGGAAAGCGTGCCGCCGCACTATCTCGGCGTGGCGTATGCCGTGCGCTCGGTGGTCGGCTTCGGCGCAGGGGTCGTGAGCCCGTTCGTCTTCGGCTGGGCGCTCGACGCCGCGGGCGGCAGCAAGAGCTCCACCGACGTGCTCGCCTGGGGAATCGCGTGGTCGACCCTCGGTATGGGAGCGTTGCTGGGCCCGGTCGCCACCTGGAAGCTCCGCCGTATGCGATGAAGCGTGCGTGACTTTGAGCACATCGGCGCGCTCTCGGACGTCACGGACTGGAGCTAATCGGGGACAATCCAATGCCAGCCAGCAATCGCGTGCTCGTCTTCAAGAAGAAGAGCTGAAGAAAAAGTACTAGAGAGAGAACTAGAAAAAGAAGGGGAAATGGTGGCGACGCTCTACAAAACTTGTCCTAAGTGCGGCGCCGCTGCCGCCGGCCTGGATGTCTGCGCCGCTTGCGGGGTGATCTTCGCGAAATATCTCAGAGCAAAGTTCGCCTCACCCCAGTTGCAGGCCCGGCCAGCCAACGCCGAGCCGGATGACGATGGGGAGGATAGCCTCCTGTCGCAGGCGAAGGCGCTGGTTCTTTACGTCCCGGAAGAGGTCGACCGCGGCTTCGTCTATGGCCGGGCGATCCTGCTGGCGGCGATCGCCTTCTACGGAGCGAAGCTCGCGCTGATGGACATCCCCTCGTGGGAGATGGCCGCGTCGCTCATCCACCTGCCGATGGTGCCGATCCACGAGTTCGGCCACGTGCTGTTCCGGCCGCTCGGCGAATTCATGACGCTCCTGGGCGGATCGCTCTTCCAGGTGCTGCTGCCGCTCATCTTCGGCGGCGTCTTCGTGGTCAAGAATCGCGATCCGTTCGCCGCCTCGGTGATGCTGTGGTGGGCAGGCGTGGCGGTGATGGACGTGGCGCCCTATGTCTACGACGCGTTCCAGCCCCAGCACATCCTGCTGACCGGGCGCACCGGCGACAACGGCGCGCACGACTTCATCGACGTCCTCGGCGACCTCGGGCTGCTGCAAAAGGCGCAGCCCATCGGGCGGGGCGTGCATGTCTTCGGTTTCGTCATGATGGTTGCCGCGCTTGCGTGGGGCGCCTGGCTCGTCTGGCAGCAATCCCGCAGGTCGAAATCGTCTGCTGCGTAGGTCGCGCGGTGCGTTAGCGCACTGACGGCGTTGTGCGCGCGAACTATCGTCCTATCAGGGACATGAAGGCGACGGCGTTACTGGCATTGACCGGGTTGATTGCCGCGGGACTCGTAGCTGCGCTTGCCAGCGAGGCGGGGGAGCCCAAATCCGACGACGGTCATCGCGGTGCAAGCGGGGAGAGCGTCACCGGCGGCCGTGCAGTCGACTGCGACGCGGCCGGCGCGGTCATGCGCGCGCTCGAGAAGCTGCGCCCGGGAGAGACCTTGTCCATTTCCGGCGTCTGCGCACAGAACGTCGGGGTCGGTGAGCGCGACGCCGCGATCGACGCGCTGCGGACCTATGGCGATCGGGTAACGGTTCGCGGGGCGACGATTTCCGGCGGCCGCGACAAGCCTAGTCCTTGAGGAGAAGCTGAATCAGCGCAGCGGTGCTGTCCCAGCGCTTGCCGCCGCGCGCCTCGAGGCGGGCGTAGAACTGGTCCACCAGCGCCGCCACCGGCAGGCTGGCGTTGCTTTGCTTTGCCTGCGCGAAGCAAATGCCCATGTCCTTGCGCATCCACTCGATGGCGAAGCCGAAGCCCTCGGCCTTGAGCTCGTTCATCTGTTTCCAGCGGTTCTCCATCTGCCAGGACTGCGCCGCGCCCTTCGAGATGACGTTGATGACCTTTTCCAGGTCCAGGTCGTTTCGTTTTGCGAAGGCGAGCGCCTCGGCCAGCGCCTGGGCGAGGCCGACGATGCAGATCTGGTTCACCATCTTGGTGAGCTGGCCCGAGCCGGGGCCGCCGATGAGCGCGGCGAGCTTCGCGTAGACGTCGATCACCGGCTTCGCTCTTTCGAACACGGCCGACTCGCCGCCGCACATGATGCCGAGCTGGCCGTTCACCGCGCCGGCCTGGCCGCCGGACACCGGGGCATCGACGAAGCCGATGCCGCGCTCCTTGGCTTTTTCGAATAGTTCTCTGGCCAGGGTCGCCGAGGCGGTGGTGTGATCGACGAGCACGGCGCCTCTCTTCATGCCGGCTAGGGCGCCGCTGTCTTTTCCATCCGGGCCGTAGACGACCGAGCGCACGTCGTCGTCGTTGCCGACGCACATCATGACGAAGTCGCAGTCCCTGGCCGCTTCGCGCGGCGTCGGCGCGGACTTGCCGCCGTATTCCTTGGCCCATTGCTGCGCCTTGGCCGCGGTGCGGTTGTAGACGGTCACCTCGTGGCCGCCCTTCTTCAGCAAGTGGCCCGCCATCGGGTAGCCCATTACGCCGAGGCCAAGGAATGCAAGCTTTGCCATGTCCGCTCCTGGGGTCTTCGAAAACCGGGGAGCGGCGATACTACTCTAGTCGTCGAGTCCGAGCACGACGTAGACCGCCACCGACACCAGCAGCATGAATACGGCCGCGGAGAAGCCGACCTCGAACCCGAGGATCGGTATGCAGAGGATCGGCTCGGCCCGCGCAGCCGCGCCGAGCGGCGCCATGCCGCACGCGCACAGCAGCGCGATCGCCGCCCAGCGCCTGACGTAAGTGAGCAGGATGCCGCGATGGGTGCGGTTGTATCGCCGCGCCGCCGCCCGCTCCGCAGGCGGGCCGACGGTGATGTTCTTGAAAAGCGCGAACGGATCGAGATAGAGGCGCAGCACCCGGCGGAACGGTACTTCGGGCACGTCAAATGCCGAGATAGCGCTGCAGCAGCTCGGGGCGCGCGCGGATTTCCTGCGCAGGTCCCTCGTGCGCGACGTGCCCGTTGTTGACGATGTAGACGCGGCTCGCCAGCGCGAGCGTGGCCGCCAGGTTCTGCTCGACCAGCAGAATGGTCTGACCGGCGGCGGCCAGCTCGCCGCAGATCCGCACCAGCTCGCGCACGATGAGCGGGGCGAGGCCCTCGAACGGCTCGTCGAGCAGGATGATCTTCGGGTCGCGGATCAGCGCGCGCGCGATGGCGAGCATTTGCTGCTCCCCGCCCGAGAGGTCCGTGCCGCGGCTGCGCCGGCGCTCCTTGAGCCGCGGAAACACGCCGTAGATGCGCTCGAGCGGCCACTTTTTCTGCGCCGTGAGACCGGCGAGGACCAGGTTCTCCTCGACGTCGAGGCTGCCGAAAATGCGGCGCTCCTCGTGGACGAGCTGCATGCCGGCGCGCGCGATGGCATGGCTCTTCCGGCCGGCAATCTCGGCGCCTTCGAGCTTGACCGAGCCGCTGCGCGGCGTCACCACGCCCATCAGGCTCTTCAAGGTCGTGCTCTTGCCGGCGCCGTTGCGCCCGAGGAGCGCCACGACCTCGCTCTTCTCGACGCGCAGCGACACGTCGAACAGGATGTGCGAATCGCCGTAGTAGCTGTTCAGTCCGCGCGCTTCGAGAAGGCTCATTCAATGAATTCCATTCACGCCGCCCAGGTAGGCTTCCTGCACCGCGGCGTTGCGCTTGATGTCGTCGGGCGCGCCTTCCACGAGCACGCGCCCCTCCTGCAGCACCGTGACGCGCTCGACCAGCTCGAACAGCGAGTCGATGTCGTGGTCGATCACCACCATCGTGCGGCCCCTGCCGATGGATTTCAGGAGCTCCACGGTCTCGACGCGCTCGCGCGGGCTCATGCCGGCGAGCGGCTCGTCCAGCAGGAGCAGGCTCGGCGACGAGGCGAGCGCAAGGCCGATCTCCAATCTTCGCTTCTCCCCATAGGCGAGCTCCGCCACCGGGGTGTCGCGGCGCGATGCCAGGTTCACCAGCTCGAGCGTCTGCTCGACGCGCTCGTCCAGGCCTTGGACGCGGTGCAGGCTGCGCAGGAAGTCGAGCCGGAACTTGCCGCGCAGCGCCGCCAGAGCGGCGATGCTCACGTTCTCGCGCACGGTCAGGCGGTTGAAGAGCTGGTTCACCTGGTAGCTCTTCGTGAGGCCGAGCTGGCACACGTCGGTGATGCTCATGCCGGTGATGTCGCGGCCCCTGAAGAGAATTTTCCCGGCGGTCGGCGGCACCTCGCACGTAAGCATCTTGAAGAAGGTCGTCTTTCCGGCGCCGTTGGGACCGATGATGCCCCGGCGCTCTCCCGCGCTCACCGTGAAGTCGATGCCTTCATTCGCCGCCAGGCCTCCGTAGTGCTTGGTAAGGCCCGTCGCCTGGAGAATCGGCCCGGTGTGGCCGTTGGGCAGCTCGTGCGCCGGCATCGGGCTCGCGCCTGCCGTTCTCCTGGTGGGCTCGCCGCCTTGAACTCCACGCTTCTTCCTGTGGAGGAGCCCGTAGAGGTCGCGCAGGCCGCCGATGATCCCCTGCCGCAGGAAGCAGACTAGGATCACGAACACCAGGCCGAGGACGAGCTTCCAGGTCGCGCCAAGGTTGAGCGTCGACTGGAGGAAGTCCTGCAGAAACAGCCAGACGCCCGCGCCGGCGAGCGGCCCGAAGAGCGTACCGCGGCCGCCGATGGCGGTCTGCATGACGAGCTGGCCGGAAGTCTCGAACATGAACGCGTCGGGCGGCATGAAGGCCTGCATCACGCCGAGCAGGCCGCCCGCGAAACCCGCGTAGCCGGCGGCGATGACGAAGGCGGTGAGCTTGTAGCCGTGGACGCTGTGCCCGACCGCCGCCGCGCGCAGCGGGTTCTCGCGGATGGCGCGAAGCACGGCGCCGACCGGCGATCGCACGATGCGCAGGGCGACGACGATGCCGACGAAGTACCAGAACGCGAGAAACGGGTAGAGCGCCCAGCCGGTCGTGAACTGCAGGTGCGCGAAGCCCAGGTCGAGCGATGGCGTCGGCACGCCCGGCAGCCCGTTCTCGCCGCCGGTCCATTCCGACAGCGGATTGAACTCCACGAAGAAGAACACTTCGGCGATCGCGATGGTGATCATCGCGAAATAGATGCCGGTGCGCCGCAGCGCGACCAGCCCGACGAGGTAGCCGACCGCCGCCGCGGCGACGGTGCCGATGACGAGCGCGGTGATCACGTGCGGGAAGCCGGTGCGCGTGAGGAGATACGCCGCGACGAAGCCGCCGGTGCCGTAGAGCGCCGACTGGCCGAACGAAAGCAGGCCGGTGTAGCCGAACAGGATGTCGAAGCCGATGCCGAACAGGCCCCACACCAGGATGCGGTTCACCGTGTTCGGCGCGGCGTCGAACAGCGGCAGGATGAACGGCGCCGCGATCAGCGCGAGCGCCGTCAAGGTCTCGACCACGAGCGGCCGCCTTGGGCCGTAGATGCGATCCGCCGTCACTCGCGGCCTTTCGCGCCGAGCAAGCCGCGCGGCCGCAGCATCAGCACCAAGGTCATGGCGGCGAAGAGCATCACGTACGCGTAGCCGGGATTGACCATCGAAGTGAGGCTGATGATCTCGCCGGCGATCAGGCCGCCGAGCACGGCGCCGGGAAAGGAGCCGACGCCGCCGATCACCACGACGACGAACGTCTGCACCAGG
>DASXAO010000106.1:0-78780 GCA_036406675.1 Burkholderiales bacterium
CGCAACGCCCTGGGCGAAGGGATCGGCGAGCGGCTCCGGGCGCTCGACCTGCCGGCCGCCTGGTACCTCGTGCTCGAGCCCCAAGTCTCGGTTTCCACGAAGGAAATCTTCGCTTCCGCGTTGACAGGGCAGTCGAAAGCACTCAAAATACCGCCCTTTTTCCCGGGGCAGGGCCGCAACGACTTGGAAGCAGTGGTGGCGGCGCGGTATCCGGAGGTGGCAGCGCACCTCGAATGGTTAAGGCAACGCTCTCCGCAAGCGCGCATGACGGGGTCCGGCGCATGCGTGTTCGCGGAGTTCACGTCGGAGGCCCAGGCGCGCGCTCTGTACAACCAATTGCCGGGGGATATGCAGGGATTCGTGGCGCGTGGTCTGGACCGGCACCCGCTCCTCGAATCCACCGATTGACGACTGAACTAGGGGCAGGATTGTTGCCCAGAACCACTGAATTAGGGGCAGGTTTCTTTGCCCCGGTACCATATTGGGGAGTCGCCAAGCTGGTTAAGGCACCGGATTTTGATTCCGGCATACGAGGGTTCGAATCCTTCCTCCCCAGCCAATACAGATGAACACGATGACGCACGGACCTAGCGCGGCGCAGCTCGAACGCCTGATGGTGTTCACCGGCAACGCCAACCCGCGCCTCGCGCAGGAGGTGGCGCGCTACCTCAACCTGTCGCTCGGGCGGGCGATCGTCGGCAAGTTCTCCGACGGCGAAGTGATGGTCGAGCTCCTCGAGAACGTGCGCGGCAAGGACGTGTTCGTGCTGCAGTCGACCTGCGCGCCGACCAACGACAACCTGATGGAGCTGCTCGTCATGGTCGACGCGCTGAAGCGCTCGTCGGCCGCCCGCGTCACCGCGGCGATCCCCTACTTCGGCTACGCGCGCCAGGACCGCCGGCCGCGCTCGGCGCGGGTCGCGATCAGCGCCAAGGTGGTGGCGAACATGCTCGCCTCGGTGGGCGTGGCGCGCGTGCTGACCATGGACCTGCACGCGGACCAGATCCAGGGCTTCTTCGACATCCCGGTGGACAACATCTACGCCGCGCCGGTGCTGCTCGGCGACGTGTGGAAGCAGCGCTACGAGGACCTGATCGTGGTCTCGCCCGACGTCGGCGGCGTGGTGCGCGCGCGCGCGCTCGCCAAGCGCCTGGAGTCGGACCTCGCGATCATCGACAAGCGCCGGCCGAAGGCCAACGTGAGCGAAGTGATGAACGTGATCGGCGAGGTGAAGGACCGCACCTGCGTCATCATGGACGACATGGTCGACACCGCGGGCACGCTGGTGAAGGCGGCCCAGGTGCTGAAGGAAGAAGGCGCCACCAAGGTGGTCGCCTACTGCACGCACGCCGTGCTCTCCGGCCCTGCGGTCGAGCGCATCGCCAAGTCCGATCTCGACGAGCTGGTGGTCACCGACACCATCCCGCTGCGCGAGGACGCGCGCGGCGGCAAGATCCGCAGCCTCTCGGTCGCGGGACTCCTCGCCGAGACCATCCTTCGCATCTACACCGAGGAATCGGTCAGCTCTCTATTCATAGAATGAGTATCGCGTAGTTTTTCAAACAGACCGGTGCCTGGTCGCGGGTCCGGTTCAACCAAGGAGCAGTCATGAAATTCGAAATCAGCGCGGAAAGGCGCGAGGCGCAGGGAACGGGTGCGAGCCGCCGTCTGCGCCGCATGGGCAAGGTGCCCGGCATCGTCTACGGCGGGGCCGAGGGCGCGGTGAACATCCAGCTCGACCACAAGGCCCTGTTCCACAACCTGAGGAACGAGAAGTTCCACGCCTCGATCCTGACGCTGAAGCTGAACGGCGGCGACCAGCAGGTTCTGCTGCGCGCGGTGAACATGCATCCGTTCAAGCTGCAGGTGCAGCACATCGACTTCCAGCGCGTGTCCAAGGACAAGAAGATCCACATGAAGGTGCCGCTGCACTTCGTGAACGCCGACAAGTCGCCCGGCGTGAAGGAGCAGGGCGGCATCGCGAGCCACGTGCTGAACGAGCTCGACATCACCTGCTTCCCGGACGACCTGCCGGAGTACATCGAGGTCGATCTCTCCAACCTCACCGTCGGCCATTCGCTGCACGTGCGGGAGGTCGCGCTGCCGAAGGGTGTCGAGCTCGCCATCCACAAGAGCGAGAACCCGGTGGTCGCGACCGTGGTGATCCCGTCGCTCATCACCGAGGAAGAGGAAGCGGCCGCGGCTGCAGCCGCGGTGGCGCCGTCCGATGTACCGACCACCGAGCAGGCGGCCGCGCCGAAGGAAGGCGAGGGCGCGCCGGGCGAGGGCGAGAAAGGCGACAAGGGCGACAAGGGCAAGGCCGCCGCCGCCGAGAAGCCCGCGCCTGCCGACAAGGGCGAGAAGAAAGAGAAGAAGTAACCCTTGATCCGTCTCGTCGTGGGCCTGGGCAATCCGGGCAAGGAATACGAGCGCACGCGCCACAACGCGGGCTTCTGGCTGGTCGAGCGATTCGCCGCCGCCAATGGCATCGCGTTGCGCAAGGACCCGAAATTCCAGGCGCTGGTCGGCCGCCACGAGGCCTCCGGCGCCTGGCTGCTCGAGCCGCAGAGCTTCATGAACGCGAGCGGCCGCGCGGTGCAGATGCTCGCCGGTTTCTTCAAGATCAAGCCCGAGGAAATCCTCGTAGTGCACGACGAGCTCGACTTTCCGCCGGGCGTGGCGAAGGTGAAGCAGGGCGGCGGCATCGCCGGCCACAACGGGCTGAAGGACATCTCGCAGCGCATCGCGAGCCACGACTACTGGCGCTTGCGCATCGGCGTGGGCAAGCCGCCGGCCGACGCCGAAGGCGCCGACTACGTGCTGCAGCGGCCGCCCGCCGAGGAAAAGGAAGCGATCGACGCGGCGATTCAGAAGGCGCTCGACCTCCTTCCCACGATGCTCGCCGGCGACATGCAGGGCGCGATGCACAAGCTCCACACCGAGGAGAAGCCTCCGGCGCCTCCGAAGAAGGAGCCCGAGAAGAAGGAAGTCCCGGTCAAAGAGCCCGAGAAGAAGGAACCGGAGAAGAAGGGCCTGCTCGGCGGCCTGCTCGGCCGGAAAAAGTGAGCCTGCGCTGCGGCATCGTGGGCCTGCCGAACGTCGGCAAGTCCACGCTCTTCAACGCGCTCACCAAGGCCGGGATCGCGGCCGAGAACTACCCGTTCTGCACCATCGAGCCGAACGTCGGCATCGTCGAGGTGCCCGACCGGCGCCTCGAGGTGATCGCCGAGATCGCGCAGCCGCAGAAGGTGGTGGCCGCGGTGGTCGAATTCGTGGACATCGCCGGGCTCGTCGCCGGCGCTTCGAAGGGCGAGGGGCTCGGCAACAAGTTCCTCGCCAACATCCGCGAGACCGACGCCATCGCGCACGTGGTGCGCTGCTTCGAGGATTCGAACGTCGTGCACGTCGCCGGCAAGGTCGATCCGGTGTCCGACATCGAGACCATCAACACCGAGCTTGCGCTGGCCGATCTCGAATCGGTGGAGCGCCAGCTCGCCAAGCACGAGAAGGTCGCGCAGACCGGCGGCGACAAGGAAGCGCAGCGGCTCGTTTCAGCTCTGAAAAAAGTCCGCGAGGTGCTCGATGCCGGCCGCGCTGCGCGCGCGGCCGAGCTGTCCAAGGAAGAGCATGCCGTGCTCAAGCCGCTCTTTCTCCTGACCATGAAGCCCACAATGTACGTCGCCAACATCGGTGAAGCCGGCTCGACCCCGCTTCTGGAGAGGGTCAAAGGCCATGCTGCCAGGGAAGGCGCCCCGGTGGTGCCGATCAGCGCCAACATCGAATCGCAGATCGCCGACATGTCCGACGAGGACAAGCTGCTGTTTCTCGAAGACATGGGGATGGACGAGCCCGGCCTGAACCGCGTGATCCGCGCCGCTTACGCGCTGCTCGGGCTGCAGACCTACTTCACGGCCGGCCCCAAGGAAGTGCGCGCCTGGACCGTGGCGGCGGGCGCCACCGCGCCGCAGGCGGCCGGCGTCATCCACACCGACTTCGAGCGCGGCTTCATCCGCGCCGAGGTCGCTTCGTACGACGATTTCGTCGCGCACGGCGGCGAGCTCGGCGCCAAGGAGGCGGGGAAGCTCCGCCTCGAAGGCCGCGACTACACCGTGCGCGACGGCGACGTGATCCACTTCCGCTTCAACGTCTAGCGCCTTGCGCTAGGATCAGAAACTGGACGCGAAAGCAGGGACGGACCACGTTTCTCCACGGGAGGATCTCCCGATGCACGAGCTTGGAATAGCGCGCCGCGACGAGCTGCCGCAGCTGGTGGCTCTGCTGACGATCCTGTTCTCGGAAGAGTCCGAGTTCACACCGGACTACGAGAAGCAGACCCGGGCGCTCGAGAAGATCCTGTCGGACGAATCGGTGGGCACGATCTACGTGGCGCGCGACGAAGGGCAGGTCGTCGCGATGGCGAGCCTGCTCTACACGGTGAGCACCGCCGAGGGCGGGACCGCGGCCTTGTTCGAGGACCTGGTGGTTCAGCCCACGCACCGCGGCCAGGGCATCGCGACCGCGCTCGCCGGATTCGCGATCGCGGAGGCGAGGAGCCGCGGCGTGCTGCGGCTCACCCTCCTGACCGATATGCAAAACGAGCGCGCACAGGAGCTTTATCGCAGGCTAGGATTTATCGATTCGTCTATGAAACCGATGAGGCTTAAACTGTGAAGAGAACCGCCATTCTGTGCGCGCTGCTCGCCGCGCTGCCGGCAGTTGCGCAGGAGAAGAAGAAAGCCGACCCGCAGGTCGAGCGCGGCCGCTACGTCACCAAGATCTCCGGTTGCCACGATTGCCACACGCCGGGCTACGCGCTGAGCGGCGGCAAGGTGCCGGAGTCCCAGTACCTGGTGGGAGACATGCTGGGCTGGCGCGGTCCCTGGGGCACGACCTATCCGGTCAACCTTCGCCTCTACATGCAGGATCTGACCGAGGACCAGTGGGTGAAGAAAGCCAAGAGCCTGTCGACGCGCCCGCCGATGCCCTGGTTCAACCTGCACGACATGAGCACGGGCGACCTGCGCGCGATGTACCGCTATATCCGCAGCCTCGGGCCGGCGGGCAAGCCCGCGCCGGCATACGTTCCGCCCGACCAGACGCCCCCGCCGCCTTTCGTTCAGTTCCCCGCGCCGCCGCCCAAGTAGGGGTTAGCAAAGATCTTTACCAGGGTCGCGCTGAACGGCAGGAGTTCGGCGCCCTCAAGCACCCCGCGCGCCGCCATCTCGCGGTGCAGGGCGGACAGGTTGTAGTGCGGCACCGAGGCGTAGAGATGGTGCTCGATGTGGTAGTTCACGTGGTGCGGGAAGATCAGCCACTCGACCCAGGCCGGACCCGTGTTGGTGCGCGCCGCGGTGAGCGGCGATGAAAAATCGGTGGTCGCGCCGTGCTCGGCGATGGCGCGCAGCCGCAGGATCGCCTGCACCACGGTGACGAGCGGCAGTACCCATAGCACGAGGTACTGGACGAGGTACCCGGACCACGCGAAGCCGGCGAGGAGCGCGAGGTGAAAGACGATCACCACGTTGCGGTCGCGCTTCGCCTCCAGACGCAGCTTTTCCGAGGTGTCGTCGAGCGGACGCAGCGCGACGTTGGTCGCCGTGTTCAGCGCCGGCGCGCCGCCCAGGAAGTAGGCATACGTCTTCCACGCCGTGAGGCCGCTCAGGTCTTTCAGCAATTTCTTCACGAGATACGCCTTGCCGCGCGGGTAGCCGCCGTGCAAGGCCGTATCGGGATCGAGCTCGCCGTAAAGGTTGTTGTGGTGCAAGCGGTGGATCACGCGGTACGTGCACATCGAAAGCCCCTGCACCGTGGCGCACGCACGCCCGACGAGGTCGTTGAGCGAGCGTTTCTCGTACAGCAGGTAGTGCGCCGAGTCGTGCGCGATGACGAAGAGCGCATGCTGCCGCGTGCCGATGACAAGAACGGCGACCGCGACAATGACGAGGTTGGGCCAGAAATACAGCGCGATCGCAACCGCAGCTGCGATCACCGCGACGTCGTGCACGATCGACGCGGTTGCACGCCAAGCCGAGCGCCGCGTCAGGGACTGGACGACCTCCTTCGGCAGCGCCTTGCGAAAGTCGTCCTTGAAGTCCTCGCCTTTCACCCGATAAGAATTACTGGATACCGCCGAGCAGGACGTACTTCACTTCCAGGTACTCCTCGATGCCGTATTTCGATCCTTCACGTCCCAGGCCCGACTGCTTCACGCCGCCGAACGGCGCCACCTCGGTCGAGATGATGCCCGCGTTCACGCCGACCATGCCGGTCTCCATCGCCTCGGCCACGCGCCAGATGCGGCCGATGTCGCGGCTGTAGAAATAGCCCGCCAGCCCGAACTCGCTGTCGTTCGCGAGGCCGATCACCTCTTCCTCGGTCTTGAAGCGGATGAGCGGCGCCACCGGACCAAAGGTCTCCTCGTGCGACACGAGCATTTGCGGCGTCACGTTGGTGAGCACGGTCGGCTGGAAGAAGAGGCCGCCGCGCTCGTGCTTTTTCCCGCCCAGGACGACCTTGGCGCCTTTGCCGAGCGCATCGGCGACGTGCGCCTCGACTTTCTTCAGGCCTTGCTCGTCGATCAGCGGCCCGATCACCACGCCAGGCTCGGTTCCCGCGCCGACCTTGAAGCCCTTGACCTTTTCGATGAGCTTCGCGGCGAAGGCGTCGTAGACGCCGTCCTGCACGTAGAGCCGGTTCGCGCACACGCAGGTCTGGCCCGCGTTGCGGTATTTCGACGCCAGCGCGCCTTCGACCGCGGCATCGAGGTCGGCGTCGTCGAACACGATGAAAGGGGCGTTGCCGCCCAGCTCGAGCGAGAGCTTCTTGATCGTGTCGGCCGACTGGCGCATGAGCACGCGCCCGGTCTCGGTCGAGCCGGTGAAGGAGAGCTTGCGCACCTTCGGGCTGGCGCAGAGCTCGGCGCCGATCGCCTTCGAATCGCCGGTGATGACGTTGAGCACGCCCTTCGGGATGCCCGCGCGCTCGCCGAGCTCGGCCATCGCGAGCGCCGAGTAGGGCGTCTGCCCCGCGGGCTTGATCACCACCGTGCAGCCCGACGCGAGCGCCGGCCCGGCCTTGCGCGTGATCATCGCGTTCGGGAAATTCCACGGCGTGATCAGCGCCGCGACGCCGATCGGCTGCTTGATGGCGACGATGCGCTTGTCGGCCCACGGAGAGGGGATGGTGTCGCCGTAGACGCGCTTCGCCTCCTCGGCGAACCACTCGATGAACGAGGCGCCGTAGGCGATCTCGCCGCGCGCCTCCGCGAGCGGCTTGCCTTGCTCGGCGGTGAGGATCTGCGCGAGATCCTCCTGGTTCGCCATCATCAGGTCGAACCACTTGCGCAGGATCGCCGCACACTCCTTGCCGGTCTTCGCGCGCCACGCCGGCCACGCCCGATCGGCGGCGTCGATGGCGCGGCGCGCCTCGTCTGCGCCAAGCCTCGGCACCGTGCCGAGCACTGCCTGGGTGGCCGGGTTGCGCACCGGGATGCTGTTTGCGCCGCCGATCCATTCGCCGCCGATGTAGCACTGCTCGCGAAAGAGCTTAGGATCTTTCAGGGAAAGCGCGGCCTGATGGACTTGTACCGCGGCGGCTTGGGCGGGTGCGTTCATGGATTGCCTCCAAAGACGACCGATTTTACTCCCCGCTCATAGTTAGAATGGGTCAATGAAAAGGCTACTGCCCGCAGCGCTGTTCGCGATCTCTCTGTGCGCGCTCGCTCAGTATCCGCAGCGGCCGATCCAGCTCATCGTCCCATGGGGCGCGGGCGGCGGGACCGACGCGACCGCGCGGGTCCTCGGCGCGCTTCTCGAGAGCGAGTTGAAGCAGCCGGTCACCGTCGTGAACCGTACGGGCGGCTCGGGCGTGGCCGGCCACCAGGCGATCGCCTCGGCGCAACCCGACGGCTACACCATCGGCATGATCACTGTCGAGATCGCGATGATGCATCACGTCGGGCTGACGCCGCTCAAGCCCACCGACTACACGCCGATCGGGCTGGTGAACGCCGACCCGGCGGGCATCACCGTGCGCGCCGATTCGCCTTACCGATCGGTGAAGGAGCTGCTGAACGCCATCCGGACGAGCCCGGGCAAGATGAAGGCCTCCGGCACCGCCAGGGGCGGCATCTGGCACCTCGCCATCGCGGGCTTGCTGAAGGACCAGGGAATCGACCCGAGCGCGCTGCCCTGGGTGCCTTCCAGCGGCGCCGTGCCCGGGCTGCAGGACATGCTCGCGGGCCGCGTCGACGTCGTGCCGTGCTCGATCCCGGAAGCACGCGCGATGATCGACGCCGGCAAGGTGCGCCCGCTCGCCATCATGGATCCGACCCCGCCTGCGCTGTACCCGAAGGTGCCGACGCTGAAGCAGGAGCTGGGCACGGATTGGCAGATCGCCGCCTGGCGCGTGATCGCGGCGCCGAAGGGACTTCCCGTCGACGTGCAGAGGGCGCTGGTTGGCGCGCTCAAGAAGTCCTACGACTCCAGGGAGTACAAGGAATTCATGGCGAGCCGCGGGTTCGGGGTAGTGTGGGCCGATCCCCCGCTCACCGCGGCCTTGATGGCCGAGTGGGACAAGAATCTCGGCGCGGCGCTCAAAGCGGTGGGACTTGCCCAGTAATTCGCTAGCGCGGCTTTTCGCCAGCCAGCGTGATGCGATGCATCACCCGCCGGTGCCCGTGGTAGTCGTTCACCGGGTTGTGCTGCACGCAGCGGTTGTCCCAGAACGCGAGCGAGCCGACGCGCCACTGGAAGCGGCAGGTGAATTCCGGCCGGATCTGGTGCTGAAAGAGGAAGCTCAGCAGCGGCGCGCTCTCTTCCTTCGTCATTCCCGTGAAGCGCGCGGTGTGCGCGACGTTCACGTACAGCGCCTTGCGTCCGGTCTCCGGATGCGTGCGCACCGCGGGATGCTCCGCAACGAATTCCTCCGTGGTGCGCGCCTGCTCGCGGACCCGGTCCTCGCGCGTGCGCGACACGTCGGCGTTGGCCGATGAATTGACCGCGATCAGGCCGTCCAGCAGCCTTCGCATCCCTTCCGACAGCGATTCGTAGGCAAGGTACTGGTTCGCGAACAGGGTGTCGCCGCCGAAGGGCGGAAGCTCGCGCGCGAACAGCATCGAGCCCATAGGCGGCGCTTCGAGATACGTGGTATCGGAGTGCCAGATGCCGCCGAAGTTGTGGCGCTCGCGCTCGAGCTTCTTCACCTCGATCACTTCCGGAAAGCCGTCGATGCCTCGCACGAAGGGGTATTCGATCGGCCTGCCCATGCGGCGCGCGAACGCCATGAACTGCGCCGGATCGAGCGCCTGGTCGCGGAAGAAGATGACCTGGTGCTCGAGAAACGCCTCGCGGATTTCCCTCTCGGGAAAATCCTGTGAAAGATCGACACCGGTGATCTCGGCGCCAAGCGCGCCCGCAATCCGGCGGATCTCCAACGGCTATTCCACCTTGATGTTGGCGCTCTTGATGATGTCGGCGTAGCGCGCCTGCTCCTTGCGAAGGAAAGCGGCCATCTCCTCGGGCGACATGGCGCGCGGCTCGAGGCCGAGCGTGGTGAAGCGCTCCTTCACGTCGGACGCCTGGATCGCCTTCTGAACCTCGGCCGAGAGCCGCGTGACGACCTCGCGCGGCGTGCCGGGCGCGGCGGCATAGCCGATCCAGGCGCCGATGTCGTAGCCGGGCAGCCCGGCGGCGGTGGCGAGCGGCGGCGCGTCGGGGAACGCCGCGCTTCCGCGCGCGAACGAGACGCCCAGCATCTTGAGACGTCCGGCGCGGACCTGCGAGGCCACCGAGGCAATCGTCTCGAGCGTGTAGTCGATCTGCCCGTTCATGATGTCGGTGAGCGCCGGCGCGCTGCCCTTGTAGGGCACGTGGCGCGCCTTGATGCCGGCCATGGAATTGAAGAGCTCGGCGACGAGATGCGCGGTCGCGCCGGTTCCGGAGGACGAGAAGGTGAACTTGTCCGGGTTGGCGCGCAACAGCGCGACGAAATCCTTCGCGTTCGACGCCGGGAAGTCGGGCCGGGTGACGAGCGCGTACGCGTTGACGCACATCAGGCTCACCGGCTGCAGATCCTTCAGCGGATCGTAGGGAACCTTCTGCAGGCTCGGCATGATCGATACCGGCCCGCTGGAAGCCGCAAGCAGGGTATAGCCGTCGCCGGCGCTTTTCGCCACGATGTCGGTGCCGATCGAGCCGCCGGCGCCGGGCTTGTTGTCGATGACGAAGGGCTGGCCGAGCGACTCCTGCAGCTTCTGCGCCACGACGCGCGCCGCGATGTCGGTCGCCTGGCCGGGCGGCCACGGCACCACGACCCTGACGGGCCGGGTCGGATAGGCCTGCGCCAGTGCCGCGCCGGCGAAGAGAATAGAGATCAAGAATGCGGTGAAACGGTCCATTCCGAGTGTTCTCCGTAGGTGTTCTTCGATTACTCGATCCTGATGTTCGCGTTCCTGATGATCTCGCCGTAGCGCTCCTGCTCCCGGCGCATGTACGCGGCCATTTCTCCGGGCGTGGTCGAGACCGCGTCGAGGCCGAGGCTGACCATGCGTTCCTTGAGGTCGTCGTTCGCCAGCGCCTTGCGGATCTCCCCGGAAAGGCGCTCTACGAACTCGTGCGGCGTTCCGGCGGGCGCGGCGTATCCGATCCAGCCCGCGATGTCGTACTGCGGCAGTCCGGCGCTTTCTGCGAGCGGCGGCACGTCCGGCAGCGCGGCCGAGCGCCGCGCGGTGGTGACGCCGAAGGTCTTCACGCGTCCGGACTTGATGTGGGGCGCCGTGGCCGCGACCGTCTCGATGGCGTAGCTGATCTCCCCGTTCATGACGTCGGCGAGCGCGGGCGCGCTGCCCTTGTAGGGTACGTGGCGCGCCTGGACCTGCGCCATGGCATTGAAGAGCTCGGTCACGAGATGGGCCGTGGCGCCGGTGCCCGAAGTCGCAAAGGTGTACTTGCCCGGGTTTGCCCTGAGCAGCGCGACGAACTCCTTCGCGTTCGCCGCCGGGAAAGAGGGATGCGTGACCAGAGCGAACGGCGTCACCGCCACCATGCTCACGGGCGCGAAGTCCTTGAGCGGGTCGTACGGGATTTTCTGCAGGTTCGGCATGATCGAGAGCGGGCCGCTGGAGGCGGCGAGCAGCGTATAGCCGTCCGCGGTGCTCTTCGCAACGATGTCCGAGCCGATCGCCCCGCCGGCGCCCGGCTTGTTTTCGATCACGAAAGGCTGGCTGAGCGATTCCTGCAGCTTCTGCGCCACCACGCGCGCCGCGATATCGGTCGCCTGGCCCGGCGGCCAAGGCACGACCACCCTGACCGGCCGGTTGGGATAGGCCTGCGCGAACGCGCCGAACGCGAGAAGCCAAGCGGCGAATGTGGCGACCAGTCTCATCGGTCCTCCTCCTCAGAAGGAGGCGACATTTTAGAACGTGCCGGGGTAGAGGCCGCCATCCATGAGCAGGTTCTGGCCGGTTATGAAGCCGGCCTGGGCGCTGCACAAGAAGGCGCAGGCGTCGCCGAACTCCTCGATCGTGCCGAAGCGCCCGGCGGGGTTCGCCTCGGTGCGCACGCGCCGCAGCTCTTCCACGCTCTTGCCGGTCTTCTTCGCGTTGAACTCGAGGTTTCCGCGCAGCCGGTCGGTCTCGAAAGGGCCCGGCAGCAGGTTGTTGACCGTGACGTTGTGGCGCACGGTGGTGCGCGAGAGGCCCGCGATGAACCCGGTGAGGCCGGTGCGCGCGCCGTTCGACAGGCCGAGCTCGGGAATCGGCGCCTTCACGGCGCCCGAGGTGATGTTCACCACGCGGCCGAACTTTCTCGCGATCATCCCGTCGACCGCTGCGCGGATGAGGAGGATCGGCGTGATCATGTTCGCGTCGACCGCCTTCACCCACGCGTCGCGGTCCCAGTCGCGGAAGTCGCCGGGCGGCGGGCCGCCGGCGTTGTTCACCAGGATGTCGGGCGACGGCGCCGCCTTGAGCGCCGCCTCCCTGCCTTGCGCAGTAGTGATGTCGCCAGCCACGGTTTTCACATCCACTTTGAAACGATTGCGAATCTCGGCGGCTGTGGCCTCCAGGGCGTCGGCCCCGCGGGCAGTGATGACGAGATTCACACCCTCGCGCGCTAGCGCCATCGCGCAGCCCTTGCCGAGGCCTTTCGACGCCGCGCACACCAGCGCGGTCCTGCCGCGAATTCCGAGATCCATGCTTTAGCTCCTTTTGAGTGAAACGAGCAGCACGCCGAAGATGACGAGCGCAGCGCCCGCCGCCTGGCGCGCGCCGAAGGGCTCGTCGAGACCGGCCGCGCTCATCGCCGCGACGCTGACCGGGCTGATGGCGCCGATGAGCGCGAACTCCGTGGCGCCGATGCGCCTCAGCGCCTCGGCCTGCAGGAAGACCGGCACCACCGTGCTCAGCGTTCCGAGGATCGCGGCGTAAAGCCACACCGCCGCCGGCAGCTCGAGCGACCCGGGCCCGTCGACCACGAAGAATTGCACCACGGCAGGAGCCGTGGCGACCGCCATGCTGTAGGCCGTGAAGCGCATCGAGCCGACGCGCTTGACGAGCTGGCTCCCGGCGACCAGGTACGCGGCGTAGCAGAAGGCCGACGCGAAGACGAGCAGCACGCCGAAGACGAAGAGCTTGCCCTGGGGCGTAGCGCCGACCTGGTCGGAGAGAACGAGCGCGATGCCCACATAGGTCAACACCAGCGCCGTCAGCTGCGTCGGCGTCGGCCGCTTGCGCAGAAAGATGAACGACAGCACGAGCACGAGCGTCGGGTACAGGAAGAGGATCAGCCGCCCGGTGCCCGCGCCGATGAATTGCAGGCCGATGAAGTCGAGAAAGCTGGCCAGGTAGTAGCCCAGGAAGCCGAGCGCGGCGACGCCCGCCCAGTCCCGCGGCGTGAGGGGTGGCTCCTGGCGGCGCAGCCACCAGCCGATGACCAGGAAGAAGGGCAGCGAGATCATCATCCGCAGGAAGAGCAGCGTGGTCGGCGTCACCGGTGCGGCTGCATAGGCGAGCTTGATGAGGATCGGACGCAGCGAGAACGCGAGCACCCCGAGGACGCCGAAGGCGATGCCCCAGCCGCGGTAGGTCGCGGCGCTCAGGGCCGGCTACTCAACGTTTTTTCCCGCCGAGGATCGACCCCAGCACGCCGCGCAGCACCTGCCGGCCGAGCTCCGAGCCGATGCTCCGGGCGGCGCTTTTCGTCACCGCCTCGATGATTCCCTGCGTCTGGCGCCCGCCGCGCGGCCCGGTGCGGCCGAAGAGGATGTCGTGCACCGGGTCGTGGACCGGGTTCGCGCTTTCCTCCGGCTGCGCCGGCTTCGCCTCGGTGCGGCCTTTCAGCTTCTCGTAGGCCGATTCGCGGTCCACCGCCTTCTCGTAGTGGCCGAAGACGTCCGAGGACTGGATGAGCTTCGCGCGCTCGTCGTCGCCGATCGGCCCGATCTGGCTCCCCGGCGGCACGACGAACGCGCGCTCGACCATGCAAGGGGTGCCCTTCTCGTCGAGCAGCGAGACGAGCGCCTCGCCGACGCCGAGCTCGGTGATCGCCTTCTCCGCGTTGAGCTTGGGATTGGGCCGCAGCGTCTCGGCCGCGGTCTTCACCGCCTTCTGGTCGCGCGGAGTAAAGGCGCGCAGCGCGTGCTGCACGCGGTTGCCGAGCTGGCCGAGCACCGTCTCGGGCACGTCGAGCGGGTTCTGGGTCACGAAGTAGACGCCGACGCCCTTGGAGCGGATGAGCCGCACCACCTGCTGGACCTTCTCGAGCAGGGCCTTGGGCGCCTCGCTGAACAGGAGATGCGCCTCGTCGAAGAAGAACACCAGCTTCGGCTTCTCCGGGTCGCCGACCTCGGGCAGGTGCTCGAACAGCTCGGAGAGCAGCCACAGGAGAAAGGTCGAATAGAGCTTGGGCGAGTTCATGAGCTCGCCGGCGGCGAGGATGTTCACCACGCCCTTGCCGTCTCGCGTCTGCATCAGGTCGCCGATGTCGAGCATCGGCTCGCCGAGGAACCTGCCGCCGCCCTGGGTCTCGAGGGCCAGCAGGCCGCGCTGGATCGCGCCGATCGAAGCGGTCGAGACATTGCCGTAGGCGGTCTTGAACTGCGCGGCGTTGTCGCCCACGTGCTGCAGCATCGCGCGCAGGTCCTTGAGGTCGAGGAGCAAGAGCCCCTGGTCGTCGGCGATCTTGAACACCAGCGCGAGGACGCCTTCCTGCGTCTCGTTGAGGTCGAGCATGCGGCCCAGCAGCAGCGGCCCCATGTCCGAGACGGTGGCGCGCACGGGATGGCCCGCTTTGCCGAAGACATCCCAGAACACCACCGGGCAGCCTTCGGCCGGAACCGAAACCTTGAGGGTTTTGAGCCGCTCGGCCACCTTGGGATTCGCGCCGCCCGGCTTCGCCACGCCGGAGAGGTCGCCTTTCACGTCGGCCATGAATACCGGCACGCCGATCTCCGAGAAGCGCTGCGCCAGCGCCTGCAGCGTCACGGTCTTGCCGGTGCCGGTGGCGCCGGTGATGAGGCCGTGGCGGTTCGCGAGACCCGGCAGAAGCGCGAGCTCCTTCCTGTCGTTCTTGGCGACCAGCAGGGGCGGCGGGGGCATGGCGCGAAATGTTACCTTTAGAATTGGCGCCATGGCAGGCCACAGCAAATGGGCGAACATCAAGCACCGCAAGGCGGCCGCGGATGCGAAGAAGGGCAAGGTCTTCACCCGCCTCATCAAGGAAATCACCGTCGCCGCCAAGCTCGGCGGGGGCGACCCCAACAGCAACCCGCGCCTGCGCCTCGCGGTCGACAAGGCCCGCGAGGCCAACATGACCAAGGACAGCGTCAACAACGCGATCAAGCGCGGCAGCGGCGCGCTCGAGGGGGTCACCTACGAGGAGGCGCGCTACGAGGGCTACGGGCCGGGCGGGGCCGCGGTGCTGGTCGACTGCCTCACCGACAACCGCACGCGCACGGTCGCGGAGGTGCGCCACGCCTTCACCAAGAACGGCGGCAACCTCGGCTCCGACGGCTCGGTCGCCTACCTCTTCAAGCACGTCGGGCAGTTCGTGTTCGCCCCCGGAACCAGCGAGGACCGGGTGATGGAGACCGGCCTCGAGGCCGGCGCGGAAGACGTGATCGCGAACGACGACGGCTCGGTGGAGCTGATCTGCGCACCGGGCGACTTCGCCGCCGTCAAGGCGGCGCTCGAGAAGGCCGGGCTCAAGGCCGAGCTCGCCGAGATCGTCATGAAGCCGTCCGCGGAGGCGCAGCTCAGGGGTCCCGAGGCGGCGCGCATGCGCGAGCTGATCGACGCGCTGGAGAACCTCGACGACGTGCAGGACGTCTATACCACCGCGGTGATCGACTGACCGGATGATCAACTGAGAATTCTCGGAATCGATCCCGGCTTGCAAATCACCGGCTTCGGCGTGATCGAGAACGCCGGGCGCAAGCTGCGCTACGTGACGAGCGGCTGCGTGAAGTCCGGCGAGGGCGACCTCGCGCAACGCCTCAAGGCGATCCTCGAAGGCCTGAACGAGATCATCGCCGAGCACGGCCCGCTCGAGGTCGCGGTCGAGAAGGTGTTCGTCAACGTCAATCCGCAGTCGACCCTCGCGCTCGGCCAGGCGCGCGGCACGGCCATCTGCGCCGCGGTGCTGGCGGGCCTGCCGGTCGCCGAATACACCGCGCTGCAGGTCAAGCAGTCGGTCGTCGGCAACGGCCACGCCCGCAAGGAGCAGGTCCAGCACATGGTGCGGCGCCTGCTCGCGCTTCCCGGCGAGCCCTCGCCCGACGCCGCCGACGCGCTCGCCTGCGCCATCTGCCATGCGCATGGCGCACAACTTGGTTCGATTTCCACGCGAGGTCTTCGCCTTAGAAGAGGAAGACTGGGATGATCGGCCGCCTGTACGGACGGCTCGTGGCCAAGAACCCGCCCCAAGTGCTCGTCGACGTCGCGGGCGTGGGCTACGAGGTCGACGTGCCGATGAGCACCTTCTACAGCCTGCCCGCGACCGGCGATCCGGTGACGCTCCACACGCATCTCGTCGTGCGCGAGGATGCGCACACGGTGTATGGATTCGCGACGCTGGAAGAGCGCGCGGCGTTCCGCCAGCTCATCCGCATCTCCGGCATCGGCGCGCGCACCGCGCTCTCGGTCCTGTCGGGGCTTTCGGTCGCCGATCTCGCGCAATCGATCGCGCTCCAGGATGCGGCGCGCCTTACGCGCATCCCGGGCATCGGCAAGAAAACGGCGGAGCGCCTGCTCCTCGAGCTGAAAGGCAAGCTCGCGGAGGTCAGCGCCCCGACGCAGGAGCGGCCGAGCGACGTGGTGAACGCGCTCCTTGCGCTCGGGTACAGCGAGAAGGAAGCGCATGCGGCCATCAAGGGACTTGCGCCGGGCGTTCCGGTGGCCGAAGGCATCCGCGCAGCGCTCAAGACGCTCGCAAAATAGGCACGGCGGTTGGTTTATTGTTCGGCTTGGGGGATAACCATGAAAAAGGAGACCTCGATGACCAGGAACGGATGGATTGCAGCAGTGCTCGGCGCGGCCGCGATGCTCGGCTGCGGCAGCGCGCTCGCGCAGAAGCAACCTGCCGACACCGGCTGGTATGCAGGCGCCTCGCTTGGAAGCGCCGATCTCGGGCCGGACAGCGATACCTCGCTCAAGATCTTCGGCGGCTACCAGATCAACCGCAGCTTCGCCGCCGAGTTCGGGTACTCGGATTTCGGCGACGTCACGGTCGGAAACAACAGCGTCAATGCGAACGCGTGGGAGTTGATCGGGCTCGGCAAGTTTCCCCTCGGCAATCAGTTCTACATCTACGGCCTCGCCGGTCTCACCAAGATCAAGACCGAGACCACGCACGACGGGCTGCGCGTTTCCGACGACAGCACGGAGCTCACTTTCGGGTTCGGTGTGCAGTACGACTTCAATCCGAAGGTCGGCGCGCGCCTGCAGTGGCAGCGCTACGACGCGAGCAACGAAGTCGACGTCGTTAGCGTCGGCTTCCTGTACAAGTTCTGATCGGTCTGCGTATTGCAGTATTCGTTACGACAGCGCGAGGACAGCGCTTTTCGTTACAGGTTCCCGACAGATTTGAAACAGCGATTGTGGCTAGTGCACAACAGCCGGACTCGCAGATAACGTTTTTCGCGGCGCGATCGAGTCCGGTCGCCCATCGAGAAAGTTGGAGAGCGTACCCTTTGAGCGCAATGTCGCAACTCTCTTGAAGGATCTCCCCATGCTGATGCAAAAGAAAGTTCTCGCTGCGGCGCTCGCCGCAGGCTTCGCCACTCTACCGACGCTCGCCATGGCGCAATCCAGGGGCGGCAACTCGGACGTGGGCTTCTACGCCGGCGCATCCGTCGGCCAATCGAAAGCCGACTGCCCGGGCGGTCTTGGCTCGTGCGATGACTCGGACACCGCGTACCGGATTTTCGGCGGCTACAAGTTCCATCCCAACATCGCCGTGGAGGGCGGCTATGCGCCTCTCGGTGAAAGCTCGGGCAGCGCGCTTGGCGGAAACGTGACCGCGGAAGCGAACGCGTGGGATCTCGAGGGCGTAGGGAGCTGGGGGCTGGGCAACAACTTCTCGGTTTTCGGCAAGCTCGGCTTCTATAACGCCGAACTCAAGCTGGGTGGCGCCGCCTCGGGCAAGAAGACCACCACCGATCTCCTCTACGGGCTCGGCGGACAGTACGACTTCAACCGCAATCTCGGCCTGCGGCTCGAATGGACCCGCTACAGCGGAGTCAAGGCTCCCGACGTGGCAGGCACAAGCGGTGGCGATACCGACATCGACGTCGTGAGCCTCGGCGCGCTCTGGCGGTTCTGATCCGGCAATAGAAAGAAGCCATCTGGAAGGGCGGCCGCGAGGCCGCCCTTTCTTTTTCGCGGTCGCGCTTGTTCAACGAGTCCGATTTGCGAAGTTTGCCTCGCTGAGGCGTGGTTTCCCGCCAACAGGCCTGCGCTTTTTCCTCGTTCGGCGCCGGTGGGGGCGCGTATCTTTCGGGCGCCTTACACATTCAGACAAAGGGAGATCAAGCATGTCGCTCAAGAAAACAAGCATTGCCGCCCTCCTTGCAGCGTCGGGTCTCGTCGTTTCGTCGGCCGCGATGGCGCAGGCCAAGTCCGCCGACCAGGGGTTCTACGCCGGCGCCCGCATCGGGCAGTCCAAAGTCGATATCGATTGCACCGGCGCCACCTGCGACGACAGCGACACCGCCTTCGGAATCTTCGGCGGCTACAAGATCAACCGCAATTTCGCGGTCGAGGCCGGCTACACGGACTTCGGCAAGTTCAACGCCACCGTCGCCGCGCCCGCCGCGACCCTCGAGATCAAGTCGAACGCGTTCGAGGTGGTCGGCGTCGGTGCGTACCCCTTCAATCAGCAGTTCTCCGTCTACGGCAAGCTCGGCTTCTACCGCGGCGAGGCCAAGGCGAGCGCGACGCTTGGGACGCTTAGCGGGAGCCAGAAGGAAACCAACACCGATGTGACCTACGGGCTCGGCGTGCAATACAACTTCAACCCTCAACTCGGGGTCCGCGGCGAATGGCAGCGCTATAGCTCGATGGGCGGCGACAGCCTCGGGGACACATTCGACCTCGACGTATTCGCGGTCGGCGTGACCTACAAGTTCTGATCGGACAACAACAAGAAACCACGATCGGGAAGAAGGGCGGCCCCCGGGCCGCCCTTCTTTTTTGTGCGCTATTTCCTCGGTTTCCGTTGCCGGGACCAGTATTGTTCAGTCGCTCGGTCAAAGCCCGACAAACAAGAAGATAAACAACAAGAAAAAGGGGGTTTCGTGTCCATCCGGAAGATCGCCTTCACCGCGCTGCTGGCCGTCGCGGGAATGGCAATGTCCTCGGCCAGCATGGCGCAGTTCGACGGCTTCTACTTCGGGGGTGGGTTCACGAGGTTCAAAGCCTCCGAGACGGCCAACGATCCCACTACCGACTCATCGATCACTCTCGGCGTTGCGGACCACCAGGGCGGCCTGAACGGCTTTGTGGGGTTTGGAGTCAGCCTGAGCGTCCTCCACCTGGCCGTGGAAGGCAGCTACTCGGGCCAGGTCGGCAAGATCACCGTGCGCGCAGCCGGCACTGATGTATCGGACGCCGTGGAAGAGGCCGGGGCCGTTTCCATCCTGCCGGGACTGAAGCTCGGGACGGGCGCGCTCATCTACGGACGTATTGGTACGGCGCAGGCGAAGCTCAAGTCGCAATCAGGGGACTTCAGCCAGACGCACAAGGGCATGTTGTATGGACTCGGGATGAAGGGGGCAGTGACGAAAAACCTCTGCGTGCTCGTGGAATACCAGAATTACGACCTGAAGGAGAAGGAAGGCATCAAGCCGGAATCGGTTGGCGTGCTGCTGGGAGCGCAATACACGTTCTGATCGAGCTGATCCAAGAGTCCCCTGAAAAATAAGCCGGGCAAGCCCCGGCTTTTTTTCGGCCCTATAGAATGCCGGGATGGCCGTCGAGACCGACCGCATCATCTCGCAGCGCCCGGCTTCGCCGCAGGAAGGCGAGTTCGAGCGGGCGCTGCGCCCGGCGACGCTCGCCGAGTACGTCGGGCAGGAAAAGGTGCGCGGGCAGCTCGAGATCTTCATCCAGGCGGCGCGCGCGCGGGGCGAGGCGCTCGACCACGTGCTCCTCTTCGGCCCGCCGGGGCTGGGCAAGACCACGCTCGCGCACATCATCGCGCGCGAGATGGGCGTGAACCTGCGCCAGACTTCCGGCCCGGTGCTCGAGCGCCCCGGCGACCTCGCCGCGCTGCTCACGAACCTCGAGCCGAAGGACGTGCTCTTCATCGACGAGATCCACCGCCTCTCGCCGGTGGTCGAGGAGATCCTGTATCCGGCGCTCGAGGATTTCCAGATCGACATCATGATCGGCGAGGGGCCCGCGGCGCGCTCGATCAAGCTCGACCTGCCGCCCTTTACGCTCGCCGGCGCCACCACCCGCGCCGGCATGCTCACCAACCCGCTTCGGGAGCGCTTCGGCATCGTGGCGCGCCTGGAGTTCTATACCGAGGAGGAGCTCGCGAGGATCGTGCGCCGCTCCGCGAGCCTCCTGGAGGTGAGGCTCGGCGACGACGGGGCGGCCGAGATCGCGCGCCGCGCGCGCGGCACGCCGCGCATCGCGAACCGCCTCCTGAGGCGCGTGCGCGACTATGCGCAGGTCAAGGCCGACGGCACGGTCACGCGCGCGGTGGCCGAGGCCGCGCTGCGCATGCTCGACGTCGACGCGCTCGGCCTCGACCTCATGGACCGCAAGCTCCTGCTCGCGGTGATCGAGAAGTTCTCCGGCGGGCCGGTCGGGGTGGAGAACCTGGCGCACGCCATCGGCGAGGAGGCCGACACGATCGAGGACGTCCTCGAGCCTTTCCTGATCCAGCAGGGCTACCTGCAGCGTACCCCGCGTGGCCGCGTCGCCACGCTCTCGGCCTACCGCCATTTCGGGCTCGTCGCCCCCGGCAACCCCCCGGACCTTCTCAGCGGCCTGTCGGAGGGCCCGCCCGGCCGCTGACCCTGGTTGACCCTTTTCGCGCCGCGGGCCGTTTAAGGGGAAACGAACCAACCAGGGGAGGTGCGAATGAAACCGCTGTACCCGGCCGCGCTGGCCATCGTGGCTGCGCTCGCCTGCGGCGAGGCTGCCGCATTCTGTGGCTTCTACGTCGGCAAGGCCGACGCCGATCTCTTCAACGATGCATCCAAGGTGGTGCTGGTGCGCGACGGCGACCGCACCGTCATCAACATGCTGAACGACTATCAGGGCCCGCTGGCGGACTTCGCCATGGTGGTGCCGGTCCCAGTGGTGCTGCAGAAGGAGGACGTAAAGACGCCCCAGCGGGCGCTTTTCGACCGGATCGACGCCTACAGCGCGCCGCGCCTCGCCGAGTACTTCGACCCCGACCCCTGCTATCCGCGGCTGGAGTACTCGCTCATGGATCGGCTGGCTTCGGGCGTAACGGCGGCGATCAGATCGCCGATGCCGAAGGAACAGGCGCAAAGGCTCGGAGTGACCGTCGAGGCGCAGTACACCGTAGGCTCTTACGACATCGTGATTCTCTCCGCCAAGCAATCCGATGGCCTGGAGACCTGGCTGCACGAGAACGGATACCGGATTCCGCGCGGCGCTTCGAAGGCGCTCGCGCCGTACATCCGCCAGAAGCTCAAGTTCTTCGTGGCCCGCGTCAACCTGGAGGAGCACGCGAAGAGCGGCAACCGGTTCCTGCCGCCGCTGCAGTTCGCCTTCCGCACCGAGCGCTTCATGCTCCCGATCCGCCTCGGCATGATCAACGCGCGCGGACCGCAGGACCTCGTGCTCTGGGTGCTCACGCGCAACGGCCGCGTCGAGACCACTAACTATCGAACCGCCAAGCTTCCCGCGGACGTCGAGATCCCGCCTTACGTGAAGATCGACGAGGTGCACACCTTCGGCAGGTTCTACAAGGCGATGTTCGACCAGCAGGCAAAGCGCGAAGGCCACCGCGTCGTCTTCACCGAATACTTCTGGGACATGTCGTGGTGCGACCCGTGCGCGGCGAACCCGCTCAGCTCGCAGGAGCTCGTCAACCTGGGCGTGGACTGGGTGAGCGGCGACACGCGCCGGGGCGCGCGGGTCATGCTGACCCGGCTGCACGTGCGCTACACAAGGGATACCTTCCCCGAGGATCTCGCGTTCCAGGAGACCGCGGATCGACAGAACTGGCAGACCCGCTATGTCCTGCGCCACCCGGCGAAGGTGGACCTCGCAAGATGTCCGAACCGCGAGGCGCTGGATCGGTACCTTCGCGAATTGCGCGAGCGCCAGGACAGCGAGGCCCGGCTGCTCGCGAGCCTTACCGGCTGGAACATCGACGAAATCCGTGCGCGCGCCGGACTGGGCAAGTGAAGCTGGACCCGCGCCTCTATCAGATCGGGTTCCTGAGCGGGTTGCTCGCCACCGGGATCCTTGCCCGCGACTTCAGCCTGCGCTGGGACCAGATGCTGCTTTGCTTTGCAGCGGGCCTCGCCACGCAGGGGCTGTGGCTGCGCCATCTGGGGCTGAAGCACGTGGGCTATCTGAGCGCGGTCGTGACCTGCTTCGGCCTGTCCGCGCTGCTGCGCGCCGACAGCGCGTGGGTCCATCCCCTCGCGGCCGCGGCGTGCATATCCGCGAAGTTCACGCTGCGCGTCAACGGCAAGCATCTGTTCAATCCCACGAATCTCGGCGTCGTCCTCGCGGTGTGCCTTTTCCCCGGCGCCTGGATCTCGCCCGGACAATGGGGCAGCGACCTCGCCCTCGCGTGCTGGATCGTCGCGCTCGGCGGCATCGTCACCACGAGCGCCCGGCGCTTCGACGTCAGCCTGGCCTTTCTCGCGTTCTATCTCGGGGCGCTCGCGCTGCGCGTGGCCTGGCTGGGGCAGAGCTGGGCGGTGTTCGCCCACCAGCTGCAGAGCGGCGCTCTGCTCCTCTTTACCTTCTTCATGGTCTCGGACCCCATGACGATTCCCAGCCGGGCCCCGGCACGCGTGTTCTACGCGGCGTGCGTCGCCGCGCTTGCGTATTTCTGGCAGTACGTGCTCTATATCCCGAACGGACCGGTGTGGAGTCTGTTCCTGTGCGCATGGCTTGTTCCGCTGCTCGACCGCCTGCTGCCCGGTCAGCGCTATGCCTGGCGCTCGGGTAGCATGCCGGCCTGATGCCGAAGGTCTCCAACTCTTAAGGGATACTTAAGGACCTTGAAGGAAGGAATCCGGATCCCGGTCCGGGTGTACTACCAGGACACCGACGCCGGAGGCGTTGTGTTCCATGCCCAGTACCTCGCGTTCATGGAGCGCGCCCGCAGCGAGCTGCTCCACGCGCTCGGCCTCGACCTGGCGCACCTGGCCGACGCGCGGCGCGTACTATTCCTCGTCCACGAGCTCAAGGCGCGCTACCACGCCCCCGGGCGCCTCAACGACATGCTATCGGTGTCAGCCGAAGTGGTTAAAATGGGCCGCGCCAGCTTGGTGTTCCGCCATCGGGTGGAACGCGGTGCCGAGCTGCTGGTCGAAGCGGAGGTAGTCCTCGCCACGGTCGACCGAGATCGAATGAAGCCGGCGCGTGTGCCGGTAGAACTACAACAGGCGTTTAAATGACCGGAACCCAAGACCTCGACATCTGGACGCTGATCGTCCACGCGAGCTTCGTCGTCAAGATAGTGATGTTCCTGCTGCTCGCCGTGTCGTTCATGTCGTGGATGTTCATCTTCCAGAAGTGGTTCTCGATCCGGCGCGCCAACGTGCAGACCGACAAGTTCGAGCGCGAGTTCTGGAGCGGAAACGACCTGAACACCCTCTACCAGGGCGCGGTGAACAACCGCCACAGCATCGGCAGCCTCGAGCGCGTGTTCGAGGCGGGCTTTCGCGAGTTCGCCAAGCTGCGCGGCCAGCGCGGCACCGACCCTACCAACATGGTCGACGGCGCGCGCCGCGCGATGCGCGCCACCTTCCAGCGCGAGATGGACTTCATAGAGCGCCACCTCGCGTTCCTCGCCTCCACCGGCTCGGTGAGCCCGTACGTCGGGCTCTTCGGCACCGTGTGGGGCATCATGCACGCGTTCCGCAGCCTCGCCAACGTCCAGCAGGCGACCCTCGCGCAGGTCGCCCCCGGGATCGCCGAGGCGCTCGTCGCCACCGCGATCGGCCTGTTCGCGGCGATTCCCGCGGTGGTCGCCTACAACCGCTATTCGCACGACATCGAGCGGCTCGCCAACCGCTTCGAAAGCTTCATGGAAGAGTTTTCCAACATTCTTCATCGCCAGGCGGTGAAGTAAAGCAACATGCCAGCCCTGAGGCGCAAACACGGACCGATGCACGACATCAACGTCGTGCCCTACATCGACGTGATGCTGGTGCTGCTCGTCATCTTCATGGTCACCGCGCCGCTCATCACCCCGTCGGTGATCGACCTGCCGACCGTGGGCAAGGCAAGCGCGCCTCGCGTCGTGCCGCTGGAGGTGTTCGTGCGCGCCGACCAGGGACTGGTGGTGCGCACGCGCGACCGCAACGGCCGCATCGTCGACGAGGCGAGCGTCTCGCGCGCCGACCTCGCCAAGGTGCTGAAGAACGCGCGCGGCGCGAACGAGGAGCTCTCGGTGCTCGTGGGCGGCGACAAGAACGCGCGCTACGAGTCCGTGCTCCAGGTCATGGACGAGCTGCGCAAGCAGGGAATCCAAAGGGTCGGATTGCAGGTCAAAGTCGCGCAATGAGCACGTCGGCTTACGCCATGGTTTGCCGATGAGCACATCGGCAGACTTGATGGGTTGCCAATGAGTACATTGGCCGACTTCAGAGCCCGCCCGGACTACGGGTTGGGGCGCGCCTTCCTGCTCGCCTTCGCCGTCCATGCGGTACTAATTGCGTTCATGTTCATAGGCGTGCGCATGCAGAACCGCCCGGGCGACACGGTCACCGTGGAGCTGTGGGAAGCTCCGCCTCCGCCGCCGCCGCCGGCTCCGGTGGTCCAGGCTCCGAAGCCCCCGCCGCCCGCGCCGCCGAAAGTAGAACCGCCCAAGCCCCCGCCCGAGCCCGAGGTGAAGAAGCCCGACATCGTCGAAAAGGCGCCGCCGCCCAAGCCGAAGCCCAAGCCCAAGCCCGAGGCGAAGGCGCCGCCGAAGGACGACCTCGAGAAACTGCTGCTGCGCGAGCAGGCGGCGATGGAGGAGCAGAAGCTCGCCGAGGAGCGCCGCCAGATCGCCGAGGCGCAGCGCAAGGCAGAGTCCGAGAAGATGGCGCGTCAGCTCGCGGCCAAGGCGAGCGACAAGGCGCTCACTGACTACGTGAATCGCATCCGCGCCGCCGTTCGCCAGAGATGGATCTTGCCGCAGGATCTGCAAGGCAATCCCCAGTGCATCTTCAGGGTCGTGCAGCTGCCGACTGGTGAGGTGGTCGAAGGGCAGCTGCGGCTGCTCAAGTCGAGCGGCAACGGGGCGTACGACGAGGCGGTGCGGCGCGCGATCCTGGCAGCCTCGCCGCTGCCGCCGCCGCCGCCGGGGGTGCAGTTCTACCGCGAGCTCGAACTGACCTTCCGACCTAAAGATTAAGCCTGTGACCGCAACCAACAACACGACAGGGATCCAACGCGTGGCATCGCGCTTCCTTTGGCTGTTTGCAATCGGTCTCACTCTCGCCGCCTCGGGGGCGCGCGCGCAGCTCCAGATCGAGATCACGGGGGCGACCGAGAGGCGCACCCCCGTCGCCATCGTGCCGTTCGCCGGCGAGGGCGCCCTCGGACCCACCGCCATCAGCTCGATCGTTCGCGCCGACCTCGAGCGCAGCGGCCTCTTCCGCGCGCTCGAGCTGCCGCCGCTCAACCCGGTCCCGACCGAAGCGTCCACGGTGAATTACAACGAGTGGCGCTCGCGTCTCGCCGACGCGCTGGTGGTGGGCTCGGTGTCGAGCCGGCCCGACGGGCGCTACGAGGCGCGCTTCCGCCTGCACGACGTGGTGAAGCAGACGCCCCTGGGCGGCATCGCGTACACCATGACCAAGGACCAGGTGCGCGCGACCGCGCACCGCATCGCCGACTACGTGTACGAGAAGCTCACCGGCGACAAGGGCGTGTTCTCGACCCGCATCGCCTACGTGGTCAAGCGCGGCAACCGCTACGAGCTGCAGATCGCCGATGCGGACGGCGAAAACGCGGAGACCGCGCTCGCTTCCTTCGAGCCGATCATCTCGCCCGCCTGGTCGCCCGACGGCCGGCGCCTCGCCTACGTGTCGTTCGAGAACAAGAAGCCGGTGATCTACGTGCACTCGCTGCTCGACGGCAAGCGCAACGTGGCGGCGAATTTCCGGGGCTCCAACTCCGCGCCGGCCTGGTCGCCGGACGGCAAGACCCTCGCGGTGACGCTCTCGCGCGAGGGCGGCTCGCAGATCTTCTTGCTGAACCCTGACGGCAGCAACGTGAAGCGCATCACGACCTCGTCGGCGATCGACACCGAGCCGAGGTACTCGCCGGACGGAAAGTGGCTCTATTTCACGTCCGACCGCGGCGGCACGCCGCAGATCTACCGCATGCCCGCCACCGGCGGGGAGCCGCAGCGCGTGACTTTCGATGGGGGCTATAATGTGTCCCCGCGTCCTTCACCTGACGGCAAGCAGCTCGCGTACATCACGCGCAACAGCGGCAGGTTCCAGGTGGCGCTACAAGACCTAGAGAACAGGCAGGTGCAGATCATCACCGACAGCGACCGCGACGAGTCGCCGAGCTTTGCTCCCAACGGCCGCATGATCCTGTTCGCCACCGTGATCGGCGGCCGCGGCCTGCTGTCGGCGGTCTCGGCAGACGGCCGCTTCAAGCAACGACTCTCTGCGGCCACCGGCGGCGACGTGCGCGAGCCGGCCTGGGGCCCCTTCATCGAATAACCGACGCCATGCAAAAAGGAGAAGCCATGCGCGCGTACTACAGCCCGATCCTCGTCACAATCGCCATCGCAGCCCTCATCGCCGGCTGCAGCACCACCCCGGAGGGCGGCGACCAGAGCGGCGCCCCGGTCACCGACGCCAACAAGCCCGGCGCCAAGCCGGGCGCGGGCGCGCAGACCGGGCCGATCGCGAAGATCGACGTGACCAAGCCGGGCGCGGTCACCGGCGCCGATCCGCGACTGAAGACCGGAGCCCTCGCGCAGCGCTCGATCTACTACGACCTGGACCAGTTCGACATCAAGGACCAGTACCGCGGCCTGGTCGAGGCGCACGCCAAGTACCTGCGCGAGAACCCCTCGGCGAAGGTCCTGATCCAGGGCAACACCGACGAGCGCGGCAGCCGCGAGTACAACGTCGGCCTCGGCCAGCGCCGCTCCGACGGCGTGAAGAAGATGCTGGTGCTGCTCGGCGCGCGCGACAACCAGATCGAGTCGGTGAGCCTGGGCGAGGAGAAGCCGCAGGCCGATGGCCACGACGAGTCCGCGTGGTCCAAGAACCGCCGCAGCGACATCCTCTACAGCGGCGAATACTGATGCGCTTCCCCACCGCCGCGGTCCTCGCGCCGCTGTTCTCGCTCCTTACCGCCGTGCCCTGCTTCGCGCAGGGCCTGTTCGACGACAACGAAGCGCGCCGGCGCGTGGAGGCCCTGCGCCAGCAGCTGCTCGAGCAGAACCGCCTGATGGAAGAGCGCATGACCAAGATGGAAACGGCGGTCGCCGGGGCGAGCGACCGCTCCGCGATGCTCGACATCGCGAGCCAGATCGAGGCATTGCGCGGCGACATCGCCAAGATGCGCGGCCAGCTCGAGGTGGCTACGAACCAGATCGAGGTCGCCGACAAGCGGCAGAAGGACCTCTATCTCGACATCGACACCCGCATCCGCAAGCTCGAAGAGGCGAACGAGAAGTCGGCCGCCGCAGCGGCCGCAGCGGGCGCCGCCGCCGGGGCTGCCGGGGCGCAGCCGGGGCAACAGGCATCCGCCGCCGAGTCGCAGCAGGCCGGCGAGATGCGCGCCTACCAGGCCGCGCTCGACCAGTTCAAGCTCGGCAACTACCCGCTCGCGGTCTCGGCGATGCAGGGCTTTCTCGTGACCTACCCGAACAGCTCGCTCGCGCCGAACGCCCAGTACTGGATCGGCATGGCGCACTCCGGACAGCGCGACTACAAGAGCGCGATCGCCGCGCAGCGCAAGCTGCTCGCGTCCTGGCCCGAAAGCGAGAAGGCGCCCGACGCGCTGCTGAGCATCGCGAGCTCCCAGGAAACCATGGGCGACCGCAGGAACGCGCAGAAGACGCTCGAGGAAGTCATCCAGCGCTACCCGAAGAGCAGCGCCGCCGCGAGCGCGAAGCAGCGCCTCGCCGCGTCGAAGAAGGGCTGAGCCTCAAGAAGGCGCGTCAATCGTCGAGACCACCCCAGCGCAGCTCGCTCCCTACGTGACGGGGGGCGCGTTCGCTCTCGCCTTCGTCTTCGGCGCGGTCGGCAACAGGACCCGCTTCTGCACCATGGGCGCGGTGTCCGACTGGATCAACATGGGGAACCTGAGCCGCATGCGCATGTGGCTCCTCGCCATCGCGGTGGCGCTCCTCGGCTCGAGCGCGCTGCACCTTGCCGGCGTCGTGGATCTCTCGAAGTCCATCTATCCCGGCCCGAACTTCACCTGGCTCTCGTACCTCGTCGGCGGATTTCTCTTCGGCGTCGGCATGACCCTCGGCTCGGGCTGCGGCTCGAAGACCCTCATCCGCATCGGCGGCGGCAGCCTCAAGTCCCTCGTGGTGTACGTGTTCCTGGGAATCGCCGCCTACATGACGCTGCGCGGCGTGCTGGGCGCGTTTCGCGTCGGCGTGCTCGAGAAGGCGACGCTCGCCCTGCCGCCGGGACAGGACCTGCCTTCGCTCCTGGGCCTGAGTCGAAGCGTGCTCGCCGTTCTCGTCGCCGGAGCTTTGCTCGCATTCGTATACGCAAGCCGGGAGTTCCGCGCGACCCCGGACTACACCATCGGCGGGGTGGTGACGGGGCTCGTGGTGGTGGGCGGCTGGTACGTGAGCGGGCACGTGGGACACCTCGCCGAAGACCCGAACACCCTGCAGGAGGCCTTCGTCGCCACCAACAGCGGGCGCATGGAGTCGTTCTCGTTCGTCTCGCCGCTCGCCTACACGCTCGAGTACCTGATGTTCTGGACCGACAAGTCGAAGATCATCACCTACGGCATCGCCTCGGCGGCGGGCGTGATCGCCGGGTCGGCGGCCTACGCCATCGCCTCGAAGACCTTCCACTGGGAGGGCTTCCGCGATGCCGAGGACACGGCGCTCCACGTCGTCGGCGGCATCCTGATGGGCTTCGGCGGCATCACCGCCCTGGGCTGCACCATCGGCCAGGCGATCACGGGGTTTTCCACCCTCGCGCTCGGCTCGATCATCACTTTTGCGGCCATCGTCGCCGGCTCCGCGGCGACGATGAAGTGGCAATACTGGCGCCTCACCCGACAGGGCTGATAAAATTCAGCCTCTTCAAGCCTTTCCGCACATAACTCCGGGTCGTTAGCTCAGCTGGTAGAGCAGCGGACTTTTAATCCGTTGGTCGGCGGTTCGAATCCGCCACGACCTACCAACTTCTCAGGCGCATCGCTCGATCTTAGGAATTTGGCGATCTCGGCGGTGACGCGGCGACGCGGGAACCGGGCCAGGGACCGAATTCGTCGGCCCTGGAAGAGTCACTCCCGGTTCGATTCCGCCGCGATCTACCAACATCTTGATGAAGCGCCAGGTCCAGCTCCGACCTGAACCTGCGCAATCCGTAGCTGAAACCGGCACTCAAAATCCTTAGCGACGCTTGCGGGCGGCCGCCCGGACACGCGGTTTCGGTACGTCAATCCGGGGCGCGTATTCGTATTCGGAACCGGGGTACTGGCGAGCCAGCGAAGCAGCGAGCATGTCGCTCAATCGCGCCAGGTACGGCGGCTGGCGCTTCTCGTGCCAGTTGATGGCTAGCCAACGGCCGAGCGATCTTCCGGCCGCCACAATGGGCAGAACCGTCAGCCCTCTCTTGTTCATGATCAGCACCGAGGGCACGACCGCGATGCCATAGCCGCTTCGCGCCGCCGCTACCAGTGTCTGAGCGGTGGCCGCTTCCATGCGGATCTTCGGTCTGATGCCCGTGGTTTCGCACCCGGCGTCGAGCAGGGCACGCGTGCCAAAACCAGCAGGCAGTGTCAGGATCTGCTCGTCGGCAAGTCTTGTTAAGTCGACCGTCCTGCCGTTGGCGAGAGGATGTCCGAGCGGCAATACGGCCAGCAGACGCCAGGGGAAGAGAAGCCGGGCCTGCAGCCGTGGCTCGGTCGGGCTCGCCACTGCAGCGTGCAATTCACCGCGGAGCACAGCTTGCATCGCATGCTCGCCGCCCTGCTCGCGGAGCTGCAACTCGACGTCGGGACAGCTCTTGCGATACTCGGCGATGAAGGGAGCGACCACGCTCTCCATGATCATCGGCGCGCATCCTACGAGCAGCAGGCCGGCATTGCCTTCCGCGAGGGCCCGCGAACGCTCGTAGAGCGCTTCTCCTCCTCTGAGCAATTCGTGGCTGCGGGCGAGGAGATCATGGCCGTGCCGCGTGAGCGCGACACGCCGGCTGGTACGCTCGAACAGGCGCAAGCCGAGGGCTGATTCCAACTCTGCGATGCGGCGGGAAAGGGCGGGCTGAGTGACGTGCAGTGCCGCCGCCGCGGCGGAAAACCCGCCGCGCTCCGCGACGGTGACGAAGGCGCGTAGAAAACGCAGATCCAGGTCATGCGGCATCAGCATTGATTCTAGAACATTAATGCATTGGACTTATAGCGTACCGCGTCCTAGCCTGACGGGCATGACCGATGAATATCACGTGAGTGCCTTTATCACCGAGCTGCGCGCGGCGGCCACCCGCAAGCACGACGACGCGGCCATGCTCGCCGCCGTCAGACCGGCGTTGTTGCGCCTTGCGCGGTCTGACTCGTGGCGCTCGCCGCAGCTCTACGAGTGCGACGCCAGCCAAGGCTTCGGCGTCACGGTGTTGCATGAGGAGCCGGATCGCAGCCTGTGGCTTGTGGCCGTATCGTGGCTCCCCGGCAGGGGCGCCCAGCCGCACAACCACGGCACGTGGGCCGTTGTTGCCGGCGTGGACGGTGAAGAGAACAACATCCTTTGGCTTCGCCGCGGCGGGTGGCTCGAGCGGCAAGGCGAGGAGACGATTGGCCCGGGAAGCGCCGTCGGATTCCTGCCTCAGGCCATCCACAGCGTGAAGAACGAAGGCCCGCGCAGGACGCTGTCGCTTCACGTCTACGGAAAAAACCTGAACTGCGTCGAGCGCAGTCAATTCGACCCGGCGACGGGCCTGGAGCAGCCGTTCAAGCTTCGTCTCCAATGAACCCATTCGGACAGGAAAGCATCATGAGCCAGTCAACGGCCCTCTGGATCGCCAGCGGTTTACTGCTCGCGTTGGTCGCTGCGCCGGTCGTCGCGCAGCAAAAGCCGGAAAAGACGCAGGGACTAGAGTCGCCGAGCAATCCCACTCCGACCGGCCCGGCATCGTCTACGTTCTCGAAGGGCCCATGACGGAGCATCGAGGAGAAAAAGCGAGGGAGGTCAAAGCCGGCGACACCTGGGTCGAGGACGCCGCCCCGCTGCATTGGCTGGAGAACAAGACTGACAGGCCGTGCGTGCTCCTTGCGATGGATCTAGTTAAGCCCTAATCCGCCCGAAGTCCCGGGCGTCGGCTACTGGCCGCGGGCGGCGGCGCCCTTGCTGCGCCGCTATCATCTGGCGGGCATGTTCCTCGTCCTTTGCGGCGTCTGGCTGGCCGGGCGTTCCCCGCACGCCGTCGGTCGGGCCTCGTGAATCCAATCGAGCTTGCGGAAAAGCTAAAGCAGTTAAGCATCCAAACGGACCCGTGCGCGCGCGCGGACGGGCTCAAACAATATCGTTTCCACGCGCCACCTTTCGGCTCGGCGTACGTGAGCATCTCGCCGGCGGAGCAGGGACCCTTTGCATCGTCGAACTTCAACCGCGTCTATTTGTGCGGAGCCGAGGACGGGCTGAGCGCCGATGGTCTGGCGGAGATTGCCGATCTCTTCGGGCAGGCGGGCGTCGACCGATACTATGCCTGGCTCAGCCCGGGACCGCGCATGGAGCTCGTGCGGCGCTGGCTCGCGGATGCCGGCATGACGCGGCGAACGCATGTCCGCTATCTCACGCTTGCGCGCGATGCCAGCGCACCGTTGCTTTCCGCCGTGCGCGTCGAGGCACGCGAGTTGGAGGCAGGCGAAGCAAGAAATCTCGCGGAACGTCACGAGGGCATCGCCTGGCCGGATTATCTTCGCTCGGCCGGCGCGCCGGGCTTCCACCATTTCATGGCGTTTGACGGCAGCACGCCGATCGCGACGGCCGTGCTGTACGTGCTCGGCGATCTCGGCTATCTCGGCACTGCGCTCACAGGCGAGCCTTTCCGCGGCCGCGGCGCTCAGCAGGCATTGATTGCCAGGCGGATCGAAGCCGCGGCAGCGCTGGGTTGCCGGATCCTCGTTTCGGAGACGCTGTCGTTTCTGGAGGTCTCCTTGCGAAACCTCCAAAAGGCGGGATTCAGGACGATCTTCGAGAAGGAGGTGTACGAGGCCAAGCTCGAGCATTGATCGAGATGGGCGCTTCCGACCTAAACTGCCAACTTAGCGTGACTATCCTTGCAAATACCGGATCACAGCGTCCCTAAAATTCCGCAGCGCGGCGTCCTTTCCATGGCGCTCCATTGCCGCATGGAACGATAGGTAGTCGCTTGCGCCCAGGCTGCGGTAGGACGCGCGCAACTCATCCGTATCCTCCTTTTCCACGACGAAGAGCGGCAGCGCCCGGACGATGAGGATCGGTATGTCGCTCGCCCATGATTCGGCCCGAAGATGCGTCACAAGGCGGTATGGACGAGCCTCGTCAAAGTGATAGCCCACCACGCAGAGGTGCGGCCGCCATGACTTGGCCTCGTCGACCGCCTTTTCGTAGGAAACGGCGTTGAAGACCTCGACTTCCTGACCGTCAAGCACTCCACGCAACTCGGTCATTGCCCTATTCGTGTCAGCGACCAGGATTCGCCAGCGGGCCATCCCCTCACTCCCTAACGAGCGTGCTTACCATGCACGCTCGGGCGCGGTCCACCCTTGAACGCCCGTTTGTGCATCGCTGAACCCCGTGGTCCGCGGGTGCCGGGGAGTCCGGCAGAACACGGTAAAAAGCGAACGGAGCGAGGTGTCGGGATTTTCCGGACTGTGCCATCATTCGCTGCCCTAACGTTCTATCGCTATTTGCACTACATTCCCATGCCTACCGCGCGCTCTGGCGCCCTCCGCGCCGCCGCACAAGTCATTGGAGGTCCGGCCTCCTTAGCGTCCAGGCTCGGGGTGAGCGAGTTGCAACTCGAGCAATGGATCAATGGAAAGGAGTCGGTCCCTACGGAGGTATTCCTTCTGGTCGTGGACCTGCTCGAGCGCCACGACCGCCGTAAGGCACCGAGGCCCGAAGGAAACGATTCGCAGCCGGGCCCCAGGTAGAGCCAGACGGCGTTTACTTTCTGAAGAACAGCTGGACCGCTCCCGCGGCCGCGAGAACCGCGCCGCCGATCATCGTCCACATCGCCTTGTCGGTCGGTGAGCCCGTGAAGACGCGGCTCACCTTCGAGTCGAACGCCCCCGACATGTTGTACCCCCAGATCAGCAAGGCGACGCCGGCGACGAGCAGGGCGATTCCGATGACGTTCTTGTTCATGCCGTCCTCCCTCTGTTGAAGTTGAACTTGCAGATCAGACCAGCTCCACGGTGAGCGGATTGTAGGAGTACAGCCAGGCATTGCGCGCGGCGCCCTCGTCGCGCTTCGCGAAGGCGCGGCGCAGCGCCTGCTGGTCGCGCATGTGGAAGAGCGTGCGGTTGCCGCTGGAGCCTTCGACGATCCGCGCGGTGCGCTCGATGCGATTGCGCTGATAGATCTGCAGCGCATCGGGCACGTCGGCCATGTCGAGGGCGCGCGTCAGCACCGCGGCGTCCTCGATCGCCATGGCGGCGCCCTGGGCCAGGTAGGGCAGCGTGGCGTGGACGGAATCGCCGAGCAGGGTCGCGCGCCGGGTGCTCCAGTTCGAGATCGGCGGGCGATAGAAGAGCGACCAGCGGTAGCACGCATCGCGGTCGGCGAGCTCGACGAGGGTCTGGATGTCGGGATGCCAGCCGGCAAAATCGGCCTTCAGCTTCTCCCAGGGGAAGCGGGCGGTCCACGACTCCTCCGAAACCTCTTCGGTTTCCACCAGGCCGACGAAGTTCAGCAGCGCCCCCGCGCGCAGGTAATAGCAAACGACGTGGGCGCCCGGCCCCATCCAGACCGACATCACCGGCCCCATGAAGTCGCGCGGCAGGCTCTGCGTCGGAACGGTAAGCCGCCATGCCGCGTCGCCGGTATATGCGGGGTGCGCTTCACCGGCGATCTGGGCGCGCACCGCGGACTTCACGCCGTCGGCGCCGACGAGCAGGTCCGCGCTGACGGTCTCGCCGCCCGCGAGGTGCACGCGCACTTCGCCAGCGGTCTCTTCGAACCCGGTCACGCGCGAATCGAGACGGATGGCGTCCTTCCCGAGGTCCCGGACCTTGCCGACAAGGAGCTGCTGGAAGTCGGCGCGATGGAGCTGGTTGTAAGGCGCACGGTGCAGGCGCAGGTGCTCGTCCGCGAGCGCGAACTGGCTGATCACTTCACCCGTGTCGTGCAGGCGAAAGACATAGGCCTCGGGTCGGACTGCAATCGCGGAGAGGGCGTCGGCGAGCTCGAGGTCGATGAGCACGTGCATCGCATTGGCGCTCATCTGGATGCCGGCACCGACCTCGACGAGCTCGGGCGCCTGCTCGAGGATCTGCACGTCGTGCCCGGCCTTGATCAGGCAGGCCGCGGCCGTCAGACCGCCGATGCCGGCCCCTGCGATAAGGATCTTTTTCGGCATGGCTTTTCTTGGACAGTTGTAAACCAATCCCGTGTCGGCGTACAGCCGGACCGGCGATATTTCCCCGGGAATTGGAATCCGCTTCCGCGCGCACTCTGGTCCATGCGCGATCCTGCGGTGTCACCGCCGGCGGCCGGGTACCTCCGGGCGCAGGTGAAGGAGCAAGGCGGCGCATATCAAGACGAAAGCAACGCGCGGCGCTACGAAGGCGACCGCAGTCGCGGTCGCGAAGGTCGCGAGAACGGCGAGAGATCGGCGTCTCGCCATCTGCCGCGCGCGGTCGGACACCTGTGCAGGCTGCGCTTGCGCCAATACCTCTCGCTCGAAGACGTTATAGGCGATGTCCACGCACACGAAAACCGCTGCATAGAGCGCCATGGGCTCGGACGCGAGCTGGGTGCGCGCAACCCACGCCGTCGCGAAAGGAAGGAACGACACCATGAAGAGGTGGGCGAAGTTCATCCACATCAGCTTCAGCGTCGGGTGACCCACGAGCGACATCAGGTGATGGTGGTTCATCCAGATGATGGCGATGAAGAGGTAGCTCACGGCATAGCTGATCACCGTGGGCCCGAGATCCCGGAGGGCGGAGAACGCCGGATCCTCCGGTGCCTTCAGCTCCAGAACCATCACGGTCATGATCACAGCGATGACTGCGTCCGAGAATGCGGCGACCCGGTGCGCGGTGACCTCGCGTGCTCGCTCTTCGTGCATGCGAGTAACTCTAGGGCCCCTGCATGACATGCAAGCGCGCAAGACGCGCGGCCTGAACGCGGCGCTTAGACGCCGCTAGCTGCCGATCTCTTCGTTACAGCGCCGAGAGATAGCGCGCGATGGCGGCGCGCTCGGGCTCGGTCAGGGCGCGCATGAATCCGGGCATGTCGAGGTTGTTGCTGCGCTCGTTCCGGGCGAACGCGCGCATTTCGTGGACCAGGTATTCGTAGCTGAGGCCCGCCAGCCGCGGCGCCGGCATGCCGCCCTGGAAGTTCGGCTGATGACAGGGCTGGCACTGGGCGATGCCCTTCGGCGGCGCGGGCGGCTTGGCCTGGGCCTTCTTGGACGGCCAGGGCTTGGCCGCGAAATAGGCGGCGAGCTGGCGCAGGTCCCCCTCGGCCAGGCCCTTGGCGAGCGGCGCCATGACCGCGCTCGGGCGCCCGCCGTTGCGAAAATCGCGAAGCTGCTTCATGAGATAGCTCTCTTGCTGACCCCAGATGACAGGAATGGTCTTGGGGTCGGTGGGAACGCCCTTGTTCCCATGACACGCCGCACAAACCTGCGCCTTGGCGTCGATGTCATCCGCGGCGTGCACCGGTGTGATCGCAAGGCAGGTACCGATTCCGAAAACCGCCGAAGCAAAGCGTCTGAGCATGACCGTATTGCCCTCCCCGTGTGCCGAGTATGATAGGTGAGTCCGGCCCCATGAGGACAGAGTCCACCGACAGTGTTCACGGAGAGCCTATGCGCGCCACGCTGATGCTGACCCTTGCCGCGACCGCGATTCTTCTTCCTTCCATCGCTGGCGCCGGCCCGAACGGGGACCCGGCGCTCACCGGCACCGTCAGCTCGGAGGCCGAAGGCAAGATGGAAGGCGTGGTCGTCACCGCGCGCCAGGGAAAATCGATCGTCGAAGTGAGCGTGACCACCGACGCGGACGGCCGCTACAGCTTCCCGCGCACTCACCTAAAGCCGGGGCAATACACCCTCAGCACACGCGCGGTCGGCTATGACATCGCCGCCCCCGCCAAGGCGACCGTGTCGGACATCGAGCCGGCCACGGCCGACATCAAGCTGAAGAAGACGAAGAATCTCGCCGGCCAGCTCACCAACGCCGAGTGGCTGAACAGCATCCCGGGCACCGAAGAGCAGAAAGCGGGACTGCTGAATTGCGTCGGCTGCCACACGCTCGAGCGCATCGTGCGCTCGACGCACAACTCGGACGAGTGGACGAAGGTGATCAGCCGCATGCGGGGCTACGGCGCCGTCAGCCAGCCGATCAAGCCGCAGCCCATGCTGGACCGCGCCCGCGCCGGATCGCCCGAGGATTTCCGCAAGATGGCGGACTACCTCGCCACCATCAATCTGAGCGCGACCGACCGCTGGCAATACGAATTGAAGACCCTGCCGCGGCCCAAGGGCCGCGACACCCGCGCGATCGTCACCCACTACGACGTGGTGCGGCCGACGAGCGAGCCGCACGACATCCTCGTCGATCAGGAGGGCAAGGTCTGGTACACGGATTTCGGCGAGATGTTCATCGGCAAGTTCGACCCGAAGACGCTGAAGCTCGTCGAGTACCCGATCAAGAAGTTCAAGGAAAAAGCGCCGACCGGGCTGCTCTCCATCGAGTTCGATCGCGAAGGCAAGATCTGGTTCGACACGATGTACCAGGGCTCGCTCGGCTGCCTGGATCCGAAGACCGGCAAGATCGACTACTACCCGGTCTCCAAGGAATGGAACGACGACACCGTGCAGCTCAACTTCACCGGGCTGCGCCACGACGTAGACGGCAAGGTCTGGACCAAGACGGTGGGCACGCAGCACATCTTCAGGGTCGACCTGAAGACCGGGAAATGGGAGCGCTTCCACCCGACCGACGACCTGCAGACGGTCAAGAACGCCAGCATCTACCAGGTGATTTCGGATTCGCAGAACAATCTGTGGATGGCCGAATTCACCGCGGGCCACATCGGCAAGATCGACGCGAAGACGACCAAGGTGACGTGGTACCCGTTCCCCACGCCGAACGCCCGCGCCCGCCGCATGATGATCGATGAGCAGGACCGCATCACGGTGGCCGAGTATCGCGGCAACAAGGTCGCGGTGTTCGACACCAGGGCCGAGAAGTTCACCGAATACGATCTGCCGCCGCGCACGTATCCGTATCGTGCGGTTTTCGACAAGAACGGCGAAATCTGGGCCTCGACGATGCACACCGACCGCGTCGTGCGGCTCGACCCCAAGACCGGCAACACGGCGCAATACATGATGCCCTCCGACACCAACATGCGCACCGTGTTCGTCGACAACTCGACCACGCCGGTGACGTTCTGGGTCGGCAGCAACCATGACCACCGGATCGTGAAGGTCGAGCCGCTCGACTGAGGCGACGCGGTCGGGCAAAACGTCGGACAAGCAACAGGACAGAAGGTCCGGTATTCCACCGGGCCGTCTTTCTTTTTCCGTTGACCGGCACGTGGCCGTGCCGGCAACATCCGCGTTCCACTTTTGGGAGACTTAGGAGAGAGGAATGATGCTCAGGAAACTATGCCTGCTCGGCGCCGCGGTCGGCGCCTTTTCGGCTGCGGGGGCCCTTGCCCAGACGGCCGAAGTCACGCTGACGCGCCTCGACTGCGGCAACGGGTTCAACGACGCGCGCCGGTTCAGCGACACCTTCGCATACACCGATCAGAAGAAGCCCTTCACGTTCAGCTGCTACGTCATCAAGCACGGCGACGACTACATGGTCTGGGATACGGGCTACGCGCCGGGCTCGACGCCCAACGCCACCAACAAACCGCTGGGCGAGCTGCTGGCGCAGATGAAGGTGAAGCCCGAGCAGGTGAAGTACGTCGGCATCAGCCACTTCCATGCCGACCACACCGGCCAGCTCGACACGGTGCCAAACGCGACGCTGCTGATCGGACAGAAGGAGTGGGACGCGATCACCGCGCCGAAGCCGATGCAGGGCGCGAACGTAGCCGGCTTCAAGCACTGGATCAGCGGCGGCGGCAAGGTGGAGCCGCAGCCCGCGGACAAGGACGTGTTCGGCGACGGCACGGTGATGATCCTGCGCACGCCGGGCCACACGCCGGGTCATCAGTCGCTGCTCGTCCGGCTGAAAGAAAAAGGGCCGGTCATCCTCATCGGCGATGCGGTGCACTTCCACGAGAACTGGGATTCGGACGGCGTGCCGGGCTTTAACTACGACCGATCCGAGACGATCTCCTCGATCGAGCGCCTCAAGGGCATCGCCAAGAACGTGAAGGCGACCGTCATCATCCAGCACGATCCGCGCGACATCAACAAGCTGCCCGCCTTCCCGGCCGCAGCCAAGTAGTCGCGGCGTTGTAGATTCGGGGCCCTGGCATTAGCCAGGGCCCTTGTCTTTTCTGCTCACTCCAATACCAGGTAGACGTTGGCCTTGCGGTAGCTGTAGAAGTCGATGGTCGAGTCGTTTCGTTCGAGCGTCATTGCCAGCGCGGGCGTGAAGTTCATCCAGCGCCACTCCTTGTTGCGCAGCGACGCCTCGAGCGCGATGCGGTGGTCCCTTCGGGTGACGCCGAAGAGCGGATCGTCGGCGGCGTATTGCCGGTGTCCGAACGCGAGGCCGGCACGGAGACGAAGCGGGGCGGGCCGCTCGACGAATAGATTGATCCCGGGCTCGAGCGTGACGCCGTAGTACGTGTAGGGCCGTTCCCTGGCGTCGGAGAGCTCCACGGTTGCCTTGAGCAATCCGGCGAGCGCCTGCGTCGTGCTCCTCACCGCAGAGAGCGTGACGCTTCCATAGTTGGCGTCGAGGTAGGAGTAGTACGGGAAAGTGACCCGGCCGACTCTCACCGTGCCGTCGAGCCGGTGAACCTGCGACTCGGAAAGCCGCTGGCTCAGCTCGAGATACGGGAACCGGTAGAGGTACTGGCCGCCGAAGGTTCCGCCCTCCATTCCCCCGCGCAACTCGGTATAGGAGGCGCCCAGGCGCTTGGAAAGCCCGCCATCGGCGGTCAGGCGGTCGAGCGATTGCGACGGGTAGTCCAGATACGAGGCGTTGAAGTACACGGAAACGCGGCTTTCGCGCAGGATCGGCTCCATGGCCTGGAAGGAATAGCGCAGGCCTGTAACGCGCTCGTTGTCCTGCGGCGGCTCGAAGGTCAGCCGCACGCCGCCGATCGTGAACTGGCGCTCCTGGGTGATGTTGCGCGGATTGGAATCCGACACCACGGAGAGCGCGAAGCGCGCATAGCCGTCGACCTCGTCGATGGAGCGCAGGAACGCCTCGATGTTGTCGTGCACGCGCCAAGGCAACTCGGGCTCGAGCAGGACGGACTTGAAGAGCCGGCGGGATTCCTGGTACTGCTTGAGGTAAAAGAGCGCTCGCGCGAGCTCGAGCTTGACTCGCGGGCTGTCGGTCTTGTGCGTCAGCTCGCGGAAGATGCGTGCCGCGGATTCGAAGTCGCCTGCCTCGAGCCGCTGCGCGCCTTCGATGAATGCGCGCTGGATCTCGGGATCGGGCTGCTGGGCTGCAACCGGACCTGCGAAAGCAATGCTAAGCGCGGCGACGAGGAGCCTCCGCCGCCATGCCCTCATTCACCGCTTGATGCCGCCAAAGCCTCCGACCATGCGGCTGACACCCGCACCGCCGAGCTGGTAGGTCCCTCCGATCTCTTGGGCAGTCGGGCCGTAGAACTTTCCGGACGCGCTGCCGTTGAGAGTGCTGTCCCGTGTTTGCACCTGACCCGAAAAATTGTTTATGCCGGACGCCCAACTCAACGAACCGGTGAGGTCAAGTTCCTGCCTGCTGCTTGCAGCGCCGGTCGTGGAGTTCACGAGGGTCGTGTCGATCGTAGTGAACCCGATAGCGCGGTTTTGAAAGTCGACGTTGGCGATCATTGCTGCAGAAGTGGCGGAACGTATTCCAGCCGCATCGATGAAGTAACCCGAAGCATTGCCAAAGAAGGTGCCGGTCCCCGTCGTGGGGACTGCATTGCCGGGCGTGGCGTTGCCGGCGGACACGCCCCCGAGCACGAAGTTATTCGGACCCGATTGAACCGCCCAAACCCCGTACGTCTGGTAGTTCCAGCCGCTTCCGAGCGCGTCGCCGATGACCGCCGATGCGGTCGGGCTCGAAGCCTTGCACACTCCGCCGCCGCCACAGGAAGTGCTGTGGCCCGCGGACCGGTCGAAGGATACGTTGCCTTCGGGTGCGCTGATGGCGAGGGCAGTCAGCGTGCGTTGGCTGTCAAAGGCGAGGGTCAGATTCGAAGCACCATTCGTCTCTGGGCTGACCGACGTAACAGGACCGTTGCCCGTCTGCGTCCCGCTCATCGTGGTGGCAGATCCGCCCATGACGACGTTCTGGTTGGGCTGAACCGCGGAGAACGTGGTGAAGGTCTGGCGTTGAGTGGTCTGGTTTGGCGCGGGAGTCTGGTCTGGGGCGGGAGCCTGGTTTGGCGGGGGAGTCTGGCTTGGTGCGGGAGGAATCTGGGTTGGAGTCCCGCTTCCTCCGCCGCCTCCGCCGCCCGTCCCGCAGGCGGCGAGCGTGGCCGCCATGATCGAAAGTGCTGTAGACCGAAGAGGCGCCATGGCTTCGTTATAAGGGTGCGAGTTGACACGGCAAACGCAACGGACCGTAGGTCACAGGGACCATTGCTCGCTCTGCGATAAGCTGAGTCCGACCGGGCAATGAAACGCCTCCTGCAGCCCTTCGTCCTCGTTGTCACCGCGCTCCTCGCGGCTGCCTACGCGTATCCCGCGACGCGGCTTGCCGACGGGCCATGGGAGCGCGCTGCGCTCGCGATTCCTTTTCTTCTCATCTGGATCGTGCCGGCGCTTTACTGGACCGTCGAGCGCGACGGCGAAGAGTCATGGCTCGACCAGGCGGCCCATCAGGCGAGCTATCTCTCGATGGCGTGGGTGAGCTTCATTCTGGTCCTGACGCTGGTTCGCGACCTGCTGCTCTTCGCCACGGCGGCGCTGCCCCTCGAGCGGGCGCACGGCGTGATCGCCGAGGCGGGAGTTCCGACCGTGTCGATTCTCTCGCTCGCCGCCGTGGCGCTCGGGGCCATCGTCGCGCTGCGCGGGCCGCGGGTCGAGCAAGTCGAGATCCAGGTGCCGGGGCTCCATCCCGGGCTCCACGGCTTTCGCATCGTGCAGATTTCCGACCTGCACGTCGGGCGCAGCATCCGTCGCGGCTACGTCGAGCGCACCGTCGAGCGCGCGCGCAGCCTCGCGCCCGACCTCGTGGCGCTCACCGGGGACATGGTCGACGGGCCGGTCGAGCGGCTCGCGCCGCACGTCGCGCCGCTCGCGGGGCTCGTCGAAGGCGGGCGCGCCTTCTTCATCCTTGGCAATCACGACTGCTATTCCGGAGCAGACGCGTGGATCGCGCACTGGCGCGAAATGGGCGTGCGCGTGCTGCTGAACGAGCACGCCGTGCTTCGCCGAGGCGCGGCGACGCTTCTCGTCGGCGGGGTCGTCGATCCGGCCTATCGGGCGCGGCGCCCGCAGATCTCGCTCGAGGACGCGCCGGGCGCGGATTTCCGGCTGCTCCTCGCGCACAACCCGAAGCTCGCGCCGCTCGGCGCGCGCGCGGGCTTCGACCTGCAGCTCTCAGGCCATACGCACGCCGGGCAGTTCTTTCCCTGGACGCTCGCGGTGCGGCTGGTTCACGCGCCTCACGTCGCGGGGATCTCGCGCGAGGGAAGCATGTGGGTCTACGTGAGCGCGGGCACGGGAAGCTGGGGGCCGCCCGTGCGCTTCGGGACTAGCCCCGAGATCACCCTCGTCAGGCTCGTTTCCGCCTAGTCCCCGCCCGACGCTCTAGAGGGCGGCCGCGTACTCTTTTTCCAGCCGCTCGTGCGTGGCCCAGAACGGGCGCGGCTCGACGCCCTTCAGCACGTCTTCGAGGATGCCGGTGTGGACGTCCCAGCCGCCCATGACGCTCGCCTGCAGGTCGCGGCCTTCCAGGCGGCGGTGGACGATGACGAGGAGCACCTCCTTGCCGCGAGGCGTCAGCTCGTAGGTCACTTCGGTGTCGCCGCCGTTCCACATCCAGGTGTGCGAGAGAAGGCGCATCGGCTCGAGGCGCGTGATGACGCCGTCGAACTTGCCCAGACCGCGGTCCTTGTACTTCTCCGGCGTGACGCAGTCCGGCGAGAGCTTCGAGTTGTCGAACTCGAGGCGGACCTTCCCGCCGACCCGCAGGTCGAACTCGCCCCGGGCGAGCCACCTCGCGCGCTTGTCGGACTCGGTGATGTAGGCCCAGACGCGCTCGATCGGGCCGGGGAGAAGGCGCTGCAGCTTGACGGTGCCGGGTTCGATCACGGTGACGGCTCGGTTCATTTGCGTTTCCTTTTCACGGTTCGTTTGGAGGATTTCGAAGCGGCCTCGATCGCATCCTCGGCGCGCAGGGCGGCTTCCAGGTCGTCGAGGCGGGAATTCCAGAACTCGCGCGTGCGCTGCATCCATTGCGCGAGCTCGTCGAACGGCTTCGGGTCGAGCGACAGGAAGTGGTCGCGCCCGGAGACGCGCCGCCGCACCAGCCCCGCGCGCTCGAGGAGGCGGATGTGCTTCGAGACCGAGTTGAGGGAGATCTCGAACGGCGCGGCGACCTCGGTCACGCGCGCCTCGCCGGAGGCGAGGTGCTTGAGGATCGCGCGGCGGGTTTCGTCCGCCAGTGCGACCAGGGTGTCGTCCAGCTCCATGGCATAATATTCACCCAAAAGGATTAATATGTCAAGGGCCACGGGCAACAATCGATACAAACCTGCTACAAGCCGATCATATGGAAGCAGCGTCGCGACCCTAGAATCCGGCGCGGGAAAAAGTCTTGTCGGGGGCCGCAGGCGTGCATACGGGTACGCGCTCCACGCTAGGCAAGTTCACGCGACCCCGGCCGGTCGGTGCGCTTCTGCGCCATCGCCTGTTCGAGGAGATGGAGCAGGCACGCCGCCATCCGGCGGTGTGGGTCGCGGGGCAGCCGGGCTGCGGCAAGACGACGCTGGTGAGCACCTATCTCGCCCATCGCCGGCTGCCGTGCGTGTGGTACCGCATGCACCCGGACGACAGCGATCCAGCGACGTTCTTCCACTATTTCGCCCAGGCGCTGGAGCAGACGGCGCCACGCCCGCGCACCGTCCCACTGCCGCATCTCACGCCGGAGTTTCTGCCTCGCACGCCGGTGTTCAGCCGCCGGTACTTCGAGCACGCCTACGCGAGGCTCGAGGCACCGTGCGCGCTGGTGTTCGACAACTACGAGCAGGCGGAGAGCGCAAGCGCGCTGCACGACGTGATGCGCGAGCTCGTCGAATCCCTTCCCGAAGGCATCGGCGCCATCTTTCTCAGCCGAAGCGAGCCGCCGGCCGCTCTGGCGCTCGCCCGCGCCCGCGGCGACGTGGCGCTCGTCCAGGGCGAGAACCTGAAGCTGAGCTACGAGGAGTGCGGCGACATAGCCGAGCTGCGCGGCGTGGAGATCGACGACCCCGGCCTGCGCCAGCTTCATGCCCGCACGCAGGGATGGGCCGCAGGTGTCGTGCTTGCCCTCGAGCAGAAGCTTCGTCTCGGTGTTGCCCGCGAGCTGCCCGCCGGGGCGACGCCCCAGGTGGTGTTCGATTACTTTGCCAGCGAGATCTTCGGCCGAATGGATGCCGCCGCGCAGGCGACGCTTCTGACTGCGTCGCTGCTTCCCGAGATGACGGCGGAGCGCGTCGCCGCGCTGAGCGGCAGCGCCGACGCGGGAAGCGTGCTGAACGAGCTCGAGCGGGCGAGCTACTTCACGTTGAAGCGCTCGCGGGCCTGCGACGGCTCCGTCGTCTACCAATTCCATCCCCTGTTCCGGGAATTCCTCATGCGGCGCGCCGAGGACACCTTGTCGCCTGCGGCGCTGACCGCGTTGCGCCGGACCGCGGGCCGGCTCCTGGAGGGGGACGGCGAAACGGCGGACGCGTTCGCCCTCTACGCCGGGGCGCGCGCCTGGGATGAAGCGTCGCGCCTTGCGCTCGGCCGCGCTGCCGAGTTCCTGGCGCAGGGACGGGGCCGCATCGTGGAAGGCTGGCTGCGGGCGCTTCCGCCTGCCGTGCGGGAAGCGTGCCCGTGGGCGATCTATTGGCTGGGCATGTGCCGGCTGCCCTTCGACCCGCTCGAAGCGCGGCGGCACTTCGAGGAGGCCCTGCGCTCGTTCGAGCATGCCGACGATGCCGCGGGGCTCTTCAGCGCGTGGGCGAGCATCGTCGATTCGTTCGTGTACGAGTGGGGGGAGTTCGCTCCCCTGGACCGCTGGATCGCGGCGCTCGACGCACTGCGCGGGCGTTATCCGGGCTACCCGACGCCGGAGATCGAGGCGCGCGTTTCCGCGGGCATGTTCATGGCGCTGATGTACCGCCAGCCGCACCGCGCCGATCTGCCGCGGTGGGCGGAGCGGGTGGAGCAGATCGTGCTCGCGAGTCCGCGAGTCGAGACCCAGATGCTCCTGGGCAACCAGCTCGTGCTGTATCACACGCTTTGCATCGGCGACGTCGCGAAGGCGCGCGTCCTGATGGACGCCGTGCGCCCGGACGCGAACCTCGCGCGCAGCTCGCCGATGGCCTTCGTGCTGTGGCGTTGCGTCGAGGCTGCCTACTACGTTTCGATCGGCGCCCCGCAGGAATGCCTGCGCGCCGTGGAAAGCGGCATGGCGACGGCAGAGCGCGAGGGGCTGACGCTCATGAGCTTCTTCCTCCTGTTCCAGTGGGCGGTCAGCAGGCTCAAGATGGGGGATGCCGCCGCGGCGGCGCGCCTGCTCGAGCGCGCCAAGGCGACGATCGCGCCCGGGCGCATGCTCGATCGCGCCCGCTATCACTACCTGCTCTTCCTCCACGCGTACCACACCGGCGACGCAGCCGCGGCGCTCGAGAACGCGACGCAGGCAGTGAAGCTGTCCGACGCGGCGGGCGCGCCGTTCTGGCAGGCCTACCATCGCCTCGGGCTGGCGCATGCCCAGTTCGAGACGGGCCGACGCCGGGAGGCGCTCGCGCGCCTCGCCGAGGCGCGCCGGATCGGCCGCGCCGCGAAAAGCACGAAGATCGCGTTCAGCTGCGATTTTGCGCTCGTGTCCTTTGCCCTGGAGCGCGGCAAGCAGCGCCTCGCCCTGCCGCTGCTGCGCCGGGCCATGCAGCGCTCCAAGGCGTCGGGATTCTTCAATCGGCTGCTCTGGACGCAGCGCAATCTTGGCAAGGTCGTCGTGGCCGCGCTTGAAAACAGTATCGAGGTCGAGCATGCGCGGGAGCTCGCGCGCCGCTGCCGGCTTGCGCCCACGCCGCAAGCCTTGCGGCTGGACAGCTGGCCGTTCGCGGTGAGGGTGTGCACGCTCGGGCACTTCCGGGTCGAGCTCGACGGCCGGCCCCTGGAGCTCAACTGCAGGGCGCAGCGCAAACCGCTCGAGCTGCTGATGGCCCTGATCGCCCTGGGCGGCCGCGGCGTGGCCGAGCTCCAGATTACCGACGTGCTGTGGCCGGACGCGGACGGCGACGCCGCGCATCAGGCATGCGCGATTGCCCTTCACCGGCTGCGCAAGCTCCTCGCATGCGAGCAGGCGATCATCCTGCGCAGGAACGAGTTGACGCTCGATCCGGCGCACGTGTGGGTGGATGCCTGGGCCCTCGAGCGCGCCCTTGCCCAGCCGCCCGCGCTGGGACCCGCGGACGAGCGTGGCTTCACGAGGGTGTGCTCGCTCTACAGGGGCCCGTTCCTGAGGCACGTGGAGTCGTCGTGGGCCACGCCATTGCGGGAGCGTCTGCGCAGCAGGTTCATGAGGCACGTGGCGCAACACGGCCGGACTCTGCTCGCGTCCGGACAGCATGCCGCAGCGATCGACGCCTTCGAGAGCGGCCTCGACACGGACGGCCAGCTCGAGGAGCTCTACCACGGGCTCATGCTTTGCCACTCCGCCATGGGAAGGCGCGCCGAGGCCATCGGCGTGTTCCGGCGCTGCGAGAAGATGCTCTCGGCTACGTTGGGGATCGCGCCCGGGACGAAGACGATGGCGCTCTACCGGATGCTGCAGCGACCCGATTGCCTGGAAGGGCGCTTCTAAAGGACGTAGCCCAGTCCGGAGGCGAGGAGCACGCAAAGCAGGGCGCGGCGGAATAGCGCGTCGCTCACCTTGCCGAAGAGAGCCAGTCCGAGCAGGACGCCGGCGACCAGCGGTATGACGGCATACAGCAGGTATCCCGCGAGGGCCTGCGGAAGTCCGCGCTGCGCCGCGAGAAACGCGAGCGCCGCTATTTGCATCGCTGCAATGTAGGGCTGCACCGTGCCCCGCTGGCGGTCCTTGGGGATGCCTCGCAGGCCGCACCAGATGGCCGGGATCGCGCCCGGCATCGCGGTAATGCCGCCCAGCAACCCGCCGACGAAGCCGATCGCGGCTTCGAGCCCGCTTCCTGGCGTGTGCTCGAAATACCGGGCCTTGGGGCGAAAGAGCATGTAGGCGGCGTAGGCGGCAAGAAAGATTCCGAAGCCCGCGCGAATCACGGCGGGATCGCCGTGGCGCAGGTAGTAGAGCGCCAAAGGCAGGCCGGCAAGGCCGCCACCGATGAGCGGCAGGACGTTGCGCCACGGCACGCTGCGCCGCAGGGAGACGAGGCTCGTGCTTTGCACGAGGACGCTGCAGGCCATCATCAGCGGGATGGCTTCTACAGGCGGGAGTACGTGGAGCAGCACGGCCCCGGCGACCGCGGAGAAGGCAAATCCGGTGAACCCCGATACCAGCGCCCCCGCGAAGACGCCAAGAGCGAGCAGCAGCGGCAATGGATTGTCGAACATCCTGTCCCCGTGGGGCGTGCCGACCGCACACGCGAAAGCGGGGCAGACTAGCCGCTGTCACCGGGCCGGCGCATACCAATTGGGTACAACCGAGGACATGGCGGCTGCGCGACGAAGCGCGCGACGCCGTACCTGTTTGGTATCCCCGTCTTCTTTACCCTGCCGCGCTTTGAACCCTCAGGAAAGACTCATGCTCAGGACCTTATTCCTGGTCGCAGTCATGTTCGGCGCCGCGGGCGTTTCGGCCGCTGCGGGATACCCGTCGAGGCCAGTCAAAGTGGTCGTCCCGTGGCCACCGGGCCAGGCGACCGACATTGCCGCGCGCCTGCTAGCGCAGAAGCTGCAGGAGGCTTTCGGCCAGCCGTTCGTCATCGACAACCGCCCCGGCGCGGGAGGCTCGATCGGCACGGCCATCGCGGCCAAGAGCCCGGCGGACGGCTACACGTTGCTCGCCGCCTCGAGCGGCCCGGTGTCGGTCATGCCGTCTCTGCAGAAGCTGCCCTACGATCCCGTCAGGGACCTCGTGATGCTCGGGCTCATCTCGCGCAGCCCTTACGTCCTTGTCGTGTCGCCCTCGTTCCCGGCGAAGGATGCGAAGGAATTCGTCGCACTCCTGCGTGCGAGCCCCGACAAGTACACGTTCGGATCGTCCGGTGCCGGCGCGACCGGCCATCTGCTCGAGGAGCTTTTCAATTCCATGACGGGAATCCGGGCGCGCCACGTTCCCTACAAGGGCGCAGGACCCGAGCTCGTCGACGTCATGAACGGCCAGGTGGACTATGCGATCGAGGTGGTCGCCGCAACCGTCGGCCACGTGCGCGCCGGCCGCCTCAGGGCGCTCGGCGTTTCCACGGCGCGCCGCGCCGCTGCGCTGATGGAAGTACCGACGCTGCAGCAGGCCGCGGAGCTGCCCGATTACGACATGGGGGTGTGGATCGGACTCGCAGCGCCGTCAAGCCTGCCGCAGGAGGTCTACGAGCGGCTGTCGCGCGAGGTGCGCAAGGCCATGGCCTCGAAGGACCTGCGCAACCGGTTGCTGGGGGCTGGACTGGATCCGGTGGCGAGCACGCCCGAGGAGCTGCAGACGTTCATCCGGGCGGAGCAGGAGCGCTACGCCGCCGTCATCCAGAGCGCGAATATCCGCCTGGATCCCTGAAAACAAAGGCTTAAGACCAATGCGAGGAAACTGAAGGGACGCGCGCGCTCCCCTGCGCACGCGCGCGTCCCCGCTTGCTGCCACGCGCCCCCAAGCCTCACGCGAGTCCTCAACGTAAGACTTGGGAACCGCAGTGTCGAGCGATGCCGCGAATCCTGACGAAGGTTTGCGATTTGCCGAGGATCCGCCGGGCGTGCCGCTCAGGTCCCGATCTCGCGCTCCACTTTTCCCGTCTTGATCCAGGTAATGATCGCCCGGACGACGGCCTCCTCGTTCCCCTGGTGCGAGTGCAGGTGGCCCGCGCCGCAGGGATCGCCCTGAGCCACGCCGCCGTGCACGGTCACCAGGTTCTCGCCGGCATAAGCCCTCACGGTCGAATAAGGCGTGTGCTCGCAAGCATCCTTTTCGTTGTGAACGTGGAGCACTGGCGCGGCGATGCTGCCGTAGGAAAAGCCGGAGAGCGAGTTCGCGTGCCCGAACTTGTTGTAGCCGTTCATCGATGAGGAGTGGATGCTGCCGGTGATCTCGCTGCCGAGGTTTTTCGCCAGCCACCTCGAGCTGATCGTCCCCATGCTGTGACCCATCACGAAGATCCTCGAGTAACCGTACTCGTTTTTGAGCTTGGCGATGACGCTCCTCACGTCGTCGGCGTGCTGCTTCGACGACCGGTAGTCGTCCAGGCAGCCTGTCACGCGCGGTCCCCCGGCCGAGCCCCACTGGTCGGTGGGGCAGTCCATGACCACCAGCGCGATGCCTTCGTCGGCTAAAAGCTGCTGGTTCTTTCTCATGAAAGGCTGCAGGTTGCGGTCCTTGTCCGCGACGGATTGAATCCTCGCGATTCCCGGGTAGCCGCGGAAATACAGGAGCGCCGTGTCGCTGGGCTTGGCTGGCCTGGCGAGGATCGCCCGCTGGAACACGGCGGATTTCTTGAACACCCCCTCCGTGCGTCCGGTGTCGATCTCGATCAGGATGTCGGTCGTCTGCGCTTGCGCGAGCGAGACGCCAAAGACCAGCGCAACGGCTGGAAGTACTCTTCTCATATGTCCCCCTCGTTCCGGAGCGGAATATTAGCCCTCGCCGCGGCACCGGTCATCGCCGCCGCCGCGCCGAACGAGATCAGGGTGTTCACCGACGAGCTGGCGCGCTATCGCGAGCACACGCTCGAGGTGCACGTCAACAAGGCGAGCAGCGCCGGGCCGAAAGCCGAGAATCAGGCTACGCCGCTGCAGATCATGCCGGAGTACTCCTACGGCCTGCGGCGCAACTGGGAGCTCAGCTTCCAGCTTCCTTTCGTCATCGACGCAGGCTCGAACGACCTCGTCGGATACCGGGGCGAGCTCCAGTACGTGGCGCCTCACGACGAAGACGAGGGATTCTACTGGGGCTTCAACTTCGAGCTGGCGCGCAACGAGCCGCCCGGGGAGGCGTCGTTCTCGAGCGCAGAGCTCATCCCGATCCTGGGATACCGCGCGGGCCGCTGGCACTTCGTCGCGAATCCCGGCGCCGACAAGCAGCTTTCGGGGAGCTCGCGCGCCACGACTTTCCAGCCCGCGGCGAAAATCGCGTATCAGGCGTTCGGATGGAATTCCTTCGGCCTCGAGTATTTCGGCGGCGAGCAGAGCCGCGTTCTCTACGCCGCGTGGGACGGCAAGCTCGGGAAGTCGGAGTTCAACCTCGGCATCGGCCGCGGATTCACCGACGCGTCGGATCGCTGGGTGCTCAAGATGATCGTCGAGTTCGCCTTTCGCTGACGCTACGGCGCTGCCAGGCTGGAGCCGAGCCACTTGAGCACCTGGTCGGCGACCTGAAGGTTGTTCTTGTCCATCATCATCATGTGGCTGTTGCCCTTGATGCCGGCGTCGGGCAGGAGAAGAAGCGAAGCGCGGCCGCCGGCCGCCTTGATCGCGTTCACCGCGGCGAGGCAACCGTCGCGCCGCTTGTCGCCGTTCACGGTGTCCTTGGCGCCGACGCTGTTGTCGCCCCACAGCGAGAGCATCGGCACGGACTTGAACCGCGCGGCATCGGCGGACTGAAAGGTATCGCAGCCGCCTTCGACGCTGACGAGCGCTCGCACCCGGCTCGCGCGCTTGCGCACCACGTCGAGCCCGTAGACGCCGGACTGCGAGTGCACCACCACGACCGCCGGACCGATCTTGTCGAGCAGCGCCGCCAGGGCGTCGACGGTGTTGGCGCCCATCCCGGCGAGCGTGGTCTCTGCATTCGGCACCAGTTGCGCCGTGTATTGCTCCATCGCCTCCAATGGGAACTGCAGTCCGGGGAACGGCACGCCGTAGGAGGGTCCGAGGCGGAAGTTGAGCCACGCACGCTCCTGCGTGGCGAGGAAGAGCGTCGGCAGCGACGCCGGATTGGCACCGGGCTGATCGCGCACGAGATTGACCGGCGTAGGATCGAAGCCGGAGCGTCCGCGTCCGGAGTGGTCGACGACGTAGACGGGATAGCCCTTGCGCAGAAAATAGGTCGCCCAGCCCTCGCGGCCGTCGGGCGTGGTTTCGTAGGTCACGCCGGAATGATTCGAGCCGTGGACCAGCACGAGCGCAGGCCCCTTCGCCGCTGCCGGGATGCGGTAGTGGACATACATCTGGTTCACGGTGATGCGGCCCGGCGCCGCAGGACCGGTGACGAGCGATGCGCCGGGATGCTGCGACACGACGACCTTGCCGTTGACGAAGAAGCTGCCCTCGTCTTCCAGCGTCAGCGGCCCGCCGAGCGTGCCGCCGAAGGCGCTGCAGGAAACGGATGCGGCGAGAAGCACGAAATATGTTTTCATGGCCGGAAACCTCCCATGTCGATCCGGATCGGCGCCGTTCGACTATAGGGTAGGTCACCTCAAAGGAGAAGCACCATGCCAGGAAACACCATCCGTCTTCACCGCGTGCTCCGCGGAACCCCCCAACGCGTCTACCGCGCCTTCCTCGACCCCGACGCCATGGCGAAATGGCTTCCGCCGAACGGCTTTACCGGCAAGGTGCACGAGATCGATGCACGGGTCGGCGGCACCCACAGGATGTCGTTCACCAACTTCAGCACCGGGGCGAGCCACTCCTTCGGCGGCCGCTACCTCGAGCTCAAGCCGAACGAACGGCTTCGCTACACCGACAAGTTCGACGATCCGAACCCGCCGGGGGAAATGACGGTCACGGTGACGCTGAAGGCCGTTTCCTGCGGCACCGAGCTCAGCGTCGTGCAGGAGGGCGTGCCGGAAGTTATTCCGGTCGAGGCGTGTTATCTCGGGTGGCAGGAGTCGCTCGATGCGCTGGCGAGGCTCGTAGATCCGGAAATTCCGGGCTAGAACCGTTTCTCGGGCGGGTTGGGATAGGCTTGGCCCCTGGGGTACTTGTGTCCTACCAGCTCACGATCGAAGAACGGCCAACGTACGTGTACGCCCGCGTGGACGGCGACCTGACGCCCGCGAACGCGCTCAGGTTCCTGGAGGACGCCCATGCGGCGTGCGTGAGGTACGGCCGGGCTTCGGTCCTGCTGGACATGCAGCTCCGCGGCCCTAACATGCCCACAACCAGCGTCTACGAAGTCATTTCGCAGCGCGCAGCCGATGGCAGCAAGCTGCGCAAGATTGCCTATGTCCCGTACGACAGCGGCGATCCATCGATGGCCCATTTCGCCGAAACCGTCGCGCTCAACCGCGGCGTGAACGTGCGGCTCTTCGACAGCGTCGCCGCGGCCGAAAGCTGGCTCTCGGAGCCCTAGTCCATCTGCAGCCCGAACTCGCGCACGATACGAGCGGTCTGCTCGTAGGTCTCGTGCAGGACCCGGTCGAGCTCCTCGGGCGTGGAGGACACCGCGACCGAGCCGGCCTTCTCGATGAGGTCGCGGTATTCGGGCGACTTGACGATGGCTCCGACCTGCCGGTTGAGGAGCGCAATCGCCGGCTGCGGCGTGCCGGCGCCGCCGCAGACGCCGAGCCAGCCGAAGCGCACGAAGGCGAGCCCCTTCTCGGTCAGCGTCGGTATTTGCGGCGCGGCGGCGAGGCGCTCGGCGCTCGTGACGGCGAGGACTCGCAGCCGTCCGGCCTTGTACTGCGGCAGGACGTTGAGCGTCGGCGAAACGTAGAGGTGCACCCGGCCCGCCATGAGGTCGTTCACCGCATCGGCGCCGCCCTTGTACGGAATGCCCGTCAGACTGATTCCGGCGGCTTTCGCGAGCTCGAGGGCGAGCACTTCCTGGGCCGAGCCGCGGCCGATCGTGCCGTAGTTGAGCTTGCCGGGGTTGGCGCGCGCGTAGGCGATGAACCCTTCGAGATCCTGCGCCGGAACCTCGTTGGAGAGCGCCACCGCGTAGTAGTAGCGCGAGATCTGGCTGATCGGCGCGAGGTCGGAAAGCTTGTACGCGACGTTCTTGTACACCGCCGCGTTGATCGACTCGAAATGCGTGCAGAGGAGCAGGTTGTACCCGTCCCTCGGCTTGGCGAGGACGTCCTGCGTGGCGATCTGTCCGCCCGCGCCCGGACGGTTCTCGACGATCACGCGCTGGCCGAGGGCGGTCCCGAGCCGATCGGCGATGAACCGCGCCGGCAGGTCGGTCGGCCCGCCGGCGCTGAACCCGACCACGAGCCTCACAGGCTTGTCCGGATAGCCGGTCTGCCCATGCACTCCCGTCGCGAAGACGGCGAGCGCCAAGGCTGGAATAAACTTCATTCATGAAGACTAGCACCGATCGCATTCGCACTACCCACACAGGGAGCCTTCCGCGGCCGGCCGACATGCTGGCGGCACTCCACGCGCGCTTCGAAGGCGGCAGCGTCGACGAAGCGGCGTACGAGAAAGCCCTCGCGAGGAACGTGCGCGAGATCGTGCGCAGGCAGGTCGAGGCGGGCATCGACATCGTGAGCGACGGCGAGTGCAGCAAGCCGAGCTTCATGGCCTACCGCGCCGAGCGCATCGGCGGCTTCGAGCCGCGCATCCCGAAGGGCGGCATGCCGGCGCCGGGGCCGGTCGATCCCAACGGCCGCGACGCGACCCAGTTTCCGGAGTACTACCGAAAGGTGCAGGAGCACAGCCCGTTCGCGAACACGGTGCGCGTCGCGCCGCGCGTGTGCGTGGCGCCGATCCGCTACGTCGGCCACGAGTTCCTGCAGCGCGATCTCGCCAACCTGAGAGAGGCCATGGCGCAAGCCCGCGCCGAGGAAGGCTTCATGCCTTCGGCGAGCCCCATCCCGGGCGACGCGAACGAGCACTACAAATCGGAAGCCGAGTACTTCCAGGCGCACGGCGAAGCGATGCGGGAGGAGTACAAGGCGATCCTCGACGCCGGCCTATACCTCCAGATCGACGATCCGAGGATGGTGAGCTCGTGGGACTCGCGCAAGGACATGGACCTCGCGCAGTACCGCGCCTGGATGCAGAAGCGCATCGAACACCTTAACCACGCGCTGCGCGGCTTTCCGGAGGAACGCATCCGGTACCACACCTGCTACGGCGTCAACTTCGGCCCGCGCCTGTCCGACCTGCAGCTCGAGCAGGTGCTCGACCTCATCCTCACGATCCGCGCCGGGGCGTACTCCTTCGAGGCCGCCAACCCGCGGCACGAGCACGAGTGGCGCGTCGTGCAGAGGCTCAAGCTGCCCGAAGGCAAGAAGCTGATCCCGGGCGCGGTGACGCACTCGAACGTGACCATCGAGCACTCCGAGGGCGTCGCCGACCGCATCGAGCGCTGGGCGAAGGCGGCTGGGCGCGAGAACGTCATGTTCGGCAACGACTGCGGCTTCGCCTCAACAGCGGGAAATACCGAGATCCCCGAAGCCGTCGCCTGGGCGAAGCTCAAGGCGCTCGGCGACGGTGCCCGGATCGCTTCGCGACGGCTGTGGCCTGACTAGGCCGCGAGGCTCGCGTTCGTCAGGTCCGTGACCAGCATGTGACCCGGCGAATGGGTGATGCAGAACGAGGGCTTCGCCTCGAGCACCACCGACTGCGGCGTGATGCCGCAGGCCCAGAAAAGCGGCAGCTCGTCCGCGCGCACTTCGGTCGGGTCTCCTGCCCAGGGCTTATCCAGATTTTCGATCCCGATCACCTCCGGAAATCCCACGTGGACCGGCGAGCCGTGCACGCGCGGGTAGCGCGAGGTGATCTCGATCGCGCGGATGGCATCAGCGGGCTTGAAAGGCCGCATCGACACCACGAGCTTGCCGCGGAAGGGACCGGCGGGCACGGTGTCGACGCTGGTGCGATACATCGGCACGTTCGTCCCCTGCTCGACATAGCGCAGCCGGAGGCCCGCCGCCATCAGCGCTTCCTCGAAGGAGAACGAGCACCCGAGGACGAACGTGACGAGATCATCGCGCCAGAGGTCGCGTAGATCCGTCACATCGCCTGCCTGCGTGCCGTTCCTGAAAATCCGGTATTGGGGTACATCGGTGCGGATGTCCAGATCCTCACCGAGCTCCGGCAGGCGTGGATCGCCGGGCGCCGACATGGCGAGAAGCGGGCAGGGCTTCGGGTTCGCTTCGCAGAAGGCGCGAAAGTCCTCGGCGTATTGCCGCGGCAGGATACAGACGTTCCCTTGCACGTAGCCGCGCGCAAGCCCGGCGGTGTTCCTGCGATGGCGCCCTGCGCGGATCGCCCTGCGAACTTCTTTCGGGTCGTTCATTTACAGATCCGTGAGCGCCATGCCTTCGGGTTGAGATGTCGTGGTGCGTACGCGAGGCGAGCGCTTGTGGAACTTGCCGTCCTTCATGATCATCGCCAGCCGGTCCTGGTCCTGCAGCACGCGCACGTCGCGCGTCGGGTCGCCGTCCACGAGGAGCAGGTCGGCGAGATAGCCGGGCTTCACCTGGCCGAGGAGCTCGCCGCGTCCCATCAGCTCGCCGCCGAGCTTGGTCGCGGCGACCAGCGCTTCGGTGGGCGTATAGCCGAGCAGCTCGACGAACCACTGCAGGTCGCGCGCGTTGCGCCCGATCGGATTGTAGGGGAAGCCGTAGTCGCCGCCCGGCAGCACGCGGATGCCGCGCCTGCGCATCTTCGGGTAGAGCCTCTGCATGCGCTCGAGGGTGAAAGGCGCGCCGAGCTTCTCGGCCGCCTCGCGCGTGATGCCGAAAGACTCCGCCTCGTAGGTCCGGGCGTACATGAGCCCGATCGCGGGCGCCACGAAAAGCTCGTCCTTCTTCTCTTCCAGCAGGTCGAGCGCTTCTTCGTCGGCGTGGCTGCAGTGGTAGAGGATGCGAAAGCCGTGCTTCGCCCCGAGCTTCACCGCCTGCGCCGCCTGCGCGTGGCAGGCGAGGAAAAGTCCGGATTCGCGCGCCTGCGCGCCGATGGCGGCGACCTCGTCCTCGGTGTAGGTGAGCTGCTGCGAGCCGCCCGGCGTGAACGCCTCGTCGCTCGAGAGCAGGAACTTGATCGAGTCGACGCCCGCTTTCGCCATCTCGCGCACGTAGGCGCGCATCGCCTCCGGGCCGCGCACGTGCGCGGCGCCTTCGTCCGCCTTCAGTCCGAGCGCGCCGTCGGGCAGCCGCTCGAGCGACGAGGCGCGCAGCCTCGGCCCGGGGATCCAGCCGCCGTTGATTTCCTCGCGCAATGCGATCTCGAAGCGCGGCCCGAGCGAGCCGGCCGAATAGGCGCTGGTGAACCCGGCATCGAGCGTGACCCTCGCGTTCCTGGCCGTGACCAGCAGGTGCTCCTCAGGCGGGAGCACCATGGCGTTGATGATGCGGCCGACCGACGAGGGCCACGACAGGTGCGCGTGCGCCTCGACCAGCCCCGGCAGCAAGGTTGCGCCGCCGCAATCGATCGCCTCGGCGTTCTGGCGCTCGAGGCGCTTGCCCGGCTCGCTCACCGCTTCGATGCGGTTGCCCCTGACGCGGACCTCTCCCGAAAACGGCGGTCGGCCCGTGCCGTCGAACACTTGCGCGTTGGTGAACAACATGGCTGCCACGGCCGGGCTCATGGGTCTCTCCGGAAAAGCGCTTCGGTTAATATATTCGATCCAAAGGAGGAGAGACATCATGAGCTTCGTGAACAGGCTGGCCGTCGCTTTGACCGCGGCGGCTGCGGCAACGGCGGCGACGGGCGCGGCGGCGCAGAACGTCAAGATCGGCGTCGTGGCGTTCATCTCGGGTCCGGCGGCGGCGCCGTTCGGCGTACCGGCGAAGAACGCCGCCGACTTCGTGATCGACGAGCTGAACGCCGGCAAGGGCCCGGCGCCTTACGGCAAGAAGGGCTTCGGCGGCGCCACCATCGAAACGGTGGTCGTCGACGAGGCCGGCAGCACCACCACGCAGGTCACGGAGTTCCGTAACCTCGTGCAGCGGCACAACGTCGACCTCGTGATCGGCTACATCTCGAGCGGCAACTGCCTCGCGATCGCGCCGGTGGCGGAGGAGCTGAAGAAGTTCACCAACTTCTTCGACTGCGGCACGCCGCGCATCTTCGAGGACGCCTCGTACAAGTACGTGTTCCGCACCTCGCCCACGGCGACCATGGACAGCGTCGGCGCGGCGCTCTACGTGAAGGACTTGAAGCCGAACCTCAAGTCGATCGCCGGCCTCAACCAGAACTACGCCTGGGGCCAGGACTCGTGGGGCGATTTCGAGCTGGCGATGAAGGTGCTGGTGCCCAGCCTCGAGGTGAAGACCTCGCAGATGCCCAAGCTCTTCGCCGGCCAGTACAACGCCGAGATCTCGGCGCTGCTCGGCGCCAAGGCCGACGTCATCCATTCGAGCTTCTGGGACGGCGACCTCGAGGCGCTCATCCTGCAGGGCGGGCCGCGCGGGCTCATGAAGAGCAGCCTCACCATCCTGACGACGGGCGAGACCGCGATGCACAAGCTCGGAGCCCAGATTCCCGACGGCACCGTGCTCGGCGCACGCGGCCCCTTCGGCCCCTACGCGCCGAACAACGCCTTCAACCAGTGGTTCGCGAAGGGCTTCGAGGCGCGCTTCAAGGCGCCGCCCAACTACGCCTCCTACCAGATGGCGCAGGCGATCCTCGGCGTGAAGCTGGCATGGGAAAAGGCCATGGACAAGGCGGGCGGCAAGCGCCCGACCAACGAGCAGGTCGGCGAGGCGCTCGAGAACATGACCTTCGAGGGTCCCGGCGGCACGGTGCGCATGGCGATCGGCAAGGGGCACCAGGCGATCATGGAGACCGCGTACGGCACGACCAAGCTCGTGAACGGCAAGCTCACGCTCGTCGACGTGAAGCGCTATCCCGCGGAGAAGGTGAACCCGCCCGAGGGCCTCAAGGCGGCCGAGTGGATCAAGGGCGGCTTCAAGCACGGAAACTGAGCTGATCCAAACAAAACAGGGATGGAACACCACGTGGAGACAGACTGGGGACAGACCTTAAGGTCTGTCCCCTCGTGGTCCGTCCCTGATTTTTTCTGAACCAGCTTCTCTCAGTCGCGGTCGACGGCATCATCTACTCGTCGTGGCTGTTCATCGCCGCGCTAGGCCTCACGCTGATCTACGGCGTGATGAAGATCGTGAACGTCACCCACGGCAGCTTCTACGCGATCGGCGCCTACGCCGCCGCGTCGATGACCGCGGCCTGGCTTGCGCGCGGCTATCCCCCGATGCTGTCATACGCGGTGCTGGTGCTCGCCGCGATGGTCATCGCGGCGCCCTTCGCCTTCCTCATCGAGCGCGCGATCCTGCGGCCGCTGTACGCGAGGGACGAGGTGGTGATCCTGCTCGTCACCTACGCGCTTTTCCTCATCCTCGAGGACGTGGTGAAGCTGATCTGGGGCGTGAATCCGTATTTCATCGCCGAGCCGTACGCGCTGCTCGGCAGCTTCCAGGTCGCGGGAATGGCCTATCCCACGTACAACCTGGTGCTGGTCGCCGCGGCGCTTTTCTTCGGCGGCGGGCTCTGGTGGCTGCTCCATAGCACGCGCGCGGGAAAGCTTCTTCTCGCGGTGATCCACGATCCCGAGGTCAGCCGCGCGATGGGCGTGAACGTCGGCCGCTACTACCTCGCCACCTTCGCGCTCGGGTCGTTGCTCGCCGCGCTCGCCGGAGCGTTCACCGCGCCGACGGTCTCGGTCGTCCCGGGGCTCGGGGTCGACGTGATCGTGCTTTCGTTCGCGGTGGTGGTGATCGGCGGGCTCGGCAGCCTGCCGGGCGCCGCGGTCGGCGCGGCGATGGTCGGGCTGGTGCGCTCGCTCTCGGTCCACTACATGCCGCAGGTGGAGCTTTTCGTCATCTACTTCGTGATGGCGCTCGTGCTGGCGGTGCGCCCGCGCGGGCTCTTCAGCCTGGCCGAGCCGAGAAAGATATGAATTCCGCCGGAGAGGCGCGCGACCGCACCGTTCTCATCCTCCTCGCGGCGTTTGTCCTGTTGGCGGTTGCGGGACCGTGGCTGCCGCAGTGGGCGATGTTCATCATGACGATTGCCTTCGCGCGCGGCCTGGTGGTGCTGGGCCTGCTATTGCTGCTGAGGGCAGGGCTCGTATCGTTCGGCCAGGCGCTCTTCTACTGCCTCGGCGCGTACTCGGCCGGCGCGCTCGGCCGCTTCTTCGGCGTCTCGGACATCTTCGTCGAGATGCTGGTCGGCGGCGCCGTGGCGGCGGCGACGGCGTTCGTGCTCGGCTTCCTGCTCGCACGCTACCGGGGCATCTACTTCGGGCTGCTCAGCCTCGCGCTCTCGATGATCCTGTACGGGCTGCTCGTGAAGAGCGAGGCGCTCGGCTCGACCGACGGCTTCAACATCCTGGCCTCGACGCTGCTCGGCATCCGGCCGGGCCCGGATTGGGTGCGCTACGCGGTGCTCGTCTCCGCGGCCGCGGCGGCGCTCGTCGCCGCGCTCCTCGTGCATCGCTATCTCCGCACGCCGCTCGGCCGGCTGGCGCCGGCGATCAAGGACAACGAGATCCGGGTCGAGTACATGGGCGCGTCGGCGCGCCGCGCGGTGCACGTGAAATACGTGATCGCGGGGGCGCTCGCCGGCGTCGGCGGCGCGCTCGCCGCGACGTCGGTCGGACACATCGATCCCGAGATGGCCTACTGGACCACCTCGGGCGAGTTCATCTTCATCGCGATCCTCGCCGGAACCGGAAACGTGATCGCCCCGTTCGTCGGCGCGCTGATCTACGGCGCTATCCATACGCTCGCCTATGACCTCTCGCCCAATACCTGGCAGATGAGCCTCGGCGCGGCGCTGCTCCTCCTGATCGTGTTCCTACCCGAAGGGCTGTGGTCGGCCTTCTCGCGGCTGAGGTGGCGCTGATTCCATGGCGGTAATCCTCGACGCGAAAAGCCTGTGCAAGTCCTTCGGCGCGGTCAGCGCGGCCAACGAGGTGAGCGCGGCCATCGACAAGGACTCGGTGGTGGGGCTGATCGGCACCAACGGCGCCGGCAAGACCACCTTCATCAACATCGTCACCGGCTACCTCAAGCCCGACCGCGGCAGCATCGCCTACGAGGGCCGCGACATCACGCGCCTGCCGCCGCGCGAGATCACGCGCCTGGGCATCTGCCGCTCGTTCCAGATCCCGCAGCTCTACGGCTCGCTTTCGGTGTTCGACAACATGCTCGTCGGCATCGGCATCGTGCTGCGGAACGCCGGCCTCGCGGGCTACTTCTCGCGCCGCGCGGCGCTCGTCCCGGGCTACGGCGAGCCGGCCGAGGCGGTCGCCGAGCGCATTCTCGGCCGCTTCGGATTGCTCGAGTACCGCGGCCGCAACGCGCAGGTCCTGCCGGGCGGCGCGCGCAAGCTCCTCGATATCGCGCTCGCGATGGTCGCGCGCCCGCGCATCCTGCTGCTGGACGAGCCCACCAGCGGAGTGTCGGCGCAGGAGAAGTTCGGCATCATGCAGATGGTGCTCGAGGCGGTGCGCGCCGAGGGCGCGACGGTGCTTTTTGTCGAGCACGACATGGAGGTGGTGAGCCGCTTCGCGCAGCGCGTGCTTGCGTTCTACGACGGCCGCATCATTGCCGACGCGCCGCCCCGCGACGCGCTCGCGCACCCCGACGTCAAGCGCTACGTGGTCGGCAGCCGTGCTTGAGATCGACCGGCTGAGCGTCTCGATCGCGTCGATGCAGATCCTGCGCGACGTCTCGCTCGAGGTGCCCACCGGCTCCATGACCGGGCTCATCGGCCGCAACGGCGCCGGCAAGACCACCGTGATGAAGACCGTGATGGGCCTTCTCAAGGCGGGCCGCGGCTCGGTGCGCTTCGACGGCCGGGACCTCCTCGGCGTCGCGACCCACGAGCGGGCGCGGCTGGGCATCGGCTACATGCCCGAGGACCGGCGCCTGATCCCGGAGCTCACGGTGGAGGAGAACGTGCTCGTCCCCGCCTGGGCCGCCGGATTCCCGGACGCGCAGGCCCGACTGCAAAAGGTCTACGAATATGTTCCCGAAGTGAAGCAATTCGCGCCGCGCAAGGGCCTGCAGCTCTCCGGCGGCCAGCAGAAGCTCGTGGCGCTCGCGCGGGCGCTGATGTGCGGCACGCGCCTGCTGCTGCTAGACGAGCCGTTCGAAGGCGTCGCGCCCGCATTGGCGCAGCGGCTCGCCGAAGTCATCGCCGGCCTCAAGCGCGAAGGGCTGTCCGTGGTGCTGTCGGAATCGGACCTGCAGCACTCCGAGCGGCTGGTCGACCGAGTCATCGCCATCGATCGCGGCTCCATCGCCGCGGGGCAGTGATGCAAGCCGACGTGCTCGTCATCGGGTCGGGCGCGGCCGGGATGTATGCCGCCATCAGCGCGGCGCGAGCGGGCTGCAGCGTAGTGCTCGTCGACCGCAGTCTCATCGGGCGGGGCGGCGCCACTGTGATGGCGCAGATGACCGTCGCAGTCGCGCTGGGCGAGCAAACGCCCGATCACTGGGAGCATCACCTCGCCGACACGCTGAACGCCGGGCGAGGGCTGTGCGAGCCGGCGCTCTCGCGGCTCCTTTGCGAGGACGCGCCCGAATGCATCCGCGAGATGGACGCCTGGGGCGTCGGGTGGGCGCGCGCCGGCGAGCATATCAAGCAAGTTCAAGCCCCGGGACACGACCGCCCGCGCTGCGTCTACGTCGATTTCGTCAACACCGGCCCGGCGGTGTCGAAGACCCTGCGCGCGCAGCTGAACCGCATCCCCGAGATCCGCCGCATCGGCGATGTCCTCGTCACGGATCTCGCGGTTCACCAAGGTAGGTGTGTCGGCGCTCATGGTGTTCACGTCACGACAGGGAACCTGGTATCGATCGAGGCAAAGGCGACGATTCTCGCCACCGGCGGCCTCACGCGCCTGTACGCGCGCAACAGCGCGTCGATCAACATGGGCGGCGACGGTTTCGCGCTGGCATTGCGCGCGGGCGCCGAGCTCGTCGACATGGAGTTCGTGCAATTCTTTCCCATCGGGCACCTGGCGCCGCGGCTGGTCGGCATGGACCCGATCATGTGGGACCCGTTTCGCTACAAGCTCGGCGGCAAGCTGCTGAACGCCGAGATGCAGGAATTCCTGAAGGAAGACGGGCGCTACGTCTCCGTGCGCGATCAGGCGACGCATGCCATCCTCGCCGAGGTCGCCGCCGGCCGCGGCACGCCGCACGGCGGCGCGTGGCTCTCGTTCCGCCACTGCAGCGAGGCGGAGTTGCGCTCGGCATTCGGGCCGGTGATCGATCGCCTCGCCGCGAACGGCATCGACCTGACGCGCCAGGCAATCGAGGTCGCGCCGATGGCGCACTACCACATGGGCGGCATCCGCGCGGACAGCGACATGCGGACGGGCGTGCCCCATCTTTTTGCGGCCGGCGAAGCCGTTGGCGGTGCGAATGGCGCCAACCGCCTTTCGGGCAACGCGATCACCGAAGCCTTCACCTTCGGCCGGCGCGCCGGCGTGCGCGCCGCTGCGCTCGCTGCGAAGACCGCAATGCCAGCGATAAACCGTCCGCCTCCCCCTTCAACGGTGCGCGATTCGTCTTTCAATGCCGCTGCGGCAATTGCAGATCTCCAAAGCGTAATGAACAAGGACGTCGGACCCTTGCGCACCCGCACTGGCCTCGAGAGGGCGCTCGCACACGTCGACAGTCTTAAGGCAATCTGCGCGGAACTGCCGCTGCCGAAGCACGGTCTGGATCCAGAGTGGATCGACCTGCACGACCTGCGCAACATGCGCCTGGTCGCCGAATGCATCGCGCGAGCGGCGCTCGCCCGCACCGAGAGCCGCGGGGCGCACCAGCGCGGGGACTTCCCCGAGACGAGCGAGGGCTGGGAGAAGCACCAGACGATTCGACTCGCCTCCGATGGAGTGCGGCTTGAAGGCTAGCCTGAGAATTCGGCGCGGCTCGCCCGGCTCGGCCGGGCGCTTCGAGCGCTACGACGTGCCCTTCGAGCCGGGCCAGACCGTGCTCGACGCGCTGCGCTGGATCCGCGTGCACCGCGATCCGAGCCTCGCGATCCGCTTCTCTTGCATCAACGCCAACGCGTGCAAGGAGTGCATGATCAGCGTCGACGGCGAGACTGTTTACGCCTGCACTACGCGCCTCACCGAGGAGGAAATGACGCTGGAACCGCTGCCGAACAAGGCGCTGATCGCCGACCTCGTCACCGAGATCGCGCCACCCGACGAGCGGTTGGCTCCTGCTCGGCCGTCGCGGCCGCGCCGTTGAGCCGCGCCGCGACCTGGTGGATCAACGCGTGACTTTGTTCGATGAGCTGCCGGCTTCGCACTACGCAGGCGCCAGCTTGCATGACGAGCTCGTCGGTGTGGCGCCTGTTTTCTTCGAGCGACCACCACGGCAAGCGAAATGAGGGCACGACGGCGCTCCGCACGGGTACCTCCATGGGTTCCTTAGCGGAGTGACCGGAGAGATTCCGGCTTGTACGCGCCGAGGTGCGACGACTTCAGCTGCGGTCACGCTCCTGACGGGCGTGATTTCTCAGCTTCCTCTCCTTGCCGCGAATCGTCAATCCCGCCGCAAGGGATGCAGCAACCCCGCTTCGCAGGCCTTGATCTGCAGGGCGAGGAACTTCGAGTAGATCCGGCACTGCGCGAAGCTGCCGGCGATGAACCAAAGCCCCGGCTGCGCGGTGCGCTGGAACATGTTGCGCAGCTCCTGGCCTTCGCCGAAGCCCCAGATCGGGCCGACGCGGGCCGCCATGTCGGCGCCGAACAGCCTGGCGACGAGGTGCTCCTGGCCTTTCCAGCCGGTAGCGAGCACCACGAGGTCGGCCTCCTTCAGCAGCGCCTCGAGCTGGTCGAGCTGCGCGAGGCCGATCTTGCCCTCGGCGATGAGATCGGAGCAGCCGACGTTGAAGTAATACCCGCCTCCGCGCGTGAGGTACAAGAACTGCCAGCCGGTCCCGTCCTCGCCGTCGCAGAGGCGGAAGCCTCTTCGTTCGAGTCGCTCGAGCAGGTCCCGGTCGAGATTCTTCGCGTGCTGCGTCGCAAGTTGGTGTGTCTTCCTCGCCAATGCCAGGGGAACCGAGGCGGTGATGAGGTCGCAGTCCTCGATGGGTGGGCCTTCGCTGTAGAGCGAATACACGAGCTGCGCGCTCGGGTCGCAGTTGGTGATCAGGGTGGGACTGCGCTGGACGATCGTTACGTTCGCGCCCGCGGAGTAGAGGTCCTGCGCGATGTCGTGGCCGCTGTTTCCGGTGCCGATCACGATCGCGCGCTTGCCCTTCCAGGCGCCGCCATCCTCGAACTGGCAGGAATGAAGAAGCTGTCCGGCGAAGCCCTTCAGGGCAGGAATTTCCGGAATGCTCGGAATGCCGCTCACGCCGGTGGCGAGCACGACGTGTCGCGGGTGCAGCTCGCGCTTCGTTGCGTCGGCGCGCCGCACCGTCACCGACCAGCGCCCGTCCTCATCGTCGTAGCTTCCCCCCTCGAATTCCGTGCCGGTCCAGTAGTTGAGCTCCATCGCCTCGGCGTAGGACTCGAACCAGTTGGCGAGCTTGTCCTTCGGGATGTAGACCGGCCAGTTCGGCGGGAACGGCATGTACGGCAGGTGGTTGACGTGCACCTGGTTGTGCAGCGTGAGCGCGTGGTAGCGCCTGCGCCAGTTGTCGCCGACTCTCGGCCAGCGGTCGACGATCAGCGCGTCGACCCCGAGCTGGCCCAGGCGCGCCGCGGTCGTGAGCCCGGCCTGCCCGCCGCCGACGACCAATACGGTCGGTTCGCGGTCGGAATAACTGCGTGAAGATGTGCGCAGGTCGAGCCAGTTCGGCCCGGCGAAGTCGCGCGAATAACCCCATCCGTCGGGGCGCCTGCGGCCGACGTGCTCTTCCAATTCCTTGATCTCGTCGAGCGCGGTGAGCAGGGTCCACGCCTTCGGTTGCCCGTTGTCGTTTGTTTCAGAGAGGAATCTGAGAACACCACTTCCTCGTCCCAGCGCGGTCTCGAACTTGTAGATCACCTCGACGCATTTCGTTCCGGCGCGAGTGACGTGGCGCGGCGCGGTGCGCTCGGGATCGGTGCGGAAGCCGCTGGGACGCGCTCGACGCGCGTGCTCCTGCAGCGCAGCGGCGATGGCTTCGTCTCCGCTCACCGTGCCGATGCGCCACGTCAGGGCGAGGGCGTCGCGCCAGTGGCTGTCGCGACGGAACAGGCTGGCGAGCGATCGGGCGTCCGGCTGCGACAGAGCGTGCTCGAACCGTGCGAACCAGTGATTCGCGATCGTCGCGAGGGTTTCCGTTCCGGCCAGCATCGGCGCTCGCTCATTAGAATAGCGCATCCATGCAGAGGCTCTGCGTGTTCTGCGGTTCGAGCCCGGGACGCGATCCGGCCTACGCGAGCGCGGCGGCGCAGCTCGGGCGGGTCCTCGCCGAGCGCGGCGTCGGGCTGGTGTACGGCGGCGGACGCGTCGGGCTGATGGGCGTGCTCGCCGACGCCGCTCTCGCCGCCGGCGGCGAGGTCATCGGAGTGATTCCGCAGGCGCTGCTCGAGCGCGAGCTCGGCCACCGCGGATTGACCGAGCTGCGCGTGGTCGATTCGATGCACTCGCGCAAGGCGCTCATGGGCGAGCTCTCCGGCGGATTCATCGCGCTGCCCGGCGGCGTCGGCACGCTCGAGGAGCTGTTCGAAGTCTGGAGCTGGGCGACGCTCGGATTGCATCGCAAGCCCTGCGGCCTCCTCGACGTGGATGGATTTTTCGCGCCGCTGGTGAGCTTTCTCGACGGGCAGGTCAGGGAAGGCTTCATCCATCCGGCGTACCGCGCGATGCTGATCCAGGCTTCTACGCCGGCAGCGCTGCTCAAAGCGTTTGCCGCCTATGAACCGCCGGCGGAGAAGTGGACGGTTCCGCTCAGGCGAGCGTGAGGCCGATGCTCGCGCGACCCATGCCGTCGGCGCCGGGACGCGGAATCGAGACCGCTCCCTCCATCGAGCGCGCGCGATAGGCGACCCGATAGCGCGGCGTGCCGGTCACGAGCATGAAGCGCCCGTCCGCGTCGGTGAAGGCGCGTGCCTGCCCCGAGACGACCGCGGCCCCGGAAAGCGGCTTGCCGTCCCGACCGAGGACCCGGCCGGAGAGCAGGAGCCCGTGCGGCGCTTCGATGGCGGGGAGCGCTGCGAAAGCGGCCGGCGCGACTGCGGTTCCGAGGCCGGCGATGATCACTTGCCTGCGCCGAGGGGATAACATGGCGGCCGATCATACCCCTGCACAACAGCCAACGGGAAGGGCCAGCCCCATGAAACTGCTCTACTTCAATGATTACCGCCTCGGCGTGCTGAAAGGCGACCGGGTCGTCGACGTCACCACGGTGGTCCTGAACGTCCCGCACACCGGCCCCGGTAACCTCATCAACGGCGTGATCGAGCGCTGGGCCGAGCTGCGCGGGCCGATCGACAAGGCCGCGGCCTCGGGCACCGGCCTGCCGGTCGCGCAGGTGAAGATCCGCCCGCCGCTTCCCAAGCCGGTCAACATCGACTGCATGGCGGTGAACTACATGGAGGACGGCACGCGCAAGGAGCCCGCGCCGATCAACGCCTTCCTCAAGTCGCCCAGCTGCGTCGTCGGCCACGGCGAAACCGTGGTCCTGCCCGACATCGCGTTCTCCATTTTCGAGGGCGAGGCCGAGCTCGCGGTCGTGATCGGCAGGCGCGCGAAGAACGTGCCCGCGTCGCGCGCGATGGAGCACGTGTTCGGCTACACCTGCTTCATCGACGGCTCTGCGCGCGACGCCACCACGCTCGGCAACTCGTTCTACCAGGTGAAGTCGCGCGACACGTTCGCGCCGATCGGACCCTGTATCGTCACCGCCGACGAGATCAAGGATCCGCACAGGCTCCAGGTGCGCCTCTCGGTGAACGGCACGGTGAAGCAGAGCTACAACACCAGCGACATGGCGAACAAGATCCCGCGCTGCATCGAGTGGATCTCGGGCATCCACGAGCTCGAGCCCGGCGACGTCCTCGCCACCGGCACCAACCACCGCGGCCTGTCGGCGCTGCAGAACGGCGATACGGTCGAGCTCGAGATCGACAGCATCGGCAAGCTCGTCGTCAAGGTCCAGGACGACCTGAGCCGCACCTGGGCGCGCGAGACGCGCCTCGAGCGCGAGCAGAAGGGCCTGAAGGGCTACACGCCGCAGCTCACCGGGAAGTACGCAAAAGCCTAGGCGTACTCCTCGGAGACGTCCTTGTTGGTGTAGTCCGGCAGCAGGAGCGTCGCCGCGATGCTGCAGAGCGCGCACGCGAGGATGTACAGCGCGATCGAGTAGCCGGTCCTGTAGTGCGCGAAGAGCGCCGCGGCGATCAGCGGCGCCGGGCCGCCGGCGATGATCGAGGCGAGCTGGTAGCCCATCGAGGAGCCGCTGTAGCGAAGCCTCGGGGTGAAAGACTCGGCGATCAGCGCCGCCTGCGGGCCGTACATCATGTCGTGCGGGATGAGCGACAGGATGACGGCGACGAAGATCCAGGCCGCGCTGCCGCTCGTCAGCATGCCGAAGTACGCGAAGCCGAAGATGCCGGTGACGAAGGCGCCGACGAGGTACATGTTGCGCCGGCCGATGCGGTCGGACATGTGGCCGAAGATCGGGATGGTGAAAAACGAGACCACCGACGCGCACAGCACCGCGGCGAGCAGGAAGTCGCGCGTCACGTCGAGCTGCCCGGTCGCGTAGCTGAAGATGAACGCGGTGAAGATGTAGAACGGCGCCTGCTCGGCCATCCGCGCCAAAGCCGAGAGGATGACTTCCTTCGGCTGGCGCTTGATCACCTCGAGCATCGGCCGCCGCTCGACGCGGTTCTGCTGCTGGAGGCGCGTGAACACCGGGGTTTCCATGATCTTCAGGCGGATGTAGAGGCCGATCGCGACCAGCACGATGCTGAGCGCGAAGGGGATGCGCCAGCCCCAGGTCAGGAACGCGGGCCCGGAGAGCTCGCTGCAGATGAGAACCACGAGGTTGGCGATGAAGAGTCCCGCCGGCACGCCGAACTGCGGCCACGACGCGGCAAAGCCGCGATGCTGGTTGCTGCGCGTCCATTCCATCGACATCAGCACCGAGCCGCCCCACTCGCCGCCGACTCCCACGCCTTGGACGAACCGCAGCGCGGTCAGGATCACCGCGCCCCAGATGCCGATGCTTTCGTACGTCGGGACGAAGGCCACGAGGAACGTCGCGATGCCCATCACCATGAGCGTCGCGATGAGCGTCGACTTGCGCCCGATGCGGTCGCCGTAGTGCCCGAAGATCGCGGCGCCGACCGGGCGCGCGATGAAGCCGACGGCGTAGATGGCGAAGGCCTGCAGCGTGCCCGTGAGCGGGTCGGACTGCGGAAAGAAGAGCTTTGCGAACACCAGGCCCGTGACGATGCTGTAGAGAAAGAAGTCGTACCACTCGATGGTGGTGCCGATGGTGCTGGCGATGACCGCGCGGCGCAGCTGCGTGCGCTGGTCGACTTGCTGCGATTGCGGTAGAGCCTGTCCCGCGGTGAACGTGGCCATGCGATGCCCCAACGTGCGAAGAGGTGTGGTGGTTAGACGCAAGCGCCGTACCGCAGTTCAGGAATGCGGCTTGCTCGCCTGAGTTACTTCAGCCCAAGCTGAAACATCGGCCGGTCGCGGCCGCTAGCCTCCCTGCATGGATACTGCGAAATACACGGCACGTTTATTTCCATTTCGCCCGACGCTCGTGCTCGTCGCGTGCTCCCTGGGCGTGCTCGTCGCGCAGGTCGATACCTCGGTCGTGACGCTCGCCGTCAAGCGCATCGGCGCGGACCTCGGCTCGACCGTGAGCGAAATGCAGTGGATGATCGATTCGTACAACCTGGTTTACGCGGCGCTGCTTCTCACGGGCGGCGCGCTCGGCGATCTGTACGGCCGCAGGCGCGTCTTCGGCTGCGGCATCGCGCTGTTCGCGGTCGGCAGTATCTTGTGCGCCGCCGCGCCCAGCAGCGGCGCGCTGCTCCTGGGGCGGGCGATCAGCGGCCTCGGGGCGGCGCTCGAGCTGCCGATGTCCCTCGTCCTGCTCACGGCCGCCTATCCCGAGGAGAAATCCCGCCAGAATGCGCTCGGCATCTGGGCGAGCTGCAACGGGCTCGCCTTCATCATCGGGCCCACGCTCGGCGGCCTGCTCGTGGACACCGCCGGCTGGCGCAGCATCTTCTACCTCGTGCTTCCGCTGTGCGCCGGCGCGCTGGCGCTGGCATGGGGTGCGGTGGAGGAGAGTAGCGATGCAAAAGGACGCAGGCTCGACATGCCGGGACAGGCCGCGGCGATCGCGGCCCTCGGCGGCTTCGCGTTCGCCGCCATCGAAGGTCCGCACCTTGGCTGGACCTCGCCCGCGGTTCTCCTTGGATTGACCCTTGCCGGCATTGGAGCGGCCGCGTTTGTCCGGGTCGAAAGAAAGGCGCAGAGCGGGCTGGTGCCGTTCGCACTTTTTGCGAGCCGGCCGTTCAGCGCCGCGCTCGCGGTCGCCGGCCTGATGACCTTCGGGATGTACGCGCTGCTCTTCCTGATGCCGCTCTATTTCCAGACGCTGCGCGATGCGACTCCGCTGATGGCGGGCGTGCGCATGCTGCCGCTTTCGGTTGCCTTCGTCGCGGTGTCGCAGTGGAACGGCCCGATCATGCGGGCGATCGGGGCGCGCGCGACGATGGCGTCGGGAATGGCCGCCATGGGGATCGGCGCGCTGCTGTGCGGAGTGTTTGCAGCAGACCCCGGGTACTGGCCAATCGCCGCGGGTCTCACGGTCGTCGGCGTGGGGCTGGGGCTCAACACGGCACCGGTCAACAGCGTCGCGGTGCAGAACGTGCCGCGTGAACGCGCCGGGACCGCGTCGGGACTACTGAACACCGCGCGCATGGTGGGCGCGACGCTCGGCATCGCGCTCCTCGGCGCCGTCTTCGCGCACTTCGCAGGCCAGGCGGCGGAAATCGAAGGCTTCCTGCCGGGCTTGCGGGCCGCCCTGCTGCTTGGCGGCGTTGCCGAGCTCGCGGGGGCCGCGATCGCGCTCGCTTTCGTGCGGGCGGGCTAGCCGCCGCCGAGGCGCAGGTTGAGCTGGTAGACATTCGCGGCGGGCAGCTCGAGCTTCTCGCCGGTCACCCATTCGACGATCGGCGCGAACTGACGGCATTCGGCGCCCGCCAGTCCGGGATCCATCTCGAAGATGCCGCTGCCGGTCTCGGCCGCGTGCACGAAGATATCGGAGTCGAGAAGGCGCCCGATCAGGGGGAGGTTGAGCGCCTTCAGGAAGCGCTCGAGCGGCTGGTACACCGGCATCGACCGGCGCACGCGGTTGGCGATCACGCCGATGCGGATGTTGCGCGTGCGCACGAGCCCGGTCAGCAGCACGTCCTTGATGAAGTGCGCGGTGGCGTGGATGTCGATGGAGGACGGGGTAACGGGAATGAGCACGCTGTTCGCCTTGCACAACAGCTCCTGCAGCATCACGCCGGAGACGCCTCCGGGCACGTCGATGACGAGCTGCTTCGTTTCCGCGGGCACGTACATGCCGAAGCTGCGCAACTGGCCGAACTTCTCGGGCGCGGCGTTCGAGCCGTGGATTTTTGCGAGCGTAGGGTGGCGCAGCTTCAGCCAGTGAAGGCTCGACCCCTGCGGGTCGTAGTCCATGATCGTGGTGGCGACGTTCGCCGTGGCGAAATAGCTCGCCAGGTTGATCGAGACGGTGGTTTTGCCGGCGCCGCCCTTTCGATTGATCACGAGCGTGGTATTCATGCCACAACCCCTTCTTGTTCTACTCACCCCCGGCGCGGGCATCATGCGCCGGGGTCCCCGCAAAATCAAATTCGCTTCGACAGGCGCTGTCGGGCTGGGGCGTCAACGTCGTAAGGGCTTGCAAGGACAAGGCAACTCCGTGGCGCAGTGCGCGGCGCGCCAAGGAATTGGCAGGTATCCTCCCGCTGCGCCGCAATGAATAACTACGACAATCCCTACCGCGACGATCCCGAGCTTGCACCGCTCACCCCCGCAGGGCGCTTCATCGAATGCGCTTTTGCAGTAGTGCTCGCGTTGCTGGCGGTGTACCTTTCCAAGTAAACCAACCCCGCGCGGGGGCCGTTAACTAGTTACCTTCCCCGCCGTCGGATGCAAGCGCAAGGTATCGGCATGGCAAAAGCAGTCTACCAACGCTCGGTCGAGATGGCCGCCGAGATCCTAGGGAGCAACGATGCGGTCGCCGGCTATCTGGGCGTGAACCCCTCGGAAGTGCTCGCCTGGGTGGAGGGAAGGGCGGAACCCGCCATCAACCTGTTCCTGCGGCTCGTCGATCTCATCGAGCGAAGCACGGTCAGCGCCGCCCGCACGGCGACGGTCGTGCGCTCCAAGCGCGACGAAAAATAGCCGCGGCCGCCCTACTCGGGCTGGATGCCGGCCTCCTTCACGATCCGGCCCCACTTGTCGACTTCGGCCTGGATCACACTGCCAAATTGTTCCGGCGTGCCGCCCTGGATTTCGATTCCAGCGGTGGTGAGGCGTGCGCGCACATCGTCCTGCCTGAGCGCGGCGTTGATCACTGCGTTCAGCCGGTTGACCGTGTCCTTCGGCGTGCGCGCCGGGGCGAGGATGCCGCCCCAGGTGCTCGCGTCGTAGCCGGGGAGGCCTGACTCCGCGATCGTCGGCAGGTCCGGGAACGAGCTCGAGCGCTTCAGCGTGGTCACGGCGATGCCTCGCAGCGCGCCCGAGCGCACGTGCGGCGCGATCGCGGTGACCGTATCGAAGATCATCGCGGTGCGGCCCGCGAGAAGGTCGGGATGCGCCGCCGAGCTGCCTTTGTAGGGGACGTGCTGCATCTTCGTCTTCGTCATGCTCATGAAGAGCTCCGCCGCCATGTGGAGCGAGCTGCCTGGGCCGCTCGACGCGTAAGCCGCCTTGCCGGGGTTGGCGCGGATCCAGGCCGCGAGCTCCTGCACGTTCTTCGCGCCGACCGAGGGATGCACCGCGAGAAGGAGCGGTACGACGTGCGTATAAGCGACCGGCTCGAAGTCCTTCACCGGGTCGTAGGGCAGGTTCTTGTAGAGCCACTTGTTGGTCGCGTGGCTCGACGCGACGATCACCAGCGTGTAGCCGTCGGGCGGGCTCTTGGCGACGAAATCGGTGCCGAGGTTGTTCGCGGCGCCGGGCTTGTTCTCCACGATCACCGGCTGGCCGAGCGGCGCCGACATCTTGTCGGCCAGCGAGCGCGCGATGAGGTCGATCGCGCCGCCGGTGGTCGCGGGCACCACGATCTTGACCGGCCGCGACGGGTAGGTCTGCGCGGCGGCGCCATGACACGCGAGGGCCAGAGCGAAAGCGATCCACCACTCGAAAGCGATCCACCGCCTCATCTCGATCCTCCCTAGTCCGCCTTGATGTTGTTGTCGCGAATCACCTTGCCCCAGCGCTCGAGGTCCCGCGCCACGACCTCGTTGAACCGCGGATACGCGAGGCCCGTCGGCTGGAAGCCGAGCTCGCGCAGCCGTGCCGAAACATCCGGCGAAAGGACCGCCTGGCGGATGTCGACGGAAAGCTGCTCGAGGACCGGCTTCGGCGTCGCGGCCGGGGCGAACATGCCGTGCCAGGCTTCGATGCCTACGCCCGGGAACACGCTGTCGAAGGGCGGCACGCCGGGCAGCGCCTCGATCGGTCTTGCGCCGGTGACGAGGAGCGGACGCAGCGTGCCGGCGCGGATGTGCGCCAGCACGCCGACCGAGACCTCGAACATGAAGTTCACTTCGCCGGCGAGGACCGCCTGCACCGCCGCCGCGGCCCCTTTGTACGGCACGTGGCTGATGTTCGCGCCGGTGGTTCCTTTCATCAGCTCGAAGAAGAGGTGCTGCCCCGAGCCGGTTCCGGCGCTCGCGTAGTTGAGCTTCCCCGGCTGCTTCTTCGCCAGCGCGATCAGCTCCTCGACCGAGCCGACGCCGGACTTCGCGTTCGCCACGAGCACGTAGTCGATGAGCGCGATCTGCGACACGCCGACGAGGTCGCGCAAGGTGTCGTAGGGCAGCTTCTGCAGGTGCGGCGTCGCCACGAGCGGCGTCGAGTTGACCGCCAGCGTGTAGCCGTCCGGCGCGCTTTTCGCGAGCAGATCGGTGCCGATCGCGCCACTCGCCCCGCCGCGGTTGTCGATCACCACCGGCTGCCCCCACTGCTCGGAGAGCTTGCGCCCGACCACCCGGCCGACGATGTCGAGCGGTCCGCCGGGCGGGAAGGGCACGATGAGCCTGACCGGCCGCGACGGGAAGTCTGCTCCCCATCCCGAGACTGCAACGAAGATTCCCAGGAGGGTTATTAACAGTTTCATCAATCTGACGATCAAGCGGCCTTGCGTCGTCCCTGGAGATCCAGAAGGCCCGCGGCGATCAGCGCGCGGCGGATGCGCTCGATCTCGTCTGCCGGCAGCTTGACGAGCGGCGGGCGCACCACGGCGCGCGGCAGGCGGCCGAGCAGCACGAGCGCCTCTTTCATGCGGTTGTGCATGTCGACGAAGGGATCGGCGTAGAACACCTCGGCCGTCGGGTAGATCCGCTCGTGGATTTCTCTTGCCTTTGCCAGATCCTGGTCTTGAACCGCCTGGAAAAGTCGCGCCTGGAGGTCGGCGATCACCGAGCCGCTGCCGGAGAGCAGGCCCTCGCAGCCGAGCACGAGCGAGCTGAAGAGCCAGGAGCTGTGCGTGGTGAGGACGCTCACCGGCCGCGCGCGCGACTGCAGCGCCCGGATCTGCCGCTCGTGGAGCAGCGGGCTCGCGCACCAGTCCTTGATGGCGCGCACGGTGGGAACTTCGTCGCAGATGCGCTCGAGGGTGCTCATGGCATAGCCCTGGCCGCCCGCGAGCGGATACTGGAACACGATCAGAGGAAGGTCGGTCGCATCGGCGATGCGGCGGAAATGCTCGAGCGCCATCTCGGGGCGATGGCCGAACGTGTAGATGCCCGAGGGAAACACGAGCAGCGCGGAGGCGCCGCCCGCGGCCGCCATTCGCGCGAGGCGCTGCGCCTCGAGCGAGCCCTCGGCGTAGATGCCGTTCACGATCGGCAGGCGGCCGCCGATCTCTTCCTGCGTGATCTCGAGAATCCGGCGTTGCTCTTCGAAGGTGCACGAGGCGACCTCCGAAGCGTGAGCGTTCGTGGTGATCGCGGCGAGCCCGGCGACCGAGGCCACGTCGCGCAGGTGCGCGCGGTAAGCGGCTTCGTCGATCGACAGGTCGTCGTGGAACGGCAGCAGCACCGCCGGGATGACTCCCTGCGGAACGTAGTCGCGATGGCGTGGCATGGGCGTCCTCCTCGGGCGCGAGGGCTATTCTAGCCGTCCCAAAAAGACAAACGCCCCGAAGCTTGCGCCCGGGGCGTCTGCTTAGGCAGCCGGCCTAGATACTGGCCGGACTCCTGTTCTTAGGATTGCCCCCCAACTGCACGGGTCGACGATCCACCGTTAGAGTCCTGCCGGCCGGTTGTGCCTTGGTCGTCTCTCACGGGATCACCTCCTTTCAAAGTTGCCAGCCTCCAGTTTAGCGTGGAAAAAACCGGCCGCAAAACGTGGGCTGAGCCAAGTGGGCTAGACTGCGCCGCATGCGGCTGGCATCCCTCGTTCTGCTGCTCGGGCTAAGCCTGGCGGCTTGGGCTCAGGGCGACGAGTTCGGCGCGCGTTACTGGTACAGCGAGGGCAGGACCACCCGCAGCCACAACGCGCAGTTCGTCGATCCCACGGTGGGCAATCCGACCTCCGTTCTCACCTGGAGCGACCTGACCGCGCACGCCGTGGAGCTGCACGGACGCAAGAATTTCCTCGGCGGGAGGTACGGCGGCTGGTACGTCAAAGGCTACGCGGGCATCGGCAGCATAACGGACGGCTCTCTTCGCGACGAGGATTTCGATCGCAACCAGACCACGCGTTCCGACACGACTTCCACCGTCAAAGGCGACAGCCTGAGCTACGTGAGCGTGGATGTGGGGACCGACCTGTGGCGGGGCAGCAAAGGCAGGGCAGGCCTCTTCGCCGGGTACCACTTCTGGCGCGAATACGTTGACGCGTATGGAATCGTGCAGACCGTTCCTCCGCTGGGCCGAAGGGAACCGGATTCGCTGCTCGTCATCAGCAACGAGGTCACCTGGCAATCGCTGCGCCTGGGCTTCGCCGGGCAGTGGGACGTGAGCGCCCCTACCCGGATCAGGCTCGACGCCGCGCTCGTGCCCTTTGCGCACGTACGAGACGAAGACAGCCACTGGCTGCGCCAGAGCCGCAACGACCTCGGGCCGGCTCCGAACATCCACTCGAGCGGCGACGGCTACGGGTTTCAGCTCGACCTCGAGCTGCGCCACCTCGTGCAGCGCGACTGGGAGATCGGCGCCGGGCTGCGCTACTGGTGGCTGCGCGCGCGCGACGGCGAGCACTCGCAGGCCGGCTTCGACCTGCAGCTCCTCGAGCTCGAATCCCAGCGCTTCGGCCTTCTCCTGAGCTTGACCCATAGGTTTTGACGCCACGGTGGTGACGCTGCGGTGGTAACGAAGCTTCTTGCCTCGCTCGCGATCGCCTGCATCGCGGGCGCTGCTGCGGCGCAGATCCCGTCGGGCGCGCCGGTGCGCGACGGGGTGCCGACGCTCGCGCCGATCCTCGAGCGGGTGACGCCGGCGGTGGTCAACATCGCGGTGCTCCAGGCGAGCCCCGAGGAGCAGAACCCGATGTTGCGCGACCCGTTCTTCCGCCGCTTCTTCGGCATGCCGGGGCAGTCGGAGCCGCAGATCGCGGCCGGCTCGGGCGTGATCGTCGACGCAAGCAACGGCTACGTGCTGACCAACGCGCACGTGGTCAAGGACGCGCGCGAGGTGCTGATCACGCTGAAGGACAACCGCAGGCTTCCGGCAAAGCTCGTCGGCGCGGACCCCGGCACCGACATCGCCGTGGTGCGGGTGGAGCCCAGGAACCTGGTCGACGTGAAGTTCGGCGACTCCGACGCCCTGCAGGTCGGCGACTTCGTGATCGCGATCGGCAATCCGTTCGGCATCGGCCAGACCGCGACCTCGGGCATCGTCTCGGCGCTCGGCCGCAGCGGCCTGTCGAAGGAAGGCTACGAGCACTTCATCCAGACCGACGCCTCCATCAATCCCGGCAATTCGGGCGGCGCGCTCATCAACCTGAAAGGCGAGCTCGTCGGCATCAATACGGCGATCATCGGTCCCTCGGGCGGCAACGTCGGCATCGGCTTCGCGGTCCCCGTGGTGATCGCGTACGCGGTCATGGACCAGCTCATCCGGTTCGGCGAGGTGAAGCGCGGACGCCTGGGCATCAGCATGACCGACGTGGTCGGGGGCGGCGACGGCGCGACCATCGCCGACGTGCAGGCCGACTCGCCCGCCTCGAAGGCGGGCCTGCGCAAGGGCGACGTGGTCACCGGATTCAACGGCCGCCCGGTGCGCGGCTCGGCGGAGCTGCGCGCGCGGCTCGGGGTCGTGCCGGTGGGCGACACCGTGGAGCTGCAGGTGCAGCGCGGCGGCGAGACGCGCACCCTCAAGGCGCAGATCGGGCCGATCGAGAGCGGCGGCCGCGGCGGCGAATCGGTGCAGGAGCTCGCCGGTGCCGTGCTGCAGGAAGTCTCCCGGAGCGGCCTGCCCGGGCCCAACCGCGCGGTGCTCGTGACCGCGGTCAAGCCCGAGTCGCCGGCGTTCCGCCACGGCCTGCGCGCCGGGGACCTCATCGTCGGCGTCAACGCGCGGCGCGTCACGTCAGTCAAGGAGCTCACCGCGGCCTTGCGGACTCGCGGCAACGTCCAGCTCAACGTCCTGCGCGGCGACAATATGCTGAGCATCCCGGTAAGCTGAAAGGGCATCGAACATGAAATTCCGACTACTAGCCGTCGTGTCGCTGGCGCTCGTTGCCGGCTGCGCCAGCGAGCCCGCGCGCGCGCCGCGCACCATGGAGGACCTCATGGCGGCACGCCAGGCCGACGACCTCTCGCGCGAGAATGCGGCGCGCGGCCTCACCGAGCAACTGGTGCAGCGGGCCGAACGCAAGGTCAAGGCCGCCAAGCCGGGCGGCCCGCGGCCGACGATCGACATGCTCGTCATTTCCGGCGGCGGGGACTGGGGCGCCTTCGGCGCGGGCGTGCTGAAGGGATGGGGCCAGGTCAAGGGCGAGCTGGCGCGGCCGCAGTTCGACGCCGTGACCGGCGTCAGCACGGGCGCCATGATTGCTCCGTTCGCCTTTCTTGGCGACGACGATGCAATAGAGCGCATCGTGCGGCTCTACCGCAACCCGAAGCCGGACTGGACGAAGACGCGCGGCATAGCGTTTTTCTGGCCGAGCAACCCGTCGTTCTACTCGATGCCCGGCCTCGAGCGCGAGATGCGCGAGTCGCTCGACCGGCCGATGCTCGAGCGCATCGCCGCCGAGGGGCCGAGTGGCCGGGTGCTGGCGGTCAACACGACCAACATCGACCTAGGTGACAGCCGCCCCTGGGACATCATCGCCGAGGCCCGCGCGGAGCTCGCCGGGGGCGAGACCGGCCGGGTGCAGCGCATCCTGCTCGCGAGCGCCGGCATTCCGGCGGTGTTCCCGGCGCGCGAGATCGGCACCTTCCTCTATGTCGACGGCGCCATCACCGGGAACATCCTCTACGGTGGGCGCATCGACGAGGAGGACAGTCTTGCGGTGCTGTGGCGCGCGCGGCATCCGAGCCTGCCGCTCCCGCGGATTCGCTACTGGGTGATTTTCAACAACCAGTTCCGCTTCCCGCCGCAGGTCACGCCGGACAAGTGGCCCGACATCATGTCGCGCGCCACGATCATGGCGACCCAGACCGGGACGGTGGCCGCGATGCGGCACCTTTTCGCGCGCGCCGAGCTGATCCGCCTCAAGCAGAAGGTGGACGTGGAGGTGCGCGTGATGTCGGTGCCCGAATCGTTCGTGCCGTCGGTGCCGGGCACGTTCCAGAAGGAAGTCATGAACGCGCTCGCCGACCTCGGCGAGAAGATGGGCGCCGATCCCTCGAGCTGGCGCAGCGAGCCACCCGACTGAAAAGATGAGCTGCTTGCGAATTGCTTTCGTTTTGGCGGCTCTCGCGATCAGCTGGTCCTCTGCGCAAGCGCAGGCACCGGCCGAAGCAAAAGACGATGCCGTAACGAAATTCGAAAAATCCCCCTGGCTCGTCGCCCCGGTATTCCAGTCCAACCCCAAGCTCGGCACCACGCTTGGCGCGATGGTGGGGTACCTGCACTATTTCGACGAGAAGTCGCGGCCTTCCATATTCGCCACTTCGGCGCAGTACACGAGCACCGATTCGATCATCGCGGGAGCGTTCGCCAGAACGTCGTTCAACGAGGACCGGCAGCGGCTGCTGGCGGGGCTCCTTTACGGATACGTCAAGAACGACTACAGCGACTACCTCGGCACCGGAATCCCGCTGCAATCCAACGGCGAATTGAGATCGTTCGTCAGCCGCTACCTGTACCGGATCCGTGGCAACTGGTTCATCGGCGCGCAGGGCGTCTACCAGAACTTCAACGTCAGCGGCGAGACCTCGTTCGACGACCAGATCCTCAATCTCGTCGGAGTGAGGCCCTACAAGTCGGGCGGCCTGGGGCTCGTCGCCCAGTACGATTCGCGCGACAACGAGAATGCCCCCACGCAAGGGTGGCTCTTCAACGTCAACAACATCGCCTACCGGGAATCGCTCGGCGGTCAGGACAACTTCGACATGGTGCGCGCCGACATCCGGTATTACGTCCCGCACGGCGGCGGTCACGTGCTCGCAATACGCCAGCTGAACATTTTCACCGACGACGCGCCGACCCAGGTGAAGGCGGCGGTCCAGCTTCGCGGCTACAAGATCGGCCAGTACAACAGCGATTACATGTCCCATATCGAGGCCGAGGAGCGGTACCGGCTCGGCCAAAAGTGGACCGCCACGCTCTTCGTCGGCGTTGCCTGCACCTACGGCGGGGGTAAGGACTGTTCGGACGGCAAAAACCTCTATCCGGCGGGCGGCGCCGGCGTCCAGTACATCCTCAAGCCCAAGGAAGGGATCGTGCTGAACCTGGAATACGCGGCGGGGAAGGACGGGAACTACGGCGGCTATTTGAAGATGGGCTACGCCTACTGACCCTGGCGTTTCCGGGAAGAGTAGGCCCAACGTCCAATATCGGAGCCGTCTGCGCAGGACTATCTTGATGTTCATGAGAAAACTTCCATTCGTCGCAATAGTTCTCCTGGCGGCGCCCAGCCTCGCCCTGGCGCAGTCCTCGCAGCGCGCGGGCAAAAACGAGGTCTACCTCGCGCCGGTGTTCGTCGACACCAAGAGCTACTCGTTCGAGGGTGGCAGCACGGCGCGCACCGACACCGGCTACGGCCTGCT
>DASXAO010000107.1:0-18135 GCA_036406675.1 Burkholderiales bacterium
CACCTGGGAGGTCAGGTTGCCCGCCATCGAGTTCACCGACTCGGTGAGGTCCTTCCACGTGCCCGAAACGCCCTCCACCCGCGCCTGGCCCCCGAGAATGCCCTCGGAACCGACTTCTCTTGCCACCCGTGTCACTTCGGAAGCGAACGAGGAAAGCTGATCCACCATCGTGTTGATGGTGTTCTTGAGCTCGAGGATCTCGCCCTTCACGTCCACCGTGATCTTCCGCGAGAGGTCGCCGGCCTGCACCGCCTTGGTCACGTCGGCGATGTTCCGCACCTGGGAGGTCAGGTTGCCCGCCATCGAGTTCACCGACTCGGTGAGGTCCTTCCACGTGCCCGACACGCCTTCGACCTCGGCCTGTCCGCCCAGCCTCCCCTCCGTTCCCACCTCTCTCGCCACCCGGGTCACTTCAGAAGCAAACGACGAGAGCTGGTCGACCATCGTGTTGATGGTGGCCTTGAGCTCGAGGATCTCGCCTTTCACGTCCACCGTGATCTTCTTCGAGAGGTCGCCGGCCGCCACTGCCTTGGTCACGTCGGCGATGTTCCTCACCTGCGAGGTGAGGTTGCCGGCCATCGAGTTGACCGAGTCGGTGAGGTCGCGCCAGGTGCCTGCCACGCCTTGCACGTCCGCCTGCCCGCCGAGCTTGCCATCCGTACCGACCTCCCGCGCGACGCGCGTGACCTCGGCCGCGAACGAGCGCAGCTGGTCCACCATCGTGTTGATGGTGTTCTTGAGCTCGAGGATTTCGCCTTTAACGTCGACGGTAATCTTCTTGGAAAGGTCGCCAGCTGCGACCGCCTTGGTCACGTCGGCGATGTTCCGCACCTGCGACGTGAGGTTGCCGGCCATGGCGTTCACCGACTCCGTGAGGTCGCGCCACGTGCCCGCCACGCCTTGCACGTCGGCCTGGCCGCCAAGTTTTCCTTCGGTACCGACTTCCCTCGCCACCCGCGTGACTTCAGATGCAAACGAACGCAGCTGGTCCACCATCGTGTTGATGGTGGCCTTGAGCTCGAGGATCTCGCCCTTCACGTCGACCGTGATCTTCTTCGACAGGTCGCCCGCCGCCACCGCCTTGGTCACGTCGGCGATGTTCCTCACCTGCGAGGTGAGGTTGCCGGCCATCGAGTTCACCGACTCCGTCAGGTCCTTCCAGGTTCCCGCCACGCCCTGCACGTCGGCCTGGCCGCCGAGCTTTCCTTCGGAACCGACTTCCCTCGCCACCCGCGTCACCTCGGAGGCAAAGGACCGAAGCTGGTCCACCATCGTGTTGACGGTGTTCTTGAGCTCGGCGATCTCGCCCTTCACGTCCACCGTGATCTTCTTCGACAGGTCGCCCGCCGCCACCGCCTTGGTCACGTCGGCGATGTTCCTCACCTGCGAGGTGAGGTTGCCGGCCATGAAGTTCACCGACTCGGTGAGGTCCTTCCACGTGCCCGAAACGCCTTCGACCCGCGCCTGGCCGCCGAGAATCCCGTCCGACCCCACCTCGCGCGCCACCCGCGTCACCTCCGAGGCGAACGAGCGGAGCTGGTCCACCATGGTGTTGATGGTGGACTTGAGCGTGAGGAACTCGCCCTTCACGTCCACCTCGATCTTCTTCGACAGGTCGCCCTTCGCCACCGCGGTGGTGACGTCGGCGATGTTCCTCACCTGCGCGGTCAGGTTGCCCGCCATCGAGTTCACGGAGTCGGTCAGGTCCTTCCACGTGCCGGCCACGCCCTTCACCTTGGCCTGGCCGCCGAGCTTGCCTTCGGTGCCGACTTCCCGCGCCACCCGCGTCACCTCGGCGGAGAAGTTGCCGAGCTGCTCCACCATCTTGTTGATGGTCTTCGCCGTGCGCAGGAACTCGCCTTCGAGCGGCCGGCCGTCGAGCTCGAGCGCCATCGACTTCGAGAGGTCGCCCTGCGCCACCGCGCCGATCACGCGCGCCACCTCTGAAGTCGGGTGCACGAGGTCGTCGATCAGCGAGTTGATGCAGTCCACCGACTCGGCCCAGAAGCCGTGCGCGTTGGGCAGCGCCGCGCGCTTCTTCAGCTTGCCCTCCTTGCCCACCACCTGCGACAGTCGCGAAACCTCCTCGGCCATCATCGCGCTCTGCTCGACAAGATCGTTGAAGACCTCGGCCACCTTGCCGAAGGCGCCGGCGCCGTGATAGGGCAGTCGCACCTTGGCGTCGCCGCGCTTCAACTGCGTGAGCGCAGTAAGGATCATCGTCATCTCGTCGGCCTGGATGACGGCGTGCGATTCGTGGGCAACTGCAGGCTGGTTCATGCGACTCCTTCGCTTCTCGTTCTAACGCCGGGACAGGTGGCGCGAGCCTCGGCGAGCATACCGGCGATGCTGCAGGCGCAGTAGTCACGCGAATGTGACGCTTTGTAGCAGGATGCACTACATCCGAATGAAGGCCGCCTTGTCCGGAAAATCCTCACACGAGATGGCGGCTTCGCCGACGCTGTGCCAGCCTTTCGCTATGCCGTCCCCGCAGGGCATGCGCGCTCAACTAAAATCGCGCGTTGGATTTTCCGCAACGCCGCATATGACGCGCGTCCTCGTCATCGACGACAACGACGATTTCAGAAAGCTCGCCCTGCTGTGGTTCCAGATCCACGGCATCGAGGCGGAAGGCGCCGCGAACGGCGCGCAAGGCCTCGAGCTGCAGCGCGCGCGCCCGGCGACGGTGATCGTCACCGACATCTTCATGCCGGAAAAGGAAGGCATCGAGACGATCCAGGACCTGCGCCGCGAGTTCCCGGAGACCAAGATCATCGCCATGACCGGGCGCGAGGCGCTGACCGACTACGACGTTTTCCAGGTCGCGCGCGAAGTCGGCGCGATCAAGACGCTCAAGAAGCCGTTCAAGCTCGACGACCTGGTGGCCGTGGTGAAGGAACTCAGCCCTTAGACTGCAAAATCGCCGCCATGGGGGCCCTGCAAGAGAATCTCGGCGCAAACCAGGCCGGGGAGAGCCGGCCCAGGACGCTGGGCGAGGTCCTCTATGCCACCGCGTCGAGCGCACCCGCATCGGAGCAGGAATGGTTCGGACTGGTCCGGGCGATCGCCGCGGGCGACCAGGTCGCGCTGCAGGCGTTGTACGAACGCTCCCATCGCCTGGTGTTCACGCTGCTGATGCGGCTCACCGGCCGCCGCGAGATGGCCGAAGAGCTGACGCTCGAAGTCTTCCACGACCTCTGGCGGCGAGCGTACCGCTACGATCCCGGCGAAGGCACCGTTATCGCTCGGCTCATGAACCAGGCGCGCTCCAGGGCGCTCGCGCGGCTGCGCTCCGAGCAGCGGAAGAAGGACGAGAAAGCGGAGTTCGAGGACGAGCGCCAGGCGCTGCGCACTGCGCTCGACGCCCTCGCGCCGGAAGAGCGGCAGGCGATCGAGGCCGCGTTCTTCTCGGAGCTGAGCCATGCCGAAATCGCGCTCCGGCTGAACCAGTCGGTGGAAACGATCGGGGCGCGAATCGGCTCCGGGCTGCACAAGCTCCGCCAGGCGCTGGCCGAAGGCAGGGGCAAGCCATGAGCTTGCCGAACGGCTGCGAGCACGCCGCGCGGCTCGGCGCATACGCTCTGCAGACGCTCGCGGCGAGCGAGGCGCACGCGATCGAAGCGCATCTCTTCTCCTGCGCGCATTGCCGCCGCGAGCTGGAGTCCTTGCGTCCGGTCATCGATGCCTTTGCCTGGTGGCCGATCGACGTGCTGCGGCCGCCGGCGTCGCTCCAGGAGCGCCTTGCGCACCGCATCGCGCTGGACAGCGGCGAAGCGCCGGTATTGCCGGGGAAGCAGCTTTGGTCCGAGCCGCAATGGGAAGAGGTCGCGCCCGGCATCTCGTGCAAGCTGCTGGCGTCCGATCCCGAGAGGCACCTCGTGAGCATGCTGGTCCGTCTCGCCCCCGGGGGCGAATACCCGCCGCACACGCATGCCGCGACCGAAGAGCTGCACCTGCTGGAAGGCGAGCTCTGGATCGACGATCGGAAGCTCTATCCCGGCGATTACAACTGCGCCGACGCCGGCACCGGCGACAGGCGCGTGTGGAGCGAGACCGGTTGTACCTGCGTGCTGGTCACCAGCACCAAAGACATTCTGACCTGAATTGGCCCCCCGTCTTCTCGGGGGCGATCCCTACTCCAGCGGGGTCAAGCCGTGGCGGACGGCGAACTTCACCAGGGCCGGCAGATCGGCTAGCCCGAGCTTGCGCATGAGCCGCGCCTTGTAGGTCTCGATGGTGCGCGGCGAGAGGTGGAGCTTGCGCGCCACCGAGGCCGCGGTCTTGCCCTCCACCAGCATCTGCAGGACGTGGCGCTCCCGCGAGGAGAGCTGGTGCAGCGCGTCGGGCGCCTTTTTCTCGTGCAGGTAGTCGGCGATGACCGTGTCGGTCACGCTCGGGCTGAGGTAGCGGCCGCCCGCGCCGACCTGGCGGATGGCGTCGATCAGCTCCTCGGAGAGGTCGCGCTTCAGCACGTAGCCGCGCGCGCCCACCTGCAGCGACTGGTACACCCGCTCGCTGTCGGAGTACATCGACAGCATGATCACCCGCGCCTCCGGGTTGCGCCGCACGATCTCGCGGGCGGCGTCGATGCCGTTCAGCTGGGGCATGACGATGTCCAGGAGGATCACGTCGGGGGCGAGCTCCGCGGCGAGCCGCACCGCCTCGGTGCCGTCGGCCGCCGTCCCGACCACCTCCAGGTCGCTCTGGGCCGCGAGCAGGTAACGGACGCCGTCGGCCACCACCGCGTGGTCGTCGGCGATGAGGATCCTGAGCGCCATGGCTACATTCCTTTTAGTCCTCGGCTCGAAGCGAGTCAATGTTCCTGTAGAACGTACGGACGGGGGGCTAGAATCGCCCCAAAAATGGGTTTTTCCGCGTTTTATCCCCACTACTTGGCCGAGCACTCCAACCGGACCTGCCGGCGGCTCCACTTCGTCGGCACCTCGCTCGGTCTGGCAGCGACACTGCACGCCTTTGCCACCCTCAATTTCTGGTGGCTTCTGGCCGGCCTCGGCGCCGGCTACGCGTTCGCCTGGGCCGGGCACTTTTTCTTCGAAAAGAACCGGCCGGCGACCTTCACCCACCCGATCGCGAGCTTCGCCGGCGACTGGGTGATGTGGAAGGACATGCTGACCGGCCGGATCCGCTTCTGAGATGGACAAGGTCGACTTCACCGCCCTCGGCTGGCTCGCGCTCATCGCCCTGGTCGCCGCCGGGGCGCTGCTGCGGGTGCGGCCGCACGAGCGGCTGACCTTCCTCAACACGCTGTGGCTCTTTTTCCTCGGCATCGCGGGCCAGTCCGCCGCGGCGACGCTGCTCGCGCTCGAGCTGCCGCGTGCCTCGAGCATCGTGCACACCATCTTCCGCATCGTCACCGCGGTCGCGCTCATCCGCCTGTTCGGCTTCGTGGTGTTCCGGCTGGTGCTGCCGCTCGCCGGCAAGCGGCCGACGCGCATCGTCGAGGACCTCGCGATCGTGCTGACCTACGTCGGCTACGGTTTCGTGCAGCTGCGCGGCGCGGGCGTCGATCTCGGCAGCCTGGTGACCACCTCGGCGATCCTGACCGCCGCGATCGCGTTTTCCATGCAGGACACGCTCGGCAACGTGCTCGGCGGCCTGGCGATCCAGCTCGACAACTCGGTGCAGGTGGGCGACTGGATCCGGGTCGATGCCGAGCTCACCGGCCGGGTGCGCGACATCCGCTGGCGCACCACGCTCATCGAGACGCGCAACTGGGAGACGGTGCTGATCCCGAACAGCACGCTCATGAAAGGGCGCGTGGCGATCCTCGGGCGGGGCGAAGGCAGCGCCCCGGCCTGGCGGCGCTGGATCGGCTTCATGGTCGACCCCGGCGTGCCGCCCGCGCGCGTCATCGCGATGATCGAGGACGAGATGCGCGAGCTCGCCATCCCGAACGTCGCCCGCACCCCGGCGCCGAGCTGCATCCTCCACGGCTTCGAGCACGGCAACTTGCGCTACAGCCTGCGCTACTACCTCACCGACTTCCTCGAGGACGACACCACCGACTCGATGGTACGCGTGCACCTCTTCGCCACGCTGCAGCGTGCCGGTATCCGCATGGCCGAGCCGCAGCAGACCGTCCACGCGGTGCAGCGCGACCAGGCGCACGCCGAGACGGTGAAGAAGCGCGAGCTCACCCGGAGGCTGCAGGTGCTGAACTCGGTGCAGCTCTTCACCGGCCTTTCGGACAACGAGAAGGCCGACATCGCCGAGCGCCTGCAGTACGCGCCCTTCGCGCGCGGCGACGCCATCACCAAGCAGGGCAGCACCGCGCACTGGCTCTACATCCTTGCGTTCGGCGACGCCGACGTGCTCTACGAGCCGCCGAACGGCCCACCGCAGCTCATCGGCCATGTCCAGCCGGGCCAGTTCTTCGGCGAGATGGCGATGATCAGCGGAGAAGCGCGCAGCGCCACCGTGATGGCGAAGACCGACGTCGAGTGCTACCGGCTCGACCGCGCCTCGTTCCAGGAGCTCCTGCGCACGCGGCCCGAGATCGCCGCCGAGGTGCGCCGCGTCATCGGCGCGCGCAAGCCCGACCTCGAGCAGGCGCGCGACGCCTTCGCGCGCGTGCCGGAAACGGTCGACGAAAAGAAGGTGCGCCTCCTCACCCGCATCCGGCGCTTCTTCTTCGGCCAGGCGCCGCAGACCTAGCAAAAATAGGGACAGTCCCTATTTTTGCCTTCGTTTACGCAGCGAGGAACTGGTCCTCGCCGAGCGCCATCACGCCGGCGCTGCCCTTCACCACCGTGTCGCGAAGCCCCGGCGCCTGCACCAGCACGTGGTCGCCGTAGAACCGCGCCGTCGCGATCTTGGTTTTGAAGAAAGACGCATCCCCGGTACCGTCTGCCGCTTTCCGGTCGGAGATCAGAGCCGCGCGAGCCATCTGCCATCCCCCGGCGACGATGCCTGCGAGCTTGAGGAACGGCACCGCGCCGGCGAACGCGGCGAGCGGGCTCTTCTCGGCGACGATGAACTGCACGCAGTCGCCGAGCGCCTGCGCGCCCGCGTCGAGCTGCGCGCGCAGGCTCTGGATGTCGGCGTTGCCCGAGCGCGCGAGCTCGGCGTCGAAGGCCTTGAGCTCGCCCAGCCAGGCCTTGGCGGTGGCGCCGCCCTCGCGCGCAATCTTGCGCCCGACCAGGTCCATCGCCTGGATGCCGGTGGTGCCCTCGTAGATCGTGGTGATGCGCGCGTCGCGCAGGTACTGCGCCGCGCCGGTCTCCTCGACGAAGCCCATGCCGCCGTGCACCTGCACGCCGAGCGAGGCGATCTCGATCCCGGTCTCGGTGGACCAGCCCTTCACGATCGGGATCATGAGGTCGACGAACGCCTGCGACTGTTTTTTCACCCGCTCGTCCGGAGAGCGGTTCGCGAAGTCGAGGGCAGAAGCGACCACGTACGCGAGCGCGCGCATCGCCTCGGTCTGCGACTTCATCAGCATCAGCATGCGGCGCACGTCGGGGTGGCGGATGATGGGCACGGTCTTGCCGCCGGCGGCGAGGTCGCGCCCTTGCAGCCGCTCCTTCGAGAACGCGAGCGCGCGCTGGAACGCGCGCTCGGCGATCGCCACGCCCTCGAGGCCGACGCCGAAGCGCGCCGCGTTCATCATGATGAACATGGTCTCGAGGCCGCGGTTCTCCTCGCCGACGAGATAGCCGACGGCGTTCTCGTAGATCATCACCGCGGTAGGGCTCGCGTGGATGCCGAGCTTGTGCTCGACCGAGGCGCAGCGCGCACCGTTCCTCTCGCCGAGCGAGCCGTCGGGCTTCACCAGGAACTTGGGCACGACGAAGAGCGAGATCCCCTTGGTGCCCTCCGGCGCCTCGGGAGTGCGCGCGAGCACGAGGTGCACGATCTGCTTCGTGAGATCGTGCTCGCCGTAGGTGATGAAGATCTTCTGGCCGGAGATCCGGTAGTGATCGCTTTCCCTGACGGCCTTCGTCTTCACGAGAGCCAGGTCCGACCCGGCCTGCGGCTCGGTGAGGTTCATGGTGCCGGTCCACTCGCCCGCCACCATCTTCGGGATGTAGGTCTGCTGCAGCGCCTCCGAGCCGCGCAGCGCCAGCGCGTGCACCGCGCCCTGCGTGAGGAGCGGGCACAGCGAGAAGCTCATGTTGGCGCTGGTCCACATCTCGTCGACCGGCGTCGCGACGAGCTTCGGCAGCCCCTGCCCGCCCCAGTCGGGCTCGAACGGCAGCGCGTTCCATCCGCCTTCGGCGAACTGCCGGTAGGCGTCGCGGAAGCCCTTCGGCGTGCGCACCTCGCCGTCGGACCACTTCGAGCCTTCCTGGTCGCCGCTGCGGTTGAGCGGGTCGAGCACGCCGGAGGCGAAGCGCGCCGCCTCCTCCAGGATCGCGTCGACCGTGTCGGGCGTCGCTTCCTCGCAGCCGGGCAGCTTCGCCACTTCGGCGAGGCCGGCGAGCTCGTTCAGCACGAACCGCATGTCCTTTAGCGGGGCCGTGTACGTGCTCATGGGGTTACCTCACTTCTTGAGTTCTTCGACCACCGTCGGGACGACCTGGAACAGGTCTCCCACGATTCCGTAGTCCGCGACCTGGAAGATCGGCGCTTCCTCGTCCTTGTTGATGGCGACGATGACGCGGCTGTCCTTCATACCCGCGAGGTGCTGGATCGCGCCGGAGATCCCGACCGCGATGTAGAGGTCCGGCGCGACGATCTTGCCGGTCTGTCCCACCTGCCAGTCGTTCGGCACGAAGCCGGCGTCGACCGCCGCGCGCGAGGCGCCCATCGCCGCGCCGAGCTTGTCGGCGAGCGGCTCCAGCACCTTGGTGAAGTTCTCGCCCGACCCCATGCCGCGCCCGCCCGAGACGATGATCTTCGCCGCGGTGAGCTCGGGACGCTCGGACTTCGACACCTCGCGGCTGACGAATGAAGACAAGCCCGAATCGGCCGGCGCAGTCGCCTGCTCCACCGGTGCGGTTCCACCCGTTGGAGAAACGGCATCGAAAGCGGTGGTGCGGACCGTGATCACCTTGATCGCGTCCTTCGACTTCACCGTGGCGAGCGCGTTGCCGGCGTAGATCGGGCGCACGAAGGTGTCCGCGTTCTCGATCCCCGAGATGTCGGAGATCTGCTGCACGTCGAGGAGCGCCGCGGCGCGCGGCATCACGTCCTTTCCGGTGGAGGTCGCCGGTGCGAGGATGTGCGAGTAACTCTTTCCCAATGAAACAATGAGCGCCGCGACGCTCTCGGCGAGAAATTCGCCGAGGTGCGGCGCATCCGCATGCAGCACCTTCTTCACGCCCGCGACCTTCGCGGCCTCGCCGGCCGCCGCTGCGGCATTGTGGCCGGCGACGAGGACGTGGATGTCGCCGCCGAGCTTCTGCGCGGCGGCCACGGTGTTCAGAGTGGCTTTCTTGACGCTCTTGTTGTCGTGCTCGGCGAGGACGAGGACCGCCATCACAACACCTTTGCGTCGTTACGCAGCTTGTCGACCAGCGCTTTGGCGTCGGGCACCTTGACCCCCGCCTTCCGCTTCGAGGGCTCGACGACCTTCAGCGTGCTCAATCGCGGCGACACATCGACCCCGAGCGCCTCGGGCTTGAGCGCCTCCAGGGTCTTCTTCTTCGCCTTCATGATGTTCGGCAGCGTGACGTAGCGCGGCTCGTTCAGCCGTAGATCGGTGGTGACGACCGCCGGCAGCTTGATCGAGATCGTCTCGAGCCCGCCGTCCACCTCCCGGGTGACTTGCGCTTTTCCCTCGTTGATTTTCAATTTCGAAGCAAAAGTGGCCTGCGGCCAGGCGAGCAGCGCGGCGAGCATCTGCCCGGTCTGGTTCGAGTCGTCGTCGATCGCCTGCTTGCCCAGGATCACGAGGCCCGGCTTCTCTTTTTCAGCAATCGATTTCAACAGCTTTGCAACCGCGAGAGGCTGCAGCTCCACGTCCGTCTGCACCAGGATCGCGCGGTCGGCGCCGATCGCGAGCGCGGTGCGCAGGGTCTCCTGGCAGGCCTGCACGCCGCACGAGACCACCACGATCTCGGTCGCGGCGCCGGCTTCCTTCAGGCGCACCGCCTCCTCCACCGCGATCTCGTCGAACGGATTCATAGACATCTTGACGTTCGCGGTTTCGACGCCGCTGCCGTCGCCCTTGACGCGCACCTTGACGTTGAAGTCGACGACGCGCTTGACGCTGACCAGGATTTTCATGGGAGGGCGCTGATTATAGGCGGCACTCGACCGACGCATCCACTGCCACCGCGCCGGCGCCCGTTTCAAACACGATCACCGGATTGACGTCGACCGACGCGACCGCGCCGCCCCAGCGCAGCATCGCCTCGCCGAGGCGCACCGCCATGGCCGCGAAAGCGGCGACATCGCGCGCGGGTTGGCCGCGTACGCCCGAGAAAAGTGGCGCCACGCGCAGCTCGGCGAGCTTGCGCGCCACGTCATCCTCGCCGAACGGAGGCAGCAGCAGGCGGAAATCCTTGAGCGCCTCGAGGTAAATTCCGCCGTCGCCGACCAGCACGACGGGTCCGAACTGCGGATCGAGGCGCGCGCCGAGCGCGAGCTCCCGGCCTTTGGCAGCGAGCCGCGCCACGATCACGCCTTCGAGCTTTTTCCCCAGAGAAGCCACCTTGTCCCGCTGCCGGCGGAATTCGGCCGCCGGATCGGTCGGGCTCACCGAAACGAGACCGTAATCGCTCTTGTGCGGTAGATCCGACGAGCAGGCTTTCACGACGACCCCTTCGGGAAAGGCCGAGGCCGCGGTGCGGACCTCTTCTTCGTCGCGGCAAAGACGGTGCTCGACTACTCGGATTCCGGATTCTGAAAGCATCGCCAGGCTTTCCGCCTCGTTCAGGAAGCGCGTCTTCCCGACGCGCACTCCGTGCGCCGGCGCGCGCGCCGGCTGCGCCATGAGCGCGCCGTGGTCGGCGAACTGCGCGAGCGCGTCGATCGCCTCGCGCTCGCGCTCGAACGCCGCGAGGCCCAGGCGCTCGAACGGCGCGCGTACCGTTTCCTGCGGCGCCGCGACGGCAACGGCGTGGCCGTAGCGATCCTGGAAGTCCTTCAGGTCCTTGGCGAAACGCGGGACGTCGTACCCAGTTCCCGCAACCGGGATCGCGAGCAGCGCGAGCTCGCTCTGCGCGTCGTCGCCGACGATCGGCAACACCGCCCCGAAGAGCGCGCTGTTGCCGAGCAGCGCCCCCGTGACGTCGACAGGATTTTCGAGCGCGGCGAAGCCTGGAAGGACTTTTGCAAGTTTCGCTTTGGCCTCCCCTGACACGGAAGCCAAAGCGATAGCCCTCTGCTCTGCGTAGTCCGCCGCCATGACGCAGCTCGCGCCGGAGTTGCTCACCACGACCAGGCGCCGGCCGCGAGGCGCGCGGCCTGAGACGTAGAGCGCGGCGGCCGAAACCAGCTCGTGCGGATCGGCGGCGCGCCAGATGGCGTGGCGCTCGAAAAAGGCGTCGACCACGCGGTCTTCGCTCGCGAGCGCGCCGGTGTGCGAGGACGCGGCCTTCTGCCCGCGCGCAGTGCGGCCGGCCTTCAGCGCGACGATCGGCACGCCGCGGCTGCGCGCCTTTTCGGCAGCGGCGGCGAGGCGCCGCGGATCCTTGATCGCCTCCATGTAGAGGAGCACCAGGCGCACGCCCGGGTCCTCGACCACCGCCTCGGCGAGGTCGGCCACCGTGACGTCGGCCTCGTTGCCGGTGGCGTGCACGTGGCGCACGCCGAGGCCCTTGCGCATCACGAGGGTGTAGATCGCCTGCGAGTTCGCGCCGCTCTGGCTCACGATCGCCACCGGCCCGTCGCGCCCTTCCATCTCGTGGAAGATGGTCGAGAAGTTCGCCACCACGCCGGTGGCGAAGTTGGCGAGGCCCTGGCAGTTCGGGCCGATGAGCCGCATGCCGGCGCGCCGCGCGGTCTCGACGAGCGCTTCCTGGACGCGCAGACCCTCGGCGCCGGTTTCGCCGAAGCCGGAGGCCATCACGACGGCGACCTTGACCCCCTGTGCGGCGCAGGACTCGACCGCACGCACCGCTTCGTCGCCGGCGACCGCGACGATCGCGAGCTCCGGAGCTTCGGGCAAGTCCTCGACGCGGGCAAACGCGCGCAGCCCCTGCACCGTGGCGCGTCCCGGATTCACCGGATAGACCGCGCCGCGGTAGCCGTAGCGCTGCAGGTAGAGGATCGGCCGCCCGCCGACCTTGTGGGGGTTGTCGGAGGCGCCGATTACCGCGATCGAGCGCGGTGCGAGGGCGGCTTGCAGCATGCGAGGGGCATCATAAGCACTAAACTCGTCGCATGTTGAAGCTGACCCGCCCCGGCGCAGAGGTCTTCATTCCCGACGGCGCATCGTGGCAAGCGGCCTGCGCGCGGGTGACGCACCTTGTGGTGGCCGCCCACGCGGACGACGTGGAAATCATGGCCTGGCACGCCCTGCTCCACGCCGAGCGGCTCGCCGCCGTGATCGTCACCGACGGACGGGATAGCGCCACGCGGCTCAGCGAGCAGAAGCAAGCCGCATCGCGCGGCCGCTACGCGGCGGTGATCTGGCTCGATCATGCGAGCGCGGAGGTCAAGCAGCCCGCCTGTCCTGCGCTGGCCGCCGATTTGAACGCCATCTTGGCCGCGGTTCGGACGCGGTGGGTCTACACACACAACCCTGCGGACAGGCACGACACCCACGTCGCCGTAGCGCTGCATACCGTGCGGGCCCTGCGCGCGAATCCGTCGTCTCTGGAGCGCGTGCTCGGCTGCGAAGTGTGGCGGGCGCTCGATTGGCTGCAGCCGCAGGACAAGGTGACCCTCGACGTCAGCAGCGTGGAAGGGCGCGTCATGCCGCTGATCCGCGCATTCAGCTCGCAGCTCGCGGCCAAGCGCTACGACCTGGCTTCGGCCGGCCGCAGGCGCGCGAATGCCACCTTTCTCGACCCGCACGCCGCTGACCAGTTCACGGCCCTGGAGTACGCCATGGACCTCACGCCGCTGGTACGGGATCCGACCCTGGACATCGCTCGCTGGACATTGCAGCACGTGGAGCGGTTCGCCAAGGACATCGAGGCCCGGCTCTCGCCATGGAAGTAATCGTCCTGCCCACCGCGCTCGACGTCGCGCGAGCCGCGGCAGGCATCATTTCGCGGCTGGTGGCGGCAAAGCCTGACGCGGTCCTGGGACTTGCCACCGGTGCCTCCGTCAAGCCGGTGTACGACGAGCTTCGGGCGCTCGATTTCTCGCGCGTCACGACGTTCAATCTCGATGAGTACGTCGGCCCGAGCCCCTCGCATCCGGCCTCGCTCCGCGCGTTCATGGATGCGCACTTATTCGGTCGCGTGAACCTGGACCCGCGGCGCACCTACTTTCCGCCTACCCGGGGCAATGACCTCGCTCGCTCATGCGAAAAGTATGAGCACGACATTCGTGCCGCCGGGGGAATCGACTTGCAGCTCCTCGGCATCGGCCGCGACGGCCACCTCGGGTTCAATGAGCCCACGTCGTCGCTCGCGTCCCGCACGCGCATCAAGACCCTGACTCGCCTCACCCGTGAAGCCGCTCAGCCCGCGTTTGGCACTGAGGCGGTCCCGCTCCACGTGGTCACCATGGGAATTGCCACGCTCCTTGAGGCCAGGCATTGCCTGCTGGTGGCGGATGGAGCCGCAAAGGCGAACGCGGTGGCGAGAATGGTCGAAGGACCTCTGACTGCCATGGTGCCGGCGTCGGCGCTCCAAATGCATCCGCACGCCACGGTCATCGTCGACGAGGGTGCGGCCGCCGGGCTATCGCTGCGCGACTATTACAGCGAGGTCCAGCGCAACAAGCCGCAGTGGCAACGGTGAGCGGGCTGGTCATCAGCTACTCCGGTATTCGCGGCGTGGTCGGGCGCGACCTGGATCGCTCCGTAGCTCGCAGCTTCGGCGCCGCGTTCCGGCGCATGGTGACCGAGCTCCACGCTGCCGGTCCGATCACGCTCGTGGTCGGCAGAGACACCCGCGCGAGCGGACCCGAGCTGCAAAGCGCGCTGACGGAAGGCCTGTCGGATGCGGGCGTGAGGATCACAGACCTCGACGTGGCGCCCACGCCGACCATTCAGTTTGCGCTCGGGGCATTCGCGGCCCATGGCGCGGTCGCGGTCACCGCCAGCCATAACCCGGCACAGTGGAACGGCTTCAAGTTCTTCCTCGCACCGGAGAACACGGTGCTCGACGGCGCCCAGACGCAGCGCCTCGTGCAGGCGCTGACCGCGGGCGGCCCCGACGCTCCGGGCGCAGCCACGATGGACAACAGGCAGGAGCTGGCCGCGGCATTGCATGTCGCGCGCGTCCTCGAGCAGGTGGATGCCGAAAGCATCCGGCGGCGTTGCTTTCGCGTGGCTCTGGACGCGGCGCGCGGTGCGGGGGAGCGTCCGGCTGCACAACTGCTGGACGCGCTGGGTTGCAGGATCGTGCGTGTGGATGTCGGGCGTGAATCGGAGCCCCTTCCCGAGAACCTCGCGGCGCTGAGTGATGCCGTCGTCCGGAACGGCTGCGCGGTGGGGTTCGCACAAGACCTCGACGGGGACCGGCTGGCGCTGACGACGGAAACCGGTATCGCGCCGGGCGAGGACTACACGCTGGTGCTCGTGGTGGACCACTTGCTGCGCCGCCCCCACGCGGGCACTCCGGTGGTGGTCAAGAACGTGTCGACGACGCACGCGGTGGACGACGTCGTGCGGCGCGCCGGGGCGGAGCTCGTGGAAACGCGCGTGGGCGAGGTCCACTTGTCGCGCGCGTTGAAGCAGCGGATCGTACAGGGGCGCGTGGCGTTCGGCGGCGAGGGCAACGGCGGCGTGATCCTGCCCGCGGTGCATCTGGGGCGCGACAGCTTGACCGGCATGGCCCTGGTCCTCGAAGCGCTGGCACAGCGCGAGGAGCCTCTGTCCGAACTTCTCCGCGGGCTACCGCGCTACCACAGCGCCAAGCTCAAGCTGGACCTTTCCCGGGAGGCCGCCCTGATCGCTGCGGTGGAGCGCACATTTCCAGACGGGATCGCGGACCGGGTGGATGGTCTGCGGCTACGCTTCTCCGATGGGGCCTGGCTGGGGCTGCGTCGCTCGAACACGGAGCCCATCGTCCGCCTCGTGGTCGAGTCCCGCGACGCGCAGTGGGTGTCCCACGTCGTGAGCATGTTGCAGAATGCATGATCGGCGTCATCGCGGATCCAGACGCTTGGCGTAGAAGTGGCTCGAGTGACCGACCGGATGGTCGTCGATGCGCGCCATTGCCTCGTAGCCCTTCCGAGCGTAGAACTCCGGCGCCTGAAAGCTGTGCGACGAAACGAGAATCAGGCGGCAGCACCTCTCGCGTGCATGGCGCTCCACCGCCCCGAGAAGGTCGCTCCCGAGGCCCTTGCCGCGCGAGGCTGCGGCCACCCAAAGGTAGACGATGAAGCAGCACCCGCCCCAGGTGTAGCCGCTGATACCCGCTTCTATGGCGCCCGACCCGTCTTCTCGAACGGCCGTGAAGGACTCCGCATCGTGGTATCCCGTGGCGGCTGCGTTGAACTCGTAGATGCGCCCAGCCAGGAACGCCTCGATCTGGGGCGCATCGCCGACGCGAACCGCAATCGGCTTCACCCGAGCAACTGCTGGATAGTGCGCTCGATCTCGTCGTAGGCGCCCTCGCCGGCATGGCTGAAGACCAGCTCACCGCTCCGATCGACGAGGTACGCGGTCGGCCAGTACCGGTTTCGGTACGCGTTCCAGGTCGCGAACTTGTTGTCCTGCGCGACGGCGTAGCGAATGCCGTGACGCTGAATGGCCTTCCTTACGTTGTTCGTATCGCGCTCGTAAGCGAACTCCGGGCTGTGTACGCCGACGACCACCAGGCCGCGGTCCTTGTACTTTTCGTGCCATTGAACGACGTGCGGCAGCACGTGGACGCAATTGATGCAGCCGTAGGTCCAGAAGTCCACCAACACGACTTGGCCGCGCAGCGCGGCCATGCTGAGGGGCTCTGTGTTGAGCCAGGTTTCGATTCCGGCAAACTCGGGCGCCGCGCCGTAGCGCTTCAGCCGGGCGGCCGACGCCGAGCCTTCTGCAGCCCGGGAGAGGGGCGCTGCCATGGCGAGCGTTAGCGCAACCAGCGCACGGCGGCGTGAGGGCGAATAAGGGGACGTCATAGGGGCGATACTCCTTTAGGCAGGAAGTCGGAGATCCACGCGACGAGCGGCGTATCGAGCTGGAACGCGGTGGCGATGGCGATCGCGATGACCACCACACCGAAAGCTCTCTGTATCGAGTTGGCATAAGGCGAGATGCGGCGTACACGCGTCGTCGCATACCGGCCGCCGTAACCGATGGCGAGCATCGGCAGCGCTGCGCCGAACGCATAGCATCCGAGCAACGCGGCGGCCCAGCCGAGATCCATGGCAGTCGCGATGAGCGTGAGAATCGAGCCCAGGACCGGTCCGGCGCACGGCGTCCAGAGCACGCCCAGCGCCAGTCCAAGGACAAACCCGCCCGCATTCCCCGCGCCGGCGCGGCGCGACAACTCGTCGACGCGGGTCATGACAGTTCCCAGACGCCCGGCAAAAGCGTGCACCGGCTGTGTCCAGAGCATGAGAACCCCGAACGCCGCGAGGGCGAGCGCAGCGAGGACGCGCAGAACCCCCGGCGACAGCGGCAGCGCGCTGGAGAACGCGCCAAGGACCAGCGCCGCCGTCGAAAACGCGGCGGCGAAGCCGAGCGCAATGAACAGCGGTCGCAGGCGGCCGGGCTGCGCGACCGAGGCGCCGAGCACGATCGGCATCGTCGGCAGGACGCAAGGCGAAGCGATGGTCAGGACGCCCGCCGTGAATGCGAGGAGGATTTGGATCGTCATCGGAATCCCGGCGGGCGCGTGGCCGCCGAACGCGCTACTACATCGCGCCCGGCTTTTCCATCTTGTCCATCTTGTCGGTCTTGCCCATCTTGTCCCGCTTGCCCATCTTGTCGGACTTCCCCATCCTGTCGGACTTCCCCATCTTGTCGTGGCTATCCGGCTTGCCCATGGCATCGCGCTCCATCGCGCCCGTCCTGCCGTCCTGCATCTTGTCCTCGGCGAAAGAACTGAAGGCGGCGAGCGCGGCACAAAGGGCCGCTGCGATCAACGTCGTGCGTTTCAAGTGAAGGTTCCTTTCCAGTGTGCAGCGGCGAAGGCCGCCACTGGCGCTTTGGTCGGGGGCGGAGACGGTTCCTGACCACCCAGCGTTGTTACGTTTGTAATGGCGCGGCCATGAAAGCCAGAGCGAGTGGTCAGACTAATCCGCACGCAGCTCCAAGAAACCACCGCCGCAAGGAAACCAAATGTTTGCATCCTCTCTGCTCGCCCGCTGGGCGCCCCTCCCGCTTCGCCTGATCGTCGGCTACGGGTTCATCGTGCACGGCTACGCAAAGCTGGCGCGCGGGCCCGAAACATTCGCTACAGTTCTGCACACCCTTGGTGTGCCGCTGCCGCACCTGCTCGCCTGGCTGACCACGCTGGTCGAGCTGGTCGGCGGAACCGCCATCCTCGCCGGCGCCTTCGTGCCGGTCGCTGCGGTGCCGATGGCGATCGTGCTCGTGACGGCGCTGCTCACGATCCACCTGCCCTACGGATTCTTCTCCGTGAAGCTCGTCGAGGTCACCGCGAGCGGCACCCGGTTCGGCCCGGTGGGCTATGAAGTCATCCTGCTCTATCTCGCCGGCCTCGCCGCGCTCGTCGCCGGTGGCGCCGGCCCGCTGTCGATCGACGCGTGGCGTCGGCGCCGCGAGCGCTGATCCGGATCGGAGATGGCGCCTCATTTGCGGATCGCGAGGCCGGTTGCGGATCTCGCCAAGACCACGTATCTGTACTGCCGCGGCCTGGACCTGCGCGTGCTCGGCAGGTTCGAGGGCCACGACGGCTTCGACGGCGTGATGCTCGGCGCCGCGAACGGCGGCTACCACTTCGAATTCACGCGCCATCGCAAGCACCCCGTAGCGCCCGCGCCGACCGTGGAGGATCTGGTGGTTATTTACCTGCCGGCCGCTGCCGAGTGGCACAGGGCCTGTGCGAGGATGACGTCGGCCGGCTTCCGTCCAGTGGTCTCGTTCAACCCGTACTGGGAGCGCCGCGGCCGGACCTTCGAGGATCACGACGGCTACCGCGTCGT
>DASXAO010000108.1:0-11228 GCA_036406675.1 Burkholderiales bacterium
CGGCGCGCAGCGGGTTTTGATTTAGCATTCGGCCGATGGAATCCTACCGGGTCCAGATCGAACGGCTGTACGAGCGCTCGGCGTTCTATCGAAACAAGCTGCGCGGCGCGGGCTTCGATTCGCCGCGCGCGGTGGGCGGCCTGGAGCGCATCGGCGAGCTGCCGTTCACGGAGAAGGACGAGCTGCGCGCGAGCCAGGCTGCGCATCCGCCGCTTGGCGCGCACGCCGCGGTCGAGATCGCGCAGGCGGCGCGGATCTACTCGACCAGCGGAACGAGCGGCGCGCCGCTATACATTCCGCTCACGCGCCGCGACGTCGAGCAATGGCGCGAGATCGGCCGGCGCACCTACTCGCGCAACGGCCTGAAAGCGGGCGAGCGGGTCGTGACGACTTACGGCGCCGGGCCTTTCGTCGCGGGCGCCTCGCTCAACGCGTTCGAGGCCATCGGCGCGGTGCATATCCCGGTCGGCGTAGGCAACACCGAGAAGCTGCTCGCGGCGCTCGAGCGGCTCCAGCCCGAGGCGCTGGCGTGCACGCCCTCCTATGCCCTCTACTTGTCGGAAAAGGTGAAGAAGCACTCCCTGCGGCGGATCATCGTGGGCGGCGAGCCCGGCGGCGGCGAGGCTTCGTTCCGCGCCAAGCTGGAGGCCGCATTCGACGCCAGGGTCTACGAGATCATGGGAATCGGGGACGTCGCGGCCTCGCTCTGGGGCGAATGCCCGGCGCAGGCCGGGATGCACTTTTCGGCCGCGGAATTCGTCCACGTCGAGCTCATCGATCCCGAATCTCAAAAAAGCATTGAGTTGAGGGACGGCGCCGTGGGTGAATTGGTCTACACGCACCTGCAACGCGAGGCCGCGCCGCTGCTGCGCTTTCGGAGCCGCGACCACGTGCAGGTCTGGAGCTCGAGGTGCGACTGCGGCAGCACGGCATTGCGCGCGCGCTGCATCGGCCGCACCGACGACATGCTGATCGTGCGCGGCGTGAACGTGTTTCCCTCGGCGGTGCGCGAGGTGGTGGCGCGGTTCCATCCCCGCGTCACGGGCGCGATCCTCATCCAGCCGCGCAACCGCGGCGTGCGCCAGGAGCCGCCGCTTCCCATCGCGGTGGAAGGCGACGCCGGCCTCGCCGAAACGATCGCCGCGGAAATCCGCGCCGCGCTGACGTTCTCCGCGCAGGTGCGGATGGTGGCGCCGGAGAGCCTGCCGCGCTCCGACTACAAGTCGAAGCTGGTCGACTTCTCCGGCGCCGCCTGACGGCTTGCGGTACCGCGCTTACGCCGGAGGCGCGGGCGGGTTGGTCTCCCAGCTCGGACCGTCGTAGCTGCCGCGGCCTCGCGCCGGGCGCCTCGGTTCCTGCGGTGCGCGCGCCGAGTTGTTGCGATCTGCCGGGGCGACGACCACCGGCGGATTCGAGGGGGTGACGGCTTGAGCCGCCGGCGCTGCATCCCTATACGCGCCATACCAGCCGGTGCCCTGCGGGCCGCTCGGCTCGGCGTTCTGGGCGAACGCCGAAGCCAGAGGCAGCGCCGCAGCCGTTAATGCACAAGCGACGAGGGTCTTTGCCTTCATGGAAGTTCCTTTCGGGGAAAGTCAGTTGACGTCTCTGGCGGGGTGCCAGTTGAAACACTTGTCGCAAGGGCTGTGCCAGCGACAGGAATTGCATAGAATCCGACCCCTGTCACGACGTGGATAAGCGCATGGCCAAGGTGGAGAAGAAGCTCGACATCTTTCCGCACATCTTTCCGGAGGCTTACTTCGAGCGGATGAAGCGCATCGCCGAGGGCAACCCGGGCCTTGCGGCGGCGCTCAAGCGCTGGATGCACATCCCGGTGCTCTGGGACCTCGACCGGCGCATCCGCATGATGAAGCGCTGGCCCGGCTACCAGCAGGTGCTGACGCTGTCGATGCCGGCGATCGAGTTCCTCGGCGGCGCCGCCGAGACGCCCGAGCTCGCGCGGCTCGCGAACGACGGAATGCACGAGATCGTGGCGAAGCACCCGGATCTCTTCCCCTGCTTCGTCGCGTCGCTGCCGATGAACAACGTCGCCGCCTCGCTCGAGGAGATGGACCGCGCGATCGGGACGCTGGGCGCTAAGGGCATCCAGATCTTCACCAACGTCAACGGGCGCCCGCTCGACGAGCCCGAGTTCTTCCCGATCTTCGAGCGCATGGCGAAGAAGTACGATCTGCCGGTCTGGGTGCATCCCTCGCGCACCGCCAAGTTCGCCGACTATCCCACCGAGCAGAAGTCGAAGTACGAGATCTACTGGCTGTTCGGCTGGCCCTACGAGACCAGCGCGTTCATGGCGCGCCTGGTGTTCTCGCAGATGTTCGAGAAGCTCCCCAACCTCAAGATCATCACGCACCACCTCGGCGCCATGGCGCCGTTCTTCGTCGACCGCATCGGCTACGGCATGGACCAGTTCGGCAGCCGCACCACCGACGAGGACTACGAAGGGCTGCTGAAGCGCATGAAGAAGCGGCCGCTCGAGTTCTTCCGCATGTTCTACGGCGACACTTCGGTGAACGGCTCGGCGAGCGCCATCCGCTGCGGCCTGGACTTCTTCGGCGTGGACCACGTGCTGTTCGGCACCGACTGCCCGTTCGATCCGGAAGGCGGGCCGCTCTTCATCCGCGAGACCATCAAGACGCTGGACCGGATGGCGCTCAAGCCGCTCGACCGGCGCAAGATCTACTTCGGCAACGCGATCAGCATGCTGCGCCTGCAGCCGCCGGAAAAAGCTCGCGCAAAGGCGAAAAAGAAGAAAAAATAGGGACTGTCCCTATTCAAGGAGCCGGGCATGGGCCGAGCGAGCTTCGAGGCGCGCCTGAAAGCCGAAGGCTTTCCCGAGATCCGCGTGAACGAGATGCCGGCGGGGCGCCACAACGCCGAGCACTCGCATCCCTTCGACGTGCTCGCCCTGGTCCTCGAGGGCGACATCACTCTCACAGTGCGGGGCGAGGCACGGCGTCCGGTCGGCGCAAGCTGAGAGCCGCCTTCCCAGCGGTTCTTGCCGCCGGCGTGGCGGGTTGCGCAGGCATGCCCGAGAACATGGCGGCGCCGCCGCTGCCGACGGCGGTACGGGTGCCCGCCGGGCAGCGCCACGCGCTCACGCTCAAGTCCACGGGCACGCTGAATTACGCGTGCCGCGCCTGGCCCGGCGTGCCGGGCGCCTATGGATGGGTGCTCGACGCGCCCGATGCAGCGCTGCTGCACTGGAGCGGCCTGCGGGTCGGCCGCTATTCAAGGGGCCCGACGCTGCGGTACCGCGACGGCAGCAGCGTGACGCTGAAGCTCGTCGCATCCTCTCCCGACGAGGCGGGCAAGATGCCCATCCAGCTCTACCGTGCCGCGAGCCACGGCGGGCAAGGCGAATTCGCCGATGTCACCTACGTGCAACGCCTGAATGCGGTCGCCCGCGAGCCCGACGCGCCATGCTCGGCGGGCAACGCCGGCAAGACAGCAAAAGAAGGTTTCACCGCGGACTTTCTCTTCTACAAGGCGCCCTAGCCGGCGCCGTCAGTGGAGCGTGGCGCCGTTGTTGTTCGCGATGGCGCTCGTGAGCACGGTCGGGTCGACCGGCTTCACCAGGTGCACGTCGAAGCCCGCTTCGCGCGAGCGCGCGCGATCGGCTTCCTGGCCCCAGCCGGTGACCGCCACGATGCGCAATGGCCGCTCGCGCTTGAGCGCGCGCAGCCGGCGCGCGACTTCGTAGCCGTCGAGCCCCGGCATGCCGATGTCGAGGAGCACCACGTCGGGGCGGAACTGGGCTGCCATGCGCAGCGCCTGCAGGCCGTCGTGCACGACGCAGGTCTCGTGCCCGAGCGATTTCAGCAGCAGCGCGAGCGTCACGGCGGCGTCGATGTTGTCGTCCACCACCAGAATGCGCTTCGCGACCACCGCGCCGTCGGCGACCTGGACCGCCGCGTCCTCCGGCTGCGCGGCGGCTTTCAGCAGCGGCAGGCGCAGCGTGAACCGGGCACCCTTGTTCTCGCCTTCGCTCTGGGCCTGGAGCGTGCCGCCGTGCGCTTCGGCGATGCGGCGGGCGAGGGCGAGGCCCACGCCCAGCCCCGCGCCGATCTTGTCCAGCGCCGCCCGGCCCTGGACGAACATGTGGAAGATCCGCTCGAGCATGAGGGGCTCGATGCCGCGGCCGTTGTCGCTCACCTCGATCGCCGCCCAGCCGTCTTCCCGGCGCGCCCGCACCGCGATCCGGCCTGCCTGCGGCGTATAGCGCGCGGCGTTGTTCAGCAGGTTGACCAGAATCTGCGTCAGCCGGTGCATGTCGCCGTGCACGACCAGCGGCCCGGGCGAAAGCTCGACGTCGAGCCGGTGCCGGCCGGATTCGATCGCCGGCGCCGAGGTCTCGACGGCGTGGCGCACCGCCACGGCCAGGTCCGCGGGCGCCTGCTCCAGGCTCAGAACGCCGCGCGTGACGCGGGCGATGTCGAGCATGTCGTCGACGATGCGCGCGAGCTGGGCGCTCTGGCGATCGATCGTCTCGCGCATGGCCTGCTGCGCCGGGTCGGAGCCGGGCACTTTCGCCATGACCTCGACCGCGGTGCGGATCGGGGCGAGCGGATTTCTCAGCTCGTGCGCGAGGGTCGCGATGAACTCGTTGACCTCCCTCGCGGCGTCCTGCAGCGACTGGAGGTGGCGCCGGTCGGAAAGATCCTGCGTCACCTTGGCGAAGCCGCGCAAGTGGCCGGAGGCGTCGTGGAGAGGGGTGACGACCACCCGCGCCCAGAAGCGTTCGCCGCCTTTTTTCAGACGCCATCCTTCGGCTTCGGCGCGGCCCTCGCGCCGCGCCGTGGCGAGCGCCTCCCAGGGCTTGCCGGCTTCGACGTCCTCGTCCGGGTAGAAGCAGGAGAGGTGCTTGCCGATGACTTCCTCCGGGGCGTAGCCCTTGATGCGCTGCGCGCCCGCGTTCCAGCTCGTCACCACGCCGTCCGGGTCGAGCATGAAGATCGCGTAGTCGAGGACGCCGTCGACCAGCAGCCTGAACCGCTCCTCCGCCTGGCGCAGCGCTTCCTCATGGAGCTTGCGCTCGGTGAGATCGCGCGTGATCTTGGAGAAGCCGAGGAGCTTTCCGTCGTCGTCGCGCAGCGCCGTGATCACGACGTTCGCCCAGAAGCGCGAGCCGTCCTTGCGCACCCGCCAGCCCTCGTCCTCGAAGCGCCCCTCGCGGGTCGCGAGCCGCAGCTCCTCGGCCGGCCAGCCGCGGGCGACCGCGTCCGGCGTGTAGAAAGTCGAAAAGTGCCGGCCGACGATCTCCTCGGGCGCATAGCCCTTGATCCGCTGCGCGCCGAGGTTCCAGGTCATGATCCGGCCCGCGGGATCGAGCACGAAAAGCGCGTAGTCCTTCACCTGCTGCACCACCAGGTGGAAGATCAGCGGATCGACCAGGCTCTCAGTCCCTGCCATAGCCCGCGGCTTTCGCGTCTTCCATGCACTCGGTCAGGGTCTCGAAAACGCGTTCGGACTCCATGGCGAGCCGCCCGCTCTGGGCATAGGCGCTCCATTTCCAGCAGACGGAGCGATCCGCCGGGCGCTCCACCGGCACGAATTGCCAGCGCAAAGGCAGCTGAAACCGATCGGTGGGTGCCATGGTAACGGTGAGACCCGCCGATTATCGCGGAAAAGCCTCGCGTCAGGCGAGCTTGAGGCCCAGGTAGCGCTCCAGGGTCCCGGCGTCGAGAGCGAATTCCGCCGAAGGCGCGCGGTGCACGATGCGGCCGCGCTCGATCACGATCGCGTCCTGCGTCAGCGCGAGCGCCACCTCGGCGTGCTGCTCGACCAGGATGGTGGCGACGCCGCGCAGGTTTTTCAGCGCCGCGGCGAGCTCCTCGACGATGATCGGCGCGAGGCCCTCGAGCGGCTCGTCGAGCAGCAGCAGCGACGGATTGGTCATCAGCGCGCGTGCGATGGCGAGCATCTGCTGCTCGCCGCCCGAGAGCTGGTTTCCCAGGTTCGCGCGGCGCTCTTCGAGGCGCGGAAAGAGCCGGTAGACCTCGCCGAGGGCCCAATGGCCGGGCCGCGCCGCGACGGTGAGGTTCTCCTCGACGCTGAGCGAAGAAAAGATCTCGCGCTCCTGCGCCACCCAGCCGATGCCGAGCTGCGCGCGCCGGTGCGCCGCAAGGCTGCCGATTTCCTTCCCCCGGAAGAAGAGGCCGCCGCGCCTGACGGTTGTGAAGCCCATGACGGTGAGGAGGAGCGTGCTCTTGCCGACGCCGTTCCGGCCGAGCACGGCAAGGCTGCCTCCCTCGGCGAGCTCGAGCGAGATGCCGTCTAGCACGACCGAATCGCCGTAGCCCGCACGCACCTCTTGGATCGACAGGAGGGGATCAGCCAAGCGGAGGTTTCCGAAAAGAAACGTGGTCCGTCCCTGTTTTTCCGAGATAGACCTCGCGCACGCGCGGATCCCGGGCGATGTCGTCCGGCGTGCCTTCCACCAGGATTCGGCCGCCGACCATGACGTGGATGCGGGTAGCGAAGCGGAATACCACGTCCATGTCGTGCTCGATGAAGAGCACCGTCAGCGCGCTCGACAGGCCGGCGATGGCGGCGAAGAGCTCAGCGCTCTCGTCCTTGGGCACGCCGGCGGCGGGCTCGTCGAGCAGCAGCACGCGCGGCCGCGTGGCGAGGGCGAGCGCGATCTCGAGCAGGCGCTGCTCGCCGTACGCCAGCTCGCGCGTCAACCTGTGCGGGCTCTTTTGAAGATTCAAGGATTGCAGGATCGAAGCCGCCTCGTCGACCTCGGCGCCGAAGCGGGCGAGGCCGCGCCACCAGTTGTGCGCGTGCCCGTCGCGCTCGAGCACCGCGAGCGCGACCGACTCGAGCGCCGTCAGCTGCGGGAACAGCGTGTTGATCTGGAAGGTGCGCGCCAGGCCGCGGCGTACGCGCGCCTCGGGCTTGAGGCCGGTGATGTCCTCGCCGCCGAGGACGATCTGGCCGGCGTCGGGCGCGAGCATTCCCGTCACCAGGTTGATCAGCGTCGTCTTGCCGGCGCCGTTCGGGCCGATCAGCGCGTGGCGCACGCCCTGGGGCAGCTCGAGCCCGACGTCCTGCGCCACTACCAGCGAGCCGAATTTCTTATTGACGCTTTTTACGGAAAGCACTCAGACCGCCGAGGATGCCGTTGGGAAGGAACATCACCACCGCGACGAGCAGCAGCCCGATCCAGAAATACCAGTACTGCGGGTTCAAGCCCGAGAACTGGTCGCGCGCCACCATGTAGATGATGGCGCCCAGGGGGCCGCCGTAGAGGCGCCCGGCGCCGCCGAGGATCAGGATCACCAGCACGTCGGCCGAGCGGCCGAAGGACAGAACCTCGAGCGACACCGTGGAGGTGGTGTGCGTGAGGAGCGCGCCGGCGATTCCCGCCATGACCGCGGCGATGGTATAGGCCTTGCGCAGGTGCGCCCGGCTCGGCGCGCCGATCGCCGGCATGCGCGTCGCGTTCTCGCGGATGCCGCGCAGGGCGAGGCCGAAAGGCGAATGGATGATCCGCCTGGAGGCCAGGAAACAGAGAAACAGGACGATGAGCGCATAGGCGTAGGCCGTGGTGCCGTAGAGGTCGAACTTGAACCCGAGCACGGCGGGCACGCGAAAGCCCTGCAGCCCGTCGGCGCCGCCGGTGAGCGCGCTCGCGCTGTTCGCCGCCTCGAGCAGCAGCAGCCCGAAGCCGAGGGTCAGCATGATGAGCGCGAGGTGGCGGAAGCGCACGATGATGTGGCTGGTCAGATACCCCAGCAGGCCGGCCGCGAGGCCGGCCAGCACGAGCCCGCTCAAGGGCTCGACCCAGTAATGCTTCGCGATCAGCCCGGCGGTGTAGGCGCCGACGCCGAAGAAGGCCGCGTGCCCGAGCGAGACGATGCCGGCGTAGCCGAGGATCAGGTCGAGCGACAGCGCGAAGAGGGCGGTGATGGCGATCTGGCTCGCGAGCGACAGGTAGTTCGGGGTGACGACGAACGGGAGCAGCGCGGCCAGCCAGAAGACGACTTCCAGCGGCTTGACGTTAGCGTTTGCCAAAGAGGCCCAGGGGGCGCCACATCAGCAGGGCGACCATCACGAGGTAGATGAGGAACGCTCCGAGCCAGGGGAAATAGTACTTGCCGGCCATGTCGCTGACCCCGAGCACCACCGCGGCGGCGAACGAGCCGCCGATCGAGCCCAGCCCGCCCACCGCCACGACGATCAGCACGTACACGAGATAGGCGAGGGCGAAGGTGGGATCGAGCCCCACCACCTGGATGGCGAGCGCGCCGCCCAGGCCCGCGAGACCCGCGCCAAGCGTGAACGTAATCGTAAAGGCTCGGTCGACGTCGATGCCCAGGCCGCGCGCCATGCGCTGGTTGTCGACCGCCGCGCGTACTCGTGCGCCAAAGCGGGTTTTTTCAATTCCAAAAATCAAAAACCCCATGGCCGCCAGGCCGAACGCGATCAGGAAGATGCGGTATTGGGCGAAGCTCATGCCGCCGGCGTGGATGGAGCCCTGCAGGAACGCGGGCAGGGGCGCGGACTGCTGATCGCTCGTGTAGAACCAGGCAAACGCGGCCACCGAGATGAACACCAGGCCGATCGTGAGCAGGCACTGGTCGAGGTCGCTGGCGCGGTACAGCCTGCGGAAAAACACGCGCTCCAGGGGAACGGCGACGAGCGCCGCGGCCAGGAAGGCCGCCGGCAGCGTGGCGAGGAACGGCCACCCCGCCTTGTTGACCAGGGTGACCGTCGCGTAGCCGCCGATCATGGCGAAGCTGCAGTGCGCGAGATTCACGAAGTTCATCATCCCGAGCGTCACCGACAGCCCCACCGAAAGCAGGAACAGCAGCATCCCGTAGGCGAACCCGTCGAAGAGCACGCCCGCGAGGGACGAGAACATCGCTTACTTCGATTGCTGCTTGCGCCGCTCGCCGGCCGGATCCTTGACCATCTGCACCGTGTCGAACGGCACGTTCACCAGCTCGCCGCCGACCTTCTCGACGCGCCGGATGTAGACGTTCTGCACCACGTCGCGGGTGTCGGGGTCGATCATCATCGGGCCGCGCGGGCTTTCCCACTTCAGACCCTTGGCGGCCGCGATCATGGCTTCGGCATCGGTGTTCCCCTTGGTCTTCTTCAGCGTCTCGTAGATGGCGTGCATCCCGTCGTAGCCGCCGATCGAGAAGAAGTCCGGATTGCGCCCGTTCGCCACCGAGTGGTACTCCTTGACGAACTTCTGGTTGAGCGGATTCTTCGACATGTAGTCGTAGTGCCAGGCGGTGATCATGTCGAGCGCAGTGTCGCCCATGCTCTTCAGCGCCGCCTCGGCGGTCGTCTCGCCCGAGCCGAACACCTTGGTCTTCTTCTTGTCGATGCCGCGCTCGGCCATCGCCTTGCCGAGCGCCGCGGGCTGCGCGCCGCCGGGAATGAAGATGAAGATCGACTCCGGGCCGAGGTCCTTGGCGCGCTGCACGAAGGCGGAGAAGTCCGGGTTGGCGACCGGGAAGCGCACCGAGCCGACCACCGTGCCGCCGGCGGCCTTGAACGCGCTCTGGAACGCGCTCTCGGAGTCGTGGCCGGGGCCGTAGTCGGTGACCATCGTGTACACCTGCTTGACGCCGCCCTTGGTCGCCGCCCAGGTGCCGAAGGTCTCCATCACCTGCGGCAGCGTTACCGAAGTGCGGATCATGTAGGGCGACTTGGTGATCACCACCGAGGTGGCGGCGTTCATCACCACCATGAACTTCTTCGCCTCGGCCGAAACGTCGCCCGCGGCCATCGCGTTGGGCGTGAGGACGTAGCCCGCCAGGATGTCGACGCGGTCGCGCACCACCAGCTCCTGCGACAGCCGCTTCGCCACGTCGGGCGCCGGCCCGCCGACGTCCTTGGTGATGAGCTCGATCTTCTTGCCGGCGACCGTGTCGCCGTGCATCTTCATGTACGTGCGGGCGCCGTTCAGCATCTGGCTGGCGGCGTCGGCGAACTGGCCCGACAGCGTGAGCGGCATGCCGATCTTCACGGTCTGCTGCGCGTGCGCGGTACCGAAGACCGCGGCGAGCGCGGCTGCGCCGAGGGTCGCCGCGAGCGATGCTCTCTTCATCTTTCCTCCTCCTCGATTTCGAGTTTCGTCCTGTACGATCGCGGCAGATTCTAACCTCAAGTAGCGAGGCGCCCATGAAACGCATCCTGACGACGCACGTGGGGAGCCTGCCCACTCTGGAGTCCGTGGCTGCGGTGGTCCACAAGCAGCGCGAAATCGGGTTGGACCTCATCAACGAAGGCGAATACACCAAGGGCGGTGACTGGCTGTCGTTCGTCGAGGAGCGCCTCGGCGGCTTCGAACCCCGTCCGGCGCCTCCGGGCGAGCGGCCGCTGATCGCGCAGGGCCGCGACCGCGAAGCCTTCGCGGACTTCTATCGCTACGCCACCGAGCGCGGCACCCTCTTCTACGCGCCCGGCGAGCAGATCAAGCGGGTACGCCCGGTTTGGTTCTGCACCGATCCGATCGTCTACCGCGGCCTCGATTCGCTGAAGCGCGAGATCGGCACGCTGCTCGAGTTCGTGAAGCCGGAGGAAGCGTTCCTCACGTCGACGGCCCCGGGGAGCCTGGAAGTCTACCGGCGCAACGAGTACTACCCCTCCGACGAGGAGTTCGTGTACGCGATCGCCGAGGCAATGCGCTTGGAGTACGAGGCCATCGCCGCCGCCGGCGTGACGCTGCAGGTGGACGACGCCTGGCTGCCGGCGCTCTGGGACCGGATCGGCATCCCGATGGGGCTTTCCGCTTTTCTCAAGTACTGCACCGTGCGGGTGGAGGCGCTTAACCATGCGCTGCGCCACGTTCCGGAGGAGCGCGTGCGCTACCACCTGTGCTGGGGAAGCTGGCACGGGCCGCACGCTTTCGATCTCGAATTGAGCAAGATGGTGGGCTTGATGCTGCGGGTGAAAGCGAAGGCCTATCTCATCGAAGCGGCGAACGCGCGCCACGAGCACGAATACGCGGTCTGGGACGAGGTGAAGCTGCCCGAGGGAAAGGTCCTGGTGCCGGGCGTCGTCACGCACTCGACTGACGTGGTCGAGCATCCCGAGCTGGTGGCGCAGCGCATCCGGCGCTTCGCGCGGCGCGTCGGCGCCGACAACGTGATCGCGGGCGCGGACTGCGGCTTCGGCGGCCGCAGCCATCCGCAAATCGCCTGGGCTAAGCTCGCCTCGCTGGTCGAAGGCGCCAGGCTCGCGGCCGGCGC
>DASXAO010000109.1:0-7146 GCA_036406675.1 Burkholderiales bacterium
TCGTCGAGCCGGCGCAATAGGCCGCGGCGTTCCCTACGCGCGCTTGATCGAGACCCTGGCCGGCTGGCGGCGGCGGACGAAGAGCCGCATGAGCGCAAAGCCCAGCAGCAGCATCGCGGGCACCGTGGGCTCGGGGACCGAGACGAAGCTCGCGCTGCCGCCGTTCGCGAATCCCTGCACGTGCAGCCCGACCTGCAGCTCGCTCGAATGAATCCCCTGCGCGAGCTGGTCGAACGAGCCGGCAAAGGCGATGTTCAGCCATTCGCCCGGGTTGATTCCGCTCGGCTGCGTCGGCACGTTCGAGTCGAGCCCGAGGTCCGAGGAGAAGGCGATCGAATTGCCGCCCGGGAGGTTGGCCGGCGTCGCGCCCCAGCCGAAGGACACGCCGGCGCTCTGGGTGAGCGCGCCTTCCCCAAGCGCGAGGCCGGAATCCTTCCAGTCGAAGTAGATGTCGGTGATCGAGGAGGCCTTCGGGCCGGTGTTGGTGAAGAGGAAGTTGACGGTGCCGCTGCCGCCGTCGGCGACGGTGAGCTCGAGCTGAGTCGATCCGGTGCCGCAGTTGGCGCTCGAATCGAACGTGATGCAGCCGAACGAATAGGTGATGGCCGCCTGCGCCGCGAACGCCGCAGCGGAGAGGAGCGCGCCAACGAAAACGCGAGCACAACGCTTCAGAAATCCTCCGATGGTTCTTTTCGCGGACCTTACGTCGGCGCCGTGAGAAAGTACATGCCCGGAGGGGCTCGATTGGCTACAAAGGCTCAATCCGATTTGTGAAATTGTGGATTTCGACTTGTTCAGCCTGCCAGGACTATTCGGCCTTGATGTTGGCTTCCTTCACGACGCGGCCCCACTTCGCGTAGTCGGTCTTGATCTTCTCGACGGTCTGCGCGGGAGAGAGGATCTCGGTGTCGCAGCCGGTGGCGTTGATGCGCGCGACGAGATCCTTGTCGGCGCCGGCCTTCGCGAGCGCGCCCGTAAGGCGCTCGACCGCCTCGCGCGGCAGGCCGGCGGGGCCGAGAAGGCCGTACCACGCGGTCGAATCGAAGCCCTTCAGGCCAAGCTCGTCCATCGTCGGCACCTCGGGGAAGGCCGCGGAGCGCGTGAGCGAGGTGACCGCGAGCGCGCGGATCTTGCCGCTCTTCACCGCCCCGACCGCGGGCCCGAGCGACGAGAACAGCATCGGCACCTGCCCGCCCATCAGGTCGGTCATCGCCGGGCCGCCGCCTTTGTAGGGGACGTGAAGCAGGTTCGCACCGGTCACGCTCTTGAAGTACTCGCCCGAGAGATGGTGCGGCCCGCCGACGCCGGAAGTGCCGTAGCTCCACTTGTTCGGCTCGCGCTTGGAGCGCTCGATCACGTCGGCGACGCTCTTGAAAGGCGTGGACGGATGGACCACGAGCAGGCTGCCGCTGCCGCAGACGTGGCCGAGCTGGGTGAAGGACGAGAGGTTGTTGTAGCCGACCTTCGAGAGGTGCGGCGCGACCGTGAGCGGGCCGCTGTCGAAGTAGTAGAGCGTGTAGCCGTCGTTCGGCGCGCGCGCCATGGCTTCCATCGCCACGCCGCCCGCGTTGCCGGGGCGGTATTCGAACACGAGCGGCTGGCCGAGAAGCGGCTCGAGCACTCGCGCGAGCGGCCGCGCGCCGGCTTCGGCGGAGCCGCCGGGCGAATAGCCGATCAGGAGCCGGATCGGCTTGTTGGGATAGTTCTGCGCGAGCGCCGCCGAGATCGCTCCGACGCACAAGCCGATGATGCATGCAGCCCGGAACATGCTTTCTCCCCCTTTTTCGAATTTCGAATCGAATGTGGTGGAGGATGCTACAGCAGGTTAGAGGAAGCCTGGCACGCGTACGAAACCGACCGTCAGGTCGGAACTTGATTTCGCTCGCTCGCCGCCGATAATCGATCGCATGGAGCTTCCGCCGGAACTTCTCGAAGCGGAATACCTGCCGCTCCCGATCGCCGCGCTCGTCGCCTATTACAAGGTCACGGACATCCGGCGGCGCGTTCCGCAGGACCACATCGGCGAAACCATCCACGCGATGGCCGTCGCGCTCTCCGCCGTCGCGCCGATCTACGGGCCGGGAGACGGGGAGGAGAAGCGTTGTCCGCTGAGCGCGCGCGAGGTCGACGAGCTGCTGCTGAAGCCCGCCGCGCCGGCGGCGCTGCCCGCCCTCGACAGCCTGAGCATCCGCAAGGCGGACATGCAGCGCGGCATCGAAACGCTCAAGGCTTCGGGCGGCGCTTCGTGGCGCGCGGAGTGAGCCGAGCAGAGGTTGCAAGCCGCGGCAGCGATGTGCACCATTCCCGGGTGCATCCTTCCGGGCGTTCGGCGCACGGCCTGCTCTCGCTTCCGGTGGCGCTCGTCCTCCTTCAGGAGGAGCTCTATCGCGCGAAGGCCTCCGGCCAGGAGCGAACGGACCCGAACGCGCTCGCCGTCCTGATCGCCGCGGCGATCCCGCTCTACGAATACGGCGACGACCCGGCGGTGCCGGCGCGCCTCGTTACCAAGGATCCGCGCGAAGGACTGTTCCGCGACGCAGGCCGCGAGCTGCACTTCTCGGACGGCACGCCGGCGAAGCGCCGGCTCGCGGTCCAGGCCGACGAGCTCGTCGCGTTGATCGGCAGGCTGGTACCGCCGCCGGGGACGGCTAGGCGGACGCCGCCGGGGGCTTCCTCTCGCTAGCCTGGTCGCCGTCCAGCGGCCGCGCGAGCAGCGCCTCGAGCATGGCGGGCTCGATGGGCTTGCGGTAGAACTCCGCGCAGCCCGCCCGCAGCGCCCGGCTCTCGAGGTGCTCCTCGGGGAGCCCCGAGATCGCGATGAGGTGCGCGCTCTCGAGCCCGGGCTCGTAGCGAAGCTGGCGCGCGATCTGGTCGCCCTCGAAATCCGGCAGCCCGATGTCGAGCATGATGATGTCCGGCCGGAACGTGCGCGCGATGTCGATCGCCGCCATGCCGTTGATCGCGAACTGCACCTCGTGCCCCATCATCTTGATCAGCATCGCCATGGAGTGCACCGAGTCGAGGTCGTCCTCGACGACGAGGATGCGCCGCTTCGGCGTGGGAGAGGTCGGCTTGAGCCGATGCAGAGTGGCCATGGTTGATCGCGTTGGCGGTTGTTGTTCTTGAAATTCCCGACTGAACAACATGCTAACGCAGGACCCGGGGAGGCCGGCCCCAGGGTCCTGTCGCTAATCCGATGAAATTTCCGTAGTAGAAACGCTACGGCGGTCTAGCACCGCGCCTATTTCACGACCACGACGCCCTTCATGACCGGGTGCAGGCGGCAGATGTAGTCGATCTCGCCGGGCTTGCGCGCGACGAGCTTGAAGCTCTTGCCCGTCTGCAGCACGCCCGACTCGATCTTGGCCTGCTCGGCGGTGACGCTGTGCGGGAGGATGTCCATGTTCGTCCAGACGATGGTGTCGCCCTTGGCGACCTCGAGGCGCTCCGGCACGAACTTGAAGTTCTCGATGCGAACCGCGTGCGTCTTTCCGGCCGCGTGCGCCCCCAGGCTTCCGACGAGCAGCATTACCAAAAGTGAAACGCGCGCGGCCGATTTCATCGCGATTACTTGAGCGACGCCTGGAGGTGCTTGGCGTGGTCGAGGTGCGCCTCGATCGCCGGCCGCACTTTCTCGATCAGGCCTTTCAGCTCGGCGTTCTTGGCGTTCGGGATGAGTACCTTGTCGATGGCGTCGAGCACCTGCTGGTGGTAGTCCACCTCGTGGTCGACGTAGGCCTTGTCGAACTCGGCGCCCTTCAGCTTCTTCAGGTTCGCCTCGTTCTGCTTCGCGCCGGTCTTCAGGGCCTTGCTGGTATCGCTCTCGGCGGGCTTCACGTTGAGCTTCTTCGCCAGGGCCGCCGCCTGCTTGTTCACCGCGGTGTGGTCGGTGATCATCTGCTGCGCGAACTGCTGCACTTCCTTGTTCTTGCTGTGCGACTTCGCGATCTTGCCGGCGTCGACGTCGATCTTGTTCGCCGCCACCACGATGCCGGCGATCTGCGGATCGCTCGGGCCTTTGTCCTGTGCTGACGCGATTGCGAAGGCCGATGCGGCGGCCAGGCCGGCTGCCAATTGCAGAGCTTTCATGAATCCTCCGTGGGAATCGAAACGGTGGGTACCGCCCATTGGATGGCGCAAGCGGCAGGCCCGTTCCGGCCCCACCGGCAGGAGGGTCAAAGCGCTAGGCGAGCGGCGGGTCGGTGCGGCGGCGCCCGCCGCGCACGGCCGGGCTGGCGGCGCGGCGACGGTCCCGCGCCTGGTGGCTTACGTGGATGATGGCCTCGGCCCCGCCCATGCAAAGCACCCAGTTGAAGAGCGCGGCCCACTGCACGCCCAGGTTCTGCCATTCCATGAACAGGAACACGGCGGCCGCCAGGGCGAAAGCTCGGATGATCCAGGGCCAGATGAGCATGGTCTTGGGAGGTTTTTATCCTGTCCGGCAGGCCGTGGCAATAACCCCTGTTTCTGTCACGGCAGGATCCGGGCGGGCCTCAACTGCAGAAGCCGAGGATCTTCTCCTCGGGCGTGCACGCCTTGGCGGGAGTCGGCTTGCCGGCCCGGGTCCGCTGGGCCGTGCAGCTCCGCAGCTCGCGCGCGATCGGCGGATAGTAGGTCCAGCCCTTGTTGAGCTGGGGCAGCGCGAGGCTCACCTCGCGCCACTTCGGGTGGCCGCTCTTCTGCAGCGTGTCGAAGTTCTGGCACAGCGAGCGCGCGAAGCGAACCAGGTATTGAGTGGTGGCCTCGAGCTTGTAGTCGTAGGTGACGAGAAAGGCGCCCACGGCGATGGTGGTGAAGTCCTCCGTGAGGAGGTTCGGGTAGCTCGCGGCGCGCACGGTCGAGGGGGCGTAGATGGAGAGCGGCCGCTTGCTCGACGGATGCTTCGGGTCGAACTTGAGCAGCTTGATGAACTTCTGCGCCTCGGGCTTCATGTTGGCGATGATCGGCGCCGGCTGGCCCGCGGCCACCACCGCGACGTCGATCGACTTGTCGGTGATCAGCTTGACCAGCGCCTCGTCGTTCGGCATGAACGTGGCGTTGGCCTCCGGCATCGGGCGGTCGAACATCATGCGGTAGAGCGTGTGCGTGATGAACGCGGCGCCGCTCCCGACGAGCCCGCCGTTGATCCTGGCGTCCTTCAGGTCGTGGAGGTAGCTGTACGGCGAGTCGGCCCGGGCGATGTAGTGGATCTCGGTGTTGTAGAGCGGCAGGATGACGCGCAGCGGGCCGATGATGCGGGCCGCTTCCCTCTCCTTGCCCTCGTTGCCGCGATCGACGAACGCCTGGTACACGTCGGCCTGGACGATGGCGAATTTCACCCCGGGATCGAAGCGCAGGTGGCGGATGTTGGCCGCCGAGCCGTCGGTGGGCATCACCTCGAGCGAGATGTCCGCGCCCGGCGCGACGTACTTAGCGAGGTCGGCGCCGATGGCGAAATAGGTGCCGCGCTTGTCGGCGGTCGCGATCTTGAATTCCGCCGCCGCCTGGACTCCCCCGCACTGGAACAGCAATGCCGCCGTTGCAGCGGCCAATGCGATTTTCATCCTGTCCTCCCCCGGTGTTTCGCTACTTATCCTATTCGCCGCCGCGAAAAGAGCAATGGCCCGATCCCATGACACTCGTCATGGTGTAAGGGTTACAGAGGGGTCAGTTGAGCACCGCGTAGACGAGAAACGAGACCCCGGCGACGCCGAGGAGGGTGAGCGAAAGCGGCGTGTGCGCGAGCACCTGGTGGAGCTCGGCCCAGCGGCCGGGCGAAACCGCCCAGCGAACGTGCAGCCAATCGAGGGCGTCGAGGACGGTGAGCGGTTTCCAGGTCGACTTGGTGAGCCAGGTCAGCGCCTGCCAGCCGAACACGCACAGCCCCGCGCCGAGGCAGACGAAAAACCCCGCGCTGAAAAACCCGCCCCTTCGCTCCCCGCGCACAGGACGATGGTGAACCTGTGCCGCCGGCATGGCAATCCGCCGGGCGGCCCCGCAAGCCCCCTTGCGAACGCATTCGGGTCGGCTACACTCGAACCGAACGTGAACCTCCCCCGCCCACACCTCCAGCCTTTCGTCGCGCGCATGGACCAGTTGAAGCTGCGCTCGTCGGAGCTGGGCCACCATGCCGCGGCGCTCGTCGCCTGCTCGCACCGAGTCGTCCACGACGCGCGCAACCACAGGCTCGAGGCGCAGATCGCGCGCAGCCTGGAGGCGGTCCGATCGCGGCGTACCGCGCTGTAGCCGAGCGACTACACTGCCCCGCGGGCATCGGCGACAGGCTCGATGCACGAGGCTTAACCTCGACGCGTTAGCATCGGGCGCGCTTCGGATTGGGGGGCGCCTGCAATGGTCGATGCGCACCACCCGGCACCTGCCGACGCCGCCAAGCGGCGGGTGCTGGTCGTGGAGGACAACCTGGACTCGGTGCACTCCATGGCCATCCTCGTGAAGATGATGGGCCATGAGGTGCGCTTCGCCATCAACGGCTTCGCCGCGCTCGCGATCGCGCGCGAGTTCCGCCCCGACATCGTGCTGCTCGACCTCGGCCTGCCCGACTTCAGCGGCTGCGAGGTCGCGCGCCAGCTGCGCTACGAGGAAGCCCTGCGGAACACCCGGTTCATTGCGATCTCGGCGCTTCCCGCGCAGCAGTACCTGCCGCTCGCGCTCAACGCGGGATGCAGCGAGTTCTACGCCAAGCCGATCGATCCGCAGGCGCTCGAAAGACTGCTCGCCGGCGGCCGCTGAGCGCGCATGCCGCCCGAGAAGCGGATTCTAGGCTTCCACTCTTAGCAGCGGCCTCAGAAGGCGAAGCACCTCGGCCGGCTTGCACGGCTTCACCATGTGATGGTCGAAGCCGACCCGCTCCGCGACCATCCGGTCCGGAGATTCCTTCCACAATCCGGTGATCGCGATAAGCAAGGGCCTGCGGATGTCGGTGAACGAGTTGCGGATGGCCTGCGCGATCGCGTAGCCGCTCAGGCCGGGCAGGCCGATGTCCATGATGACGGCGTCCGGCCGGAAGAGGCTGACCGCCGGAAGCACGTCCTTTCCGCTGTACACCTTGTGCACCACGTGGCCTTCATGCTCGAGGATGCACGCGAGGGCGTCGACGGTGTCGCGCTCGTCGTCGGCCACGAGAATGCGCAGCGCGCTGCGGCCATT
>DASXAO010000110.1:0-5708 GCA_036406675.1 Burkholderiales bacterium
TCGGCGATTGCGCGGAGGCGGGCTTCTTCGGCCAGCTTCTCCTGGCGCAGGCGCTCTTCCTCGGCCTTGCGCGCGGCTTCTTCCTCCAGCCGGCGGCGCTCGGCGGCGAGCCGCTCTTCCTCGGCAGCCCGCGCCTTCCGGGCGGCCTCCTCCCGGGCAAGCTGCTCCGCGCGCTCACGCTCGAGGCGCTCGCGCTCGGCGCGCTCCTCGGCTTCCCGTTTCTCCCGGGCGGCGCGCTCCTCGGCTTCCCTCTTGGCCCTGGCCTGCCGCTCTTCCTCCGCGGCCTTGGCGCGGCGCTCGGCCTCGGTGACCTCGCGGCACATCAGGTTGCCGCGGTTGGTATCGATCGGCGCGGCGCAGTCCTGCTCGCTCACCTTGCGGGTCGGATCCATCGGCGGCGCGAGCGGCCCGGTAGTACAACCGGCCGCGAGTACGAGGAGCGAGACGGCAGCTATTTTCTTGTTCATGGCTCTCCCTTCAGGTCGGTGGGCGCGCGCGGCGCTGGCCGAACTCTTAGTTACGTGTGAATACCACTGGAAACGGAATTGGGAAAGGGATTTTGGTGGAGTGGAGGAGGATCGAACTCCCGACCTTCGCATTGCGAACGCGACGCTCTCCCAGCTGAGCTACCACCCCGTGGAGGGGGCGGATTTTACCGCAATCGGACTACAATGCCCCCTCTATGAGCGGACCCTCGCGTAACCGCCGCGCCGACGACATGTCGGCCGAGGAAGTGAAGGAGTTCTGGCACGGCTTCTGCGAGCGCAAGGGGGTCGACGCCGCCACCCGGGCGCGCGGCGACGAGAAGATCGAGCGCGACCCCGACTACTGGGCCGACCAGACGATGACCCGGCTGCTCGACTCGGTTTCCAGCTAGCGCGAGCTAGTTTTTTTGCTCTTCGTCCTGCCGCCGTGTAATCTCCGCGGCGGGGATGGCTAAAAAGAAGAAGAAAGCTCGCCGGGCCGCCGCGCCCAGGCCGGCGCCGCAGCGCGCCGCCGCACAAAGCCGCACGCTGGCCGAGGAGCGCTTTCACGCGCTCGTGCGGCTCTCTTCCGACTTCTACTGGGAAACCGACGCCGAGCACCGGCTGACCGAGCTCGCGCACGGCGCCGGCTACCGGGGCGCGCTGCCGCGCGAGCGGCTCATCGGCAGGCCGCGCTCGGAGCTGCACTCCGTGTCGCCGGACGCCGCGGGCTGGCAGGCCCACATGGCGACGCTCGAGGCGCGCCTGCCCTTCCGCGGCTTCGAATTCGTGCGCCAGCATGCCGGCGGCGAGCTGCGCCACTTTGTCCTCAGCGGCGAGCCGGTGTTCGACCGTTCCGGCGTGTTCCGCGGCTATCGCGGCGTCGGCACCGAGATCACCGAGAGGAAGCGCGTCGAGCAGGCGCTCGCGCGCCTGACGCATTACGAGTCGCTCACCGGCCTGCCAAACCGCGCGTTGCTCACCGACCGCCTGAACCACGCCATCGCCCGCGCCGATCGCAGCGGCAGCCTCCTCGCGGTGATGATCCTCGATCTCGACAACTTCAAGGAGATCAACGACGCGCTCGGGCAGGCGGTGGGCGACCACGTGCTCACGGAGGCCGCGCGCCGGCTGCAGTCGTGCCTGCGCAGCATCGACACCTTGGCGCGGCTGGGCGACGACGAGTTCGCCGTCGTGCTCGAGGGCCTGCCCGACTTCGACGAGATCTCGCAGGTCGCGCAGCGCCTGCTCACCGCGGTGGCCGAGCGCGCCGTGGTCTCGGGCCACGAGCTGTACCTCTCGGCAAGCATCGGCCTCGCGGTCTACCCGGTGGACGACCAGGACGCCGACGCGCTGCTGCGCAACGCCAACCTCGCGATGCACCACGCCAAGCGCGAAGGGCGCAACAACTTCCAGCGCTTCTCGCACGACATGGCGACGCGCACCGAGCGCCACGCGGAGCTGAAGCTGCGCCTGCGGCGGGCGCTCGAGCGCCATGAATTCGTGCTGCACTTCCAGCCGATCGTGACGCTGGAGACCGGGCGCATCCTCGGCGCCGAAGCGCTGCTGCGGTGGAACGACAAGGAGCGGGTGGTGTCGCCCGCGGAATTCATCCCGATCGCGGAGGAAAGCGGGCTCATCGTGCCGATCGGGCTGTGGGCCCTGCAGGAGGCCTGCAGCCAGTGCCGGACCTGGCTCGACCTGGGCCACGCCTGGATGCAGGTCTCGGTGAACCTCTCGCCGCGCCAGTTCCGCCAGAAGGACATCGTGAAGGCGATCGAGGCGATCCTGATGCAGACCAGGCTCCCCGCGCGCTGCCTCGAGGTCGAGATCACCGAGACGACGATCATGCACAGCACCGCGCACACCATCGGCGCGCTGCACGAGCTCACGGCGCTGGGCGTGCGCATCTCGGTGGACGATTTCGGCACGGGTTACTCGTCGCTCGCTTACCTGCACCGCTTCCCGGTGCACAAGCTCAAGATCGACCAGTCGTTCGTGCGCGATATCGGCGCCGATCGCGCCGACACCGCGCTCGTCGGCACCATGGTGGCGCTGTCGAAGCAGCTCAAGCTCACTTCGGTGGCGGAAGGGGTGGAGACCAGGGAGCAGCTCGACTACCTGCTCGAAATCGGCTGCGATGCCGGGCAGGGCCACTACCTCAGCGTGCCGCTCGGCGCCGGCGAGTTGACTACCCTGCTGGGAAAGGCGGGATCGGGGGGGTCGAGGGAGAGCCCGACGGTCGCACCGCTGCGTGCGCACCTGCGCTCGCTGGGACCGAGTCGGAGCTGAAGAAGCAGTAGCCGTTCTTGCCCGCCTGCTTGGCGGCATACATCGCGGTGTCGGCGTGCTTCACGAGCGAGGCCGCGTCGAGCGCGTGGTCCGGGAACAGGCTCACGCCGATGCTGGCGGACAGGCGCGCCTGGCCGCCGCCGGGAAGCTCGTACGGGCGCACCGCTTCGCCCAGGAGCTTGCGGATCACGCTCTCCACCGCGGCCTCGTCCTGCACTTCCTCCAGCAGGACGAAGAATTCGTCGCCGCCGAGCCTCGCCACAACGTCGCTCGCGCGCACCGTGGCGCGCAGGCGGCGCGCGATCTCGATGAGGAAACGGTCCCCGGCGTCGTGGCCGTAGAGGTCGTTCACCTGCTTGAAGCCGTCCAGGTCGATGAACACGCCCGCGAGCCGGACCGCGCGGCGGCGGGCGCGCTCCACGGCCTGCTCCAGCGCCGGCCCGAGGCTGGTGCGGTTGGCGAGGCCGGTGAGCGGGTCGCGGTACGCGAGCGACGCGATGCGCTCGCGCGTGAGCGCGCTTTCGGTGACGTCGCGCCCCACGCCGCGATAGCCGAGGAAGGTGCCGTCGGCCGCGAGCCGCGGTTCGCCGGAGAGCGAGAAATAGCGCGTCATGCCGTCCGGCATGGCGCGCGCGAACTCGAAATCCCGGAACGGGATGTGGCTCTCCAGCGTCGCGCGGTGCGCCGCCCAGCCGGTCTCGTCGGGGCTGACGGCGGGAAGGTCCCAGAGGGTGCGGCCGACCACGCCGTAGCCCATCTCGGCGCTCGGGTAGCTGGGTCCGTGGACGATGGCAGAAACGCGGTGCTGCGGGTCGGTCTCCCAGAAGAAGTCGCTCGACATCTGGGTGAGGCTGCGGAAGCGCGACTCGCTCTCGCGCAGCGACTCCTCGGCGAGCTTGCGCCGCAGGAACTGCCCGACCTGGCTGCCGATGACCCGCGCCGCCTGCTGCAGGCGCTCGTCGGGCGCGCTCACGCTGCGGCCCGAGAACACCAGCACGCCGATGGTCTTGCCTCCCGAGACGACGCCGAAGGCGAACACGCCGTGCCCGGAATCGATGCCTGCGCCGATCGGGCGCGGCTGCGGCGCCGCGGCCGCGGGCAGGCCGCCCGACCACACCGCCTTCCCCGACTGCCACACCTGCCGCGATTGCTCGATGAAATTGTCGAGCGAGGGCTCGCTCACGCACCAGCCGTCCTGGAAATGCAGCTGCCCCGAGGTGCTGTCGAGGCGGAAGTAGCGCCCGGCGTTCCAGCCTTCGGCTTCGCACAGCGCGAGGATCACGCCCTTCAGGCCGCTCGCCGTGTCCTCGGCGGCGGCGAGGGATCGCGCCACCTCGTGCTCGAGCCGCAGCATCTTCTCGGCGCGCTTCTGCACGGTGACGTCGCGGCCTACGCCGTGGTAGCCGGCGAAGCTGCCGTCGGGACCGAACACCGGCTCGCCGCTGATGCTCATGTAGCGCGCGCGCCCATCGGCCATCGCGCGCCACATCAGCACGTCGTAGAAGGGCTTGCGAGCGTCGAGGATCGCGCGATGCGCGTCCCAGCCGCCCTCGACCTCCAGCCCGCTCTCCCAGCGGCGGATGCCGATCAGGCGGCGCGCGAGCTCCTTGTCGCCGCCGGCGACGTTGCGGCCCTCGATGCGGGAGAAGGAGTGCGTCGCGTCGAGCTCCCAGTACCAGTCGGCCGAAAGGTGGGTCAGGCTGCGCAGGCGGGCGTCGCTGTCGCGCCGCGCCTGCTCGACCGAGGCGCGCTGCAGGAGAGGACCGAGGTGGTGCGCGATCGTCTCGAGCGTCTCCATGAACCGCGGCTCCGGCGCGCGCACCGTGCGGCTCGCGAGATCGAGCACGCCGACCACGCGCCCGGCGTGGCGCACCGGGACCACGACCGCAGCGTGCAGGCCGGTCTCCTCGGGCTTCAGCGTGGCCGGGCCGCGCGGGTCTTGCGTCGCGTCGGCGATCCAGATCGGCTCGCCCGACTGCCACACCATGCCGGCGAGCCCGGCGCCGGGCTTGAGCGCGGCGTCGCCGGCGCGCTCGCGCGGACGCGCGGCGGACTCCATCCCGGAAGCCGACCAGCGCTCGAAGGGCCGCAGCAGCGTCGCGCCTTCGTCGACGCGCCAGAAATCGGCGCAGTCCCAGGCTTCGCTTTCGCCGATGCCGCGCAGAACCAGCCGCACCGCCTCGACCACGTTCGCCGCCTCTGCCATGGCGCGCGCAACGGCGTGCTCGAGCTGCAGCAGCTGCTCGATGCGCTTGGTCTCGGTGACGTCGCGCCCGACGCCGAGGTAGCCGCTGAACCCGCCGTCCTCGTCGAGCAGGGGCTGCGCGCTGAGCGAGAGCCAGAGCTTGCGGCCGCCGTCGGCGAGGCACTGGATCTCGAAGTCCTTGAACGGCTCGTGGCGCTCGACCTGGGCGCGGTGGCGGTCCCAGTCGGTCTGCGTGAGGTTGAGCGCGGGCTGGTCCCAGCGGCGCGCGCCGAGATACAGGGCGAGGTCGATCCCCGAGTGCTCGCCGAGGCGGCTCGACATGTAAGTCAGACGAAGCTGCGCGTCCTGGACCCAGAACCAGTCGCCAGAGAGCGCGCTGAATCTGCGCAGCGGATCGTCGCCCGCGCCCGACGGCGCCTCCGCGCGATCGGTCACTGGCTCCTTGTCCTCTGCACCGGCCTCGTGCTGCGCCGTTCTTGTATTACCCGTTTGCGCCATAAAGGCCGCTCCCAGGCGGCCCTCCCTCCCCGTGTTTCGAATGTACCGGTCCCCTATCCGCGCGTCCAGCGTTTCGCCACCACAAGATCTGGGTGCGCAAGCAACCGACATTCCCACGCGTAGTGCCTTGTAGCTAGGCGTCTTCAGGTAGCGCGCGAAGGAAGCGACGCAAGCCGGCTGATGCGGCGGCAATTCGCTTCATTCGCCCGTACCGAGCATTCCGAGCGGTCAATTAGAGAGCGTCAACA
>DASXAO010000111.1:0-5743 GCA_036406675.1 Burkholderiales bacterium
ACCAGGGTGGCGAGAAGCGCAAACATCAAGCCCGATTGACCCGACCTAGCCAGGGGCCAGCGCAATGACCAACACGGGAGCGCTCGTCGACGCGCTGAAAAGCACGCTGAAGGCGCGCGGCATCACCTACGCGCGCGTCGCCGCCGGCTTGCAGCTCAGCGTAGCCAGCGTGAAGCGCATGTTCTCGAAGCGGGACTTCACGCTCCAGCGTCTCGACGAGGTCTGCCGCGTCGCGCAGATCGACATCGGCGATCTGCTGCAGGCCGTGGTCGAGCGCCAGGCGCAGATCTCGCGCCTCAGCGTCGAGCAGGAGAGCGAGCTGGTCTCGGACACGAAGCTGCTCCTCGTCGCGCTGTGCGCGGTCGGCCACTGGACCCTCGAAGAGATCGCCGCCACCTACGACCTCTCGCGCGCCGAGTGCATCAAGCACCTCGCGCGCCTCGACCGCCTGAAGATCATCGAGCTGCAGCCGGGCGACCGGATCAAGCCGCTGCTCAGCCGCACCTTCTCGTGGCTGCCCGACGGTCCGGTGCAGCGGCTGTTTCGCGCGCACGTCGAGGCGGAGTATCTCGACTCGCCGTTCGACGGTCCGGGCGAGCTGCTGCTCTTCGTCAACGGCTTCCTGTCGCGCGCTTCGATGACGGAGGTGATCGCGCGCCTGCGCCGCGTCGCCGCCGAGTTCGCCGATATCCACAACAACGACCTCGGCTTGCCGCTGCAGGTGCGCAACGGGGCGAGCCTGCTGCTCGCCGTGCGGCCCTGGGAGCCGCGCGCGTTCCGCGCGCTGCGCCGCCGGGATCATCCGCCGGTCACCGCCGGCCGGCTGCTGCAGGCCGGCGTGCGGCACGAGCCGGGCGCGCCCCCGATGGGGCGCAAGCGCCGCCGCTAAGGCGTCGCCGTCAGCAGGCACCGCCATGGCCCGTCGCCCGCCGTTGCCGAAGAAGCCGGTCTCAACGGAGGCCGTGCGGCGCGCCACCCTCGCCCGCGACATCCAGGCGATCGGGGCGCCGCTCGAGAAGCAGGTCGCGACGCGAGCCGGCCCGGCGGACGGGAAGCTCCGGCCGCACCTTGCCGGCCTGGGACTCGCGTGTGCTGCAGCATCTCTTGCGCTCATCGGGGCATCGCTGCCGGCGATCGGTGCCGCAGGCGCCGCGCTCTATGCCGTCGGCTATGTGGCGATGCGGCGTTACGCCCGGAGAGGCCGGACCGAGCGGCTGGCCCCCGCGATCGAGCTGGCCGGGAAGTTCGATGAATTCGTCGCGGCGCAGCTACCGCGGCTACCCGAGGCAGCGGCCGAATCCCTGCAGCGGATCAAGACGCTGCTTGCGCGCGTGCTGCCCGCGCTCGGCGATGCGCGCGCATCCGCCGCGCTCACGCAGGAGGAGGCGTTTTTCGCGCGCGAGGCGATCTCCCGCTACCTGCCCGACGCGGTCCGGCCGTTCCTCGCACTCGCGCCGGACCGAGCGGATGCCGCGGCAGGTCCGGGTGCGCGAAGCCCCAGGGACCTGCTCCTGGAACAGCTCGCGATGGTCGAGCGCGAGCTCGCGCGGATCGACGAACGGCTCGCCGCCGCCACGGCGGAGGAGCTCGCGCGGAACAAGAAGCTGCTGGAGCGCCGCACTTCTTCTTGATCAGGGCGCTCGCGGCGCCGGCGCCGTTGGCTCCGTGCCTCCCTCGGCTACGCTCCGCGAGCCCTCGAGCAGGCCCGCCTCGTGGTTGTCGCGAACGGTCTTCGCCAGCGTGAAGGTCGACGAGATCAGGAACAGCCACGCGGCAAACATGTAGCCCCTTTCCCAGCCCGCGAGCTCGAGCCGGGAGAGACCCCATAGCGTGACGCTCACCGAGACCGCGAACGCCGCCCAGACCTGGAGGATCCACGCCGGCGTATCGACCTGCTCGTCGCGGTTGTCGCGCACCGTTTTCGCGACGCCGAACGCCGCGGACAGACCGAACAGGAACGCAATCGCCAGGAACGCACGGTCGATTCCTTCGCCCGGCGCGTTCCAGACGCCGGCCACGCAGAGCGCGACGGCGGCTGCGAACGCCACCCACACCTGCAACACCCAAGCGCCCGTATCGCGCCGGATCAGGTACTGCTGAGCCATGTTCCCCCCCAAAGGTTAGACGGCCACCGGCCGTCGATGCAGGCCATGGTGTCCGGTCGCCACGGCGCCCGGCAAGACAACCTTGCCCGGGGCGCGCCGGCCTCTACCGCGGGGCGCATTCAATGCTACCGGGCGGACCGGGCGCCCGCGCGGCGGGTCTGTCAAGCAGGATGCAGGCTCCGCAATCACATCGGAGGCGTACATGTCGGACGTCCGGGGGATCCAGCAGTCCACGGAGGGAGGCGTCCTGGTGCATCTCGACGAGAGCATGAAGCAGCGCGTCGAGCTGCAGGCGGACAGCTTCATCCAGGGCCTGCTGGCGGCAGACGTTCACAGCGAAGACTTCAAGAAGCGGATCGACTCGGCGTTTCGCCTCGGCCGTCGCGAAATCGCCGAAGCCACGCGGCTCAACACGGCGTTCCTGCGGCAGAACTACCGCGGGATCGAGTCGAGCCCGGCCTACCGGGCGATGGCCGAGCTGCGGCAGATCATGGACGAGCTGCACCCGGGCCGGCAGGGCAGCTTGATCGGCCCGCTCAATATCCTGGGGCTGGTCCCCGGCGGTGCGCGGTTGAAGTCGTATTTCCGCAAGTTCGAGTCGGCGTCGCGGCAGATCGACCGGCTGGTCCACCAGCTCGGCGCCGCCCAGGACGACCTCGAGCGCGACGCGATCGCGATCGAGGACGCGAAGGTGCAGCTCTGGGCCGCGCTGCAGAACCTCAAGGCGGCGGCGCATTTCGCGCAAGTGCTGCAAGAAAAGCTCGCCGCGCAGGTCGACGGCCTCAAGGCGACCGACCCGCTGCGCGCGCGGGCGCTCGAGCAGGAGGCGCTCTACTACGCCGCGCAGAACCTCGACGGCATCCTCGCCCAGCTCGCGGTCTCGGTGAACGGCTATCTCGCGCTCGACCCGCTGAAGAAGATCGCCCGCGAGCTCTCGAACGGCATCGACCGCCTGAAGACCACCGGCGTGTCCGCGCTCGCGATTGCGCAAATGGTGGCCGTCGCGACCGGCAACCAGGTCCGGATCCAGCAGGCGATGGCGCGAACGCGCGAAGTGGTCGGCGACCTCACCGTGCGCACCTCGACGCTGCTCGGCGAGCACGCGCGCACGGTCGGAAAGTCCGCCGCCGATCCGATCATCGAGATCGGCAAGCTCCAGGCGGCGTTCGACAACACCTTCAAGGCGATGGACGCGATGGACGGCTACCGTTCGGCGGCGATCCAGACGCTCGCCAAGAACGGCGAGATGCTGCGAGGGCTGCTCGAGAAGTCGAAACCGTATCTCGAGCGCGCGGCCGCCGGTCCCGCGGCCGCGAGAGTCGATCCCGCTCTCGCCGGGCCCGTCGCGCTCTGAAGGCGAGCAGGTACGGCACTACGCGAAAGCCCTGCGGTAACGCAGCCGCGCGAGCAACGTGCCGATCAGGAGCAGGTTGATGGCGTTGGCGCCGACCCCGGTGGCGAACGCCGGCGCATAAGAGCCGAAATGGTCGTAGAGCGCGCCCGCAAGCCAGCCGCCCATCGCCATTCCTATGCCGGTGAACAACAGCAGCGTGGGAATGCGCCATGCGGCTTGCGATGCCGGGTAGAGCTCTCGCAGCGCCAGCACGTAGGCGGGAACGATGCCGGAAAAGCCGAGACCGAAGGCGGCCGATACGGTAAACAGGCCCCTCTCGTCCTGGGTCAGCAGAAAGGCGCTCAGCGCGCACATCTGCCACAGCGATCCGACGAAGATCGTTGCCAGCCCGCCGATGCGGTCGGAGATCGCTCCCCACGCCTGGCGGCTCAGGAACGCCGTTCCGAGCAGCACGGAGAGCATCAGCGCGCCCACCGAGCGGCTAAAACCCAGATCGCCGCAAAACGCGACCAGGTGGTTCTGCGGCATCGCCATCGGCACACAGCACAGCACCCCGGCCGCGCAAAGGAGCGCGAACACGAGATTCGGCTTCCAGCCGAGGACGCGCGCCGGCTCTGCCGCGCGGCCTTTCGCGACTGCCGTCTGGACGGCCTCGGGCGGATGCTTGAAGAAGATGGCCGCGAGCGGGAGGATAACCAGCACTTCGATGAGGGCATACCACAGCATCGTCTCGCGCCATCCGATGGTGGCGACGGCGCGCTCGAAGAGCGGCGGCCAGATCGCGCCGGCGAGATAGGAGCCGCTCGATATCAGCGCCAGCGCCGAGCCGCGCCGGCGATCGAACCAGCGGCTCACGTAGACGTAGAGCGGCGCGTTGATGCCGCCCAGCCCGATCAGGCCGATGAACAGCCCGTGACCGAGCCACAGCGGCCAGGGCGCCCCCAGGGTCGAAACCGCAAGGCCCAGCGCGACCATCAAGGCGCCGAAGATGACCGTCCAGCGCGTGCCCACGCGCTCGGCGATCTGGCCCATGAGGATGCCGCCGACACCCCCTCCGAGCCAGGCTAGCGCGCTCGCCAGCGCCGGGATCGAGCGCGTGCCGCCGACCTCCGCCGCGATGTCCGTCAACGCCACAGCGGTGATCCACCCCGTTCCAAAAGCCATCAGCATCGTCACCAGCGCGACGCTGGCGATGACCCAGGAAGTTCTGGTTTCGATCAAGAGACGGCTCGACACATTGGCGTGCGCGCCAATCTAACGGCACGACGTGGGCCGGTCATTGATGAATGTCTGCTATTGGCCAGCGGGCGCAGTGTCGAAAATGAAACGGGCTGCATCGCTGCAGCCCGTGAATGCCTGGCGCGCCCGGCAGGATTTGAACCCACGACCCCCTGGTTCGTAGGTGACCGGCCGAGCGCAAGTGATTGATTGAAGTACTAGCACGGCGCCGCCCGTTCCTTGTTCTGCGCCGTTTTGTCCGCCTTCGCGCGGTTGAGTCCCCAATATCTCCCCACGAGCGAAGCTGCTCGACTTATAGCCTCGGGTCAACTGGTTCGCTTTCCAGGGCCAAGACGCCGAATGCGCATTCGTGGATACGTCGAAGCGGCTCCTTCCTCACGAACCGCTCCAAACCTTCGACGCCCAATGCGAACTCACGCAATGCCAGACTGCGCTTCGTCCCAAGACCACGCTCGCGCAGCCGCTCCAGGTTATCCGGCAGGGTGTAGTCAAGGCCATAGATGATCCGCAAATACTCGCGTCCGCGACACTTGATGGCTGGCTGAAGGATGCCGCGCTTACCACGGCTGACGAATTCGAGCGGCTTGACGACCATGCCCTCGCCGCCTCCCTCGGTAAACGCGGTCCACCAGTCAACTGCCGACATCACCTGATCGTCATTGTTGACGTCTACGACGCGATAGGGCGTAGCAACGAGCCAGCTTGAGTCTGCCGCGACCAGGCGATGCAGCGTCTCCATATGCCAGGCGTGCGTCTTCCCAAAGTAGGTTTGGCCCTCACTCGCAAGTAGGTGGAATGGCGCGAGCCGCAAATCCGCGACGTCGGAAACGATCCAGCTGTAACGCCGGTACGTATCTACGTAACGCTCGGCGAGTTCCAATTTCTCTGAATACAGCTCCGGCAGCCCACCGAGGTCGTGCCCCGCCTTCGTCGCCGCCGCGATCGCGTTGTGCGCTTCATCAAGGAAAGCGCGCGCCGCCGCACCAACCGCCGCATATTGGGAGCGCAGCAGTTCCTGAGCCTTCACGGACCAGGGCATCAGCTC
>DASXAO010000112.1:0-5836 GCA_036406675.1 Burkholderiales bacterium
CATGGGCCACTTCGGCGACAAGGACCAGCACATCCCGGTCGACGGCGTGAAGAAGCTGGCGGAAAAGTATCCGCAGCACCAGATCTTCATCTATTCGGCCGATCACGGCTTCAACTGCGACCACCGCGGCTCGTACAACGCGCCGGCTGCCAAGCAGGCGCGCGAGCGGACGCTAGAGTTTTTCCGCAAGCACGTCGGCTAAGGTGTGTAGCGGTAGAGGCCCCGCTTAAATCGTATCGGCATCGGATCCCAACAAGGCGCGCCGAAACCGCGCCTTGAGCAGCGCTCCCTCGCGCGGCGGCAGCACGAGCGGGATTTTCTCGGCTTGCACCTTGACCACGGCGAAGTTCGGTCCTGCTTCGCCGTGGATTGCCTTGCGCACTTCCGGGAGATTTTTCGGAAGAAGCTTGAGGCGGCAACCCCGGGCGACTTCCTCCAGATCGATGCCATGAGCGGTGTGCGTCATCTGCATGCCGGTCTCGCCGTAGCGCTCGTTGTCGATCACCACGATGCTGAGGTTCGGCGGCTGCTGCACGCCGATGGTGGCGAGCGAGCCCAGTCCCATGAGCATCTCGCCGTCGCCGGTGATCACCAGCACCCGGCGCCGCGGCTGCGCGAGCGCGAGGCCGAGCCCCATCATCGCGGCCTGCCCCATCGCGCCCCACAGCGGGAAGCTGAGCGGCGAGTCGCCTGCGGCGGTGATGTCCCACGCGGTCGAGCCCAGGCCCGCGATGACCAGCAACTCGCCCCTGTTCTCGAGCAATTGCTTCACAACCTCGCGCCGATGCGGCGTCATTGGCTGGTTTGCTCCTGGAAGCTCTTGATGCCGATCACGCGCTGCGGGATCAGCACCGCGACCGAGGCGTAGCTGTTGTAGGCGAGACGCAGCGCCGCGTTCAGCGTCGGCGCGACCTCCTCGGCCGTGGCCGGGCGGTGGACCACGGTGCCCATCGCCTCGAGCACCGTGCGCGTCGCCTGTCCCATCGGCACCTGCCACGGATTGAATTCACCTTCCTCTCCCCGCATGGTGACGACGGTGACCAGCGGGATACGACACTCCTTGATCGTGCCCAGCGCGTTGATCACGTTGCCGACGCCGCTCGACTGCATCAGCAGCACGCTGCGCTCGCCGCCGAGCCACGCTCCGGCGACGAGGCCGATGCCTTCTTCCTCGGTCGAGAGCACCACCGCGCGCATCGACTTGTCCGCCTGGCAGAGCTCGATCAGGCGCTTGTGCCCGCCGTCGGGCACGTAGCCGACCACGCGGATCTTCGCCGCGACGAGCTCGCGGTGGATCGCCTCAGGCCACATGCTTGAGCAGCGTCTGGCCGGGCCGCACGCGGGTGAAGACCACGGGCTTCGTGTCGACCTGCAAGGCAGCTTGCCGGGAGGAAATGCTGGTGAACGCCGAGGTCTCGAGCGCGCCCGAATCCGGGTGCTCGGAGCGGAAATGCGCGCCGCGCGAGTCCGTGCGTGCGATCGCCGCGGCGGTGATCGCCCGGCTGACCGAAACCAGGCTCTTCAGGTTCATCCAGTCGTGCCAGGTCAGGTTGAAGGCTCGATTATGGTCGCCGAGGCCGCTCGCATCGAGTTCCGTTTCGAGGCTTGCCAGCTCGCGCCGCGCGGTTTCCAGGCCGGGACCGTCGCGGATGATGCCGACCCTTTCCCACATGACGTCATAGAGCTTCTCCCGGACCGCCTCCAGGCTGCGTGACCCGGTTCTGCCGAACGGCGCTTCGCAAGCAGCCACGGCGGCGTCGATTGCGCCTGGATCGGGCGCCTCGAAGCCGCGGCTGCGGATCCAGCCGGCCATCGCGTCGCCGGCCACCGCGCCGAACACGGTCGAGTTGGCGACGCCGTTTCCGCCCAGCCGGTTCGCCCCGTGCACGCCGCCCGCGTCCTCGCCGGCGACGAAGAGCCCGGACAGCGCCGTGCTGCAATCGGCGCGGAACTCGACGCCGCCCATCATGTAGTGCGCCGTCGGCACGACCTCCACCAGGCCGCCGGCGAGGTCGAAGCCGCAGTCGGCGCAACGCTCCACCATCCCCTTGAACTCGCGCGCCACGCGCTCCGGGCCGAGGTGCGCCATGGAAATGTACAGGCCGCCATGCGGGCTCGTATTCTGTTTTTGAATTTCGGAAAACATGGCACGCGAGACGACGTCGCGGGTCGCGCGCTCGGCAAGCCGATCGTAGCGCGGCATGAAGCGCTCTTTTGCGCCGTTCAGCAGATACCCGCCGGAGCCGCGCAGCCCTTCCTCGAGCACCGTGCCGGTCATGCGAGTGTGCGGGCCGGCGAGCAGCCCCGTGGGGTGGAACTGCACCATCTCCATGTCGCGCAGCGCCAGGCCGGCGCGCAGCGCCATGGCGAGGCCGTCGCAGCTCTTGTCGCCGGAGGGCGTGTGGTACTTGTACATCGTCGGCCCGCCGCCGGTCGCGAGCAGGACCGCCTTCGCGCGCACGAAGACGTACTCGCCGCTCCTCATGTCGACGAACAGCACCCCTGCAATGGCGTCGCCGCCGCGGGACTTGATCAGCTCGACTGCGCGATGCTCTTCAAGGCGGCCGATGCGGCGCGCCCAGACCTGCTCGGCGAGGCGATTGATGATCTCGATCCCGGTGAGGTCGCCCTTGTGCACCGTGCGGTCGAAGGTCTGTCCCGCGAAGGCCTTCTGGTGCACGCTGCCGTCGGGATTGCGGTCGAAGAAGCAGCCGAGCTCGTTTTCCAGCTCGTGGATCCTTTCGACGGCGAGCGTGACCAGCATCCACGCGAGATCCTGGTCGGGCAGCCACTTGCCGCCCTCGATGGTGTCCATGAAATGGCGCTCGACCGAATCCTCCTTCGCCAGCGCGACGTTGTACCCGCCCTGGACCATGCGGGTGCAGCCGCACTTGCCGAGGAGGCCCTTCACCGCGACGGTGATCGCGGCCTCCGGCGCAGCCTTGTGCGCGTGCAGCGCCGCGAAGAGCCCCGCGCCGCCCGAGCCGAGGATCAGGATGTCGGTCTCAAGCGAGCGCACGGCGCCTTCCGAACAGCTGGAACGCCATCGAGACTACGATCAGGCAGAAGCCGGCGGTGCGCGACCAGCGCTCGGGGTACACGAGGAGGAACCCGGCAACGACGAGGAGCAGGCGCACGGCGGGCGCGGCATTCCTGTAGAGCCAGCCCTGAAAGCCGGTGACCAGCGCCGCGATGCTGACCACGGCGATGAACGTGGTGGCGGCGATCGAGCCCCAATCGGCGTTCGCGAGCGTCTTGAACGATCCGGTGAGGAGCAGCCCGCTGCCCTGGGGATCGAGCACGAAGAAGAACGGCACGAGAAACGCCGGGGTGGTGTACTTCCAGCATTGCAGCGTCGTCTTGTATGGATCGCCGCCGGTGATCGCGGCCGCGGCGAAAGGCGACAGCGCCGTGGGCGGCGAGACTTCGGACAGCACGGCGTAGTAGAAGATGAACATGTGCGCCGCGAACTCGGGGACCTTCAGCGCGATGAGCGCCGGGGCCGCGATCACCGCGCAGATGATGTAGCTCGCGGTGACCGGCACCGCCAGGCCGACGATCCACACGATGAGCGCGGTATAGACCGCAGTCAGCACGAGCGAGCCGCCGGCGTAGGCGAGCACGATCGAGCTGAACTTGAGCCCGAGGCCGGTCAGGGTGACCACGCCGACGATGATCCCCGCCCCCGCGCAGGTCGCGGCCACGTTGAGCACCGCGACCGAGCCGCCCTGCAGCGCCTTGAGCAGGCCCGAGTCGAGCGCGCCGCCGACGGGCCGGACGCGCCGCTCGAAGATCTCGTAGGGGATGAGCGAGGTGTCGCGGCGCAGAAAGCTCGTCGCCAGGGCCACCACGGTGGCCCAGAACACCGACAGCTCGGGCGAGAAGTTGAGCAGCATGAAGGCGATGATCGAGACCAGCGAGAGAAAGTGGAACCAGTACTTCTTCGACAGCGCCCACGCCGATTCCACCTGCTCGAAGACCGCCTGCTTGACGCCGAACTTGCGCACGTCGATCTCGACCATGAGGAACAGCGTCAGGTAGTACAGCAGCGTCGGGATGACGGCCATCAACAGCACGTCGAGGTACGAGATCTTCAGGAACTCGGCGATGATGAAGGCCGCCGCGCCCAGCACCGGCGGCGAGATGATCGCGCCGAGGCCTCCCGCGGCGAGCAGGCCGCCCGCCTCCTCCTTGCTGTAGCCCACCTTCGCGAGCATCGGCGCGGCGACCGCGCCGAGCGTGACGGTCGTGGCGACGCCCGAACCGGAGGGCCCGCCGAGGAGGAACGAGGCGAGCGTGACCGTGCGCCCGGCGCCGGTGGGCTTGCCGCCCATGGCGGAGAACGAGAAATCGATGAAGAACTTGCCGGCGCCCGAGTGCTGCAGGAAGGCGCCGTAGATCGTGAACAGGATGATGAGCGAAGAGGACACCGCGATCGCGGTGCCGTAGATGCCCTCGAGCGTCATGTACATGTGGCCGACGAGGCGGGGAATCTCGTAGTCCTTGTGCGTCCAGGGCGCGGGCAGCACCTCGCCGAAGAACGCGTACAGCAGGAAGCAGCCGGTGACGACCGGCAGTATCCACCCGGTGGTGCGGCGCAGGGCCTCGAGGATGAGCAGGATCAGGGCCACGCCGAACGCGATGTCCCAGTTGTCCGGCAGGACCGAGCGGTCGAAGAAGTCGTCGCCGCCGGCGATGAGATAGACCGCGACAGCGACCCCCGCGACCGAAAGCACCCAGTCCCACCACATCACGCGGTGCCGGAAGCGCCGCGCCACCGGGAAGATGAGAAAGGTGAGGAACAGCACGAACGCGACGTGGATCGCGCGCAGGTGCTCCGGGCGCACGATCGCGTAGGCCGTGTACAGGTGAAAGAGCGACATCGCTACCGCCACCATCGCGACGAACGCCGCCAGCGCCCCGGTCAGCTTGTTCTGCACGCCCTCTTCGCGCTCGATCATCTCCTCGGCGCGGGCGAGCGCCTCCTCGCTCACCTCGGCGGCGGGCTGGTGCAGCCGTGCAATCTCGTCGCTCATCGTTCCCCCTCGAAACTAAAAAGCCCCGCCAGGTTCCTGGTCGGGGCTTGCCGGGCCGTCCGGGCCTACTGCAGCTTGAGGCCCTTCTCTGCGAAGTACTTCATCGCGCCGGGATGCCATGGCAGCGGCGAAGCTTCCTTCTTCTGGTTCTCGAGCTTGATGTTTTCCGCCTCCTTGTGCACGCGGATCAGCTCGTCGCGGTGCTCGAACACCGCCTTCACGATGTTGTAGGCGGTCTTGTCGTCGATCTTCTCGTGCGCCACCAGGATGTTCATCACGGTGGCCTGTTCGTTGTCCCTCTCCATGCCCCGGTAGACATCCTTGCCGATGGCGTCCTTCACGTAGAGGTTGCCGTACTTCTTGTTCATGGCGGGCACGAGATGAGCGTGGTCGATCAGCCTTATCTTGATGCCCGGTGTGCTGGCGAGGTCCGTGACTGCCGCGGTCGGCAGGCCCCCGACCCAGAAGAACGCGTCGATCTTGCGGTCCTTGAGCGCCGACGCGGACTCCGCCACGCCGAGCCGCTCGCGCCGCATGTCGCGATCCTTGTCGAGGCCCGCGGCCTCGATGACGCGGAAGGCCATGACCTCGGTGGCGCTCCCCTGCGATCCGGTCGACACGCGCTTGCCCTTGAGGTCGGATATCTTGTTGATGCCCGTGCCCTCGATCGTCACGATATGCATGCGGTTGGGATAGAGGACGGCGAGGGTTCTCTGCGCCACCTTGCCGCCGCGGAACTTGTCCTGGCCCTTCTGCGCGTCGAGGCTGGCATCCGCCATGGTGAAGGCGATGTCCGCCTT
>DASXAO010000113.1:0-12815 GCA_036406675.1 Burkholderiales bacterium
GCGGCGGCCAGGGGTATGTCAGCCCCGAGCTGCAGGCCCAGATCGAGGAAGGGCGCAAGCTCGCGCGCCAGGACGCGCGCGAGCATCCAGCCGAGCACAGGGAGCCGGTGCAGCAGCATGAAGCACAGGCTCCGGCGCCGAAGCCGGCGCCGACGGTGACTCACCGCACGTCGCGCATCCGCCGTGCCATCGGCGCGCTGCTCGGCGGCAACAACAAGCCGGACTCGGGCACATAGCTTGCAACGGTTCCTCCATTCCCGAGCGAATGGAGGAGCGCATGCAACAACTCAGAAGGATCACCGACCGGGTCGCGAGAACCGGGCAAGCGGCGACCGACCAGGTCGCCGAGCAGCTTGCAGTGATGAGCAAGCGCGGCAACAGGGCCGCCAAGTCGGCCTACGGCTACGTGATGAACCACCCGAAGTCAGCCACTGCGGTCGTTCTCGGCACCGCGGTCGCCGCGGGACTGCTGTGGTTCATGCAGCGCAACGGCGGCTACAACGCGACGCGCAAGAAGGTCCTGGAGCGCGTGCGCGACACCAAGTCTCGCGTGCGCGACACAGGCTCGCGCGTGCGGGAGAGCGTGACGAGCCCCGAGTAGGGGTTAATAGACGTCGCGCTGGTAGCGGCCCGCGCGCGCGAGATCGCTGAAGTACCGCTTCGCCGCAGCGGCGTCCATGCCTCCTTGCGCGACCGCGATGCCCTGGAGCGCGAGGTCGACGTCTCCGGCCATGCGCTTGGCATCGCCGCACACGTAGAGGTAGGCCCCGTTCGCGAGCCAGCGCCAGAGCTCAGGCGCCGCCTCGAGCATCTTGTGCTGCACGTACACCTTGCTCGTCTGGTCGCGCGAGAATGCGAGGTCCATGCGCGACAGCACGCGCTTTTCGGCGAGCCTCTCCAGATCCTCGCGATACAGGAAGTCGGCCTCGCGGCGCTGGTTGCCGAAGAAGAGCCAATTGCGTCCGCCCGTGCCGGCCGCCTCGCGCTCCTCGAGGAACGCGCGAAACGGCGCGATGCCGGTGCCGGGGCCGATCATGATCACCGGCGCCGCCGGGTCGGCCGGCAGGCGGAACGCGTGCGCGCGCTGCACGTACACCGAGAGGCGCCGTCCCGGGCGCAGGTGCTCGGCGAGAAAGCTCGAGCCGGCGCCCTGGTAGGCGCGGTCGTTGCGCTCGTAGCGCAGCACGCCGACCGTCAGGTGCGCTTCGCCGGGATGCTTGCGCAGCGAGGATGCGATCGAATACAGGCGGGGCTGCATGCGCGCGAGCGCCGCGGCGAAATCGCCGATGCGCGGCCGCGCCGAGGAGAACTCGAGCAGCGCGTCGAGCACGTCGTGCACGCCGAAGGTCTCGGCATGGGCGTCGTCCTCCGCAAGCCTTGCGAGCCGCGAGCGGTCGACCTCGCCGGTCGCCTCGCGCGCGAGCAACTCGTAGAGCTCTGAGCGCGGCGCGCGCAGGTCGCACTCGCGCGAGAGCGCCTCGCGTGCACTCACCACGCAGCCATCGGCGAGCGTGACCGCCTCGGAGCCCTTCGCGCGCAGGATCGCGAGCAGCAACTCGACCTCGTCGGGGTTGTTCTGAGGCCAGATGCCAAGCGAATCGCCAGGCGCATACGCGAGACCGCTGCCCGAAAGATCGAGCACGACGTGCCGGGTCTCCTTTTCGGCGCCTTGCGCGGTCAGCGCGGCGCTGGAAACCAGGCGCGCCGGCACCGGCGCGTCGCGGCCGTAGCCGCGCTCGACGACAAGCCTTTCCCCGCGAACCTTTCCCACGGGGACGGGCCCGCCGGGACGCAAAGCAACAAGTTCCTTCAGCTTCTTCGCGGTATCGCGTCCGCCAGGCACGCACTTGCCGAGGTCGGTCTCCCCCCCCGCGCCGACCGCCTCCGCGTAGCTCTTGCAAAGGTAGCCGCACTGGCCGCAGTCGAGCTGTCCCATCGCCGCCATGAGCTGGCGCTCGAGGGGTCGCCCTGCCGCGAGCTTCATGCGCTCGTCCAGGGCGAGCGTCGGGTCGTGCCACGGAAAGTCATCCTGCCCCAGTGCGGCATCGACGGGGTCCTGCTTTTTTCCTGGAGCACCGAGGACGCGCTCCATGCCGAGCAAGCCGGCGATAAAGCCGTTCAGCCAGGCGCGCTGCGCTTCGCTGAAAGGCGCGTTGTCCGGAAGAAACGTTTGCATCACGCTTCCTCACGCATGCTTCCCGCCGCGACCGCCTTCAGCGCGTCCGTGGACTGGCGCCTGGCGAACTGGTGGAAGGACTCCGCCTTGCCGGCGCGGCCCGCGAGGTAGGCGCGCAGCAGCCGCTCGATGACGCGCGGCACGCCGGCCGCCGGGATGTCGCGCAGCACCTCGCGGCCGAGCTGGCGCTGCTCGCCGAAGCCGCCGCCCACGAACAGGTGATAGCCCTCGAGCACCTGCTCGGCCGAAACGAGCTTGGCGCCGAGCAGGCCGATGTCGCCGATATAGTGTTGCGCGCAGGAATTCGGGCAGCCCGTGATGTGCATGTTCACCGGCGAATCGAGCTGGAGCGCGCCATCGAGATGCTCTGCGATCGCGAGCGCGTGGCGCTTGGTGTCGCTCGCGGCGAACTTGCAGCCGGCGTTGCCGGTGCAGGCGACGATGCCCGCCCGCGCCATGCTGACTCGAGAGGTGAGTCCCATTGCGGCAAGCGCCGCCTCGACCGCCGCCTCGTTTCCGGCGGCGATGTCCGAGACGATGAGGTTCTGCCACACCGTCAGGCGCAGCGTGCCGCTGCCGAAGCGCTGCGCGATGTCGGCGAGGCCGCGCATCTGCGCGCTGGTCATCCGGCCGACGGGAAGCGCGACGCCGCAATAGACCTGCCCCGGATCTTTTTGAGAATGGAATCCGACGTGTGCGCCGGGCTTCAGCGGGGGCCGCGGCTCGCAGTCCGTCGCCGCCAGGCGCTCGAGCGGCGCCGGCAGGCGCTTCTCCACCTCCGCCAGAAAATCCTCGCGACCCATGCGCTCGAGCACGTACTTCAGCCGCGCCCTCTTGCGATCGGTGCGGTCGCCCTCGTCGATGAACACGCGCACGATCGCCAGGGCGACCGCGGTGCATTCCTCCGCGGCAATGCCCACGCCGAGATCGCCCGCAAAGTCGCCGTGCCCGGTAATGCCGCCCACACCGACCCTGAAGAGCACCCGGCCGTTCGCGCGCACGGCGCGGAACCCGATATCGTTCGTGTCCTCCAGCGAGGCCACGCTGCCGCCGCCGTCGAACGCGACGTTGAACTTGCGCGGCAACCCGTGGAGGCTGCGGTGGTTGAGGATCGCGTGGTAAAGCGCGAGCCCGAGCGGCCGCGTGTCGTAGAGCTCGACCGGATCGATTCCCGCGGTGGGATTGCCGGTGATGTTGCGGATGTTGTCCGCGCCCGCGCCGCGCGAGGTGAGGCCCGCGTCCGCAAGGCGCGCGAGGACGGACGGGGGATGCTGCGGAGCGATGTCCCTCACCTGCAGGTTCGCCCGGGTCGTCACGTGCGCGTAGCCGCCGCCGAAATCCTCGGCGATCGCGGCGACCGCGCGCAGCTTGGGCGCGTCGATGACGCCGTTCGGGTTGCGCAGCCGGAGCATGAACGAGTCCTGCGTCGGCGCCACGTAGAACAGGCCGTGGAACTTGTAGAGGAATACGTCGGTGCCCTTGGGGAACGCGCCTTTCGCGGCATTGGCGACGATCTCGTCCCACATGTCGAACGGGTGCTTTGCGCGCTTTGCCTCCTCCTCGCGCGTGAGCCTGCCGCCCGCGGCCAGCGCGCGGTCCTGCGCCGCGCAATGGATCTTCTCCGACCCGGACGGCAGCGCCGCCGCCGGCGCCCCTGCCCTCGCGGCGGCCAGCCCGCGTCCCAGCCCTTCGAGGTACTGCTTCTGCGCCTCGGTGAACTCGCTCACTTCGATTCGGCCCGCGCCGGCGCGGCGGTCGCCGCGGGCCGGGGCAAGCCATACGTCGAGACGTAGTAGGCGCCCGCGACGAATATGGCGCCGCCCGCCGCGTTGCCGGCGCTGACCCAGGCGAGGTTCCAGGCGAAGCCGGCGAGCGACACGCTTTCCGGATGGTTGCCCGCGAGCGCGAGGCCGAGCAGCGTCATGTTGGCGACGCTGTGCTCGAAGCCGCTCGCGATGAAGGCGAGCAGGCACCAGAAGATCACGATGCACTTCGCCGAATCGGAGTTGACGCGCGCCGCCATCCAGATGGCCAGGCAGACCAGCCAGTTGCACAGGATGGCGCGCGCGAAGAGCGCCCCGCCCGAGGCGTTCATCTTCAGCGCGGCGACTTTCATCACCAGCGTGTCGGGCGCCGACAGCAGCCCGCCGCCGCCGCCGAGCGCGAAGAGCGCCACCAGGCCGAGCGAGCCGGCGAGGTTTCCCGCCCAGGTCATGCCCCAGCTCGCGCCCACGTCGCCGAGCGTTCCGAGGCCGCGGTAGCCGCGCAGCGCCATGAACATGGTGTGGCCGGTGAAGAGCTCGGCGCCGGCGATGATCACCAGCGTGAGCGCGATGCCGAACGTCGCGCCCATGACGAGCCTCTGGAATTCGGGCGGCGTCTGGTTGCCGATGCTGAAGATGAGGATGATGCCGATGCCGACGTAGGCCCCGGCGAGCATGCTGGCGACGAAGAAGCCCAGCGGCGACTCGCGCATCGCTGCGACCTTGCGCTCGGCGGTCTTGATGAAGGCGTCAATCGTGTCGGCGTACATGAATCGGCTCGGCTCCGTGAGGTGGATCGAAGTTGCCGCACTATTCGCAAATCGCGTGCCACGGCTCCTTCCCCAGCGAAGAACCATTCCGGTGCATCGGAACGGCACCGACTCGGGGCGGCGCGACAGCCGCGTGCACCATAAAATACGGGGATGAGAGAACCACAGACCAAGGCGATTCACCTCAAGGACTACGCTGCGCCGGCGTTCCGCGTCGAGACGGTCGAACTCGACGTCGACATCCGCGAGGACCACGCGCTTGTCAAAGCGCGACTGGAAGTCCGAAGGAATGCACAAGGCCCGCTGGTGCTCGACGGCGACGAGCTCGAGCTCGTCTCGGTGAGCGTGAACGGCGCAGCCGCGCGCCACGAGGTCACTCCGGAAACGCTCACGCTGCACGACGTGCCCGACGCGTTCGCCCTGGAGACGGTCACGCGCATCGTGCCGCAGCAGAACACCAAGCTCGAAGGCCTCTACGCGACGAAGAACGGCTTCGTCACCCAGTGCGAGGCGCAGGGCTTCCGCCGCATCACCTGGTTCATCGACCGGCCCGACGTGATGGCGCGCTACACCACCACGGTGCGCGCCGCCCGCGGGAAGTTCCCCGTCCTGCTCTCGAACGGGAACCTCGTTGCTTCCGGCACGGAAGGCGAGCGGCACTGGGCGCGCTTCGTGGATCCGTTCCCGAAGCCTTCGTATCTTTTTGCCCTGGTGGCCGCCGACCTCGAAGTCCTGAAAGATGAAGTGACATCCCGGTCGGGAGACAGGAAGCAACTTTTCGTTTATGTCGAACCCGGGAAGCTCGACCAGGCCGGCTGGGCGATGGACTGCCTGAAGCGCGCGATCGCCTGGGACGAGAAGCGCTTCGGCCTCGAGCTCGACCTCGACCAGTACAAGATCGTGGCGGTGGGCGACTTCAACTCCGGCGCGATGGAGAACAAGGGCCTCAACATCTTCAACACCAGGTACGTGCTGGCGCGCGCCGACACCGCCACCGACACCGACTACGTCAACATCGACCGCGTCGTCGCCCACGAGTACTTCCACAACTGGACCGGCGACCGCGTCACCTGCCGGGACTGGTTCCAGCTCTCGCTGAAGGAAGGGCTGACGGTGTTCCGCGACCAGGAATACGGCGCCGACACCTATTCGCGCGCCGTGACCCGCATCCAGGAAGCGCGCGCGCTGCGCGCGGCCCAGTTCCCGGAGGACGCGGGCCCGATGAAGCACCCGGTCCGGCCGCAGTCCTACGTCGAGATCCGCAACTTCTACACCATGACGGTGTACGAGAAGGGCGCGGAGGTGGTGCGCATGCAGCACACGCTGCTCGGCGAAGAGAAGTTCCAGGCCGGCATGAAGCTCTACTTCAAGCGCCACGACGGCCAGGCGGTCACCTGCGACGATTTCGTGCAGGCGATGCAAGACGCTTCCGGGATCGACCTCGGGCAGTTCAAGCGCTGGTACGACGTGGCCGGCACACCCGTCGTAAAAGCTTTGGGCGATTTCAAAGATGGGACGTTTACCCTGAGCCTGCGGCAGTCGATGAATCCGCCGTTCCACATTCCCTTCGCGGTGAAGGTCGGCGAAGACGAGCGGATGCTGTCGTTGACGAAGCCGGAGGAGACTTTCACCTTCAAGGCGAAGGCCAGGCCGGCGCCGTCGCTGCTGCGCAACTTCTCGGCGCCGGTGATCCTCGAGTACCCGTACACCGAGGCGGAGCTCATCCACTTGATGGCGCACGACGACGACGCCTTCAACCGCTGGGAGGCGGGCCAGCGCCTTGCCGCCTCGACGATCCTCGAGGCGAAGGGCGCGCCGACGGCGGCGTTCACGGCGGCCGCACGCGAGCTGCTGCGCGACCGCGACCCGGCGTTCGCGGCGGAAGCGCTGAGCCTGCCGGCCGAGACGTTCCTCGCCGAGCAGCTCGAGGTGGTGGATCCCGATGCGCTGCACGAGTCGCGCAACCGCCTGCGCCGCGAGCTCGGTCGCACCCTGGAAAAGGAACTTCTCGCAACCTACAGAAACCTGAGAAGCGAAGGCAGCTACTCGCCCGATGCCCAGTCCATCGGCCGACGCGCGCTGCGCAACCTGTGCCTCTCCTATCTCGTCGAAGTGGGCCATTCCGCCCTCGCGTACGAGCAGTTCCGCGCCGCTTCCAACATGACCGACGCGATGGCTGCGCTCACCGCGCTCGCCAACGTCGACTGCCCCGAGCGTCTGCCGGCGCTCGATTCGTTCTATGCCCGGTGGGAGCGCGAGCCGCTGGTCGTCGACAAGTGGCTCGCGGTGCAGGCCACCTCGCGCCTGCCGGGGACGCTGGCGCGCGTCCACGAGCTGCTGTCGCACCCGGCGTTCGACATCAAGGTGCCGAACAAGGTGTACGCCCTCATCCGCGCCTTCGCGTCGAACCATGTCCGCTTCCACGCCGCGGACGGCTCGGGCTACGCGTTCCTGGCCGATCAGGTGATCCGGCTCGATGCGCTGAATCCGCAGGTCGCCGCGCGCATGGCGCGCGCCTTCGACCGCTGGAAGAAATTCGACGCCGGGCGGCAAGCCGGGGCGCGTGCGGCGCTCGAGCGGATCCGGGACACGAAGAGCCTGTCGCGCGACGTCGGCGAGATCGTCACCAAGGCGCTGGCGTAACCCCAAAAAGGGGTCAGAGGAATTTTCCTGTAACACGTTGCGTCGCATACGCAACGCCAAAAGTGTTACAGGAAAATTCCTCTGACCCCTTTTTGTCTCAGTCGGTCTTGATGTTGGCCGCGCGCGCGATCTTGGTGAAGATCCCGACGTCCTCGCGGATGAGGCGGTCGAAGGCCTCCGGCGCGTCGGGGCGCGGCTCGATGCCGATCGCGGCCCAGCGCGTCTTCAGCTCGGGCTCGGAGAGCACGCGCGAGATCTCGCGGTTGAGCTTCGCGATGATGGGGCGCGGCACCGCCGACGCGGTGAGGAGCCCGAACCAGAGCTGCGACTTGTAGCCGCGCACGCCGGCCTCGTCGAGCGTGGGCAGCTCGGGGAGGAGCGGGTCGCGCTCGAGCGACGACACGCCCAGGCCCACCAGCCTGCCATCGCGCACCGGAGCCACGGCGTTCGCGATCGGCGCCATGAAGAACTGCACCCGCCCGGTCATCGTGTCGCCGAGCGCCTCCGGGATGCCCTTGAAGGGCACGTGCACCACGTCGATTGCGGCCATGGAGCGGAACATCTCGCCGGCGAAGTGCGTGCCGCTGCCCACCCCCGCCGAGGAGAAATTGAGCTGTCCCGGCTTCGCCTTCGCCGCCGCGACCAGATCGGAAACGCTCTTGATTCCCAGGGATGGGGGGACGACGAGGACATACTTGGACGTGGCGGTGAGCGTGACGCCGGAGAGGTCCGCAAAGGTGTCGTACGGGAGCTTGGGATAGATCGCGGCGGCGATGGCGTGGGCGGAGCTCACCGACAGGAGCGTGTAGCCGTCCGGGGCTGCGCGCGCCACCATCCCGGCCGCGACGGTGCCGCCGGCTCCGGGCCGGTTCTCGACCAGCACCTGCTGCTTCCAGCTTTCGCCGAGCTTCTGCGCGATGTAGCGCGCGGTGACGTCCGGGCCGCCTCCGGGGGTGAAGCCGACCATGATGCGGATCGGCTTCGACGGAAAGTCCGCCGCGGATTCGCTTTGAGCCTGGGTGCAAGGCGGCAGGACGGCGAACACGAAGCCAAACACCAGTGCTTTTGTCATGGGAAGAGGATAGCGCGGCCGGGCGCATAATGCGGCTCCATGACCGGACTGCTCGCGGCGACGGCGGCGTTCGTGCTCACGCACTTCGTAGCGAGCACGCCGCTGCGGGCGCGGCTCGCCGCGAGGCTCGGCGAGTGGCCTTACCGTGGCGCCTATTCGCTGGTCGCCCTGGCCACGCTGGGGTGGATGATCTGGGCCTACGCCGGCGCCCCGCGCGAGGCCTTGTGGACTGGGTTCAGGGAGATCCCGCGCGTTGCGCTGCCGCTCGCGCTCATCCTCATTGCGTGCGGCTACTTTCGCAACCCGACGATGGTCGGCGCGGAGCGACTCCTCAAGAGCGACGAGCCGGCGCGCGGCATCATCCGCATCACGCGCCACCCGATCATGTGGGGCGTCATCCTTTGGGCCGGCGCGCACCTCCTCGCGAGCGGCGAGCGCGCGGCGAGCGTGTTCTTCGGCGGCTTTCTCCTCCTCGCCGCGCTCGGAACGATCCTGATCGACCGCCGCAAGAGCCCGGACCCGGACTACGCGAGGTTCAAGGCGGTGACTTCCAATATTCCCTTCGTCGCCATCGCGCAGGGACGCAACCGGATCGCCTGGCAAGAGATCGGCTGGAGACGCCCTGCGATCGGCCTGGTCGCCTTCGTGGTCGTCTTCATCGTCCACCCGTGGATCAGCGGGGGCGCCCGGCCTTAGCCCGGATCTACTGAAGACGCACGAACTTCTGCGCGCGGCGGCCGGTGCCGACTTCCGCGACGTACAGGTTGCCCTTCGAGTCGATCGCCATGTTGTGCACCCACTTCAGCTCGCCGGCCATGCGGCCGGGACGGCTGAAGCGAGACAGCACCTTGCCGGAGCTGCGCTCGACCACGAGCATCTGGTTGTTGGCGCCGTCGGCTACGAAGATGTAGCGCTGCGCCTTGTCCTCCGAGAGCACCAGGTCCCAGACCGAGCCGTTCTGCAGGGTCTCGGGCTCGACGCGGAACTCCTTTACGAACTTGCCGCTCTTCTCGAACACCTGGATGCGGTCGTTGGCGCGGTCGCAGACGTAGACCAGGCCCTCGCTGGAAATGCGCACGCAGTGCACCGGATTGCCGAACGAGCGAGGCAGCGCGGCGTGCGGATCGTACGGCGCGAGCTTGTCGTCGTGCGGCTTCTCGCCGTAGGCGCCCCAGTGGCGCTTGTAGGCGAGCGTCTTGACGTCGAACACCACCACGCGCCGGTTGCCGTAGCCGTCCGCCACGAAGAGCTCGTCGCCCTCGACGATCATGTGCGCCGGGCGGCCGAGGCCGCCGGGGGCATTCGAGCCCGACGCCGACCCGGGCTTGCCGATCTGGCGCAGGAACTTCCCGTCCTGCGTGAACTCGAGGATCTGGTGGTCCTTGGCCCCGTTGCCCGCGAGCCAGACGTTGCCCTGCCGGTCGACGTGGATGCCGTGCTCGCTTTCGGGCCAATCGTAGCCCGCACCCTTGCCGCCCCAGCTCTTGAGGAGGTTGCCCTGCGCGTCGAACTGGAGCACGGCCGGCGCCGGCTTGCAGCATTTGGTGGCGGGCGGATTGGCGAGCGCGCCCTTTTCGTCGTCGACGAGCGTGCCGGGGCGATGCACGATCCAGATGCGATCGTCCTTGTCGACCGCGATGCCCGACACCTGCCCGAGCATCCAGTTCTCCGGCAGCGGCTTCGGCCAGAACGGGTCCACCTTGAACTCGGGCACGCCGTCCGCCCGTGCCGGGTTGTTGTTAAAGACTGTCACGAGCAGAGCTGCCGCGATCACCGTCGACGCTTTCTTCATCTTTCCCTCCTCAGGGCCGTGAATCGAGCTTGCGCTGGACGCGCTGATCGAATTTTGCAACGTTGACGACGACGCGCTGGTGCGTGCCGTCGCCGATGAGATCCTTCTCGTCGCGCGCTTCGACGCGGAAATCGACCGTCCTGCCTTCTACCCGCGTCACTTCCGCGGTCGCGGTGACCCGCATCCCGACGGGCGTGGCGGCGATGTGGCGCACATCCAGGTGGGTGCCGAGGCTCTGGTAGCCCGCGGGCAGCAGATGCTCGACCGCGGCGAGCGCCGCCGCCTCTATGAGGTTGATCATCACCGGCGTCGCGAGAACCCGCACCTTGCCGCTGCCGATGCTTGGCGCCGTGTGCTCTTCTCCAACCACGACGGACGCGCTTCCGCGCAGCCCAGCGATAATTTTGCCCTCCTGCATGCGCGCATGGTAACCGTACAATCGGGACCATGCGCAGTCTCCTCCTTCTCTCGCTCATGGCCTGCACCGGTTTGGCGCAGGCAGCGTGGCCCGCGAAACCGGTCACTTTCATCGTGCCCTACCCGCCCGGCGGCGGCACCGACATCATCGCTCGCATCGTGCAGGAACCGCTCTCGAAACAGATCGGCCAGCCGATCGTGATCGAGAACCGCGGCGGCGCCGGCGGCTCGGTCGGGACCGCAGCGGTGGCGCGCGCGACGCCCGACGGCTACACGCTGCTGTTCACCCTGTCGTCGCACTCCATCAACCCGGCGATCTACGCCAAGCTTCCCTTCGACACCGAGCGCGATTTTCGGCCCATTTCGCTCATCTGCTCGCTGCCGCAGCTCTTTGCGGTGAACAACGCGACGCCGTACAAGACCCTCGACGATGTCGTGCAGTACATGAGGCAGAACCCGGGCAAGCTCGACTACGCGTCGGTGGGCATCGGCTCGCCGAGCCACATGGCGGGCGAGCTGCTCGAGCTGCAGCTCAAGACGTACATGGTCCACATTCCCTATCGCGGCGGCGGCCCTGCGGTCGCCGCGGCGCTGGCGGGCGACGTGCCGCTCGTCGTCGTGTCCATTCCGGCGGCGATGTCGCAGGTGCGCTCCGGGCGCCTGCGCCCGCTCGCCGTCACCACGCAGAAGCGCACCTCGATCCTGCCCGACGTCCCGACCGTCGCCGAGGCAACCGGCCTCAAGACCTTCGAGGTCGACTCCTGGTACGCGATGTTCGCCCCGGCAAAGGTGCCGGATGAGACGGTGGCGGTCATGAACAAGGCGATCGCCAGCGTGGTGGCACAGCCCCAGGTGAAGGCGAAGCTCCTCGAGCAGGGCGCCGAGGGCATGAGCTCGACGCCCGAGCGCCTCGGGTCGATCGTGACCCGGGAGATTGCGCAATGGCGCGAGCTGGTGAAACATACGCGGATCGAGGGCGAGTAGTCATACGACGGCTCCACGCGTAGTCATCATCGGTTGCGGCTTCGGCGGGCTCTGGGCGGCGCAGGCGCTGCACAAGGCGCCGGTCGAGCTGACCGTCATCGACCGTACCAACCACCACCTTTTCCAGCCGCTGCTCTATCAGGTCGCCACGGCGGGCCTTTCCGCGCCGGCCATCGCCGCGCCGATCCGGCACATCCTCAGGGGCCAGCGCAATACCGTCGTGCTGATGGGCGAGGTGAAGGAGATCGACCCGGCGGCGCGAAAGCTGCGCCTCGACGACGGCGGCGAGCTCGCCTACGACTATCTCGTCGTCGCGCCCGGCTCGACGCACAGCTACTTCGGCAACGACGCCTGGGCGTCCTATGCCCCCGGCCTCAAGACGCTCGAGGACGCGCTCGAGATCCGCGCGCGCATCCTCCTCGCCTACGAGCGCGCCGAGCGTGAAGCCGATCCGGCGAAGCGCGCCGCCTGGCTCACCTTCGTCGTCGTGGGCGCCGGGGCGACCGGCGTCGAGCTCGCCGGCACCCTCGCCGAGATCGCGCGCCACACGCTGCGCGGCGAGTTCCGCCGCTTCGACCCGCACAAGTCGCGCGTGGTGCTGGTGGAAAGCGGGGACCGCGTGCTGCCGCCCTACCCTGCCGACCTCTCGGAGAAGGCGCTGGCGCAGCTCGAGCGAATCGGCGTCACCGTCTGGCTGGGGAAACGCGTCACCGGCATCGACGCCGATGGCGTCACGCTGGGCCCGGAGCGAATCGCCGCCAGGACCGTGATCTGGGCCGCCGGCGTGGCCAGCTCGCCGCTCGGCCGCTCGCTCGGCGTCCCGCTCGACCGCGCCGGCCGCGTCCCGGTCGGGCCCGACCTCAGCCTCCGCGGCCATCCCGAGGTCTTCGTCATCGGCGACCTTGCCGCAGTCGAAGGCGTTCCGGGCATCGCGCCGGCGGCCAAGCAGATGGGGCGGCTGGCGGGATTGAATATCCTCAACTCGATCCACGGAAAAGAGCGAAAAGCCTTTCATTACCGCGACTACGGCCAGCTGGCGACGATCGGCCGCAGCGCCGCCGTGGCGATGCTCGGCAAGCTCAAGCTGTCCGGGTTCCCCGCCTGGTTCGTGTGGCTCACGGTGCACATCTACTTCCTCATCAATTTCCGCAACCGGCTGATGGTGATGTTCGACCTCGCCGCCGCGTACTGGACGTTC
>DASXAO010000114.1:0-75839 GCA_036406675.1 Burkholderiales bacterium
CCCTGGAAGTTGACCGGCTTGCCGGCGCGCACCAGCTTCAGCGCCTCGGCCACGTCGTCGACCTCCTGGCCGGGGCCGTTGCCGACCGCGATGATCTGCTTCGACCAGTCGGCCGCCATCGGGCTCTTCGCCTTTTCCATGGCGAGCGCGGTGATCGCGATCTGGTCGTGGGTGTTCGGCGGGAACAGGAACACGCGGTCCGCGGGGGCGCCCATCAGCTTGAGGAACTTCTTGTAGCCCGGCGCGGCGACGTCGGGCATCGGCTGGAAGTGGCGGATGCCTTCCGCGACCTTGTTGCCGACCGCCTGCACGAACTTGCCCTCGGCGTCGGCCATGATCGAGAGCGCCACCACCTTGCTCTCGAAGCCGCCGCGGTAGACCTCCTTCATGATCGAGACGAAGTCGGGGAGCAGGCCGAAGCAATACACCGCCTCGGGATTCTTGCCGAAGACGCGCTCGACTTCGGCGCGGTAGGAGGGCTGCTCGGGGTTGTAGATGAGCGAGTCCACCACCTTGCGGCCGTTCGCCTTCATTTGCTCCTCGAACACCTTCTGGATCGGCAGCACGAAGGCGTTCTGCAAGCCCATCACGCCGACCGACTTGAAGCCGAGCTTGAGCGTGGCGCGGCTGATCACCGTGCCCCAGTCGGTGGCCTTCATCTGGAAGCGCCAGACGTAGCCCTGCGTGTCGCCCTCGGTGATCGCGTTCGCCGCGCTCGACACCATCAGCACGACCTTGTTCTGCACCGCGATCGGGCGCGACGACATGCCCTCCGGCGTGCCCCAGTAGCCGACGAGCGACTGCGCCTTGTGCACGTTGATGAACTTGTGCGAGAGGTTCGCCGCCACCGCGGCGCTCGACTCGGAATCCTCGATGTGGAGCTCGAGTTTGCGCCCGCCGAGGATGCCGCCGGCGCCGTTGATTCTCTCGGCGGTGCGCTTGGCGGCCTCGGCCATGTCGGGACCGTAGGCGCCGGCGTTGCCGGTGAGCGGCAGCGCCACGCCGATCGGGATCGGCGTGGATTGAGCGTGCGCGAGGTTCAGATAGGGCGCGCCGAGCGTTGCTGCGCCAGCGGCTCCGATGGTTTGAATTAGCTTGCGTCTTTCACGGTTCATAGGTCCTCCTCCTCTATTTGAAGTCGGCCCGAAGGCGGTACTCGCGGAAAAAGCCCTGCGGGCGATAGACCAGCAGCAGAATCAGCCCGGCGCCGATGATGATGATGCGGATCGCGGCGAGCTGGTCCGAGTCGAGCGCCGGGATCACGTCCTTGAGGAAGCGCGAGCCCTCGAGCAGCAGCATCACCGCGGCGGCGCCGAGGATCGCGCCGCGGTGCGCGCCGCGCCCGCCGGCGATCACCGCCATGAAGGCGTAGGCGATCACGATATTGCTGAACTGCGTCGGGTCGATGTACTGGTAGTAGAAGCCGTGCAGCGAGCCGGCGAGCCCGATGATGGCGCCGCCGATGGCGAAGATGCGCACCCGCGCCCAGAGCACGTTCTTGCCGAGGGTCGCCGCGACCACGTCGTCCTCGCGCACGGCCCGCACCAGGCGCCCGAAGGGCGAGCGCGCCAGGCGGTTGAGGAACCACAGCGTGGCGAGGAGCAGCGCCAGCGCAAGCCCAAGCAGGAAATACTGGTAGTACTCGGGAGCGATCGCCGCGCCGAACGGACGCGGCACGCCGGTGAGGCCGAGCGCGCCCTTGGTGAGCCAGTCCTCGTTCAGCGCGACGAGCCGCAGCATTTCGCCCACGCCCAGCGTGACGATGGCGAAGTAGTCCTCCTCGGTGACGCGCAGCGTGATGAACGCAACCAGCCCGCAGACCGCCGCTACGATCGCCATTGCGCCGAGCGTGGCGACGAAAGTATTGGCGCCGGCCTTGAGCATGAGCAGCGCCGCAGAATAGGCGCCCAGCGCATAGAAGCCGGTGAGGCCGAAGTTCACCATCCCGCCGAGGCCCCATTGGAAGTTCAGCGCGAGTGCCAGGATCGCGGAGAAACAGATCACGATCCCGATGAGAATCAAAAACGAAATCATCCGGTTTCTACTTTCTTATATGGGGCTGCCCGAACAGGCCCTGCGGTCGGAAGACGAGAATCACGGCGATGGCAACCAGGGGAATGCCGATGCGATAGTTCGGCGCGACGACGAGCGTCGAGAGCTCGCTCACCACGCCGATGACGAGCGCCCCGACGAAGGCGCCGAGCGGGCTTCCCAGGCCGCCGAGGATCGCCGCGGCGAACACGCTGATGAGGTAATTCGAGCCCATCGGCGGCTCGAGCGCGCGGTCCATGCCGATCAGCACGCCGCCGAGCGCAAGCAGGACGCCGGCGAGAAACCAGGTCCAGCGGATCACCCGCGGGCTCTCGATGCCGCGCACCAGCGCGAGCGAGGGATTGTCGGCGACGGCGCGCATGGCGCGCCCCATCGGCAGGCGCGTGAGGAGCACCCACATCGCGACCATCGCCGCGCTCGATACCGCGATGGTGATCATCTGCTCGTGGTTCATCCTCACGTCGGCGACGCGGAACGGCCGGGCGAGCTCGATGGCGAAGCTTCGTGCCGTGTTGCCGTAGGCGAAGCGCGCCACGTTCTCGAGGATGAACCCGAGGCCGAGCGAGGCGACCATCAGCGTGATCGCGCCGCGCTCGCGCAGCGGCCTGAACGTCAGCTGGTCGATACCGATGCACAGCGCGCCCATGCCGAGCGACGCTGCCACGGTGGCGGCGGCGAGCGGCCAGCCGAGCTGCGCGTTGAGCGCGAATGCGAGGTACGCGGCGACCGTCATCATCGCCCCGACCGCGAAGTTCGGGAACTTGAGCACGCCGAAGAGCAGCGTCACCGCGAGCGCCGGCAGCGCCATGATCACGCCGGTGACGATGCCGTTAAACGTGGTTTGAAGCATTTCCAAGGTAGAAACTGTTCAAATCCTTCATGCCCAGGACGTCTTTCGCCGACGCGGAGGCGCGCACCCGGCCGCCGCTCAGCACGATGCAGCTGTGCGAGATGCGCAGCGCCTCGATGGCGTTCTGCTCGATCATGAGGATGCTCACGCCGCTGCGGTTCACGCGCTCGACCCGCTCGAACACTTCGCGCGTCAGGATCGGCGAGAGCCCCGCCGAGGGTTCGTCGAGGATGAGGAGCCTGGGCCGCACCGTGAGGGCGCAGGCGAATGCGAGCATCTGGCGCTGGCCGCCGCTCAGGTTCCCCGCCGCGATGCGGTAGTGCTTCGGCAGCTCCGGGAAGAGCTCCGCGAGGCTGTCGTCGAGCACGCGCGCGGCTTTGCCGTTCGCGCCCATGAACTCGCGCGCGATCTTCAGGTTCTCGAGCACCGTGAGGTTGCGGAACACGTTGTATTCCTGCGGCACGTACGAGATCCCGGCGAGCACGCGCTTGGGAGCGCCGAGCTCGTTGAGCCGGCGCCCGTCGAGCTCGATCCTGCCGGCGCGCGCCGGCAGCAGGCCGGCGAGCGTCTTGGCGAGCGTCGACTTGCCCGAGCCGTTCGGTCCGATGACGGTCATGATTTTCTCGGCAGGAAGCTCGAGCTCGATCCCCTTGAGGATGTCGCCGGCGCCGTACCCCGCGTGCAGCCCGCTGACTTTGAGGACGGAAGTCATGCGGCCTTCCCAAGGTACGCGTTCATGACCTCGCCGTTGCTCGCCACCTCGCCGAAGCTGCCGCGCATCAGCGTGCGGCCCTCGGCGAGGACGAAGATCGGCGCGCAGAGGCGCGCGATCACGTCCATGTCGTGCTCGATGATCGCGAAGGTGAGGCCCTCGCCGCGCAGCTTGAGGATGGTGCGCGCGAGCGCCTCGGTCATGGCGGGGCTCACCCCCGCCGTGGGCTCGTCGAGCAGGATGATCTTGGGCTCGAGCATCAGCGCGCGCGAGATCTCGAGCAGCTTCTTCTGCCCGCCGGAAAGGTGCTTCGCCGGCTCGTTCGCGAGCGGCCACAGGCCGACCTCATCGAGCAGCGCGCGCGCCTTGGCCGCTGCGGCGTGTTCTTCTGTCTGTATCTTCCTTGGGGTCAACAACACCCGCCATACCGACTCGCCCGACTGGCGCGGGCGCGCGAGCAGCATGTTCTCGAGCACGGTGAGCTCGCCGAGCTCGCGCGACATCTGGAAGGTGCGTACCAGCCCGATGCGGGCGCGCTCGTCGGCGCGCAGACCGAGGATGCTGCGTCCTTCGAAGGCCACGTCGCCCGATTCGGGCGCGAGCAGCCCGCCGAGCACGTTGAACAGCGTCGATTTGCCGGCGCCGTTGGGGCCGATGATGCCGGTGATGCTGCCGCGCGCGATCTCGAGCGAGCAGCCGGCGAGCGCGCGGAAGCCGCCGAAGGATTTCACCACCCGGCTCGCTTGAAGCATGGGCCGCCTTTTTCTACGCCGCCTTGTGCACCGCGACCGCAACGGCCTGGCCACGGTTGCCGCGCTCCATCTCCTCGAGGATCTTCCTGCAGCGCAGCAGCGCCTTGTCGGAGCGCAGGTAGACCTCGTGGTAGCCGTCTTCCGGATACTCGAAGTTCTTCTGCTGCAGCTCGAGCGCCCAGCGGTCTTCCTCCATCACCGTGGGGAAGTTTGCGGCGATGTCCTGCGTGAGCTTCTTCGAGTGGGTGCTGACCCACAAGCGCCACGTGTGATTCGTGCCATCGATCGGCGTGTGCGCGTGATGGATGACGTAGCCGCGCTCCTCGGAGGCGACCCCCAGCTTCCCGGGGGGCGCGCAGCGCAGCTCCACGCGCGTGAGGCCCGGTCCCATCATGTGGTGCGTGTGCCAGCGGTCGACCACCGGAAAGCCGAACCAGTCGGCCATGAATGGCGGCTGGGCATAGTTCTGGGCCCGGCGGATCGTCTTCACCGTCTGCACTCCGTTCAGCGTCTCCTCCACCAGCTCGAACGGAATCTTGCTCTGCTCGATGTCGCCGATGTTGCCGTCGTGCAGCGGGTAGAAGTGCGTAATGTCCAGCAGGTTCTCGATCATGAGCAGGTAGTTCGCCGGCACGTGGACCGGGTCGAACATGTGCGTGTGCCACCCGGCGCCATAGAGCTCCGGGGTCGGCACCGGCACCGCGGTCGAGCTCTTCGCCGGGTCGCCGAGCCACACCCACGCGAGGCCGTCCTGCTCGACCAGCGGAAACGGACGCAGCTTGGCGCGCGTGGGGATCGGCAGGTCGAGCTGCGAGGGGATGCGCACGCAGTTGCCCGTGCCGTCGTAGCAGAAGCCGTGGTAGGGGCACTCGAGCACGCCGTCCGCGAGCACGCGCCCTTCCGAGAGCGGCATGCGCTTGTGCACGCAGCGGTCGTCGAAGGCCGTGAGCTTGCCTTCGGCGGTGCGCCACAGGAGCACCGGACGGTTACACAGGCGCAGCCCCTTGGGCTCGTTCACGGGGAAATCCTGCGAGCGTCCGGCGACGTACCAGGCGTTCTCAACGAAGGTGTTGATCGGCATCGAGCGACTCCTTTCCTATTCCAAAGGGATGCGGGCCTGGGCCACGAGCTTCTTCCACAGGGCGAGATCGTCGCGGTTGATCACGAAGAGCTGCTCGGGAGTCGAGCCCTCGGCCGCATAGCCGTAGCTCTGCAGCTTCTCGAGCACCTCGGGGCGCTTGAGCGCCGCGTTCACTTCCTTGTTCAGCCGCTCGACGATCGGACGCGGGAGCTTCGGCGGACCGAACACGCCGGCCCACTGGCGCACGGTGACCTGCGGTACGCCCGCTTCGGCGATCGTCGGGACGTCGGGCGCGAGCGGGCTTCTCTTTTCGAGCAGCACCGCGAGCGGGCGGAGCCTGCCTTCCTTGGCGTTCGAGAGCGCCGACAGCGTGCTGAGGAAGGACGACTGCACGCGGCCGGCGAGGAGGTCGGGATTGAGCGGCCCTTCACCCTTGTAGGGCACGTGCAGCATCTCGATCCCGGTGGCGCTCATGAGCTGAACGTTGTAGAGGATCGAGAGCGCGTTGCCGGTGCCGTAGGCGAGCTTGCCGGGATTGGCGCGCGCATAGTCGACGAACTCCTTCAGCGTCTTGGCCGGAACCGAGGGATGCGCGTACAGGATGACCGTCGCGCGGCCGACGAGCGAGATCGGGGTGAAGTCCTTGAGCGGATCGTAGGGCGGACTCTTCCGCAGCGCGACGGGCCCGGTCATCGCGCTGTTCGAGGCGAACATGATGGTGTAGCCGTCGGGCGCGATGCGCGTCATCTGCTCGGCCGCGAGCGCGCTGTCGGCGCCGGGCCGGTTGTCGACGATCACCGGCTGGCCGATCTGCTCGGAGAGCGCCTGGCCGATGATGCGTGTGGTGGGATCAGCCGAGCCGCCGGGCGGGAAGCCGACGATGAAGCGGATGGGCTTCGCCGGGTACTGCGCGAATGCGGCGCCGGAGATGGCGGCGAGCGCGAGCGCCAACAGGATGCGGTGCATCGGAGCTCCTCCTCAGCGCAGCATATAAGAAAAACAGATAAATCGAAAAGAATCGGGGTCAGACCCCGATTTGGGCTCGTTAGCCGTAGCCGAGAAACTTCTCCAGCGCCGCCTGGCCGCCGGGGCGCTTGCCCCACTTGAATTCCTCAAGACTGGCGTGAAGGGCGTGGTACTGCACCAGGGTCGAAAACGCATAGTAAAGGACGATCGCGGCGCCGCGATGCTCCTCGAGCGAGCGCTCCGGCATGTCGATGATCATCGCCGGCCGGTCGATGCGCCGGCGCACCTCGGCGAGCTCGGCCGGACCGACCGCGGTGGGGAAGACCATGTCGGCGCCGGCCTCGGCGTAGAGGGCCAGCCGCGCGATGCAGTCCTCCAGGTCGCGCGCTACCCAGAAAGCGTCGGAGCGCGCGACGATCATGAATTCCGGATTCCTGCGGGCGGCAACGGCGGCGGAAATGCGCTCTGCGGTCGCCTTCATGGGGTGCAGCGTCTGCGGGGCGCCCGTGTGCTTGCCCGCGCCCGTATGGTCCTCGATGTGGATCGCGGCTACGCCGGCGCCCTCGAAGGCCTGCACCGTTCGCCAGATCTCGCCGGCCTCATGGAAGCCACCTTCGGCATCGGCGATCACCGGCAGCTTCACCGCCTGCGCAATGGTGCGCGCCTGCGCGACGAGCGCCTCGAGCGAAAGGAGCCCCGTATCGGGGATGCCGAAGCGGCTCGCGGCGGTGGCGTAGCTGCCGATGTAGACGCAGCCGAAGCCGTGCGCCTCGATCAGCTTCGCGCTCAGAGCGTCGGTGGCGCCGGGTGCGACGAGCATTTTTCCCGAAGCCACGAGCTCGCGCAGCGAAGTCATGGCGGCGAATCCTACTAGAATAAAAACCGTGACCGCGATCTCGAAATTCTGGGACGACGCCGTCGTCCCGACTCTCGTCGACTACATCCGCATTCCCGCCAAGTCGCCCCATTTCGACCACGAATGGGCGCGGCACGGCCACATCGACGCCGCCGTGAAGCTCGCCGCCGATTGGTGCACGCGCCACGCGGTGGCCGGGATGAAGCTCGAGGTTGTCCGCCTGGAAGGGCGTACGCCGGTGCTTTTTGTGGAAATTCCCGGCTCGAAGGGCAATGTGCTGATCTACGGGCACCTCGACAAGCAGCCCGAGATGACCGGCTGGCGCGAGGGCCTAGGACCGTGGACGCCGGTGATCGAGGGCGGCAAGCTCTACGGACGCGGCGGAGCCGATGACGGCTACGCGGTGTTCTGCGCGCTTGCCGCGCTGCGGGCGCTGCAGCAGGAGAAACGCGCCCACGCGCGCGTGGCGATCCTCATCGAATGCTGCGAGGAGAGCGGCAGCTACGACCTCCCGGCCTACCTGGAAGCGCTTGCGCCGCGCATCGGCACGCCGGACCTGGTCGTGGGACTCGACTCGGGCTGCGGCAACTACGATCAGCTCTGGGGCACGACCTCGCTGCGGGGGCTCGTCAACGGGGTGCTGAGCGTCGAGGTGCTCACGGAAGGGGTGCACTCCGGCGACGCGAGCGGCGTGGTGGCCGAAGGGGCGCGCGTCGCGCGCCAGCTCCTGGAGCGTATCGACGATGCCGCAACCGGCGTGGTGAAGCCGGCCGCGTTCCACGCGCAGATTCCGTTGGAGCGAAGCGAGCAGGCGAAACGCGCGGCCGAGGTCCTCGGCGAAGAGATCTGGCGCAGGTTCCCTTTCGTGAAGGGCATGCAGCCGATGACCTCGGATCTCTCCGACCTGGTGCTCAATCGCACCTGGCGGCCGATGCTCGCCGTCACCGGCGCCGAGGGCCTGCCCGCGCCGGCCAATGCCGGCAACGTGCTGCGGCCGAAGACGGCGCTCGTGCTTTCCCTGCGGCTGCCGCCGACCGTCAAGGCCGACAGCGCCGCGCGGCAGCTCCAGGCGATCCTCGAAGCCGACCCGCCGTACGGCGCGCGCGTGAAGTTCGACTACGGCCAGGCCGCAACCGGCTGGCACGCGCCGCCGACCGCGCCGTGGCTCGCCGCCGCGGTCGACACCACCTCGATCAAGAACTTTGGCAAGAGCGCGATGTGGATGGGCGAGGGCGGCACCATCCCGTTCATGGCGATGCTCGGCGCGCGCTTTCCGAGCGCCCAGTTCCTGATCACCGGCGTCCTCGGCCCTCAGGCGAACGCCCACGGCCCCAACGAGTTCCTGCACATCGAGTACGCCAAGCGGTTGACGGCGTGCGTGGCCGACGTGCTCGCCGCCCACGCGGCGCAGGAAAAATAGGGACAGACCCTATTTTCCGTTGCTCGGCGGAGCCCGCAGGAAAATAGGGTCTGTCCCTGTTTTTCCTTAGATCTTGAGGTTCTGCGGGTCGAGGTACTGCTTGCGGTAGGTCTCGAAGTCGACGCGGTCCTGCGCCTCGATCTGGCGCTGCTTGGCGCTCGAGGCGCGCGCGAGGTTCGCGAATTCGTCCTCGATCTTTGGGGGAAGCGGCGTGGCGAGGAGGCTCGCCCGGTGCAGGAGCGACTCGGCGAGGACGAAGCGCACGAAGGAGTTGCCGTGGTTGCGCGCCATCGCGTGCAGCACGCGCGCCGAAGGCACGGAATCGGGATTGTCGAGCGCGCTCGAGGCCGCCCGCACCGCGTCGCGGTAGGCGATGCCGCCAAGCTGCGAATCGAGCTTTTCGGCCACCGGCGCGCACTGCGAAACGATCTCCCGGCCCCACTCCTTGAGCGGCACCTCGCGGCCCGCGCGCGAAAGCACGAGGCCGGGCTCGCGCCCGCGCGCCGCGACGCGCTCCTGGTTGCGCGTGATCGAGGCGATCTCGGCCGGCGTGTCGGGCGGGCTCTCGGCGAACAGGCAATGGAGCAGGAACACGTCGAGGAAGCGGCAGGTCGCCGCGGTGATGCCGATCGGCGAGAAGGGATCGAGGTCCATCAGCCGCACTTCGACGTACTCGACGCCGCGCTCGCGCAGCGCGTGGAGCGGACGCTCGCCCGGGCGGATGCGCCGCTTCGGCCGGATCTTGCCGTAGAACTCGTTCTCGATCTGCAGGAGCGAGGTGGCGAGCTGCCGGTATTCGCCGTTCGCGTCCTGTAAGCCGATCTTCTCGTAGGGCGGATAGGGCGTGGTGAGCGCCCCGTAGAGCGAGGCGCCGTAGTCCGCCATGCTGTTGTAGCTCACCGAGAGCGAGGACTGGGCATCGCTCTGGTAGCCCAAGCGCCCCATGCGCAGCGACGTGGCGTGGGGCAGATAGAGCGTGCCCGGCGCGAGCTGCTTGAGGCCATGCTTCGTATTTCCTGCGACGAAGCTCTCGCACACCGTGGGCGAGGCGCCGAAGAGGTAGAAGAGCAGCCACGCGTCGCGCCGGAAGTTGCGCACCAGCCCGAAGTACTGCTCGGTCGAGCAGTCCGGAAGCGACCAGTTGTAGTGGATGCCGGAGATCGTCTGCATGCGCCGGCCGTAGCGGTGCGCGAGCCCCATCCGGTAGACGGTCTTCGCCTTGCCCACGTTCGAGCCGCCGTAGCGGCCGAGCGGGATCTCGTCGTCGGGCGGAAGCTGGCACGGCATGCTGGCGCACCACAGGATCTCGTCGAGACTTCCCTGCGTGAGGGCGCGGTAGACGACCTGGTGGATGGAGCCGAGCTCCTCCAGCATCGCGTCGACGCTCGTGCGCGCGCCGGTGATCAGCTCGAGCTGGCTCTCGCTGAAGTCGGTGGTGATGTGCGCGTGCGTGAGCGGCGAGCCGAGCGCCGCGGGATGCGGCGTAGTCGCCAGCGATCCGTCGGGACGCGTGCGCAGGCTCTCCTTCTCGATCCCGCGCCGCATTCCGGTCACCGCGGCGCGCGTGAGTGAATTAAGTCCGATTTCGCTCGCGCTCATGTCCCGGCAATGTCGTTACCCCCCGACACGCAATAGCAACTACACGTGTGTCATTTTCAGTCTTGTGAGATGTCGCAATCGCCGCTACAGTTCGTCGCAGGTTTGACGAAGGGAGGTAGTGGTGAAGGGAATGACACTGCTCGTGGCGCTCGTCGCCGCGCTGTGCTGGGTGATCGGCAACGTCGCCTACGCGCAAGAAGAAACCTCCGGCGTGCGGCTCGTGGACGAGGACGTGCGCATTCCCGTTAGCAATGGCAACTACACCCTGGCTGCAAGGATCCTGAGGCCGGAGGGCGACGGGCCCTACGGGGCCGTGATCCTCAACCACGGCGCCGCGGTGTCGGCGGAAGAACGACGCACCGAGTCCCCCGAGCTCCTGATCCACACCGCGGCCTACTTTGCCCGCCGCGGCTACGTCGTCGTGCTGCCGCTGCGCCGCGGCTTCGGCGCCACCGGCGGCGAGTTCGCCGAGGACGCCGGCTCCTGCCGCAACCCCGATTACCGGCGCGGCGAGAACGCGGCTTCCGACGACATCCTGGCCGCGTACGAATACACCCGGCACCTTCCCTATGTCGACGGCTCGCGCATGATCCTCGCCGGCCAGTCCGCGGGCGGCGTCTCCTCGATCTACGCCGCCGCCCGCGCGCCGGAGGGGCTCGTCGCCGTGCTCGCCTTCGCCGCCGGCCGCGGCGGCAACCCCGCGCGCAACCCCGGCGTGCCGTGCGCCGTCGAGCCGCTCGCGCGGGTGTTCGACGAGATCGGCAAGCAGGTCAAGGTGCCGGTGCTGTTCCATTACGCCGAAAACGACCATTTCTTCAACCCGCAGACCTCCAAGCTTTGGTATGAGCGGTTCACGGCCGGCGGCGGGCACGCGGACTACGTGCTGCAGCCGGCCTTTGGCAAAGACGGTCACTATATCTTCAGCGAGGACGCCGGCGTGCGATATTGGCTGCCGGCGGTCGAACGGTTCATGGCCAAGAACGGCATCGCCTTCGAGGCCATGGTGCCAGATGCGGCTAAGAAGCCCATGCTGGCCGGCCAGAGCGCCGTCCAGTAACAATCCAGTCAAAGGCTAGAACGCCGGAATCGGGGTCTGACCCCGATTAGATCCGCACGAGCTGGTTCATCTCGATGATCGGCAGCAGGATCGCGAGCACGATCAGTAGAACCAGGGCGCCCATGGCGAGGATGAGGGCGGGCTCCAGCACGCCGGTGAGGAGGCGCACGCGGGCGTCGTTCTCGACTTCCTGCTGCCGTCCCGCCTGGCCGAGCATGTGGGCGAGGCGCCCGCTCGCCTCGCCGGAGGCGACCAGGTGGATGAAGATCGGCGGAAAGACGCCGCGGCTGGCGAGCGCGCGGTGCAGGCTCGATCCCTCGCGCACGCGCTGCATTGCGTCCTCCACCGCGTCGCGCAGGGCGAGGTTCTTCACCACGCGCGCGCCGGCCGCAAGCGCCTGCAGGAGCGGCACGCCGCCTGCCGAGAGGATGCCGAGGCTCGAGGCGAGCCGCGCGGTGTCGATGCCGCGCCAGAGCGGCCCGACGAGCGGAAGCCGCAGCATCCGCGCGTGCCAGTGCCGCTTCGTGGCCTCGCGGCTGTAGGCCCAGCGCAGAACTAGGGCGATGACCACGAAGAAGGCGGCGACGTAGCCGAGCTTGCCCTTCAGCGCCCCGCTCGCCCAGAGGAGGGCCCGCGTGAGGAAAGGAAGCTCCTGTTTGCTCTGGGCGAAGACGTCGACGACCTGGGGCACGACGTAGGTGAGCAGGCCCACCACGATGCAGAGCGCCACCGCGGCGACGATCGCGGGGTAGAGAAGGGCGAGGCCGGCGCTCTGGCGAGTCGCCTGGCGGCGCTCGAGGTACTCGGCGAGGTTCGACATCACCGCGCCGAGCTCGCCCGAATGCTCGCCGGCGCGCACGAGCGCGCGATAGATCTCCGGGAACGACGACGGGTAGGGGTCGAACGAGGCCGCGAGCGACTGCCCGGAAAGCACTTCGGCGCGCACCGCGGCGAGGATGCGCCGGGCGGATTCGCCCTGTGCCTGCTCGATGAGCGCGTCCAGGCATTGCTCGACCGTGAGGCCCGCCTCGAGCAGCATCGCGAAGCGCCGGGTGAGGAGCGAGAGCTCCCCCGCGCCGATGCGCATGCGCGCCGCCCAGAACCGTCGCTTCCCGGGCGCGGCCACCTCGCTGTCGACGGCCGAGACCTCGAGCGGCACCAGGCCCGCGCTGCGCAGCCCCGCGCGCGCCTGGCGCGGCGCCTCGGCGTCGACCACGCCGCGCCGGGTGCGGCCGTCGGCGTCGATCGCGGTGTAGCTGAAAGCGGGCATCGTGCTACGACTCGCGCGTGACCCGGATCACTTCCTCGAGCGAGGTGAGCCCGCTCAAAACCCAGCGCAGTCCGTCCTGGCGCAGCGTGCGCATGCCGCGTTGCGCGGCGCTCGCCCGCAGGCGCTGCTCCGAGCCCGCGCCGTGGATCAGCGTCTTCGCCTCGTCGTCGATGACGAGGAGCTCGTAGATCCCGGTGCGCCCGATGTAGCCGGTGTTGTTGCAGGCTTCGCAGCCGCCCGGCGCGAAGAGCCTTTCGCCGTTGTAGCGCTCGCCGAGCTCGGCCAGGTCGGGCGCGCTCGGCTGGTGCGGCTGCTTGCACGCGGGACAGAGCTTGCGCACGAGCCGCTGCGCGAGCACCCCGAGCAGGCTCGAGGAGAGAAGGAAGGGCTCCACGCCCATGTCGACGAGGCGCGTCGGCGCGCTCGCCGCGTCGTTGGTGTGCAGCGTTGCGAGGACGAGGTGGCCGGTGAGGCTCGCCTGGACGGCGATCTCGGCGGTCTCGCTGTCGCGGATCTCGCCCACCATGATGACGTCCGGGTCGTGGCGCAGGATCGAGCGGAGCGCCCGCGCGAACGTCATTCCGATCTTGGCATTGACCGGCGTCTGGGCGATGCCGTCGAGCTCGTACTCGACCGGGTCCTCGACCGTCATGATATTCAGGCCGAGCGAGTCGATGCGCTCGAGCGCCGCGTACAGCGTGGTGGTCTTCCCCGATCCGGTCGGACCGGTGACGAGCACGATGCCGTGGGGCTGGTGGATCAGGCCGTCGATCGACGCGAGGGCCGATTCGTCCATGCCCAGGCCGCCGAGCTGGAACTGGCTCGCCTCCTTGTCGAGCAGGCGCAGCACCGCGCGCTCGCCGTAGCCGGTCGGCAGCGTCGCGACGCGCACGTCCACCTGGCGCCCCGCGAGCCGCAGGGAGATGCGCCCGTCCTGCGGCAAGCGCTTCTCGGCGATGTCGAGATTGGCCATGATCTTGATGCGCGAGAGCATCGCGGCGTGCAGCCCGCGGTGCGGCTCGGCCACGGTGCGGAGCGTGCCGTCGAGGCGGAAGCGCACCACGGAGCGCGCGTCGTAGGGCTCGATGTGGATGTCCGAGGCCTTCTGGCGCAGCGCCTGGGTGAGCAGCACGTTGATCATGCGGATCACCGGCGCGTCGTTGTCCGAGTCGAGCGGGTCCTCGATCTTCGGCATCTCCTGCACCAGGCGCGAGAGGTCCATGTCCTGGCCGATGGCGTCGGCCACGTAGGAGGCCGACTGGCTCGCCTGCGAGTACGCCTGCGCGAGGCGCCGCTCGAAGGCTTCGGGCTCCTCCACCGCGGTCACGCGCACCGGCACGCCGAGCACGCGGCGCAGCTCGGCGAGCACCTGCGGCCGTGCGCCCTGGCGCAGGCACACCAGGGCCTCCTTCTCGGAGATCTCGAGGAGCAGCGCCCCGTTCAGCCGCGCGAACGGATAGGGAACGAGGCGGACCGGCGTGTCGCGGGCGACGTCCATGCCGCCACTTTACTGCGCCGGGGGCTTCTGCGCCGGGGCAGACTGCTCAGGTGCGCTCTCCGCCGGAGCGTTCGGCGCCGGGGCGCTCGGCGCGGGGGCGGCGCTCGGCGCGGGCGCGCTCTGCGGCGAGCCGTCCTCGGGCGGCAGCATCGGCGTAACGATGTCGGGCAGCACTATGGAGGGCGGGATGCGCGCTTTTCCCTGTTCCTCGATCATCTGGCGGTAGCGGTCGGAAGTGACCGGGGCATAGTTGCTGCGCTCCTTCATGACGAGCGGCCGCAGGAACACCATGAGGTTGGTCTTGGTCTGCGTGCGCGTCTCGTAGCGGAACAGCGCGCCGAGGAGCGGGATGTCGCCCAGCAGCGGCACTTTTTGCATGGTGTTGCCGGTGCTGTCCTGGATCAGTCCGCCGATCACGATGATCGCGCCGTCGTCCACCAGCACGCTCGACTCCAGGGACCGCTTGTTGGTGATGATCCCGGCCGGGTTGGTCTGGTCCTGGACGCTCGAGACCTCCTGGTAGATCTGCAGGCGCACCGAGCCGCCTTCCGAGATCTGCGGCTTGATGCGCAGCGTCAGGCCGACGTCGCGCCGCTCGATGGTCTGGAACGGCGTGGCGGTGGTCGCGGCGCCGGTCTGCGCGTACTGGCCGGTGATGAAGGGCACGTTCTGCCCGATGACGATCTTCGCCTCCTCGTTGTCGAGCGTGAGCAGGTTCGGCGTGGAGAGGATGTTCGCCTTGGTGTCGGACTCGAGCGCGCGCGCGAGGAACGCGAGGTTCGTGACCGTGCCGATGCCGGGAAGGGTGACCTGGCCGCGCACCACGCCTAGATTCAGCCCGTTGGCGAGGCTGCCGGGGTTCACCGCGCCGTCGATGATGTTGGTGCCCGAGCCGCGCGCGCCGAAGTTCGTTCCGCCGAAGCCCTGGGTGGCGTTGCTGGTGGTGTCGTGCAGCGCTTGCCACTGGACGCCGAACTCGGCCGCCTTGTCGGCCGTCATCTCCACGATCAGCGCCTCGACGTGCACCTGCATCCGGCGCACGTCGAGCTTGTCGATCACTGCCTTCAGGCTCGCGAACACCGAGTCGGGCGCCGAGATGATGAGCGCGTTGGAAGCCGGGTCGGCCTGTACGATGCCGCCCCCGCCGCCCACCGGGCCGAGCCCGCTGAGCGGCGACGGCGACGGGCCGGGACCGCCAGAGACCGGCTGCTGCCCCACCGTCGAAGGCGCGGTGGAGAGCGGTGCCGTCGCGGCAATGTTGAGTGCCGGCGAGGACTCGCCCGAAAGCACGGCGCGCAGGGTCTGCGCGACGCGCACCGCCTCCGCGTTCTTCAGGTACACCACGTGCAAGTTGCCGCCGGCGGTCGTGGACTTGTCCAGGCCCTGCACCATTTCCTGGATGCGCGCGAGCCGGGCGGGATTCTCGGCGCGCACGATGAGGCTGTTGGTGCGTCCGTCGGCCGCCACGCTGATGCGGCCGCGGGAATCGGCGCCCGCCGCCGCGTCGGCGGCATAGAGGCGGTTGACCGTGTTCGCCATTTCGGTGGCCGAGGCGTTGCGCAGCGGGATGAACACCGGCTCGCCGCCGCCGGGCCGGTCGATGGCGTCGATGATGCGGTCGATGCGGCGCAGGTTTTCGCCGTAGTCGGTGATCACGAGCGAATTGTTCGCCGCGTACACCGCGATGGTGTTGTTCGGGCTGATGATCGGCCTCAGCACCGGCAGCATCTGCGCCGCCGATTCATATTTCAGCGTGTAAACTCGGGTCTGAAGCCGGTCGCCGTCCGCGCTGCCCCTCGGCGACACCGAGCTCAGGTGCAGCTTCGCGTCGGCCTCCGGCAGGATCTTCACCACCCCGTCGCTCTCCACCGCGGCAAAGCCCTGGAGCCTGAGCGCGGAAAGGAAAATGTCGTAGGCGGCCGACGGCGGTACCGGGCGCGACGAAACGATATTGACGGTGCCCTTGACCCGCGGATCGAGCAGGAAATTGCGCTTCGACATCTGGCCGATCGCGGTCGCGACGGCCTCGATGTCGGCGTTGACGAAGTTGAGCATGACCGGCTCTTCGGCGGCGCGCACGCCGAAGGCGACGAACGCCAGCAGGAGGAGAAGACCGCGCCTAGCGGCCGGCATTGCCCCGCGCGCCAGAGGGCGCATCGAGCGGCACGCTGCGCCGCTCGAGCGTGAGCCGCTCGATCTCGCCGCGGCGGCTCACCACCACGTAGTCGGGGTGTACCTCGCGCACCACCAGGTCGCCGACCGATTCTCCGACCGCAGCGGCGCGCGGCCGGCCGTTCTCGGTGAACACGGCGCGGTCGGGCGACACCACGCCGACGAGGCGCACCGGGCCGGCGGAGGCGGCCTGTGGCGCGGCGGCGCCGAAGAGGCGCCGCGCGGCGGGCGAGGGCGATTCGGCCGCGCGCGCCTGCTCGCCGAGCGCCGGCGCGGCCTTCGCGCGCGGGGCGAGCAGCACCCAGGTGAAGTACGCGGCCGCCGCCGCGAGCGCGGCAAGCAGCAGGAGATCGAGCGCCAGAGCGACCGGAGCGGCGCGCAACAGCGGCTGTATTGTGTTCTTGAACCCGCCTGCCATCTACAAGGTATAGTATCCCGATCCCCGAGCCACTACAATTACTTGTACGGGCTGGGGTCAGCGGAGGACGCATGAGTCGAGCTCGCATCCGCGCGTTCACTCTCATCGAAGTCATGGTGGTGGTCGCGATCCTGGCGGTGCTCGCCGCCCTGATCGTGCCGAAGGTGATGAGCCGCCCCGACGAGGCCCGCGTGGTCGCGGCGCGCCAGGACATTGCCAGCCTGCTGCAGGCGCTCAAGCTCTATCGCCTCGACAACCTGCGCTATCCCACGACCGAGCAGGGTCTCGCCGCGCTGGTGACGCGCCCGACGCTCGCGCCCGTGCCGCCGAACTGGAAGCCCGGCGGCTACCTCGAGCGCCTGCCGCGCGACCCGTGGGGCCATCCCTACCAGTACCTGAGCCCCGGCCTGCACGGCGAGGTCGACGTGTTCAGCTTCGGCGCCGACAACGCGGCCGGCGGCGAAGGCTTCGACGCGGACATCGGCTCGTGGACCCTGTAGCCCCATCCCACCGGCGCGTGCGCGGCTTCACGCTGATCGAGCTCCTGGTCGTGCTCGCCATCATGGCGGTGGTCGCGGCGGCCGTGGTCACCGTGGGGCTTCCCGGCAACTCGGACGCGGCGCGCGCCGAGGCGCGAAGGCTGGCATCGCTCCTCGAGTCGGCGATGCGCGAGTCGCGCGCGAGCGGCCGCAGCATCGCCTGGTCCCCGGTGCCGCAGGGCTACGCCTTCTGGCAGCGCGGCGAGGACGGCGACTGGGTCCTGTATCCTCGGACCAGCCTTTACCGCAGCCGCGCGCTCTCCGGGAGCGAGCTCACGCGCGTGCGCGTCGACGGCCGCGACCTCGCGCCAGGCGAGCGGGTAGTGTTCGCGCCGTACGGACTGCGCAGCGAGCTCTCCGCGACCGTGGCCGGCGCGGGCGAGCAGTTCGTCATTTATGGAGACGTCATTGGGCGGGTCAGCTTCGCGCGGGTTTACGCTAATTGAGGTGCTGGTGGCGCTCGCCATCGCGGCGATCGCGCTGGCGGCGGTGAGCCGCTCCGCCGCGGTATCGAGCACCTCGGCGGCCGAGATCAAGCTGCGCGCGCTCGCCGGGTTCGTGGCCGAGAACCGTCTGGGCGAGCTCGACGCGCGCCGCGCGTGGCCGCCGGTCGGCGTGACCCAGGGCACCGAGCGCCAGGCCGGGATCGACTTTCCCTGGCGCATGGAAGTCTTTGCCACCCAGCATCCGCTGCTGCGGCGGGTCGAAGTCCAGGTGGTCGATCCGGCCGAGCCCACGCACGTGCTGCGCACGCTCGTGGGAATTCTCCCGAAAGAGAGCTAGGTGCCTTACCGGCCGAAATTGGGATTCACGCTGCTCGAGCTGCTCGCGGCGCTCGCGGTGCTCGCGGTGCTGGCGTCGCTCAGCTTCCGCGGCCTCTCCTCGGTGCTCGACGGCGAGGCGCACGTGCGCGAGCAGGCGAAGCGCTGGAGCGACGTAGGCCTGCTGCTCGGGCAGCTGCGCGAGGACGTGTCCTCGGCGATGGAAGGCCGGGGCTTCACGCTCGGCCCCTCGACGGACGCCGACCTCATCATTACCCGGTTCGCCGACCAGCCCGGAGCGGCGCCGCGGCGCGTCGGCTACCGGCTGCGCGAGGGGCGGGTGGAATATCTCCTGTGGCCGCAGGGAATGGACTCCGGTCCGCCCGCCGCCGCTTATGCGGTGCTCGCGAACGTAGCCGACATGAGATTCACCGCGCTCCGTGAAGACGGCACCTGGATGCCGGTCTGGCCCGTCGGCCAGCCGCTGCCGCGCGCGGTATCGGTGGATCTCGCGCTGGCGAGCGGCGAGCATGTCACGCGGCTCTTCGCCCTGAGATGAAAGGCTCGCGAATCCAATTCCCGCACGCCGAGCGCGGCACCGCGGTCATCATCGCGCTCCTGGTGCTCGCGCTCGCCGCCGCGGGCGCCGCCGCGATGCTCGAGCGCCAGGACCTGGATGCCCGCGCGCTGCAGTCGCAGCGCGACTACGAGCAGGCGCGCTGGATGCTGAGGGGCGGCATGCACTGGGCGCGCTCGATCCTCGCAGAGGACGCGCGCGCGTCGGCCACGGACCATCAGCGCGAGCTCTGGGCGTCGGGGCTTCCGCCGACGGACGTGCAGCTCGGCTCGCTCGCCGGCGCGATCCGCGACGAGCAGGGGCTTTTCAATCTCAATAACCTGGCGAGCGGCGGCAAGCGCGACCCGCTCCAGATCGCCGCGCTCGGGCGCCTGCTCGGGGCGATCGGGCTCTCGCCGGCGCTCGCCGACGCGATCGCCGCGCGCATCGACCCGAAGCGCCCGCTTGCCGACGTCGGCGAGCTCGCCGGGGTCGGCGGCCTCGGCCCCGACGCCCTCATTCGCCTGCGCAGCTATGTGACCGCGCTTCCGCGCCCGACGGCGGTGAACGTCAACACGGCGCCGCCCGAGGTGCTTACGGCGGTGGTCGAAGGCCTTCCCCTTTCGGAGGCTCAGGCGCTCGCGCGGCGTCTCGCCGTCGACCCGGTGCGCAGCACCGACGACTTCGTGTCGCGGCTGCGCCCGAACCTCCGGCTCGGCGCCGCGGGCGTCGCAGCCTCGAGCCAGTTCTTCGTCGTGCAAGGGCGCGCGAAGGTGGGCGACGCCGATCTGCGCATGGAGGCGCTCCTGCAGCGCACGGGGACCGGTCTTCCCGCCATCGTGTGGCAGAGGAACGCTTGAGCGTCTGCCGCATCCGGCTGGAGCGCGACTTTCCGGAGAGCGGCCGCTTCGAATGGGCGCTCGTCGGCGATCTGGGGACGGTGCTGGAGAGCGGGACGTCGGACCTCGCCATGCCGCCGCGCGGCCGGCCGTGCGAGGCGGTGCTCGCTGCGGACCTCGTGCTGCTCGAGCGCGTGGCCCTGCCGGCCGCTCAGCAGCGCCGCCTGCAATCCGCGCTGCGCTTTCTCGCCGAGGACAGCATCGTGCCTGATCCGGCGCGCGTGCACGTCGCGGCCGCGCGCACGCCGCAGAAAGACGTGGTGTGCGTCGGCGTGGTCGACCGCGAATGGCTGGTGCAGGCGCTCGCGCGCCTCGGCCGCTCCGGCATCGTGCCGGTCGGCGCCTACCCCGAAACCCTGTTGCCGCAGCTCGAGCCGGGCGCCTGGATCGTGGTGTGCGGCGGCGACGGCAGCTTCGTGCGCACCGCGGAGTCCGAGGGCTTCGCGCTCGACAGCGCGGCCGAGGACGAGCCCCCGGTGGCCCTGCGCCTGGCGCTCGACGCGGCGCGCAGCGCCGGGCGCCTGCCGCAGCGCCTCGTGCTGCGCGCCATGTCCGACGCGGCGCTGCCCGACGCGGCGGGCTGGACCTCTGCCTTGGGCTTGGCGGTCGAGGCCGGCGCGCCGTGGCGCTGGTCCCAGGCGCGGCAGCGGCCGCGCTTCGAGCTCCTCCAGGGCGAATTCGCGCCGCGCGGCTCGGGCGGCGCATGGCGGCAGGCGCTGGTGCGGCCCGCCGTGCTGGCCACCGTGCTGGTTGCCTTGGTGAGCGTCGGCATCGCGGCCGACTGGGCGCTGAAGGCGGCGGAGCGCGACCGCCTGCAGGCCGAGATGGCCGCCCTGTATCGCGAGAGCTTCGGCGAAAGCGCCGTGCTGGTGGATCCACCGCTGCAAATGAGCCGGGCGCTCGCGGAGCTGCGCGCCGCGGCGGGTCAGGGCAGCGCATCGGATTTCGTCGCGCTCCTCAATGCCGTGGCGGAGTCCGTGCCCGAGGTGGGCGCGCAACGCATCGAAGCGATCGACTACGAGAACGGACGGCTCTCGGTGTCCCTGCGGGCGCGCGAACCGAGCCAGGCCGCCGCGCTCGCCACGCAGCTTCGCGCCCGAGCGAGCGTGCCGGGCCTGGAGATCCGGGTGGAGGACGGCGCCGCCGGCGCCTTGCGGCTGATCGCTGCCGTACCGGGGGCAAGATGAATCCCGAGCGCCTGCGCGAATTCTGGAACGAGCGTGCCCCGCGCGAGCGCGCGCTCCTCGCCGGAGGCGGGCTCGCCATCGCGCTGGTCGCGCTGGTCGTTTTCCTGTGGCAGCCCGGGCTCGCCGCGAGCGGGCGGCTTTCGGCCGCGCTGCCGAAGCTGCGCGCCCAGGTCGAGCTCATGCGGGCGCAGCAGTCCGAGATCGCGGCGCTGCGCAAAACCGCCCGCGCCGCGGCGCAGGGCGGCGATCTGAGGGTGCTCCTTCAGTCCTCGGTGGGCCGCGCGCCGTTCGCGAAATCGGTGCAGCGGATCGACGCCGCCTCCGGCGAGCGCGCCACGGTCCTCGTCGGGAGCGCGAACTTCGACGAATGGCTGCGCTGGGTGACCGAAGCCCAGCGCGAAGCCGGCGCCCGCCTGGAAAGGTGCCGCATCGGCGCGCTGGACACGCCCGGCGCGGTGCGCGCCGAAGCGACCTTCGTCGCCCTGGGGGCCGCTGCCAAGCGATGAGCGCTCGCGCGCTGGTTCTGTACGCGGCCTGGGGACTGGCCGCCTACGTGGTCGCTTTCCTCGCCCTTGCGCCTGCCGCGTGGCTCGCGCAGAGCGTCGAGCGTGCCTCCCAGCAGCGGCTCGAGCTGCGCGATGCCGCGGGCTCGGCCTGGTCGGGCAGCGGGCGGCTCTATGCGCGCACCCGCGCCGGTGAGTTTCTCGCCCTGGGCTCGGTGCGCTGGAAGAGCCATCCCACGGCGCTGCTGCGCGGCAGGCTGGCCGCCGACATGACCGTCAACGAAAGCCCGAAACCCATCCGCGTCGAGCTCTCGCCGTACGCCGTGACGTTGAAAGACCTGGCGCTCGAGGTGCCTGCCAAGGCGCTCGGGACGCTCGCGCCTCCGCTCGAGATCATGGGGCCGAGCGGGCGCGTGCGCGTGCAGTCCGACGACCTGCGGCTGGAAGGCGACTCGGTCCTCGGCCTCGCCACGGTCGAGTGGCGCGATATCCGCTTCGCGCGCGCTGCGGGCGTCGAGCTCGGCTCGCAGGTCGCCCGGCTGCGCGGCGCGGGCAGCCGCGTCGACATCGAGCTCGGCACGCTGGACGGGCCGCTGCGCGTTTCGGGCGGCGGAACGTGGTCGCCGAGCGGCGGCCTCTCGCTTTCGGGCACCGCCGAGCCGCGCCCCGAGGCCGCGGCTACGCTCGTGCCGTTCCTGCGCGGCGTGTGCCCGGAATTCCGCGACCAGCGCTGCATCTTCCAGATCAAGTACTGAAACGGGCGGGCAAAAAGAAAAGGGCCGGCTCGGCCCTTCTTTGTCCGTCTCTGTGATAAATGCTCGCCGACCGGGCTCCCCTAGCCAGAGGAGGAGGAGGAGGCTTCGGATTCGCCCGGACGGCGAGGCAAGCTGTTATGCGGCGTGGACTGCCTTCGACAGCGCGGTTCTCGCGCGCGTCCAGCGTTTGAGCGCTTTGTCGATGCGCAGTTCCCAGCGTTCCGCGGCCGCGATGTCGTAGGCATAGCGCGAGCGCACCGAGGCCGGCAGGGAAGCGAGGGCGTTTTTCCAGAACGGAGTCATGATTTCGTTACGCATGGTGTACCACCTTTGCGATGAGGGCCGAGTGCGCTCCTGCATAAAGCGAGCGGAAGAGCGCCGCGATGGAGCGGGCCCGGCTGCGACGAGCGAGCTGTTCCAGCGCGTACAATTCCTCGGCCGTGGGGAGTGGGATTCGGGCCTTTTTCATGCAGTGGAAGATAAGGCCGCGCCGGGCAACAAACAAACGATCGTTTATCAAGTCTTGCATAAGAAAAACTCATCCCTGGGCGTGCGAATTTCCCCGTGATCTATCGCCTTCCGCCGCTGAATGCCTTGCGCGTATTCGAGGCCGCCGCGCGCCACTTGTCCTTCAAGGACGCGGCGAGCGAGCTCTCGATCACGCAGGCCGCGGTGAGCCACCAGATCAAGAGCCTCGAGGAATACCTCGGCGTGGAGCTGTTCCGCCGCGCCGGCCGGCGGGTGCAGCTCACGGAGTCGGCGCGCGCCTGCCTGCCGCGCCTGCGCGAAGGCTTCGATTCCCTCGCTGCCGCGGTGGAAATGATCCGCGAGCGCGCCGAGGAGGCCGACCTCCTCATCACCGCGCCGCCGGTGTTCACGGCGCGCTGGCTCATGCCGCGCCTCGCGGACTTCGCCAGGCGCGAGCCCAAAATCGAGCTGCGCGTGTTCGCTTCGAGCAAGATGGTCGACGCCGGCGCGCTCGACTCGCCCACGCTGGTGAGCGGCCTCGACCTGCGCGAGGACGCCTCGGGCGTCGAGATCCACCTCGGCGGCGGACACTATCCCGGCTATCGCGCCGACCGGCTCTTCGGCGTATCGATGACCGCGGTGGCGAGCCCCGAGCTCGCCAAGGGCGATCCGCCGCTCCGCGAGCCCGCCGACCTCGCGCACCACGTCCTGCTGCACGACGACGCGATGGAGCTCGTCGCCGGCGGCAACGCCTGGCAGCGCTGGCTCGAGAACGCCGGCGTCGGCGAGCGGGTCGACGCGAGCCGCGGGCCGCGCTTCTCGTCGAACATCCTTTCGCTCGAGGCCGCGTCGCAAAAGCTCGGCGTCGCGCTCGCGCTCAGGCCCCTGGTCGATTCGGACCTCGCTTCCAACCGGCTGTGCGCGCCGTTCAAGACCGAGATGAAGCCGCAGGCGGCCTATTACCTCGTCTGCCCCGAGGTCATTGCGGACCGGCCGGCGGTGAGCGCGTTCAGAAAGTGGCTCCTGTCGCAGGTATAATGCCGCCTTCTCCGTAGCAAAAGATTCCACCCGCAGCTTCGAACGGCGCCCGGTCGCGCCGGAAAGGTCTTGCCGTGGCCAAGGAAGAAATGCTGGAAATGGACGGCACCGTCCAGGAAGTGCTGCCGAACACTCAGTTCCGCGTCGAGCTGGAAAACGGCGCGAGCGTGCTCGCCTATGCCGGCGGACGCGTGCGTCAGAACCGGATCCGCATCCTCGCGGGCGACCGCGTGCGGCTCGAGATGTCGCCGTACGACGTGACGCGTGGCCGCATCAACTATCGCCACAAGGACGAGCGGGCGCCCGTGTTCAATCCTCAGCGAAAGCCGGCCTACAAGAAACCCCGGCGCTAAGGATTTCGTTTCAACCGCCATAAGCGGTTGAAAACGGGTGCATTTCTTGCGGCGGGCTTGATTCCCTTCCCAACCGCCGCCATTTACCGCCCGTGAGATCGCGCGATTTTTCCAGCTGGATGTGGGGCGAGGCGCTCTCGCTCCTCGAGCAGGCCGACCGCCTGCACCGCCAATTCTTCCGCGTCGCTGGCGCGGAATCCGCCCACACCTGGGAGCCCCCGGTCGACGTCGTGGAGTCGGCCGAGCGCCTCGACGTGCACATCGCGCTCCCGGGGGTGACGCCCGAGTCGATCACGATCGCGCTCGAGCCCGACGCTATCGTCGTGTCGGCGCTGCGGCCGTTCCCGTGCCGCGACACCGGCTCGCAGATCCACCGCCTGGAGATTCCGTACGGACGCTTCGAGCGGCGGCTCGCGCTGCCGCCCAGCTCGCCGATCGAGCTCTCGGGCAAGCGGCTCGCCGGCGGCGTGCTCACCCTCTCGTTCCGCAGGAAGGAAGGCGCATGAACCCCAAGGTGCTGTCCAACGAAAGCCAGGACCGGCCCGCCGCCTCCGGCGCCGCGCCCGCGAGCGCGGCGGCGTTGAAGCCGCTGCCGGCGGACGCGCTCATCGTGATTCCGATGCGCAACACGGTGCTGTTCCCGGGCGTGATTTCTCCCATCACGGTGGGCCGGGCGGCCTCGGTCGCGGCTGCGCAGGAAGCGGTGCGCAGCGAGAAGAAGGTCGGCTTCCTCCTGCAGCGCGACGCGCAGAAAAACGAGGTGAAGCCCGAGGACCTCTACTGGGTCGGCACCGCCGGCCAGGTGGTGCGCTACATCACCGGCGCCGAAGGCACGCATCACCTGGTGGTGCAGGGCGTGTCGCGCTTTCGCGTGCTCGAGTTCCTCGAAGGCTGGCCGTACATCGTGGCGCGGGTCGAGACGGTGAAGCAGGACGAGAGCGCCTCGCCCGAGCTCGAAGCGCGCTTCCTGCAGCTGAAGCAGCAGGCGGTCGAGGCGATCCAGCTCCTGCCCAACGCGCCCGAGGAGCTCGCGGTGGTGGTGCAGCAGGTGAGCTCGCCGGCGCTGCTTTCCGACATGGTCGCCAACCTCCTCGACGTCAAGAACGAGGACAAGCAGGCCCTCCTCGAGACCTTCGACCTCAAGCGGCGCCTCGACAAGGTGCTCGAGCTTCTCTCCGAGCGCGTCGGCGTGCTGCGCATCTCCAAGGAGATCGGCGAGAAGACCAAGAAGCAGTTCGACGAGCGCCAGCGCGAGCACGTGCTGCGCGAGCAGATGCGCCAGATCCAGAAGGAGCTCGGCGAGGGCGACGACAGCGCCGCCGAGATCGAGGAGCTCAGGAAGTCGATCGACGACGCGGGCATGCCCGAGGACATCTACAAGTATTCGGTCAAGGAGCTGAAGCGCCTGCAGCGCATGGGCGAGGGCAGCGCCGAGGGCTCGATGCTGCGTACGTATCTCGAATGGCTTGCGGAATTGCCGTGGAAAAATGAAGAAGGGAAGCCCATCGACATCGCCGAAGCGCGCAAGGTCCTCGACCAGGACCACTTCGGCCTCGACAAGATCAAGCGCCGCATCCTCGAGCATCTCGCGGTGAGGAAGCTGAACCCGTCGGGCAAGAGCCCGATCCTGTGCTTCGTCGGCCCGCCGGGCGTGGGCAAGACCTCGCTCGGCCAGTCGATCGCGCGCGCCACCGGCCGCAAGTTCCAGCGCATCGCGCTCGGCGGCGTGCACGACGAGGCCGAGATCCGCGGCCACCGGCGCACCTACATCGGCGCGCTGCCGGGCAACGTGATCCAGGCGATCCGCCGCGCCGAGTCGAAGAACACGGTGCTGATGTTCGACGAGATCGACAAGCTCGGGCAGGGCGGCTTCCATGGCGACCCGTCATCGGCGCTGCTCGAAGTGCTCGACCCGGAGCAGAACTCGCGCTTCCGCGACAACTACCTCGCGGTGGACTTCGACCTCTCGAAGGTCATGTTCATCACCACCGCCAACGTGCTCGACACGATCCCCGGCCCGCTGCGCGACCGCATGGAGATCATCCAGCTGCCGGGCTACACCGAGGAGGAAAAGCTCGAGATCGCCAAGCGCTACCTGGTGAAGCGGCAACTGGAAGCCACTGGCCTCAAAAGTCCGGATCCTTCTGTCGAGAATGTGAAGATCACGGATGAAGCCCTGCGCTCGATCATCGCCGACTACACCCGCGAAGCGGGCGTGCGCAATCTCGAACGCGAGGTCGGCGCCGTGCTGAGGTCTGCGGCGATGAAGATCGCCGAAGGCTTTTCAGGAAAACTGGAAATCAAGCCGGAGGACCTCCACGCGCTCCTCGGCGCGCGGCGCTTCGAGAACGAGGTGGCGCAGCGCACCGCCGTGCCCGGCGTGGCGACCGGGCTCGCCTGGACGCCCGTGGGCGGCGACATCCTCTTCATCGAGGCCTCCAAGGTCCCCGGCAGCGGGAAGCTGATCCTCACCGGACAGCTGGGCGAGGTGATGAAGGAGTCCGCGCAGGCCGCGCTCACCCTCTCCAAGAGCTTCGTGACGGATTCGCTGGAGAAAACCGACATCCATATCCACATTCCCGCGGGCGCCACGCCCAAGGACGGTCCGAGCGCCGGCGTCGCCATGTTCTTGGCGTTGGTTTCCTTGTTGACAGGGAAGCCCGTGAGCTCGGACGTGGCGATGACCGGCGAGATCTCGCTGCGCGGGCTCGTGCTGCCGATCGGCGGGGTGAAGGAAAAGACGCTCGCCGCCCTGCGCGCGGGCATCCGCACGGTGATGCTGCCCAGGCGCAACGAGAAGGACCTCGAGGACGTCCCGGCCGAGGCGCGCAAGAAGCTCGAGTTCGTGTTCCTCGATCGGGTCGAGGACGCGGTGCGGACGGCGATCGGCGAGCTGCCGCGCGTCGAGCGCCGGGCGGCCTAGGTTGCGGTTGGGTCAGACCCCGGTTTTCACGGGCGGGGTCTGACCCCGATTTTCTTCGACGGTGTCGAGAAGGCGGATCACGGCCCGTTTTCGCGCTTCGCGCGGGGCGAGCAGCCATCTGCCGGCCTCGGAAACGTGGATCCAGATCGGGGGACTGCGAAACCTCCGGTCGGGTGCCGACCGGTCCTTCAAAACCTTGCCCATCGCGGCGCCAGCGTACGCGAAGCGCGCCTGGAAAGCATCTCGCGCCGCGGCATCGATTCAAGTCCTTGCCAACGCTCGCAGTTTTCCGCCCTGGGCTTGTCAGGCAATCCCGTTCGCGTGTCACCCCCGCCGGCGACGCGCTGTCGACGCCGGTCCGCTTCCGATTCCGAGGATCGCGACAGCACGAATCCGCGCTCGACGATAGTGGCACGCCCGCGGCCGGCCGATAATCTTTTCGCGGCGAGAAACTGCAGGTACAAAAAGAGGGCACGGCCGCTAGCCGTGCCCTCCGTGAAGCGAAGCGCGATCGACTGCGACTACACCTTGTTTGGCCCTGACGTGGACCGGTCCCTCGGACTGCATCGTGGATCGGTCTCTCGAACTGGGGCTGGTAACAGCGTGATGGCCGCCCGGTCGTCGCTGTGTAGACTGCGATCTACACAGGTAGCCATCATGCGGCATGCGCGTCCTACGCGTCTACGACGCGGCATAGTCCGGTAGGACTAGGGCGCGCACCGAAAACCTGGAACGGCCGAAGCCTAGAACGCCATCTTGATGCCGATCGAGCGGTTCTGCGAGACCGCGCCGATCTCCACCGCCAACACACCGGTGAGGAACAGCGTCCGCCACTCGCTCGGCAGCACATGCGCCAGCGCGACGGTGCCGACCATGGCGCCGACGAAGTAGGTGTCGACTTTGCCGACTGAGGGCGTGGCCCCGAGCATCGGATTGGTCTCGTTATAGCGGTGCGTGTTCTTCGCGATGTAGCGCGTTTGCCCCCAATCGACCGCGAGGGCGGCGAGGGTCGCGCCGGCGAGGGCGTAATCGGTCGATTCCCAGGGGTCGGCTGCCCGGGAGAGCGATGGGACGAAGGCCAAGATCAGAAGCGCGGCTCGAATTTTGGCGATGCAGTCCATGGCGGGGGATTGGACCGCATCGGAGCGTGGCGCGGGGTGAGGATGTGTGAGGGGCGCGCGGCAAAGTCGCGAAAGCGCGCCGCCGCTGAAACTCTTTGACCGGCGCCGCGCCGGCTGTTAATCCCTGTCAGGGACTTCGGCGAGGTTCTTCAGCCAAATGCTTGCATTGCCGTCCGAAGGCGCGCGCCAATCGCCGCGGGGCGAGAGGGAGCCCCCGGAGCCGACCTTCGGCGAGTTGGGCACCGCGCTGCGCTTGAACTGGCTGGTTTCCAGGAATCGCTTGAGGAACACGCCGAGCCACTTCTTGATCTCCCTCAGCCTGTACTTGCCGCGCCAGGCGTGCCAGGCGAGGAACGCGATCTTGGTCGGCGCGTAACCGAAGCGCAGCACGTGGTAGAGGTTGAAGTCCTGCAGTTCGTAGGGCCCGACCACGCTCTCGGTGGCCTGGTTGCCCGGAACCAGCTCGGGGCTGATCTCGGTTTCGAGGACCCGGCGCAGCGCCCGCTTCACGTCCGGGCCGAGCTCGTCGGACTCCGCCACCCAGGCGACCAGGAACTTGATCAGCGTCTTGGGCACGCTGCCGTTCGGGTTGTAGTGCGACATGTGGTCGCCGACGCCGTAGGTCGACCAGCCGAGCGCGAGCTCGGAGAGGTCACCCGTGCCGACCACCATGCCGCCGTGCAGGTTGGCGAGCCGGAAGAGATGGCTCGTGCGCTCGCCCGCCTGCACGTTCTCGAACGCGATGTCGTAGACCTTGCGGCCTTTCGCGTAGGGATGGCCGATATCCTTCAGCATCTGCATGCACGAGGGCTTGATGTCGATCTCCTCGGCGCTGCAGCCGACCGCGCGCATGAGCTGCCAGGCCTGGTTCCGGGTGCGGCTCGAGGTGGCGAAGCCCGGCATGGTGTAGGCGAGGATGTTCTTGCGCGGCAGCTTGAGGTGATCCATCGCGCGCGCGCATACGAGCAGCGCGTGCGTCGAGTCGAGACCGCCGGAAACGCCGATTACCAGCTTCTTGCCGCCCGTGGCGCGCATCCGGGTCGCGAGCCCGTTCACCTGGATCCGGAACACTTCCTCGCAGCGGGCGTCGCGTGTTCTGGGATCGCCCGGAACGTAGGGCAGCGGATCCACCCGCCGCTCCAGCGGCAGCTTTCCTCCCGGGGCGGGCAGCGAGAAATCGAGGGTGCGGAAGCGACGTACGTCCGCCTGGTGGCGCCGTGCCGCGTCGCCGAAGGTGTTCTGGCGCATGCGGTCGGCGGCGAGGCGTCCGAGGTCGATGTCGGCCGCGGCGAGCTGCGGCGTGTCGGCGAAGCGCCTGGACTCCGCGACCAGCGTGCCGTTCTCGTAGATGAGCGCATGTCCGTCCCAGGCGAGATCGGTGGTCGATTCCCCCATGCCAGCGGCGCTGTAGAGGTAGGCGGCGAGGCAGCGCGCCGACTGGTTGCCGACCAGCTGCCGGCGATAGCCCTCCTTGCCGATCACGACGTTCGACGCCGAAAGATTCGCGACCACGGTGGCGCCCGCCAGCGTCGCGAAAGACGACGGCGGCGTCGGCACCCACAGGTCCTCGCAGATCTCGACGTGCAGAACGAAGCCGGGCTGCTCCGGCACGCGGAAGAGCAGCCCAGCGCCGAACGCAGTCGACTGCCCGGCGAGCTCGATCTCCGCGCACGCCGCGGCATCGCCGGGGGTGAAGTAGCGCGCCTCGTAGAACTCGCGATAGTTCGGCAGGTAGGTCTTCGGCACCACGCCTACCAGCCGGCCGCGGCACAAGAGCGCGGCGCAGTTGTAGAGCAGGCCGTTCACCGTCACCGGCAGCCCGACCAGCGCCGCGATCGGCAGCCGGCGTGTGCGCTCGATCAGCCGCGCGAGGGCGCCCTCGGCCTCGTCGATCAGCGCGCGCTGGTGGAACAGGTCGTCGCAGGTGTAGGCGGTGAGCCCGAGCTCGGGGAACACCACCAGCGCGGTGCGCTCGGCCGCCGCCCGCTCGATCAGCTCGAGCGTCGCCTCGGCGTTGTGCCGCGGGTCGCCGACGCGCACGATCGGCGTCGCCACCGCCACGCGCGCGAAACCGTGCCGGTACAGGTTGAAGAAGTCCTTCACCGGCGCATTTTAGCGCACCCGTTATATGGTACTATAAGCCATATATGGTCAGCGAAACCGTGCTGCTCCAGGACGCGATTCTCACGCTGAAGTTCGAGAGCGATTCGAGCTATTGCCTGCGCTACGGCGACCTGGTCGAGTACGCGAACGGCCGGCGCCGCGTGCGCGGCAAATCGCTGCCGTACGAGTTCAGGTCGGTCGAGCAGCTGCGCTACGACTTCGAGGAGGACGTGCGCGCCGCGGGGGGCTTGCTTGCCTAAGGTCCTCGAAGTCCGAATCGGCCCGGCCGCCGACGCGCTCGACCGCTTCGAGGCGGCGTGGAACCGCCGCGCCGAGGGTCGCCCCGTGAAGACGCTGAACGTGCTTTCGCTGCCTGGCCTGCCGCAGCTCGCGCAGGCGCTGTCGCCGGCGCGCTGGGCGCTGCTCGAGGCGCTGCGCCGCTCGGGGCCCGTCTCGATCTACGAGCTGGCGAAGCGCCTGCGGCGCGACTACAAGAATGTGCATACGGATGTGACACAGTTGGCCGCCCTGGGGGTGATCCTGCGGGGCGGTGACAACCGTGTCCTAGTTCCTTGGGAGGTGTTGCGCGCAGAATGGACCCTCTAGCTGTCAAAAAGAAAGCGTAGGGTGGCACCCATGAACGCACGCGCGGATCTGCAGGCCATGAGCCCCGTCAATCTCCAGCACTACTGGATGCCCTTCACCGACAACCGGCGGTTCAAGGCGAAGCCGCGCCTCATCGCCTCGGCGAAGGACATGTACTTCACGACCGTCGAAGGCAAGGAGGTGCTCGACGGCCTGGCGACGCTGTGGTGCGTCAACGCCGGACACGGCAGGCCGCGCATCGTCGAGGCGATCCGGAGCCAGGCGGCCGAGCTCGACTTCGCGTCGTCGTTCGCGCTGGGCCACCCGCTGCCGTTCCGCCTCGCCGAGCGCATCGCGGCGATCGCGCCGCAGGGCATGCAGCAGGTGTTCTTCACCAACTCGGGCTCCGAGGCGGTCGACACCGCGCTCAAGATCGCGGTGGCCTACCACCGCCTGCGCGGCCAGGGCACGCGCACGCGCTTCATCGGCCGCGAGCGCTCGTACCACGGCGTCAACATCGGCGGCACCTCGGTCGGCGGCGTGGCGGCGAACCGCAAGGCCTACAGCGGCATGCTGATGCCGGGCGTGGACCACCTGCGGCACACCCACGACCTTTCCAGGAATGCCTTTTCGCGGGGACAGCCCGACCACGGCGCCGAGCTCGCCGACGAGCTCGAGAGCCGCATCATCCCGCTGCACGACGCTTCGAACATCGCGGCGCTGATCGTCGACCCGGTGGCGGCCTCGGGCGGCGTCCTCGTTCCGCCCAAGGGCTATCTCGAGCGCCTACGCGACATCTGCACGCGGCACGGCATCCTGCTCATCTTCGACGAGGTGATCACCGGCTGGGGACGCACGGGCGCGACCTTCGCCGCGCAGCACCTGGGCATCAAGCCCGACCTCATCACCTTCGCCAAGGGCATCACCTCGGGCGCGGTGCCGCTCGGCGGCGTGCTGGTGCGCGACAGCGTCTACCAGACGTTCATGGGCTCGCAGGCCGCGGGCATGGAGTTCTTCCACGGCTACACGTACTCCGGCCACCCGCTCGCGTGCGCCGCGGCGCTCGGCGCCCTCGACACCTACGCGGAAGAAAACCTGTTCCAGGCGCCCCAGGCGCAATACTTCGAGGAAGGCGTGCACTCGCTCAAAGGGCTGCCGAACGTCGTCGACTGCCGTAACCTCGGCCTGATCGGCGCGATCGAGCTCGCCTCGCGCCCCGGCGCCGTCGGCGAGCGCGGCTACGAGGCGTTCGAGAAATGCTGGGATCGCGGCGTATTCGTGCGTCCGGTCGGCGACTCGGTGGCCTTCTGCCCGCCGCTCATCGCGCAGAAGAAGCACCTCGACCAGATGTTCGGCACCGTCGCCGAGGTTCTTAAAACAGTAGGCTAAGGGAAAAATAGGGACAGTCCCTATTTTTCTTACAACCAGCCCGCCTTCCGGAAGCGGGTGAAGAGGAAAGCGTCGATCCCGGCCATCAGGCCGATCGATACCGGGTAGCCGAGCGCCCAGTCGAGCTCCGGCATGTGCTTGAAGTTCATGCCGTAGACGCCTGCGATCATGGTCGGGACCGCCACCAGCGCGGCGTAGGCGGCGAGCCGCTTGGTGATCTCGCCGTGCCCCATGTTGACCACCGCGAGCGCGACCTGGATCGCGGTGTTCACGGTCTCGCGCGCGGCATCGGTCGACTGGTTGATGCGGATGAGATGGTCGTAGACGTCGCGGAAGTACTCACCCAGGCCGGTGCAGACCATCGGCACGCGCCCGCCGTAGAGCTTGCCGACGTTCTCGAGGAGCGGCGCCACCACGTGCTTGAGCGTACCCAGCCTCTGCTTCACGTAGTAGAGCGCCTCGATGTTCTCCCGCGGCGAGCTGCTGCCGAAGAGCCGATCCTCGACCTTCTCGAGTTGAGCCTCGATGGCATCGAGCACCGGAAAATAGCGGTCGACCACCGCGTCCATGAGGACGTACAGCACGAACCCGGCGCCGTGCTTGAGAAGCTCGGGCTCGCGCTCGGCGCGCGCGCGCACCTCCATGAAGCCGCGCTCGGTGCGGCTGCGCGCCGACAGCACGAAGTTGCGCCCGACGAAGATGTTGACTTCGCCGACGTTGAAGTCGTCGCCCGCGACCTCGATCGTGTGTACCACCACGAAGAGCTGGTCGCCGTACTCCTCGATCTTGGGCCGCTGGTGGCCGTGGCGGGCGTCCTCCACCGCGAGGGGGTGCAGGTCGAACTCCTCGCGCATCTGCTCGAGCTCGGCGTCGGTCGCATCCTTGAGCGCGACCCACACGAAGCAGCCCGGTTTCGCGAGGTAGCTGTGGATCTCGCGAAAGTCGATGTCGGCGAGCTTGCGGCCCTCCTGGTAGACGACGCAGTTGATGAGCATGGTCTGGTCAGATCAACTTTTCCGCGCCGCATGTTACCCCGTTACAATCGCGGGCTCCCGGTAAAAAGTTGCTCTGACCCCATTTATGCCCGAGATCAGCCGACGCGCTGCCAGCCTAGGAACCGAAAACGCCTTCGTCGTGCTCGCGGAAGTGAACGCGCTGGCGCGCCAGGGGCGCGACATCATCAGCTTCTGCATCGGCCAGCCGGACTTCCCCGCGCCCGAGAACGTGCAGCAGGCGGCGATCCGCGCCATCAAGGGCGGCAAGCATGGCTATACGCCCTCGGCCGGCATCGACGAGCTGCGCGAGGCGGCCGCGCGATACATGGCGGCGATGCGCGGCGGATTGCCCATCCGGGCGCAGGACATCGTGGTTGGCGCCGGCGCCAAGCCCTTCATTGCTTACGCCATCCTGTCAGCCACCGACTACGGCGCCGGGGACGAGGTGATCTACCCCAATCCCGGCTTTCCGATCTACGAGTCGCAGATCCTGGCGCACGGCGCGCGGCCGGTGCCGATCCACCTGCACGAGGCGCGGGGCTTTTCGTTCGATCCCGCCGAGCTCGAGCGGCTCATCACGCCGCGGACCAGGCTTCTCATCCTCAACTACCCGCACAACCCGACCGGCGGGCTGCTCTCGCGCAAGGAGCTTGAGGACATCGCCGCCGTTCTGAAGAAGCACCCCCAGGTCTGGGTGTACGCGGACGAGATCTACTCCCGCCTCGCTTATTCGGGCGAGTTCTTCTCCATCGCGCAGGTTCCGGGGATGTACGAGCGCACGATCATTTCCGACGGCGCCTCCAAAACCTGGGCCATGACCGGCTGGCGCATCGGGCTCACGTCGAACCCCGTACTCGCTGCGGTCTTCACCCGCTGGATCACCAATACCGACTCCTGCGCCTCGCAGATCAGCCAGTGGGCGGCGGTCGAGGCGATCAACGGGCCGCAGGACGCCGCCGAGGCCATGAAGCAGAGCTTCGAGGAGCGGCGCGACCTGATCGTCGGGCTTCTCAACCAGGTGCCGGGCGTGAAGTGCCTCACGCCGGGCGGGGCTTTCTACGTCTGGCCGAACGTCACCGAGGCCTGCCGCCGGGTCGGCGCACAGGACTCCGAAGAGTTCAGGAAGCGCCTGCTGAACGAGGCCGGCGTCGCGCTGCTCGCCGACATCCATTTCGGCTCGCGCGTCCCGGGCGAAGGGCAGCACGTGCGGTTCTCCTATGCGGCCTCGAAGCAGGCGATCGAGGCGGGCGTAGGCCGCATGGCCGATTTCATCCGGAAAAATACGAAGAAAGCGGCATGACCGTTTGGAAGCCGTCGGCGACTGTGGCGGCGGTCGTCGAGCGCGACGGCCGTTTTCTCTTCGTCGAAGAGCACATCGAAGGCCGGCGGGTGCTGAACCAGCCCGCCGGCCATCTCGACCCGGGCGAGTCGCTCGTCGCCGCGTGCCGGCGCGAAGTGCTCGAGGAGACGGCGCACCGCTTCGAGCCGACCGCGCTCGTCGGCATCTACCGCTGGCACTACGCGCCGAAGGACGTGACGTTTCTGCGCTTCTGCTTCCGCGGCCGCGTCGAGGGCGTCGAGGAGCGGCCGCTCGACCGCGAGATCGTGGCGCTGCACTGGCTCTCGCGCGAGGAGCTCCTCGCGCGGCGTGCGCAGCATCGCTCGCCGCTCGTGCAGCGCTGCGTCGACGACTATGCCGCGGGGCGCAGCTTCCCGCTCGAGGTCTTCTCCAGCGAATATGCCTGAGCGGGTGGTAGTCGGCATGTCGGGCGGGGTCGACTCCGCCGTCGCGGCGCTTCTCCTCAAGCGCGCAGGGTGGGACGTGGTCGGCCTCTTCATGAAGAACTGGGAGGACGATGACGACGACGAGTACTGCTCGACGCGGCAGGACCTGATCGACGCGGCCGCCGCCGCCGATGTGATCGGGATCGACCTCGAGGCGGTCAACTTCTCGGCCGAGTACAAGGACCGGGTGTTCGCCGATTTTCTGCGCGAATACGCCGCCGGCCGCACGCCGAACCCGGACGTGCTGTGCAACGCCGAGATCAAGTTCAAGGCCTTTCTCGACCATGCCATGCGCCTCGGCGCCTCGAAAATCGCCACCGGGCATTACGCCCGGACCGGTTTTTCCGAAAACCGGTTTCAGCTCCTCCGGGGAAACGATACGGCGAAAGACCAAAGCTATTTTCTCCACCGGCTCAACCAGGAGCAGCTCGCGCGCGTGATGTTTCCGGTCGGCGCGCTGAAGAAGCCGGAAGTGCGCCGCCTCGCGCTCGAGGCGGGCTTGCCCAACCACGCCAAGAAGGACTCGACCGGGATCTGCTTCATCGGCGAGAGGCCGTTCCGTGAGTTCCTGAACCGCTACCTGCCCAAAGTGCCCGGGCCGATCAAGACCCCGGAAGGCCGGGTGCTCGGAGAGCACGTCGGGCTTGCCTTCTACACCATCGGGCAGAGAAAGGGCATCGGCATCGGCGGCATGGCGAAGACGAAGGCGGGCGCCTGGTACGTCGCCGACAAGCGCCTGGAGTCGAACGAGCTCATCGTGGTGCAGGACCACGACCACCCGCTCCTGATGAAAAAGGCCTTGAGCGCCTCCGACGCAAGCTGGGTGGCCGGCGCCCCGCCGGAGAAGAAAAACGCCACGGCGAAGACGCGCTACCGGCAGCCCGACGCGCCGTGCTCGCTCGAGCGGGTCGTCGAAAGCGAAATCCGCGTGGGCTTCGAAGCGCCGCAGTGGGCGGTGACCCCCGGGCAATCGGTGGTGCTCTACGAGGGCGAAGCCTGCCTCGGCGGCGGCATCATTACCTAGGCATGCCCAGAACCTTCTTCGACCGGCCTGGCCACAAGGTTCGGCTCGACGACATCTCGGCCGAGCCGCCGAAGGCCATGACGCGCGAAAAGGCCGAGCCGCGATTGGCGGAGCTCGGCGAGGAGCTGTTCGCGCTGCAGGACGAGATGTTTTCGGCGAAAGCGAGCAGCGTGCTGGTCGTCCTGCAGGGCCGCGACACCGCCGGCAAGGACGGCACCATCAAGCACGTGGCCGGCTACCTCAACCCCCGAGGGGTGAGCGTGGTGTCCTTCGGCGTTCCGACGCACGAGGAGCGCGACCACGACTTCCTGTGGCGGGTGCACCGCCACGCGCCGCGGCTGGGGGAGTTCGCGATCTTCAACCGCTCGCACTACGAGGACGTGCTCGTGGTGCGAGTGCACGAGCTCGCGCCGAAGGCGCTGTGGAAGGCGCGCTACGGCCATATCGCCGATTTCGAGGCGATGCTGGCCGAGCACGGCACGATCGTGCTCAAGTATTTCCTCCACATCACCAAGCGCGAGCAGAAGGAGCGGCTTCTGGAGCGCGAGAAGGACCCGGCCAACGCCTGGAAGCTCAATCCGAACGACTGGAAGGAGCGCGACTGCTGGGACGAGTACACCGAGGCGTACGAGGACGCCATCTCGAAAACGGCGGCCAAGCATGCGCCGTGGACCGTGGTCCCGGCGAACGCCAAGTGGTACCGCAACCTCGTCGTCGCCGAGTCGATCGTCGCGGCGCTGCGCGCGCATCGTAAGGGGTGGGATCGCAGGTTGAAGAGCATGGCTGCCGAAGCGATCGGCGCTCTTTCGGCTTATCGGAAGGGTAAGAAGGAAAAAAAGGAAAAATAGGGACTGTCCCTATTTTCTCCAGAAACAGATTTTTTGTGGTTACTTAGGCGCCGTATCGGCGAACGCAGGGCGCTCGAGAAGCTTCTGGTAGTGCCGCGCGAGCGCTGGGTACTCGCTCGGCCAGTCGACGTCGCCCGGCTTGCGAAACCCGAGCCAGCCCACGCAACAGCCCACGGCGATGTCTGCGAGCGAGTAGCGCTCGCCATGGCACCAGCTCTTGGCTCCGAGCTCGGCCTCGAGGCGGGCCATGCCGCGGTGCATGCGCGCGACCTGCTTGTCGAGCTGGAAGCCGCCGCGCACCAGGATGCCCGCGTCGACCACGCCGTCGGCCAGCGCCTCCCAGCGGCGCACCTGCATGCGGTCGCGGAAGTCCGCCGGAATGAGGCGGTTGAGCGGCGAGGCGTGATCGAGGAATTCGACGATGACGCGCGAGTCGTAGAGCGCGGTGCCGTCGTCGAGCGCGAGCGTGGGAATCTTGCCGAGCGGGTTGTACGGGTTGACCGGGTTTGCCGCCGGCGCGACGTCCACGAGCTCCATGTCGAAATCGATCTTCTTCTCGGCGAGCACCACGCGCACCTTGCGCGTGTATGGACTTGCAGGTGAGGCCAGGAGTTTCATTTGGGATGAAGCGATTATAGCGGGCCGATGCAGCGCCGGACCCTGCGCCGCAGCGCCGGGATCACCTCATCTGCGAACCAGGGGTTCTTGGCGATCCAGGCCTTGTTGCGCCAGCTCGGATGCGGCAGGACGAAGAACTCGGGCAGGTAGTCGCGGAACGCGCGCACCGTTTCTCCGACGCCTTTCTTTCTTTTCCCCTTCAGGTAGTACGCCTGCGCGTAGCTTCCAACCAGGAGAGTCAATCTGATGTCAGGAAGCGCGGCGCGAAAGAGCGGTTGCCACTGGGGCGCGCACTCCCGGCAAGGCGGCAGGTCGGCGCCGTCCACCGTGCCCGGATAGCAAAGACCGGTCGGCACGATGGCGATGCGGGTGGTGTCGTAGAAGCGCCCGCGCTCGAGCCCAAGCCACGCGCGCAGCACGTCGCCGGAGGGATCGTTCCACGGGATGCCGGTCTCGTGCACCCGGCGTCCCGGTGCCTGGCCGACGATGAGCAGGCGCGCGCGCCGTCCGACGAGAAAGACCGGCTTGGGCTCGAACGGCAGCTTGGCTTTGCACAGGGTGCAGGCGCGCGCCTCGCTCGCGACACGGGAAAGCGAAACAGGCATCCCCTTTATAATAGAGGCCCATGCCCTCGCCGCTCGCCGCGCTCTCGCCGCTCGACGGGCGATACGCCAGGACCGCGGATCCGCTGCGCCTCTACTTCAGCGAGCAGGCCCTCATCCGCTACCGCGTGCGGGTCGAGCTCGCCTGGCTCGAGGCGCTCGCCGCCGAGCGCTCGATCAAGGAATTGAAGCCGTTCTCGGGAAAACTGAAAGCCGACCTTGCCCGGATCCTTCAGGCTTTCTCCGAGCGAGATGCGGAGGAAATCAAGACGATCGAGGCCGAGACCAACCACGACGTCAAGGCGATCGAGTACTGGCTGAAGGGCAAGCTCGGCGAGAACGCCGAGGCGCAGCGCTCGCTCGAGTTCATCCACTTCGCCTGCACCTCCGAGGACATCAACAACCTCGCCTATGCCCTCATGGTGCGCGAGTCGCGCGACGCGGTCATGCTGCCGCGGCTGGACGAGATCGCCGACGCGCTGAAGCGCCTCGCGCAGCGCCACGCGGGGCTTGCGATGCTTTCGCGCACCCATGGCCAGGCGGCCACGCCGACCACGCTCGGAAAGGAGATGGCCAATTTCGCCCACCGCCTCGGGCGGGCGCGCGGCCGCATCGCCGGCGTGGCGGTGATGGGCAAGGCGAACGGCGCGGTCGGCAACTACAACGCCCACCTCGTCGCTTACCCCGACTTCGACTGGGAGCGCTTCAGCCGCCGCCTGGTGGAGCGGCTCGGCCTGGAGTTCAATCCCTACACCACGCAGATCGAGCCGCACGACTGGCTGGCCGAGCTCCTCGACGCCTACGCCCGGGCGAACAGCATCGTGCTCGATCTCGACCGCGACCTCTGGGGCTACATTTCGCTCGGCTACTTCCGCCAGAAGACGAAGAAGGGCGAAGTCGGCTCCTCGACCATGCCGCACAAGGTCAATCCGATCGACTTCGAGAACTCGGAGGGCAACCTCGGCGTGGCCAACGCGCTGCTGCGCCACCTAGCAGACAAGCTGCCGGTCTCGCGCTGGCAGCGCGATCTCTCCGACTCGACCGCCCAGCGCAACCTCGGCACGGCCCTGGGGCACGGCCTGCTCGCGTACGCCTCGTGCCTGCGGGGCCTCGCCAAGCTCGAGGCGGATCCCGCGCGCCTCGCGGCCGACCTGGACGCCAACTGGGAGGTGCTCGCCGAAGCGGTGCAGCAGGTGATGCGCCGCCACGGCGTACCCGAGGCCTACGAGAAGCTGAAGGACATGACGCGCGGCCGGCGCCTCGACCGCGCGCAGCTCGCCGCATTCGTGAAGGCGCTCGCCATTCCCGACGACGCGAAGAAGCGCCTGCTCGCCCTCACGCCGGCCAAGTACACGGGTCTCGCCGCCGAGCTCGCCAAGCGCCTGTAAGAATTCCCTGCGATAAGGGTCGAATGATCTACGCCGCGACGATCTTCCTGTCCTCTTTTTTGCTTTTTCTGGTGCAGCCGCTGATCGCGCGGCTGATCCTGCCCTGGTTCGGCGGCAGCGCGGCGGTCTGGACGACCTGCATGCTTTTTTTCCAGGCGCTGCTCCTCGCCGGATACGGCTACGCGCACGTTCTCGAGAAGAAGCTCCCCGCCGGCCGGCTTCAGCCGATCATCCATACGCTGCTCCTCGCCGCGGCGGTGGCGACCCTGCCGATTTCGCCGTCCGAGGCTTGGAAGCCCATCGGCAACGAGGAGCCCATCAGCCGCATCCTCCTCCTGCTCGGCGCAACGGTCGGGCTTCCCTATCTCCTCGTCGCTTCCACCAGCCCGCTGCTCCAGGCCTGGTTCGCGCGCGCCCGGCCCGGCGAGAATCCCTACCGGCTCTTCGCCATCTCGAACCTGGCCTCCCTCGTCGCGCTCGTCGGCTATCCGTTCGTAGTCGAGCCCTTTCTCGCCGCGCACGAGCAGGTGAGGCTGTGGTCGTGGCTCTTCGCCGCATTCGCGCTCGTGTGCGCCTTGGTCGCCTGGCGCACGCCCCGCGTCGAAGCCGTGAGCGAAGCGCCTGCGGCGGCGCCGGTCGGCAAGCGCGAGATCGGGCTGTGGCTAGCGCTTTCGGCGACGGGCTCGGTGCTGCTCCTCGCCACGACGAACCATCTCACGCAGAACGTCGCCTCGATCCCGCTTCTCTGGCTCGCGCCCCTGACCCTCTACCTGCTGACCTTCATCATCGCCTTCGAGGGGCGCAACTGGTACCGCCCGAAACTCGCCTGGCCGTTCGTCTTGGCCTGGCTTGCGGGCATGGCCTGGCTTTTGGTCGACTCGGACTACCATTACAACCTGCCGCTGCAGCTCGGCATCTTCCTGCCGGGCCTGTTCCTCGGCTGCCTCTTCTGCCACGGCGAGCTCTACCGCCTGCGCCCCGAGCCGCGACAGCTCACCAAGTTCTACCTCATCGTCTCCGCCGGCGGCGCACTCGGGGGCTTCTTCGTGGCCGTGGTCGCGCCGCTGGCGTTCGATGCCTACTACGAGCTCGGCATCGGCATGGCCTCGCTCGCGCTCCTCGCCGCCACGCGGTTCGCGCCGCTCGGCCGCTTCCAGAGCGTGGCGAGCCTCGGCGTGCTCATGGGCGTCGCCGCCTGCGCCGCCTACGACGCGTTCGCCTACCACCGGGATGTGCGCGTGTCCGAGCGCGGCTTCTACGGCGTGCTCAGGGTGAAGGAGTACGGCTCGGCGGGCGAGCCCGGGCACCTGCGCCGCCTGGTGCACGGCACGATCATGCACGGCGAGCAGTACATGGAGCGCCCCAGGTTCATCACCACCTACTACCAGGAAACCTCCGGCATCGGCGTCGCGATCAAATCGCGCGAGGAGCGCGGGCCGATCCGCGTGGGGGTGATCGGGCTCGGCACCGGGACCATCGCGGCGTACGGCAGGCCGGGCGACGTCTATCGCTTTTACGACATCGACCCGCGCGTGGTGCAGCTCGCCCGCCAGGAGTTCACGTTCCTGGGCGATAGCCCGGCGAAGGTCGAGATCGCGCTCGGCGACGCGCGCCTCACGCTCGAGCGCGAGCCGCCGCAGAACTTCGACGTGCTCGCGGTCGACGCCTTCTCGAGCGACGCCATCCCGGTGCACCTCATTACCCGCGAGGCGCTCGGCATCTACCTGAAGCACATGAAAAGCGACGGCATCGTCGCCTTCCACGTATCGAACCGATTCCTCGACCTGATCCCCGTAGTCGCGCGCATCGCGAAAGAGCAGGGGGCGCACGCGGTGCTCGTGAACGACGACCCGGACGACGAGGACGAGAGCCTGCGCTCGCGCAGCGACTGGGTGCTGGTGTCGCGCGACCCGGCCGCCCTCGAGGCCGAGCCCATCGTCGAGGGCGGCGGCGTCGAGGCCGAGGACCAGCCGCGCTGGCGCACCTGGACCGACGACTACTCGAACCTCATCCAGATCTTGAAGTAGGAAAAGGAGGAAATCCGGGTCAGAGCCCTATTTCCGCGACGCGAAGCTTTGGGAAATAGGGCTCTGACCCCGATTTCCTAAACCACTGCGCCCTCGTGCTCGTCGCGGCTGCGCTCCTTGCGAGCGGCCTTGACGAACTGCTCGCGGCTGGCGCCGAGCCACATGAGGAGCGGGCTCGCCACCAGCACCGAGGAGTAGATGCCGAAGCAGATGCCGATGGTGAGGGCGAGCGCGAAATAGTGCAGCGCCGGGCCGCCGAACAGGAGCATGGTGGTGACCATCATCTGGGTGCACAGGTGGGTGATGATGGTGCGCGAGATGACCCCGGTGATCGCCGAATCGATCACCTCGACGGTCGAGGCCTTGCGCATCTTGCGGAAGTTCTCCCGCACCCGGTCGAACACCACCACCGACTCGTTCACCGAGTAGCCGAGCACCGCCAGCACCGCGGCGAGCACCGGCAGCGAGAACTCCCACTGGAAGAAGGCGAAGAACCCCAGGATGATGACCACGTCGTGCAGGTTGGCGACGATCGCCGACAGGCCGAAGCGCCACTCGAAACGGATCCAGAGGTACAGGACGATGAACACCGCCGTGGTGAGCAGCGCGAGCGCGCCGTATTCGACCAGCTCCTTGCCGACCTGCGGCCCGACGAATTCGACGCGCCGCACTTCCGCGCTCGCGTCCTGCTCCTTCAGCACGCCCTGCACCTTCTGCGAGAGATCCGCGCTCGACTGGTTCTTCTCGAGGTGCAGGCGCAGCAGCACGTCGCGCGCCGAGCCGAAGTTCTGCACCTCCGCCTTGTAGCCCGCCTTGTCGAGCGCCTGGCGGATGCCCTCGATCTCCGCCGGCCGCGAGTAGGCGATCTCCATCAGGGTGCCGCCGGTGAACTCGATCGAGTAATTGAGGCCGCGGTGCACGAGGAAAAACACGGCGGCGAGAAAGGTGACGAGCGACAGCACGTTGAATACCAGCGCGTGCCGCATGAACGGGATGGTGCGCCGGATCTTGAAGAATTCCATGCTCAGCTCCAGGCGTTTCTTGCCGGTCTCATTTCCAGGCCGTGTTGCCGATGGCGAGGCGCGCGAGGCGCCGGCGGTGTCCGTAGAGCAGGTTCACCATGGCGCGCGACACCATCACCGCCGAGAACATCGAGGTCAGGATGCCGAGGCAGTGCACCACCGCGAAGCCGCGCACCGCGCCCGGCACCATGAGGAGCGACAGGCCGACGATGAACGTGGTGACGTTGGAGTCGAGGATCGTGGCCCAGGCGCGCTCGTAGCCGGCCGCGATCGCGGCCTGCGGGGTGGCGCCGCCGCGCAGCTCCTCGCGGATGCGCTCGTTGATGAGCACGTTGGCGTCGATCGCCATGCCGAGGGTGAGCGCGATCGCCGCGATGCCGGGCAGCGTGAGAGTCGCCTGCAGCAGCGAGAGCAGCGCGACCAGCAGGAGCAGGTTGACGCCGAGCGCGACCGACGAGATCACTCCGAACAGCACGTAGTAGAGCGACATGAACCCCACGATGGCGATGAAGCCCCACTTCGTGGCGTTGAACCCCTTTTCGATGTTGGCGCGCCCCAGGCTCGGGCCGATGGTGCGCTCCTCGATGATCTCCATCGGCGCGGCGAGCGCGCCGGCGCGGATGAGGAGCGAGAGGTTGTTGGTTTCCACCGGGGTGAACGAGCCGGTGATCTGGAAGCGGCTGCCGAACTCCCCCTGGATGGTCGCGACCGAGATCGCCTCGCCCTTGCCCTTCTCGAACAGCACGATGGCCATCAGGCGCTTGAGGTTCTCGCGCGTGGTGGTGCGCATGGCGCGGCCGCCCGCCTGGTCGAGCTCGACGGCCACCGCCGGGCGGTGATCCTGGTCGAAAGTGGCCTGCGCGCCGACGAACTGGTCGCCGGTCACGATCACCTGCTTCTTGGTCGGCACCTGGCCGACGCTGCCGTCGCGCCGGCGCTCGGGGAACACATCGGTGCCGAGGGTGTTGCCGCTGCGCATCGCGTCCTCGTCGACCAGCCGCACCTCGAGCGTCGCGGTGCGGCCGAGGATCTCCTTCGCGCGCGCGATGTCCTGCACCCCGGGAAGCTGCACCACGATGCGGTCGGCGCCCTGCTGCTGGATCACCGGCTCGGCGACGCCGAGCTCGTTGACCCGGTTGTGCAGGGTGCTGATGTTCTGCTGTACCGCGGTTTCCTGGACGCGCTTGAGGACTTCGGGGCGTAGCGTCCCGACCAGGAGCAGATCCTGGCCGTCGTCGCGCTCGGCGAGCGCGAGGTCGGGCACGCTCGCGAGGATCGCGCCGCGCGCCGCCTCGCGCGTCGCTGCATCGCGAAAGCGCACGCGGATCGCCTGGCCTTCGCGCGACACTCCGCCGTGGCGGATGTTCTTCTCGCGCAGCTGGCTGCGCACGTCGGCGGCGAGGTTCTCGATGCGCTTGACGCTGGCCGCGGGCATGTCGATCTGCAGGAGGAAGTGCACCCCGCCGCGCAGGTCGAGGCCGAGGTACATCGGCAGGGCGTTGATCCGGGCGAGCCAGCCCGGCGAGGCCGGAAGCAGGTTGAGCGCGACGGTGTAGGCGCCCTCGTCGGCGCCGGTGTTGAGCGCGCGCTCTACCAGGTCCTTCGCCTTGAGCTGCGTGTCGGGGTCGGCGAAGCGCACCTTTACGCCGGTCGAGTCGACCTGGGCGCCGCTGTAGTGAATGCCTTCCTTCTTGAGGATTTCTTCGACCCGTCCGAGGAGCGCCGTGTCGACCTTCACCGTCGACTTGGCGCTCGAGACCTGCACCGCCGGAGACTCGCCGAAGAAGTTCGGCACCGTGTACAAGAACGCGGTGAGCACGATCACCGCGATCAGCACGTACTTCCAGGTCGGGAAGCGGTTCACTTACTGGAGGCTTTTCAGCGTGCCCTTTGGGAGAAGCATCTGCACCGCCGCCTTCTGCACGCTGATCTCGGTGTTGGGCGCGATCTCGATGGTCAGGTACTGCTCGCCCATCTTGGAGATCTTGCCGACGATTCCGCCGGCCGTGACCACCTCGTCGCCCTTCTGCAGCGCCTCGATCATGGATTTCGTTTCCTTCGCGCGCTTCATCTGCGGGCGGATCATGAGGAAGTACAGCAGCACGAACATCAGGATGATCGGCAGGAAGCCGATGAACCCCGCGTCGCCGCCGGTGGCGGCCTGGGCGTAAGCGTTCGAGATGAGCACCCGCACTCCGAATGAAGAAACGTTGAATTATAGCTGCTTGCGCTGGTCCAGCAGGTCCTTCGCCTTGCGCGCGAGGCGGCCCTGCTCGATCGCCGCGCGCAGCTCGGCCATGAGCTCCTGGTAGTAGTGCAGGTTGTGCAGGGTGTTCAGCCGGGCGCCCAGGATCTCGTTGGTCTTCTGCAGATGGTAAAGGTACGCCCGAGTGAAGTTGCGGCAGGTGTAGCAGGCGCAGCGCTCGTCGAGCGGCGCGAGGTCGTCGCGGTAGCGCGCGTTGCGGATGCGGACGTCGCCGTGGCGCGTGAACAGCCAGCCGTTGCGCGCGTTGCGGGTGGGAAGCACGCAATCCATCATGTCGATGCCCGCGGCGACGGCCTCGACGATGTCCTCGGGCGTGCCCATGCCCATCAGGTAGCGCGGGCGCGCCGAGGGCATGCGCGGCACCACGTGGGCGAGGATGCGGCTGCGCTCCTCCTTCGGCTCGCCCACGGCGAGGCCGCCCACGGCGTAGCCGTCGAAGCCGATCGCGGTCAGGGCCTGCAGCGACTCGTCGCGCAGGTGCTCGTACATGCCGCCCTGGACGATCCCGAAGAGCGCATTCGCGCTTTCAAAGGCGCTGCGGGAGCGGCGCGCCCACCTCATCGACAGGCGCATCGACGCCGCGGCGTCTTCCTCGCCGGCGGGGTACGCGGTGCACTCGTCGAACACCATGGCGATGTCGGAATCGAGGATCGCCTGGATGCGCATCGACTCCTCGGGCGTGAGGAGGAGGCGATCGCCGTTGACGGGGGAGGCGAAGCGCACGCCTTCTTCCGAGATCTTGCGCAGCGGACCCAGGCTGAACACCTGGAACCCGCCCGAATCGGTGAGGATGGGGCCGCGCCATCCCATGAAGCGGTGCAGGCCGCCGTGGCGCGCGACGACTTCGAGCCCCGGCCGCAGCCAGAGGTGGAAAGTGTTGCCGAGCACGATCTGCGCTCCGGTGGCGACCAGCTCCTCGGGCGAGGTCGCCTTCACCGCGCCGTAGGTTCCCACCGGCATGAACGCCGGGGTGTCGACGCGCCCGTGCGCGAGCTCGAGCACGCCGCGGCGCGCCGCTCCGTCGCTCGCCGTCAGCGTGAAGTTCATCTTTCGATCAGCATGGCGTCGCCGTACGAGAAGAAGCGGTAGCGCAGGGCGATGGCGTGGTGGTAGGCCTCCAGGATGCGCTCCTTCCCGGCGAAGGCGCTGACCAGCATGAGCAGCGTCGATTTCGGCAGGTGGAAATTGGTGAGCAGCCGCTTGACCAGCTTGAACTGGAATCCCGGGTAGATGAACAGGTCGGTTTCGCCCTCGAGGGCGTTGCTGGCGGCGGCGCTCTCGAGCGCGCGCAGGGAGGTGGTGCCGACCGCGAGCACGCGCCGATTTTCGACGGATTTCATTGTCTCGCGGGAGATCGAGTAGCGCTCGCTGTGCATGCGATGCGCCTCGACCGTGTCGCTGCGCACCGGTTGGAAAGTCCCCGCGCCAACGTGAAGGGTGAGGCGCAGAATCGCCGCGCCGCGCGCCTCGATCGCCGAAAGGAGCGCCTGGTCGAAGTGCAGGCCGGCGGTCGGCGCGGCCACCGCGCCCGGTACCCGGGCGTAGACCGTCTGATAGCGCTCCGCGTCCGCTTCGTCGGGAGAATGCGCGATGTAGGGGGGGAGCGGCACGGCGCCGAAGCGCTCGAGCACGCGCTCGACGTCCTCCTCGAACGCGACGCGGTACAGGTCTTCCTCGCGCGAAACGACGTTTACCCGAAGCTCCCCGCCGACCACGAGCGCCGAGCCGACCGCGGGCGGGTGGCTCGCCCGGATGAGCGCGAGGGCCTCGCGCGGCGCGACGACGCGCTCGACGAAGAGCTCGATCCTGCCGCCGCTCGCCTTGCGCCCGGCGAGGCGCGCCTTGATCACGCGGGTGTCGTTGAGGACCAGCGCGTCGCGCCGGTCCACCAGGGCGGGCAGGTCCGACATCCTGAGATCTTCAATCGACCCGCCGGAGGACAAATGAAGCAGGCGGCTGGCGCTGCGCTCGGGCGCCGGGCGCTGGGCGATGAGCTCGGCCGGCAGCTGGTAGTCGAACTCGGAGACGAGCATCCGGCGCAATTATAATTTTTCATCCCCAGCGGTCAGGCCCATGGGTGACGTGGGGAAACCGCGCCGGAATGGCGGAACCGGTAGACGCAGCGGACTCAAAATCCGCCGGTGGCGACACCATGAGAGTTCGAGTCTCTCTTCCGGCACCACTTCACACCGCGGGGCCGACTTCGCGGCAATAGGGCCCACTTCACGGCGTAGGGCTCACTTCAGGGCAACACGGCCTTAAAAAAAGTGTAAAAGCCGTCGATTTGCTGGACACCGGCGGGGGCGCCCGGCTACCCTTTTTCCCGAGCCAAATCAAACAACCGGGGCGATGATGGGCAAGGCGCAGGTGAGGGTTTTGCCTTCGGCGCGCAACACGGTGATGGTGGTCGACGACCAGTCGACCGGCCGGGCCATCCTGGAGCAGGTGGTGCGCAGCCTGGACGAGCGCGTGGCGGTCGAGGGGTTTGCACGCCCGGTCGACGCCGTGGTGTGGGCGACGCGCCACGTTTCCGACCTGGTGCTGGTCGACTACATGATGCCCGACATGGACGGCATCGAGTTCGTGAAGCGCCTGCGCGCGCTTCCCGGCTACGAGCACGTGCCGATCGTGATGGTGACGGTGCACGACGACCGCAAGGTCCGCTATGCGGCGCTCGACGCCGGGATCACCGATTTCCTGACCAAGCCGGTCGACGCGCGCGAATGCCTGGCGCGCTGCCGCAACCTGCTCACGCTGCGCCGGCAGCAGCTCGCGCTCGAGGACCGCAGGCGGCTGCTCGAGCACATGGTGGAGGACGCCACGCGCGAGGTGCGCGAGCGCGAGAAGGAGACCCTGCTCAGGCTCGCCCGCGCGGGCGAGTTCCGCGACGAGGAGACGGGCTACCACCTGATCCGCATGGCGCGCTATTCGCGCCTCATCGCCGGCGCGGTCGGGCTGGAGCGCGACGACGCCGAGACCATCGAGCTCGCCGCGCCGCTGCACGACATCGGCAAGATCGGCATTCCCGACCAGATCCTGCTCAAGCCGGGCAAGCTGGACGAGGCCGAGTGGGAAATCATGCGCCGCCACCCCCTGATCGGGCACGAGATCCTCAAGGGCAGCGCCTCCAAATACGTGCGGATGGGGGCGCTGATCGCCCTGGGCCACCACGAAAGATTCGACGGCACGGGTTATCCCAACGGCCTGGTGGGGGACCATATCCCGCTGTGCGCCCGCATCGTCGCAGTCGCCGACGTCTACGATGCGCTGACCTCGCCGCGGCCCTACAAGCCGGCGTGGCCGGCGGAGCGGGCGTTCCAGTATCTCGCAGGCCAGCGCGGGCGCCACTTCGACGCGCGCCTGGTCGATGCCTTCATCAGCCTGCGCAGGGAGATCGCGGAGGTCCAGAGCCAATGGCAGGACCCGGGTCCGGCGGCGGCGAGCTCGTGAGCGGCGAGCCGGAAGCCGGCGCGGCGGCCAAGCCCGCGAATGCGCTGCAGCGCCTGAGAGCGCGGCTCGCCGCGCGTCCCGACACGGAGCACGAGCAGGGCATCCTGCGGCTGATCATCAGCTCGCTGGTATTTCTGTACCTGCTGCCCGACGCCCTTACCAAGCACAACACGCTGCCGCTGTACGTGATGGGCATCCACCTGGTGCTCGCCCTGGCGATCTTCCTGCGCATTGCTTATTCCACGAGCGTGTCGCCGGCGCGGCGCGTCTTCGCGCAGTTCGCCGACGTCGCGGCGATCACCTGGTACATGACCGTGTTCGGCGAGTCGGCGGCGCCGCTTTTCCTGCTCTACATCTGGGTGACGCTGGGCAGCGGCTTCCGCTTCGGCCCGCGCTACCTGGTGTCGGAGCTCGCGATGAGCGTCGGCGGCTTCGGCATCGCGCTCTACTTCAACGACTTCTGGCGCGCCCACACCGCGCTCGGCGTGGGGCTGCTCCTCGGCATGTTCGCGGTCAGCCTGTACGTCCTCTCGCTGGTGCGGCGGATGTTCGACGCGCTCGCGCGCGCCGAAGCGGCGAACCTCGCCAAGCGCCGCTTCATCTCGATGGTGAGCCACGAGCTGCGCACGCCGCTCAACGCCATCATCGGCATGGCGGACCTGCTGCGCGACACGCCGCTCAGCCGCGAGCAGGCCGACATGCTGCAGACGCTGCGCGGCTCCTCGCGCGTGATGCTCGGCCTGGTCGAGGACGTGCTCGATTTCTCCAAGATCGAGGCCGGCAAGGTCGTCATGGAGAAGATCGACTTCGACCTGCACGCGCTCGTGAACAGCACCTGCCGCATCGTTTCGGCGCAGGCCGCGGCCAAGGGCGTCGACTTCGTCGTCTCGATCATGCCGGAGGTTCCGCCGGCGCTGCGCGGCGACCCGCACCACCTGCGCCAGGTCCTCATCAACCTCGCGGGCAACGCGGCCAAGTTCACCGAGAAAGGCAGCGTCACGGTCCACGTGTCGGTGCAGGCCGAGACCGAGGCGATGGTGAGGCTGAAGTTCTCCATCCGCGACACCGGAGTCGGCATCGCGCCCGAGGCGCAGAGCAAGATCTTCGAGAGCTTTGCGCAGGCCGACGAATCGACCACGCGGCGCTTCGGCGGCACGGGGCTGGGAACCACCATCGCCAAGCAGCTGGTCGGCCTGATGGGCGGACGCATCGGGCTCGAGAGCGCGCTCGGCCTCGGCAGCACTTTCTGGGTCGAGGTCGATTTCGACAAGCAGCCCGAGCGCACCGCGGCAGGCGGCGAGGCGATACCCGAGCTCGGGGAAGCGCGCATCCTGCTGGTCGGCTTTCCGCCGGGCGAGCGCCGCGCCGTCGAGGAGGCGCTTGCCAGCTGGGGCGCAACCGCGGTCGCCGCGGCCACGGTGGACGAAGGCGTGGCGCGCCTGGTGTCGGAGATCAGCCTGGCGAGGCCCTATCACAGCGCGCTGCTCTACGCGGCGCACGAGGACGCGCAGCTCGCGCAGCGCTTCCGCCGCGCCGCGCCCAACCCGGCGCCGCCCGCGATCCTCGCGGCGCCGCGCGCTGCCGACGTGCGGCGCTTCGAGATGCTGTCGTCGGGGTTCGCCGCGGTGCTCGAGCTGCCGTTCGACAAGCGGCGCCTGTTCAACGTGCTCCATTCGGTGGCCGCGGGCGACGAACCGCGCGAGGGCGTGGTGCGCCTTCAGGACTACGCGCGCCGCGCCAGCGTGGCGACGCCGCTGCGCATCCTGGTCGCGGACGACAATCCCACCAACCGCGAGGTGATCGGCCGGATCCTGGAACGCGGCGGCCACGCGGTCACTTTGGTGAACGACGGCGAACAGGCGCTGGATGCGTTCGAGCGCGACGCGCCGAACCTCGTCATCCTGGACCGCAACATGCCGGGAATGAGCGGGCTGGAGGCGCTGCAGGCGCTGCGCCTGATGACGCGCGGCCGCGAGCGGGTGCCCGTGATCATGCTGTCGGCCGACGTGACGACCGACGCAAAGCGCGAGGCGCTCGAGTCGGGCGCCGACGCATTCCTTCCCAAGCCGGTCGAGACGCTGCGCCTGCTCGACGAGATCCAGTCCCTGGCCGCGGCAAATGCCGCCTCGGGGCGCAGGGCTGAGGCGCCGACGAGCCTGCACGTCGTGCCGGCGCCGGCGGCGGCGCCCGCGGTGGTCAACGCCGAAACGCTGCGGCATCTCGAGGAGCTCGGCACGTCGCTCGCATTCGTCGAGAAGCTGGTCGGCGTGTTCGTGGCCGACGCCGCCTCCATGCTGGTGCGGATCGAGCAGGTGCTCGCGGGCCGGAACTTTCACGAGTTCCGTTCGCTGCTCCATGCGATGAAGGGCTCGTCGGCGAGCATGGGCACGGACCGGCTCACCCGCCTGTGCGACAGGCTCGCCGCGCTGTCCGACAGCGAGCTTCGGCTCCAGGCCGCGTCGCTGCAGCGCACGCTCGCGCAGGAAATGGGCGAGGCGCGCATGCATCTCGAGCGCCATATCGTCGAGCGCCGCAAGGCAGTCGGTTAGCTTATTCTCGGCGGGTGGACAGTCGCGACGTATCCGACGCGGGGTCGTTGCCGGTCCGGCTGCGCGCGCCCGACGGCTACGAGCTCGGCGGCGCGTGGTACGCCGGTGACCTGCCCGAGGAGCCCGCCCAGGTGGCGTTACTGCATTGCGGCGCCGGAATCCCGGCGCTGAGCTACCGCCGCTTCGCGCGCTTTCTTGCGCGTCACGGTATCCCGACCCTGACCTACGACTACCGCGGAATCGGCCTGTCCCGGCCCGAGCGCCTGCGCGGTTTTTCCGCTTCGATCGAGGACTGGGCCTTCTACGACTGTGCCGGCGGGATCGCGTGGCTGCGCGATCGCTATCCGCGCGCCACGATCGTAGGCATCGCGCACTCGATCGGCGCGCTTCTCTTCGGCGGCGCGCCGAACGCAGCCGAGCAGAGCCGGCTCGTGATCATCAGCGGTCATACCGCGTATTACGGGGACTACGACGCGCGCTACCGGCTGCCGATGACGGTGCTGTGGCACGGCGTGATGCCCGTGACCACTGCGCTCCTGGGCTATTTTCCGGCTCGCCGGCTGGGGCTCGGCGAGGACATCCCGGCAAACGTGGCGTTGCGGTGGGCAGGGCGCCGCTCCCCGGAGCTCCGGCCCAGCCGCGACGCGCCCTATTACGAGCGCTTCCAGGTGCTGCTCGATCGCTGCGCCGCCCTGCAGCGACCGGCGCTCCTGGTCTCCATCAGCGACGACGCGTTCGCCACGCCCGCCGGCATCGGCCGGCTCATGGCGTACTACCCGCGCCTGTTCCCGCGGCGGCAGCTCCAGTTCACGCCCGCGGACGCCGGCGTGGGCAGCATCGGCCATTTCGGCTTTTTCACCCGGCGCGCGGGCTCGCCGCTCTGGCCGCGCGTGCTCGCCGAGCTGAAGGCGCCGGCGCGCTGAGACTCAGGCTGCGGCCTCCGCAGCCACCCGCCGCTCGTTCAGGACGATGGTCTGACCCGATTCGACGCGCCGTATCTGCGCCCGCACCAGCCGGTGCATCATCTTGAGGTCGCGCTCGGACAGGCGCATCGCCGCATCCACCCACAGGCCGACGATGCCGTCGAGCTCCTCGCGGGTGATCGGGTGAATGAACTGCCGCGCGCGGAACACCGCCTGCAGGCCGTTGCGCCGCTTCGCGTTCTTCGCGATCCAGTTGCGCACTGCGGTCTCGCCCTGGCCGTCGGTCGCGAGCACGTCGACCACGCCCATCCGGTGCAGCTCGGGTGCGCTCAGGATCCTGCCGGAAACGATCAGCTCTTCGGCGGCGCGCATGCCGATGCGCCGCGCGAGCAGGCTGCACGCGCCCATGCCCGGAAAGAGGTTGAACAGGATCTCGGGCAGGCCCATCTGCGCGCTCTCCTCGGCGACGATGACGTCGGAGGCGAGCGCGCACTCGAAGCCGCCGCCGAGCGCGTCGCCCTGGACCAGCACGATCTTGGTCAGCGTCGGGCTGAAGAAGGACTGGGTGCGCGGATAGACGTTGTCGATGCACAGTTTTGCGTACTGCGCGAGGGCCTCGCGGTCCTGCGTCTTGATGAGCATCGAGAACAGCGCGAGGTCCCCGCCGACATTGAATACGCGCGGGATGCGCGATGCGGTGACGTAGTAGTTCACGGCGTGGCGCAGGCCATCGACTTCGACCTTGCATTGGTTCGCGACGAGCTCGCGATCGTGCGCGAGGATGTCCTTCAGCAACCCGAGGCTGTAGCAGGGCGCGCCGTCTCTCGGATTGAAGTAGCCCCACACGGTTCCGGTCGCCGGCTCGAACTCGGTCTGGTATTGCGAGTCGGCTCGTCCGTATGGAATGCAGAGGCCTACAGTGTCGCGGAGGTTGCTCATCGGTTTCTCCTTCCCCAGAAAGATTGCCCCTCGGGTCGGGGGCACGTGATTCGGCCCGGAGCCGTAGATGGGAGCGGCGCTCCGGTACCTCCCGCATCCATTAAAACTAGGCGTGACAAATGTCGCAATCAGGGAGTCCCTGAGGTTCTCGTTTCCTGGCGCTGCCCCGTATTCGTGTAAATTACCTCGCAAACCCCCCTGCCCATGTATGCAATAGTTTGCAAATCGGACGGATTTCCTATCTGTCGACAGCTTCCGGGTGTAACGCCGGACCCGGTGGTCACCTGGAACACCGAGGCCGCGGCCACGGCCTTCATCTCGTCGCGGGGCGCGGACGCAGAGTTCGTGCCGGTGCAGCTCACCGACGAAGCGATGGACCGCCTCGCGCGCGCGATGGGCTGCCCGGTCGAGGCGATGACCTTCGATCCGTACCCGGCCTAGATCAGAGCTAGAACTTCAGAGCTAGAACTCGAGATTGTCGATGAGGCGCGTAGCGCCGATTCGCGCCGCGCCGAGCACCACCAGCTCGCGCTCGCCCGCTTGTGGACCCTTCAGATCGGCGCGGCGGCGCACCTCGACGTAATCGGGCTTCCATCCCTCCGCGGCGAGCCGATGCATTGCCTGCTCGGGCGTGATTTTTTTCACGGTTACCTCGCGCAGGAGCTGGTGCAGCCGCGGCGCCTTGGAACGCTCGGCCGCCGAGAGGTAGGCGTTGCGCGAGCTCATGGCGAGGCCGTCGGGCTCGCGTACGGTCTCGCCGGCGACGATCTCGATCGCAAGATCGAGCTGGCGCACCATCTCGCGCACCACCGCGAGCTGCTGGTAATCCTTCTTGCCGAAGACTGCGGCTGCGGGCTGCACGGCGTTGAAGAGCTTCAGCACCACCGTCGACACGCCGTCGAAGAAGCCCGGCCTGAAGCGGCCCTCGAGGTCCTCGCCGAGCGGGCCGGGGTGGACGATCACCGTTTGCGCCTGGGGGTAGAGCACGTCCTCGGCGGGCGCGAAAAGAAGCTCGACGCCTTCCGCCTCGAGCAGGCGCCGGTCCTGCTCGAAGGTGCGCGGATAGCGCTCGAAATCCTCGCTCGGCGCGAACTGCAGCCGGTTCACGAAGATGCTCACGGCGACCGCGCGTGCGTGGCGCCGGGCGAGGCGCACCAGCGAAACGTGCCCGGCGTGCAGGTTGCCCATGGTCGGCACCAATGCGAGCGGCCCGAGCGCCGCGGCGGCGGCGCGCAGCGTGGGGAGCTCGCGCACGATCTTCATCCCAGGCTGAAGAACTCGCGCCGGCTGCGCATGCCGCGGATGCGCGACACCAGCAGCTCGAAGTCCGCCTCGCGCTCCACGAAGTTGAGATTGTCCGAGTTCACCGTGAGGACCGGCGCCGCGCTGTAGTGATAGAAAAAGCGCGCATAGCTTTCGGCGAGCAGCGCCAGGTATTCCTCGGAGATGCCGCGCTCGAACGCCGCGGCGCGCCGGCGCACGCGTTCGGCGAGCACCGGGGGTTGCGCCTGCAGGTAGACCACGAGGTCGGGCGCGGGCGCCTGCGGCCGCAGCGCCTCGTAGATCTTGTGGTACAGGGCGAACTCGTCGGCCGACAGCGTGACGCGCGCGAACAGCAGGTCCTTGTCGAGCAGGAAATCCGCGACCGTCGGCCGCGCGAACAGGTCGGGCTGCTTGAGCGGCTCGACCATGCGCGCGCGCTGGAACAGGAAGAAGAGCTGCGCCGGAAGGGCGTAGCGCGCCATGTCCTGATAGAAGCGCGCGATGAACGGATTTTCCGCCGGCTGCTCGAGCAGCAGCTCCGCCGCAAACCGCGGCGCAAGGCGCCGCGCGAGGCTCGTCTTGCCGGCGCCGATCGGCCCTTCCACCACCAGGTAGCGAAACCTATCCACGGAAGACGAAGTACACGGCGCCCATGATGCACAGCGACGCCCAGAGATAGTCGAGCTTGATCGGCTGCTTCATGTAGAGGATGGCGAAGGGCACGAATACGGCGAGCGTGATCGCTTCCTGCATGATCTTGAGCTGGGGTAGCGTGAGCGCGGTGAAGCCGATGCGGTTGGCCGGCACCTGCAGCAGGTACTCGAAAAGGGCGATGCCCCAGCTCGCGAACGCCGCCACCCACCAGGGCCAGGTCGCGAGGTTTTTCAGGTGGGCGTACCAGGCGAAGGTCATGAACACGTTGGAGGCCACGAGCAGCGCGGCCGCGGCTACGACCGGCGAAAGCTGGATCACCCGAGCTTCTCCACGCTCCGGTGATTGCACTTTTCCAGAAGGTCCCGCGCCGGGCCCTGCCGCGGAATGACGACGTTCGGGGCGATTTCAAGCAGCGGCATCAGCACGAAAGCGCGCTCGTGCATGCGCGGATGCGGCACCTTCAGATTTTCCGTGTCGATGACGGCGTTTCCGAACAAGAGCACATCCAGGTCCAGCGTGCGCGGCGCGTTGGCGAAGCTGCGGCTGCGGCCGTGGCGCGCCTCGATCTCGTGCAGCTCGGCGAGCAGGCGCTCGGCCGGCAGGCCGGTCTCGATCTGCGCCACCGCGTTCACGAAGCTCGGCTGGTCAGCGTAGCCGAGCGGCTCTGACCGGTACAGCGAGGAAGCGCGCACCACGCGAGTATGCGGGATGGCGTCGAGTTCCCGGAAGGCCTCGCGCACCTGGCGCTGCGGGTCGCCCAGGTTGGCGCCCAGGCCCACGAACGACGCCGTCACGCCGCCTCGGGCGTCGGCGCGGCCGCCGGGCGCTTCTTGCGCCGGCGGCGCCTGCGCTTGCGGGCTCCACTCTCGGGCAGCAGCATGGCCTTGCGCGACTCGGCGTCGGCGTTCTGGAATGCGCGCCACCACTCTTCGAGGTCCGCGGGCACCTCACCGCTCGACGCGCGCAGCGCGAGGAAGTCGTAGGCCATGCGAAAGCGCGGCGCTTCCAGAAGGCGGAACGCGCGGCTGCCGGAGCGCTGCTCGAAGCGCGGCTGCATCGCCCACACCTCGCGCATGGTGGCGGTGAGCTTGCGGGTGATGGCGAGCTTCGCGCACTGGGTGTCGAGGACCTCGTCCATCGCGGCTTCCAGCGCGGGCAGCTCGCGTTCGCCACGCCCCTGGCGCGCCTTCCAGGCCGCGAGCACCTCGTGCCAGAGCAGCGCCGCGAACAGGAACGCGGGCGATACCGGGCGCTCGGCAAGCACGCGCTCGTCGGTCTGCGCGAGCGCCAGGGTCACGAAGCGCTCGCCGAGCGGCTGCTCGAGGATCACGTCCAGGAGCGGCAGCAGCCCCTTGTGCAGGCCGACGTCGCGCAGCTGCCGCAGGCAGGCGCTGGCGTGCCCGGACAGCAGCAGCTTGAGCATCTCGTCGAAGAGCCGCGCCGGCGGCACGCGCTCCATGAGCGGCGCGAGGCGGCGGATCGGCTCGCGCGTCTGCGCCTCCAGGGTGAGGCCGAGCTTCGCCGCGAGCCGCACCGCCCGCAGCATCCGCACCGGATCTTCGCGATAGCGCGTCTCCGGATCGCCGATCACGCGCAGCATGCGCTTCTTCAGGTCGTCCAGCCCGCCGTGGAGGTCGACGATCTCCTGCGTCGCCGGGTCGTAATACAGCGCGTTCACCGTGAAGTCGCGGCGCCGGGCGTCCTCCTCCTGGGTGCCGAACACGTTGTCGCGCAGCACCCGGCCATGCTCGTCCTTCTCGGCCGTCCCGGCATCCGCGCCGCGAAACGTCGAGACCTCCACGGTGTCGCCGCCGAGCATCACGTGGACGAGGCGGAAGCGCCGGCCGATGATGAGGGCGCGGCGGAAGAGCGGCCGGATCTGCTCCGGGCGCGCGTCGGTGGCCACGTCGAAGTCCTTCGGCGTGATGCCAAGCAGGAGGTCGCGCACCGCGCCGCCGACGACATGGGCCGAAAAGCCCGCTTCGCGAAGCGCCGCGCACACCTTGCTCGCCGACGGACTGATGGCTTCGCGGCCGAGGCCGTGCCTTTCCAGCGGCACCCGCTGCGGGTTTTCGGCGGGCAGCCCGAGCACCCGCCGTATGAACCTCTTGATCATCGAGGGCCGGGATTCTACCGGCGAAGGGAAATCCGTTCCCAGCCGCGGCGCGCCGCCTCGCGCGCGAGCTCCCCGTCGGGGTCCACTGCCACGGGGCGGGTCACGCGCTCGAGCAGCGGCAGGTCGTTGTGCGAATCGCTGTAGAAGGCCGATTCGGCGAATTCATCGAGGCGCCGGCCTTGCGCGCCGAGCCATTCCCCGAGCCGGCGCACCTTGCCCTCGCGGAAACAAGGAATGCCGGCCACCCGCCCGGTGAAGCGGCCGTCGCGGCACTCCGGCTCGGTCGCGATGAGGTGCGGCACGCGGAATTCGCGCGCGATGGGGGCGGTGACGAAGCTGTTCGTGGCAGTGATGATCGCGCAGAGATCGCCGCGGCCGAGGTGGCGCGACACCAGGCCGCGCGCCTCGGCGCCTATCATGGGCAGGATGCGGCTTGCCATGAAATCGGCGTGCCAGCGGGCAAGATCGGCCTGCGTGTGCGCGGCGAGGGGGCGCAGCGCGAAGCCCAGGTACTCGTGGATGTCGAGCGTGCCGGCGGCATACTGCTCGAAGTAGGCACGGTTCTGCGCCTCGTAGGCTTCGCGTTCCAGGATCCCGCGGTCGATCAGGAACTGGCCCCACTCGTAGTCGCTGTCGCCTGCGAGCAGGGTGTTGTCGAGGTCGAACAGGGCGAGGCGCATGGCGCCCCGCAGTCTATCCCGGCAAGATGCTCAGAACCGGCGCTGGACGCCGATGCGGAAGTCCTGCGGCCGCCAGAACCCGCCGGGGTCGCGCGAGATGCTCTCCGCGCTCACGGCCCAGTCGTTGGCGAACCAGTAGCGGCCGAACAGCGATACGGCGCGCGTGTCGTAGTCGTAGTCGCGGCTGTTCACCGAGAGGCCGAGGCTGGTGCGCTCGCCGAACGAGTAGGACCAGTTCATGCGCTGCTGCGGCGTGAAACCCATTCCCATCGCCGGGTAGGAGGCGAAGCCGAAGCGGTCGAATTCCGGCGCGAGCCAGCCGCGCGCAAAGCCCGGATCGATCCCCGGCTCGCTGCGCTCGGGCACGCGCAAACCCGATTGGCCGAAGGCTGGGGCAGCCGCGGCCAGCGCGATGACTAGGGCTCGACGAACGAGAGGGCGGAAGGACATCGCAGCGTCCTTTTCGAACCTCCAATCTAGTCCTCGCCGGGGGTGGTTGTCCATGCAGAATTCCCCCGCCAGGGGGGTCCGGGCGGGGCACTGTTGCTTTTAGCCGTCGTCATTTTCTGACAACGCGTCGCGCACCAGTGCCAGCGTCACGGCGCGGCGACGGGCGAGCGAATGGCGGTCGAGGCGGTCGAGGACTGCATGGAGGCTCGCGAGGTCCCGCGGAAGATGGTTCAGGAGGTACCTGACCACCTCGTCGGACATGGAAAGCCCGCGGCGCTGGGCTTCGCTGCGCAAGTGCAGCGCCTTGTCGGCGTCCGTGAGCGGTTTCAGCTGGTAGACGAGGCCCCAGCCCAGGCGCGTGCGCAGGTCCTCGCGCAATCCGAGCCGGGCCGGCGGCGCGGCTCCGGCGGCAAGGACCGCCGGACCGCCTTCGCGCGCCATGTTGATCGCGATGAAGAGCGCCTGCTGGGCCGCCTCGCTCAGCGCGTCGACGTCGTCGGCGATCACCAGCGCCGGGTTTGCGCTCGCGGCGGCGGCGAGCAGGTGGCTGCGACCGCTGCCGGGCGCGCCCCAGAGATAGACGATCGCCTCCTTCAGCCGGCCCTGCGCGAGCGAGCGGACGCCTTCGAGCGCCTCGGCGTTCGCCCCGGCGACGTAGTTGTCAAGGCTCGGCTGCGCGGCCGCGGAAAGGGGAAGCGGGAGCTGCCGCATTAGAATGGCGGAAACCTTGAAATCTAGCATGTCGGAGCCACCACTTTCCTATCGCGACGCCGGCGTCGACATCGACGAAGGCGACGCCCTGGTCGAGGCGATCAAGCCGCTCGCGCGGCGCACGCTGCGCCCCGAGGTGGTCGCGGGCATCGGCGGCTTCGGCGCCTTGTGCCGGATCCCCGAGAAATACCGCCAGCCGCTGCTCGTCTCGGGCACCGACGGGGTCGGGACCAAGCTCAAGCTCGCATTCGAGCACCACCGACACGACACGGTCGGCGTCGACCTCGTGGCGATGAGCGTGAACGACGTGCTCGTCCAGGGCGCGGAGCCGCTTTTCTTCCTCGACTACTTCGCCTGCGGCAAGCTCGAGCTCGCCGTCGCCAAGGACGTCGTGAAGGGCATAGCGCGCGGCTGCGAGCTCGCTGGCTGCTCGCTGATCGGCGGCGAGACCGCCGAGATGCCAGGGATGTACCCCGAGGGCGAATACGACCTCGCCGGATTCTGCGTCGGCGTGGTCGAGAGGGACCGGGTGATCGACGGGCGCTCGATCGCGCCCGGCGACGCGATCCTAGGCCTCGCCTCGAGCGGCCCGCACTCCAACGGCTACTCGCTCATCCGCAGGATCGTGCAGCGCGCGGGACCGGCGCCCTTCGACCTGCTCGAGCCGACTCGCATCTACGTGAAGCCGATCCTGCGCCTGATCGAGACGCTGCCCATCAAGGGCCTCGCGCACATCACCGGCGGCGGCCTGGTCGGCAACGTGCCGCGGGTCTTCCCCGAGGGAACGAAGGCGGTAATCGCCAGCGGAAGCTGGCCGCGGCCGCCGGTGTTCCAGTGGCTACAGCAGGCGGGCAACGTCGCCGAAGACGAGATGTGGCGCGTGTTCAACTGCGGCATCGGCATGGTGGTGGTGGTCGCGGCGGCGCACGCCGAGGCGGCCGCCGGGGAGCTGAGGAAATACGGCGAGACGGTCTACCGGATCGGGCGCGTCGAAAAGTCCTCGGGCGAACCCGAGGCGCTCGTCGTCTAGCCCGGGACGTTACTTCACCTTGTAGACTACGTCGTGCTCACGCACGTGGTCGACGACTTTCAGGCCGAAGTCGTCGTCCGGCCCGACCTGCTCCACCGGAGCATGGCCGATTTGCAGCGATTCGACGCGCTGGCCAAAGTCGCTGGTATGCCCCTTGATGTGGATGCTGTCGCCGACGTGCAGGTTCGTGCCCGGGTCGAGCTTCACGACCGCGACGGACAGGTGGCCGAAGTAATGCGTGACCACTCCCACTCGATCGCCCGGCGGCGGCGCAACGGGCGCAGGGCTCGGCAGCGGCGCAGTCTTCGGCTTGACCGGCTTTGGCGACGGTTTCCTGGAAACCTTGGTTCTTTTTACCGCTTTCTTCGCGGCTTTCTTGCGCAGCGCCGGCTTGCTCGTCTTCAGTTTCTTGCGCTTCAGCTTCGACGCGGCTTTCTTGGCTTTCTTGGCCTTGGCCATGTGACCTCCCGGGCGGTCATTGTCCCGTGCTCGATCCGCGCCGGGCAAGGTAGATTCCCACGAGGACGATCACGCCGCCGGCGATCTGCAGCGGGACCAGCGGCTCGGCGAGCAGGATCCAGGCGAAGAGCGCGGCCATCACCGGCTGAAAGAGCAGGCTGACCGACGAGAACGCCGCCGGAAGATGCGCCAGCGCATAGGCGATCAGGCCCTGGCCGGCGGCGTGCGAGATGAGCGCGAGACCGAGGAGAATCCACCAGCCACCCGCCGCTCGCGGAATCATCGGCTCGCCGGTGCCGAGCGCGACGGGAAGGAGCAGGATCGCCGTGATGGTGGTGGTGACCGCCATGAGGTACAGCGTGCTCTCGCCCCGGTCGCGCAGGCCCTTCACCGCGAGCAGGTAGGCCGCGTAGAACATCGCGGTAACGACGCCGAGCGCGTCGCCCACCAGGCCGGTGGACGAGAACGCGAGGCTGGTGTGAACGAGCAGCGCCACGCCGACGAGCGCCGCGGCGAGCCCGGCGAGGAAGGTCGGGGTCGGCCGCTGGCGCAGGAAGATCCACGCCGCGAGGGTCACGAAAATGGACGCGAGGTTGGCAAGCAAGGTGGCGTTTGCCACCGAGGTGAGCTGGACCGACTTGTGCCAGAAGGCGAGGTCGCCGGCGAACGCCAGCGCGGCGGCGAGCAACAGTTGCCAACTGCCGAAAGCGTTGCGGGCCCCATAAGGTCGCCTGGGTGGACTGCGATTTAGGCCGTACGCGATCCACAAGACGGGAACCGCCAAGGCCACGCGCCAGAACGCGGCCGCCGTGGGTCCGACACCGGCGGCCAGGGCCTCTCTCACAAAGATCGGCGACAGCGCGATGAACGTCGCGCCCGCGAGGAGGGCGACGAGCGCGGGATTCACGGCCCGCGCATGGTAAGGGCTTTCCGGTAAAATTTTTAAGATGCCGGCGCCGCGCTTCGTTCACCTCAGGCTGCACAGCGAATACTCGGTGAGCGACGGGATCGTCCGCCTGGACGAGGCCGTGCGCCGGGCGGCCGCCGACGGGATGCCGGCGCTCGCGCTGACCGACCTCGCGAATCTTTTCGGCCTGGTCAAGTTCTACGGCGCCGCTCGGGCCGCCGGCGTGAAGCCGATCATCGGCGCCGACTGCTGGCTGCAGAATCCGGGCGACCGCGACAAGCCGGTGCGCATGCTGCTCCTTTGCGCGAGCCGAGCCGGCTACCTGCGCCTGTGCGACCTGCTCTCGCGCGCGTGGCTGCGCAATCAGTATCGTGCGCGCGCCGAAATCTCGCGCGCGTCGCTCGAAGAAGCCGGCACCGATGGCCTGATTGCCCTTTCGGGCGCCGCGGCGGGCGATGTCGGCCAGGCCCTCGCCGCGGGCAACGCCGAAGCCGCGGAGCGTCTGGCGCGCGGCTGGGCCGAGCTTTTCCCGGGCCGCTACTACGTCGAGCTGCAGCGCGCGGGCTTTCCCCAGGGCGAGGCGCTCGTCGCCCGCTCGGTGGCGCTCGCCGGGCGCCTTGCGCTGCCCGTCGTGGCGACGCACCCGGTGCAGTTCCTCGAGCGAGAAGATTTCAAGGCGCACGAAGCGCGCGTTTGCATCTCGCAAGGGTACGTGCTCGCCGACCAGCGCAGGCCGAAGCTCTTCACGCCCGAGCAGTACTTCAAGCGTCAGCGCGAGATGGTCGAGCTCTTCGCCGACCTGCCGCAGGCGCTCGAGAACTCGGTCGAGATCGCGCGGCGCTGCAACCTGGCCATCCAGCTCGGCAAGAGCCGCCTGCCGGCTTTCCCGACGCCGCCCGGCGTCACGATCGATGAATTCCTTCGCGGCGAGGCGCACGCGGGGCTCGCGCGACGCATCGACAAGCTCGGCCTCAAGGACGAGGACAAGCCGCGCTACCGCGAGCGGCTCGAGTTCGAGATCGGGACCATCGTGCAGATGGGATTCGCCGGCTATTTCCTCATCGTCGCCGACTTCATCAACTGGGCAAAGCAAAACGGCGTGCCGGTGGGCCCCGGGCGCGGCTCGGGCGCGGGTTCGCTGGTAGCCTATTCGCTCGGCATCACCGACCTCGATCCGCTCAAGTACGACCTCCTGTTCGAGCGTTTCCTCAATCCGGAACGCGTGTCGATGCCCGACTTCGACATCGACTTCTGCCAGGACGGGCGCGACCGGGTGATCGAGTACGTGCGCGGGAAGTACGGCGAAGCGAGCGTCTCGCAGATCGCCACGTTCGGCACGATGGCCGCGCGCGCGGTGGTCCGCGACTGCGGCCGGGTGCTCGACCTGGGCTACAACTTCTGCGACCAGATCGCCAAGCTGATTCCGGTGCAGCCGGGCAAGACGATCACGCTCGAGGATGCGCGCGAGATGGAGCCGCTGCTCGCCGAGCGCGAAGAGAAGGAAGACGAAGTTCGCGAGCTGCTCGAGCTCGGCGGCAAGCTCGAAGGCCTGGTGCGCAATGTCGGCATGCACGCGGGCGGCGTGCTGATCGCTCCAGGGCGCCTCACCGACTTCTGCCCCCTGTACGCGGCCGAGGGCACCGCGAACGTGATCTCGCAGCTCGACAAGGACGACGTCGAGGCGGTGGGGCTGGTCAAGTTCGACTTCCTGGGCCTCACCACGCTCACGATTCTCGACTGGGCGGAGCGCTACGTGCGCCGCCTGGGCGAGGCTTCCTTCTCGCTCGAGAAGGTGCCGCTGAACGACGCGCTCGCCTACAAGCTGCTTTCGGCGGGCAACACCACCGCGGTGTTCCAGCTGGAATCGCGCGGCATGCGCGACCTCATCAAGCGCGCGCGTCCGGATCGCTTCGAGGACGTGATCGCGCTCGTCGCCCTGTACCGCCCGGGGCCTATGGATCTCATTCCCGAGTACATCGAAAGGAAGCACGGCAAGCGCGTCGAGTACCTCGACCCGCGCCTGGCGCCGATCCTCGGTCCGACCTACGGCATCATGGTCTACCAGGAGCAGGTGATGCAGATCGCGCAGGTCATCGGCGGCTACTCGCTCGGCGGCGCCGACCTGCTGCGCCGGGCGATGGGCAAGAAGAAGCCGGAGGAAATGGCGCAGCAGCGCGAAGTCTTCGTCGCCGGCGCGGAGAGGAACGGGCTCGCGCGCACGCGCGCCACGCAGCTCTTCGACCTGATGGAGAAGTTCGCCGGCTACGGCTTCAACAAGTCGCACGCCGCGGCCTATGCGCTGCTCGCCTACCACACCGCTTACATGAAGGCGCACCACGCCGCGGCGTTCTTCGCCGCGAACCTCTCGGCGGTGATGGACGACACCGACAAGGTGCGCCCGTTCCACGAGGACGCGGTCGCGAACGGCCTCGTCGTGCTGCCGCCGGACGTCAACGCGTCGGAATACCGCTTCGTTCCGGTCGACCGCGCGACCATCCGCTACGGGCTCGGGGCGGTCCGCGGCACTGGGGAGGGCGCCATCAACGCGATCCTCGCGGCCCGGCGCGAAAAGCCGTTCGCGGATCTCTTCGACTTCTGCAGCCGGGTGGACAAGCGCCTGGTCAACCGGCGCGTGGTCGAGGCGCTGATCCGCGCAGGTGCTTTCGATTCCATCGATTCTCAAAGAGCAAGGCTTCTAGCGTCTGCCGGGCGCGCGCTCGAGGCCGCCGAGCAGGCGCTGGCGCAGGCGTCCCAGAACAGCCTGTTTGGCGAGGCCGAAGCCCCGCGCGGCGGCGCCGTGGTCTACGTCGACGCCGCGCCTTGGGACATGCGGCAGAAGCTCACCGAGGAGAAGGCGGCACTCGGCTTCTACCTCTCGGGCCATCTCTTCAAGGTCTACGAGCGCGAGCTGGCGGGGTTCGCCCGGGTGCCGCTGGCGAAGCTTGGCGTCGGCGAGCGCGTGACGATGGCCGGCATCGTGGTGGCCGCGCGCACCCAGATGACGCGGCGCGGGCGGATGATGGTGGTGATGCTCGACGACGGCACCGCGCAGGTGGAGATTTCCGTGTTCAACGAGCTCTACGAAAAGCACCGCGAGAAGCTGAAGGAGGACTCGCTGCTCGTGGTCGCCGGCAAGGTGCAGTCGGACGAGTTCTCCGGGGGGCTGCGGGTCAGCGCCGACGAGCTCATGGACCTCGAGACGCTGCGCAACCGCCATGCGTCGCTCCTCAAGCTCTCCCTGAACGGCCAGGCCGACGCCAAGCGGCTGCAGCAGGTGCTCGGGCCGTACCGCGCCAGCGGCAACGGCAGCTGCCAGGTGCTCGTGGAGTACGAGAACGGCACGGCGCTGTGCAAGCTCGCGCTCGGCGAAGCGTGGCGCGTGCGGCCGGACACGCGGCTCATCAGCGAGCTCGGCGCGTGGCTGGCGCCGGAAAACGTCGAGGTCGTCTACAGCTCGCTCTAGCTGCCCCAGCGCACCTCGCACGCCTCGCGCGCGAGGAGGCTTCTCTGGTGGCGCAGCCACGCGTTCACCCAGCGCTCGTGCGGGTCGATCCTGCGCTGCTCGGCAAGGAATTCCGCGAGCTGCGGATAGCAGGCCTCGGTCTGCTCGCGCGTGGCCTCGGGGGTGCACGAGATCGGAAAGCCGCCGCCGTGGGCGATGGCGAGGTCGATCAGGCTGCGCTTGAGCTGCGTCGAGCGGACCTGCGCGCCCAGGTTGGCGCCCTCGGCGAGCCCGAGGCTGACCTCGCAGTATTCCTGCCCCGGAAGCCGCAGGAACGTTTCGTCGTCGGCGCGGACCCGCCGCACGGCGAGGCTCTCCAGATCGAAGCGCCATTCGGCGCAGCAGTCGCGGCACGCCGCCACCAGCGCTTCCAGCCTGACCGGCGGCACCAGCAGAACGAGCTTGCGCGCCGCGTGCGGGCGAGGCTCGCCCGGTCGGTCCAAATGGGCGTCCGGCGCCTGGGCCTCGGCGAGAGCGCGCGCGAGCGACTCGATGCGCAAGGTCACGCTGTAGATCGCGCCGAAGAGTCCGTGCCCGCCGACCACCAGGGCGAAGAGGTCCGGGTTGGTCATGCGGTCGACGCGCCGCAGGTGGCCGTCCGGCGTGACCATGGTGAGCGATTGGACGTGGCTCACGGTGGGGCGTCCGTCGGGTCCGGCAGCGTTGCAAGCGAGGCTTTCGCCGATGGTCGGATGCGCGGTGCGGACCTCCTGCGCGCGGCCGTCGCCGGGACGCAGGCGCGCCGCCAGGCTTTTCCAGCTCGCGCTTGACTGAACCTCGACCAGCCCGCGCGCTTCGTCGACGGCGAGCACCCGGTCCAGGCGCGAGGCATCGAACGATGCGCACGCGCGAACCGACTGGCACAGCTCCTGGGCGGAAAGCGGGGGTTTGGCGGTCATCTTTCTCTCCCCTCGAATCGATGCGACGCCGGCTATTTTTCTCCCCGCTGGAGAGCGGCCGCAACGGCGGCGAGCAAAGTCGCGCGGCCCGATACCGGCAGCCGCGCTAGGCGGTCGGTCGGCGTTCGAACCGGGCGTGCGGCGGCTCGCCGTCGCTTGCCGCCACCCGCACCTCGTCCACGCGGGAAGCGGGCGGCCCGCGCCTCGCCCAGGCGACGAGCTCGGCCACCCGCTCCGGGGGTCCCTGGACGAGCGCCTCCACGCTGCCGTCGGTCCGGTTTCGGACCCACCCCGTCAGGCTGCGCGCTTGCGCTTCGACGCAAAGGGCGTCCCGGAAGCCGACGCCCTGCACGCGCCCGGTGATGCTCAGCTTTCGGCTGATCATGTAAAAGACCTTAAGGAATCGCTGCAAGCCTCGGAACTGGCTTCTAAAGTTCATGATAAGCTCGGTCCGCGTCAGGCACTGAGGGGATAAAAAAATGCGCATCGCGTTGTTGGTCGTCGCCGGTCTCGCCCTGATTGGTTTCCTCACCGTCGCGGTGGTCCTGCCGCAGCGGGCGGGAACCGAAGCTCGCGAAGCCGCGCAGGCGCTCATCCTCGGCGCGGAGCCGGCCAAGCAGCAGGTGGCGGCTCAAGCCGAGAAGTCGGGCAACCTTGTCGGCGTAGGGAAGGAAGTCAAGGTCGCGGCGAAGAGCGATCCGAAGTACGGGGAGATGAAGTGGATCGTATCCGAGAATGGCGACATTCGCGGCTGGAACGAGAAGAACGCGCTTGAAGTGACTTTGACCCCGACCCTTCAATCGGGCAAGGCGAGCTGGAACTGTCGCGGTTATCCGGTCACGGTGATGCCGGCGAGCTGCGGCGGTCGCTCGTAACGGCGGTCAGGATCGCCTGCAGGATTGCCGCGGGCGGCGGCGGGCAACCCGGCACGGCGACGTCAACGGGCAGCACGTTCGAGACGCGACCGCGGCTCGCGTAGCTCTCGCCGAAGATTCCTCCGGTGCAGCCGCAGTCGCCGACCGCGACGACCAGCTTCGGCTCCGGCATGGCGGCGTAAGTGCGCAGCAGCGCCTGCTCCATGTTGCGCGATACCGGCCCGGTGATGAGCAGCAGGTCGGCGTGCCTCGGGCTCGCCACGAACTTCATGCCCAATCCCTCGAGGTTGTAGTACGGATTGCCCAGGGCATGGATCTCGAGCTCGCAGCCGTTGCACGACCCCGCGTCGACATGACGCACGGCGAGCGCGCGGCCGAGACGCTCGAGCGCCAGCGTCTCGAGGCGCTGCGAAAGCGCGCGCAGCGCCGGATCGGGCGCGCGCGCCGGCTCGGTGACGATCCCGGCGTGCATCATGCGAAGCACGATCTTGTGCATCAGAGGTCGGCGCCCGAGTAGGACAGGTTGAAGGACTTGTTGATCAGCGGAAAGTCCGGGACGATGTTTCCGAGCACCGCGTGCTCCAGCGCGGGCCAGTTCTGCCACGACGGGTCGTGGGGATGGCAGCGCCGGACCGTGCCGGCCGGGCCGACTTCGAGCGCGACGAAGATTTCGCCGCGCCAGCCCTCGACCCAGCCCACGCCGCTCGCGCCTTCGTGCGGGTCTTGAAAAGTAGTCCTCGCTTCTCCTTGGGGCAGGGAAGCCAGAATCTGGCGCTCCAGGCGCAACGACTCGAAGATTTCCTCGAAGCGCACCACGATGCGCGAGGCGACGTCGCCGTTGCGATGCGCGCACAGCGCCGGCGCGAGCTCCTCGTAGGGCGCAAAGCCCGGAAAAACGCGCGCGTCGATCGCGATCCCGCTTGCCCGCGCGGCGACGCCGACGACCCCGAGCTCGGCGGCCAGGGGCGGCGCGAGCCGCCCGCAATTGATGCAGCGGTCCTGCAGCCCCGGATGGTCGTAGTAGATGGCGCGCAGCGCCAGTACCTCCTCCTCGAGGCGCTCGCCCTCCCCGAGAATCGCATCGGCCGCCGCGCGATCGATATCCACCGAAGCGCCCCCCGGCACGATGCGGTCCATCAGAAAGCGATGGCCGAAAAGGCGCGCGTTCAATCGCAGCAGGTCCTCCTTGAGGCGTGAGAATTGCGCCAGCCCGAACGCGAGCCCGCCGTCGTTGCCGAGATAACCGAGATCGCCGAGGTGATTGGCGATGCGCTCGCGCTCCAGCAGCAGCGCGCGCAGCCACTGCGCGCGAGGCGGCGCGGTTGCCTGGGCGGCGCGCTCGAGCGCCATGGCGTAGGCCCAGGCGTAGGCGACGGTGCTGTCGCCCGAGACCCGGCCGGCCAGGCGCGCGCCGTCGGCGAGGCTCATCGATTCGAAGCGCCGCTCGATGCCCTTGTGGACGTACCCGAGACGCTGCTCGAGGCGCAGAACGCGTTCTCCGACTACCGAAAAGCGGAAGTGTCCGGGCTCAATGATGCCGGCGTGCACCGGGCCCACCGGGATCTCGTGGACGCCGTCGCCTTCGACCTGCACGAATGCATAGGGCGCGTCGCCATGGACCAGCCACGGCCGCTCATCGTGCCCCGATCTCAGGCCATGGAGATCGCGGATCGCGCGCTGCATGCGCACCGCTGCGGGAAAGGCGGTTGAAGCATCCGGGTATTCGACGCCGGTCACGGGAAGATCGAGCTGCAGCAATCCCGCGTGCACGACGAGCAGCGCGTGGACCGCGCGCGGTTGATCGCTGGCCCAGAGCGCACCGAGGCGGCCGCCGTCCTGTTTCACCGATTGGAGCAGCGGAATCCAGTCGCGCGCGCTGACGGTGTGTCGTTCGAGAGCGAAGCTCATCCGATGAGTTGCGCTGCGCGCCGGTACCAGTCGACGAGGTACGGCGGAATGTAAAGGCCGAGCAGCAGCACGATCGCGAGATGGGCGAACACGGTGGTGAGCGCCGGCCGGTGCGGCAACCGCGAAGACGCGGGCGAGCCGCTCATTTCTCCAAACACCATGGCCTGCACCTTGCCGAAGATGGCGGCGAAGGAGACGCCGAGCGACACCAGCAGGATGGGCGCGGCCCAGGGCTGCTGCGCGATGGCCGTCGTGAGGATCAGGAATTCGCTCGCGAAGACGCCGAACGGCGGCAGGCCGAGGATCGCCACTGCGCCGAGCATCATGCCCCAGCCGAGCGCGGGGCTCACGCGCACGAGGCCGCGAATTCCCTCCATGAGCTGGGTGCCGCTTTTCTGGGCGGCGTGGCCGACGGTGAAGAAGATCGCGCTCTTGGTGAGCGAGTGCACCGTCATGTGCAAGAGCCCCGCGAAGCTCGCCACCGGCCCCCCCACGCCGAAGGCGAAGGTGACGAGGCCCATGTGCTCGATCGAGGAGTAGGCGAACATGCGCTTGATGTCGCGCTGGCGCGAGAGGAAAAACGCCGCCACCGCCACCGACAGCAGGCCGAAGCCGGTGAGCAGCGCCCCGGCGAAGGGACGCTCGAGCGCGCCGTCGGTGATCACCTTGAAGCGGATGAGCGCGTACAGCGCGACGTTGAGGAGCAATCCCGAGAGCACCGCCGAGATCGGCGTCGGGCCTTCGGCGTGCGCGTCGGGCAGCCAGTTGTGCAGCGGCACCAGCCCGACCTTGGTGCCGTAGCCCACCAGCAGGAAGACGAACGCAATCGACATCACCGTCGGCTCGAGCCCGGCCTTGACCGAATCGAGGTGCGTCCACAGCAGCGCCGTCATTCCCGAGCCGAGGATGCGCTCGGCGGCGAAGTACACCAGGATCGTGCCGAAGAGGGCCTGCGCGATGCCGACTCCGCACAGGATGAAGTACTTCCAGGCCGCCTCGAGCGAGGCGTGCGTGCGGTACAGCGCGACCAGCAGCACGGTGGTGAGCGTGGCCGCCTCCATCGCTACCCACATCACGCCCAGGTTGTTGGTGGTGAGCACGAGCAGCATGGTGAAGCAGAAGAGCTGGTACATGGCGTGGTACAGGCGCATGCCGGCATCGGTCACGCGGCCGTGCGAGCGCTCGATGCGCATGTAGGGGCGCGAAAAAAGCGACGTCGTCATCGAGACGAACGCGGTCAGCGCGACCAGGAACACGTTCAGCGAGTCGACGAAAAACTGCTCCTCGAGCGCGCTGATCGATCCTTCCTCGATCACCCGCTTGACGAGGAGCGCGGCGGCGCCGAAGGTGACAATCGAGACCGCGGCGTTGACCTCGGGCGCGTAGCGGCGGTGCCCGACCAGCGCGAGCAGCGCGCCGCCGGCGAGCGGCGCGACCAGGACCGCGGCCTCCGCGCCCATCACTGCTCCCTCAGCCGCTCGAGGTGGCGCGTGTCCACCGAATCGAAGCGGCTGCGGATCTGGAACAGGAACACGCCCAGGATGAGCGAGGCCACCAGCACGTCGAGCGCAATGCCGAGCTCCACCACCATCGGCATGCCGTACACGGTCGCGGTGGCGGCGAAGAACAGGCCGTTTTCCATCGCCAGGAACGCCACCACCTGGGGCACCGCCTTGGAGCGCGTGATCATCATCAGGAACGAAAGCAGCACCGAGGCGAGCGCGATGCCGAGCGTCGAGCGCGTCACCGTGCCGGCGAGGAGCGAGATCGGCGCCGCGAGGTTGAACGCGAGGATCACGAGCACCAGCCCGAAGATCATGAGGGTCGGGATGTTGACCAGCGTCTCCACATCCCACTTGACGTTGAGCCGCGTGATCAGCCGGTGCAGGATCCACGGCAGCAGGAACACCTTGAGGAGGAGCGTGACCGCCGCGGACCAGTAGAGGTGGGTCTGTCCGGTGATCATGGCCACCGCCACCGTGGCCATGAAGAGGACGAGCCCCTGGGCGGCGAAAAGGTTGATGAGGGAGAGGATGCGCCGCTGCGACAGCATGGCGAAGGCGAGCAGCAGCAGCACCGCGGCGAGAAGGTTGACGAGCTGCGGTCCGTAGTGGGCGACCATCAACGCTCCAGCAGCACGTGAACCAGCAGGGCGAGCACGGCGAGCATGAACGCGGTGCCGAGGAACTCCGGGGCGCGGAAGATGCGCATCTTCGCGCTCAACATCTCGATCGCGGCGAGCGCCGCGCCGCCCGCGGCGAGCTTGGTAGCGAGCGCGGGCAGCGCGAGCACCAGCCCGAGCCAGTCGCCGCCCTGCGCCACGCCGAACGGGAGGAACAGCGCCAGGCCGATGCAGGAATAGACGAAGAGCTTGAGGCTCGCAGCCCACTCGATCATGGCGAGGTGGCGCCCCGAATACTCGAGCACCATCGCCTCGTGGATCATGGTGAGCTCCAGGTGCGTCGCGGGGTTGTCGACCGGGATGCGCGCGTTCTCGGCGAGCGATACCATGGTGAAGGCGACCCCGGCGAACGCCATGCTCGGGTAGATCACGAACTCGCGATGCGCCAGCGTCTCGACGATGGTCGAGAGCGACGTGGAGTGCGAGATGAGCGAGGCGGTGAACAGCACCATGAGCAACGCCGGCTCGGCGAGGAAGCCGACCATCATCTCGCGGCGCGCGCCGAGGCTGCCGAACGCCGTGCCCACGTCCATCCCGGCGAGCGCGATGAAGAAACGCGCCACGGCGAGCAAGCCGACCAGCGCGATGGCGTCCGCGGCCGGGTTGAGCGGCAGGTCGGTGCCCACCGTCGGCACGATGGCCGCGGCGAGGACCAGACAGCCGAAGATGAGATACGGCGAGGCTCGGAAGAGCGAAGAGGCGTTGTGCGCCAGCACCACTTCCTTTTCGAACAGCTTCGCCAGCACGCGGTAGGGCTGGAGCAGTCCGGGTCCGCGGCGGCTCTGCATCCAGGCGCGGCACTGGTTCACCCAGCCGCTGAGCAGCGGCGCAAGCAGGATCGCGAGCACGACCTCGGTGAGCTGGGCGACCAGGCCGGAGGCGTTCATCGAATGAAAAAGAGCAGCACCAGCAAGGTCGCGAAGCTGTACATGAGGTACACCGAGATGCGGCCTCGCTGCAGCACGGTTACGAGCGAGGTGACGCGCTCGACCGCCCGGACGACCGGCAGGTAGAGCCAATACCACAGGCGGTCCTCCGCGCTCTCGCGGTACCGCGGCCGCGCATCGCCGGGCGAGGGCGCCTCGCCGTCGATGCGGAACACCGGGCGGAACACCACCTTCACCGGCTGGCCGAAGCCTTCGGCGCTGTCCTGCATGCGCGCGGTGAGCCACGGAAAGCCGCAGTCCCACGGCGGCGCGCGGCGCACGCGCCCGTGGTAGAGGGCGCGCACCGCGAGCCAGGTCGCGCCCACGAGGAGCACCGCCACCGCGAAGAAGAGGAGCGGGCTGTAGCTCGCGCGCTCGGCGTCGATCGGCGCGAGGAACAGCCAGCCGCTCCCGAGCCCGGCGAGCGCATAGCCCGTAAAGCGCTGCGTGACCGGCTCCAGGAGCGCGAGCACCAGCGTCGGCGCGAGGCCGAGCACCACGCATCCGGCGGCGAGCCAGACGAGCGCGCCGCGCTCCCATGGGCCGGCGTCGCGCGCTTCGGAGGCACGGGCGTCGCGCGGCTGGCCGAGGAACACCACGCCGAAGAACTTGACCATGACGTAGCCGGAGAGCGCCGCCGCCAGCGCCACGGCGGCGCCCGCCACCGGCACGATCATGTTGACGTAGCCTTGCGGCAGCCCCGGCGTGAAGAGAAACGCCTGCAGCAGCAGCCACTCCGAGACGAAGCCGTTGAGCGGCGGTAGCCCGGCGATCGCCGCCGAGCCGATGAGCGCGCACCAGGCGACCCAGGGCATGCGGTGGATCAGTCCTCCCAGCCGCCCCAGGCTGCGCTCGCTCGTCGCGTGCAGCACCGAGCCCGTGGCGAGGAACAGCAGCCCCTTGAAGAAAGCGTGATTCAGGCAGTGGTAGAGCGCGGCCGTCAGCGCGAGCGCTGCGATGCTGCCCATGCCGAAGCCGCGAAAAAGCAGCGCCAGGCCGAAGCCCGCGACGATGAGCCCGATGTTCTCGATCGAAGAGTAGGCGAGCAAGCGCTTCATGTCGCTCTGCGTCGCGGCGAAGATCACGCCGAAGAGGGCGCTCGCGAGACCCACGACCAGCGCGACCACGCCCCACCACCACAGCGGAAACCCGATGAGGTCGAGGGTCACCCGCATCAGTCCGTAAACGGCCGTCTTGAGCATCACTGCCGACAGGAGGGCCGACACCGGCGAGGGCGCGGCTGGGTGCGCCTCCGGCAGCCACACGTGCAGCGGCACCAGGCCGGCCTTGGCGCCGAAGCCGGCGAGCGCGAGGGCGAAGGCAACGCTGCCCCAGCCTGCGGGCTGCTGCAGCGCGCGCATCGCGTCGAACCTGTAATCGCCGGTGCCGGCCTGCAGGGCGCCGAAGCACAGGAGGATCGAAATCGCCCCGAGGTGCGCGATCAGAAGATAGAGGTAACCCGCGCGCCGGATCTCGGCGTGGCGGTGGTCGCTCGTCACGAGAAAGAACGAGGCGAGCGCCATGGTTTCCCACGCCACCATGAAGAAGTAGGCGTCGTCGGCAACGAGGACCAGCGCCATGCTCGCGAGGAATACGTGGTGGCACAGGCACTGCACGCCGGGCGCAGTCTCCGCGCCGTGGCGCAGGTAGCCCGTCGTGTACACCGACACGCCGGCCGCGACCGAGGCGAGGAGCAGGAGGAAGAAGGCCGAGAGCGCGTCGAGGCGTGCATGGAACGGCAGGCCGGGAAGGCCGAGCGGAAGCACCCGCGTGCTCTCGGCATCGCCTACGGAGGCGAGCGCCGTCACGCCGAGCGCGAGGCCGACCAGGGCGCCCGCCGGGTACAGCGCGCGCGCCAGGCGCAGGCTTCCCGGCGCGGCCAGGGCTGCCGCGCCGAGGACGAGCCAGGCGCCCGCCGCGGCGAGCACGGCGTCGACCGCGGACAGCCAGCCGCCCAGGGGGAATCCCATGTGAATTATATTATCATGCAATGGCAACGGTGTTATCCTAGGAGTCCATGGAACAGCGCACCGCCCGCCTCACCATCCTCGTCGATCCGCGGAAAAAGGCGCTGTTCGAGGAGCTGTGCGCGGCCGAGGACCAGACACCCTCGCAGGTGGTGCGGCGCCTGATCCGGGAATACATCGAGAAGCGCACCGGGCGGCCGTGGGAGCCGCCGGAAGCGGGAATGAAGAGTTCCCGGCGCTAGGCGCGCAGGATCGCGGCGGCGATCAGCAGGCCGAGGAGCAGCGCGCCGCCGACGAGCAGCCAGTCGCGTCGCCGCCAACCGCGAAGCTCCGGCGGCTGCAGCGAGCTCATCGCCTGCGTCGCGGACACCGAATCGGACAGCGTGGTCGAGGCGCCGGTGAGCGTGGCGAGGCGCTGGGTCGCCTCCGCAGAATCGAACGACTGCGCCAGCCCGTGCGCCGGCGGATCGGTGCTTTCGCCGCGGCTCGAGTCGTCCTGCCGCGTGCGGTTCAGCGTCTGCGCCATGACGAGCGACTGGGCCTGGTTCAGGGCGAGCTCGGGATGGGTTCCGGCGGCAAGGCCGCCGGCCGCGGTGAGCCCCGCGGCGCCGAGACCGAGGGGCCGCAGCGGCTGGGTGACGGCGGCGGGCGAGGCGATCTGGCGCTCGCAGTTTCGCAGGTCGTTCGCCAGCTCCTGGGCGCTCTGGTAGCGCTCTTCAAGCGGCTTGGCGAGCATCTTGGCGACGATGAAGTTGAGCAGCTCCGGCACCGCCGGGTTTACCGCGCTCGGCGCCGGAGGCGCGAAGTTCACGATCTGGTACATGAGCGCGGTCACGTTCTCGCCGGTGAACGGCGCCGCCCCGGTGAGCGTCTCGTAGAGAATGACGCCGAGCGAGAAGATGTCGGAGCGGTGGTCGGCGCGCTTGCCGATCACCTGCTCGGGGGACATGTATTTCGGCGAGCCGAGCATCATGCCGCTCTGCGTGAGCTCGTCGGTGCTCGCGCGCATGCGCGCGATGCCGAAGTCGGTGATCTTCACGGGCCCGTCGGCGAGCACCATGATGTTGGCCGGCTTCACGTCCCGGTGCACCACGCCGTGCTGGTGGGCATAGGCGAGGCCCTCCGCGACCTGGGCGCCGATCGAGACCGCCTGCGACACCGGCAGCGCGCGGCCTTCGGCGAGCAGCGAGCGCAGCTCCTGTCCTTCGATGAACTCCATCGCCATGTACGCGACGTTGCCTTCCTTGCCCACGTCGTAGACGGTGACGATGTTCGGATGGTTGAGGCTGCCGGCGGCGCGCGCCTCCTGGTAGAACCGCGCCTCGTACCTCTCGGCGCCGTCGCGCTCCAGCGCCATGTTGACCGTTTTCACCGCGACGGTGCGCTCGAGCGCGGTGTCGGTCGCCTTGTACACCACGCCCATCGCGCCGCGTCCGAGCTCGGACTGGATCGCGTAGCGGCCGAGCTTGCTTGCCTCCATGTCCAGGGCCGCGCCGCCTAGCGGCCGGCCTTGACCGACCGGAAGACCCGGCCCCACATGGGGTGGTCCGCCTCCTCGGGCGCGAGGTCCATGCCGGGATCGATGGCGAGCGCCTTCTTGAACTCCTCGCGGCACTGGCGCTCGCGGCTCGAGGTGCAGTAGATGAACGCCGAGTGCTTGTAGGCATTGACCCGGTCGCGCTCGGGCAGGCCCTGCTGAATCGCGCTCTGCAGCGTCTTCAGCGACTGCTCGTACTCTCCGTCCTCGTACTGCTTCAGGCCCGTGCTCAGCGTCTGCTGCGCCTTGGTCGGCTGAAACAGCTTCTGCACTTCGCGCACCGGCTCGGTCTCGCAGCCGGCCAGCGCGGCGAGCGCGGCGAGCATCAGCAGTCGGGTCATTTCTGGAACCTGTGCCTTATTCTTATGGCTTCTCCGGCTTTCACGTTCACCTTTTCCACGTGGCTCGGGAACGTGGAATTGCGTAGCTCTATCGTATGCGAGCCGGCGGGAATATCAAGCGTGCGCAGCGGCGGGCTGACGCCGCGGCTCTTGCCGTCCACCAGCACCTCGCCCCAGGGCAGCACCGCGAGCTCGACGCGGGCCGGCTCCGCCGAGGCCGCCGGCTTGTCGCTCGAGCGCTCGGGCTTCTTCTCCAGCCGCGCCACCAGCTTCTTGTCGAACTTGCCGTCCGCCGCGGAGGCCTTGCTCGGCGCGGCGGGGGCCGAGGATTCGAGCATGGTCCTGGCGGCGACCGCGGCGCCGACCACCAGGAAAAAGGCGAGCGGCGCGGCGAGGACGGCCGAGCGGCGCAAGCCGAGCGGCCCCATGCCCGCGAGCCAGCCGCCGTCGCGCGCCTGCACCATCGACTCGGTCTGCGCCACGCGGCGCGCCATCGGCGCGCCGCCGACGACCGAATACACCTCGTGCTCGCGCACGTGCTTGTCGGTGCGCGAGCCTTCGTGGCGGAAGAGGTTCATGTAGTCGCGCGACAGGCACGACACCACCTCGTAGAAGGAGCGCGACACCAGGAGCTGGCCAGGGTCGGCGAAGCTCATCACGCGCTGCGCGACGTTGATGCCGTCGCCGATCACGTTGTCGAGGCCGTTCAGGTCCTTCATCAGCGACACCGGGCCCAGGTTGATGCCCATGCGCACCGGCAGCTCGCCGACGTTGTCGAACACTTCGAGCGCGACGTAGAGCGCGCGCTCAGGGTCACCCAGGAAAGTCACCGCCGCGCCGTCGCCGGTATCGACCACCACGCGCTCTTCGGGCTCGACGTGGTCGAGCGCGCTGGTCATCACCAGGTTGAAGATGTTCTTCAGCCGAACCTGCTCGGCGACGTCGCGCTTCGAGTAGTCGACGATGTCGAGGAACAGCACGCTGCAGACGAGCGTGCGGCTCGTGTCGGTTCGGCTCTCGGGCGGTGTCTCGACCATTCCAGATTCAACGCATGCCGGGCAGGAAGCCCTTCATTCCTCGCATCATGCGCTGCAGGTTGCCGCCCTTCATCAT